>DASXDA010000016.1:0-59056 GCA_036490875.1 Solirubrobacteraceae bacterium
CTCGCGACCCTAAAGGTTTAAGGAGGTCGCGAGAGGGCCACCCCCAACCGCCCGCCCATCTTGCTAAACTAACGTTGACGTAAGCTTCCAGTTCGCCCTCAGGGAAGGAACCACCGCTGACCGCTCACGCACTCCGAGGCAGACGACTAGGCGTCCACGCCGGTCATGAGTCGTACAAGTGGTGGGCGCTGTCCTGCACCAGCCTCGGGATGCTGCTGGCGACGATCAACTCGGGCACGCTGATCATCGCGCTGCCCGACCTGGAGCGGAGCCTGCACACGAGCCTGCTGGAGCTCGTGTGGGTGATCCTCGTCTACATGATCGCCTCGACGGTGCTGGTGCTCAGCGCCGGGAGGCTGTCCGACCAGTTCGGGCGCAAGAAGGCGTACATATGCGGGTTCGCGGTGTTCGGGCTCGCGTCGCTCGGAGCGGGCTTCGCCGGCTCGGGGAACGAGCTGATCCTGTGGCGGATCCTCCAGGGGATCGGCGGCTCGTTCCTGTTCGCCAATGCGGCCGCGATCGTCACCGACGCGTTCCCGCGTGAGCAGCTCGGCCTGGCGATGGGGACCAACACGATGGTCGCCGCGGTCGGGCTCGTGATCGGCCCGGTGCTCGGCGGCGCGCTTGTCCTGATCAGCTGGCACTGGGTTTTCTGGTTCAACGTCCCGCTCGCGCTCGCCGGCATGCTCTGGGCCGGGACGATCCTGCGCGAGCAGACCAAGCGCGACGCGGACCACACGTTCGACGTGCTCGGCACGATCACGTTCCTGGTCGGGCTGACCGGGCTGGTGCTGGGGATCTCGAAGGGTGGGATCTCGGGTTGGAACAACCCGGTCGTGATCGCCGGCCTGGCCGCCGCAGCGGTGCTGCTGCCGCTGTTCGTCGTGATCGAGCGCCGCCAGAAGGCGCCGATGCTCGATCTCACGATCTTCAAGAACCGCCTGTTCGCGGCCGCGTCGGCGGCGGCGTTCATCAACGGGCTGTCGCGGTTCGCGCTGATGTTCCTGTTCGTCTTCTACTTCCAGGGAGTGCAGGGCAACTCGCCGATCATCGCCGGCGTCAAGCTCGCGCCGCTGGCCGTTGGGATGCTGATCTCCTCGCCGCTCGCCGGGATCTGGGCCGATCGGCGCGGGTCGCGGGGGATGGCCGTGGCCGGGATGCTCGTGAGCGCGGCGGGACTGGCGCTGATGACGAGCCTCGGCCGCGACACCGCCTACTGGCACAGCGGCTTGTTCATGTTCATCGTCGGGGTTGGCAGCGGGATGTTCAACTCGCCCAACACCGCCGCGATGATGGGCACCGTGCCCGCCAAACGGCGCGGGATCGCCGCCGGCGCCCGGGTGCTCGTGATGAACACGGGCGCCGTGATTTCGATCGCGTTCGTGCTCGCCGTCGTCACCTCGTCGGTGCCGAAGACGGTGCTGTTCGCGGTGTTCTCGGGTCTTGCCAACCACATCTCCAACGCCGAGCTGACCCCGTTCCTCTCGAACATGCACACCGCGCTCTGGTGTCTGGCGATCGTTTCGGTGCTCGGGGCGTTCGTCGCGGCGGCGCGGCCCAACCACGCCGAGGCGAAGGCACCGGTGGCACCGAGGACGGCCGAGGAGCTCGAGGCCGCCGAGGTCGAGGTGGTGGCATGACCAGCCGGACGACTCCCGCGGCCTCCGGCGTTGGCGAGCCTGGATGGCGAGCGGAGGCCAGCGGGAGCACCGAGAAGCCGCTGAGGATCGGCGAGCTGGCCGAGCTGACCGGGACGACACCGCGCACGATCCGTTATTACGAGGAGATCGGGCTGATGCCCGGCCCCGACGACCGCGCCCAGGGCAAGCACCGCTCCTACACCGAGGGGGACGTCGAGCGGGTGCGGGAGATCATCCGCCTGCGCGACCTGCTGGGCCTGTCGCTCGATGAGCTCTCGAAGCTGCTCGAGGCCGAGACCGCGCGCGCTGAGATCAGGCGCAAGTACCGGGAGACCGAGGATCCCGACGCGCAGCGGCGGCTGCTGAACGAGTCGCTGGGCCATATCGCCACCCAGCTCGAGCTCGTCCGGGGCCGCAAGCTCGAGCTCGAGGAGCTCGAGCGCGAGCTCGTCGAGAAGCGCCGCACCGTAAACGGGAAGCTGTCCGCGCTGAAGTCGTGAGCCGCCCGTCGACAGGGGTCGACCGGCGCGCGATGGCGACGCTGTCGGCCGGCCATCTGTTCACCGACATGGCGCAGGGGTCGGTGCCGGCGCTGCTGCCGTTCCTGATCTCGAAGGACCATCTGAACTACGCCGCGGCCTCGGCGCTGGTGCTCGCGGCGACGATCTCGAGCAGCGTGATCCAGCCGCTGTTCGGCCACCTGTCCGACCGCCGCTCGCTGCCGTGGCTGATGCCGCTAGGCCCGGCGCTCGGCGGCCTCGGGATCGCGCTCGCCGGGCTCGCGCCCACCTACGCTTTGACGTTCGCGGCGATCGTGGTCAGCGGCATCGGGGTCGCGTCGTTTCACCCGGAGGGCTCGCGGTTCGCCAACTACGTCTCCGGCGCGAAGCGGGCGAGCGGAATGAGTCTGTTCAGCGTCGGCGGCAACCTCGGGTTCGCGCTCGGGCCGGTGCTGGTGACGCCGCTGATGCTCGCGTTCGGGCTGCACGGCACCGTGTTCGTGCTGATTCCGACGCTGCTGATGGCCGCGGTGCTCGTGATCGAGCTGCCGCGGCTGAGGGGCTTCCGGACCGATGTCGTCGCGGGGCGCGTGCAGCGCTCCGACGAGCCCGAGCAGTGGGGTCCGTTCACCGTGCTCGCCGGCGTGATCGCGCTCCGATCGTTCGTCTACTTCGGGCTGATCACGTTCATCCCGCTGTACTTCGTCCACGTGCTCGGAACCGGCAAGGCGCTCGGGAACGCGGCGCTCAGCGCGATGCTCGTCGGCGGCGCTCTCGGGACGCTGATCGGCGGCCCGCTCGCCGACCGCTTCGGGCGCCGGGCCGTGCTGATCGGCTCGATGGCGCTGCTGCCGCCGCTGATCGCGGCCTTCCTGGTCTCTGGGCCGGGGCTGGCGGTCGCGCTCGTGGCCGCCGCCGGCGCCGCGACGATCGCGACGTTCGCGGTGACCATCGTGATGGGTCAGGAATATCTGCCCGGCAGGCTCGGCGTCTCCTCTGGGGTGACGATCGGGCTGTCGATCGGGCTCGGTGGCGTCGGCGCGCCGCTGCTCGGGCTACTCGCTGACGCCGACGGCCTGCGGTCCGTGTTCGAGCTGATCGCGGTGCTTCCGCTGGCGGCGCTCGTCCTGACGCTGTTCTTGCCCGGCCGCAGGCCGGTGCTCGGGGCGCTGAGGCTCCGCCGCGAGCGGTCCGAGCTCCGCGTCTGACGGCGGTCGCCTGGGCAGGATCTGATCCTCAGTCTGAGCATCGCCGTGTCGGTGGGAGCGGGGATGGTCACCGCCGCGATCCTCGAGTACCCGTTTTCGGGCTCGATCGCCGTGTCGAACTCGCCGTTCGACTGCGGCGATCTCAACCAGGTCGAGCAGGAGAACCCGTCCTGACCCGCTTCGAGTGCCGTAACCAGAGGGGATTTCCGCTGTACTGTGCTGAGCGACGCCGGTCCGAAGGCACCCCGCAACCGGCGCCCCGTCGAGGCTTGATGCCCGCTTCCCCCAACCGTTCCCGTGCGCTCTCATGGCTGCCCGCCGCAGCGGCGATCGGCGCCGCGCTCGTCGGCCTAGTCAACATCGCCTCGGCGCTGACGCCGAGCATCCGCTGGCGGGGACATCTGCTGCTCGGGATCGAGCCGGTCCAGGAGATGCGGTTGTTCCACGCGCTCGCGCTGCCCGCCGGCGCCGCGCTGCTGCTGGTGGCGCCGTACCTGCTCAAGCGCCGCCGCCGGGCGTGGCAGGCCGCGATCATCCTGATGCTCGCGCTCGGGCTGTTCGACCTGCTCAAGGGCTTCGACTTCGAGGAGACCGCGATCACCTGGGTCGCCGCCGCGGCGCTGCTCGCCGGCGGGCGCCAGTTCGCCGTCCGCCATGACCCGGTCACACTTCGCTCTGCCGTCTGGCGGGTGCCGCTGATCGGATTGGCTGGGGTGACGGCGGCCGGGATCGCGACGTGGGCCAAGCAGGGCCATCCGTCGGTCGCGTCCGTTCTCAGGGAGACCGTCGACCTGCTCGCGTGGCAGCCCGGCCCGATCCATTACGAGCGCCACGCGGTGCTCCACCACCACGTCGCGTGGATCCCGATGTCGGTCCACGTGATCGAGATCGCCACGCTGCTGGCGATCGCGTACGTGATCTTCCGTCCGCTCGCGCCGGCCCGCGCGCTGCCGGGACCCGCCAGCCGGCGCCTGGCCGCCGAGCTGGTTCGGGCGCACGGGACCGACACGCTGTCGTTCTTCAAGCTGCGCGCCGACAAGCACTACTTCTTCTCCGAGGACCGCCGCGCGTTCGTCGGCTACCGCACCGAGAACGGCGTGCTGCTGCTCTCGGGCGACCCGGTCGGGCCCGAGGACGCTTTCGCGCCGATGCTGGCCGAGCTCCGCGGGTTCGCCCAGACGCGGGGCCTGAAGCTCGGGGGCGTCGGCGCGAGCGAGCGTCTGCGGCCGCTCTACGAGGAGCTCGGCCTGAAGACGTTGTACCTCGGCGACGAGGCGGTGATCGAGCTCGACTCCTTCTCGCTCGAGGGCCGGCCGATCCGCAAGATCCGCCAGTCGGTCACGCGGCTGCGAAAGGCCGGCTACACCGCCGAGCTGCACCCGGTCTCCGAGCTCGACGGCGCGACGCTCGCACAGGTCGAGGATGTGCTCGAGCTCGGCAGGCAGGGCGCGCCCGAGCGGGGCTTCTCGATGGCGATGGACAAGGTCTGCGGCCAGCACGCCGACGAGACGCTGGTCATGCTGGCCCGCGACGAATCGGACCCCGCCCGCCCAGTCCGGGGCGTCCTGCATCTGGTCCCGTGCTACGGGCGCGAGGCCGTGTCGCTGTCGTTCATGCGCCGCGACCCGGAGACCCCCAACGGCCTGACGGAGTTCATGATCGCGAGCGCCGCCGAGCTGCTGCGCGAGCACGGGCTGAAGGAGCTGTCGCTGAACTTCGCCACGTTCGCGAAGTGGATGCACAGCCCCACCCACTGGTACGAGCGCGCGCTCGGGCGGCTGGTCGCGCTGGCGAACCCGTTCTTCCAGATCGAGAGCCTGTACCGGTTCAACGCCAAGTTCTTCCCTCGCTGGGAGCCGCGATACCTGGTCTACGAGGGGGCGCTTGGGCTCCCTCGGGCCGGCCTGGCTGCGATGTGGGCGGAGGGTCAGCTGCCGAAGCCGAGGCTCCGGCCCGCGCCCCTCCCGATCGCCGCGCGCTGACCGCTTCTTGAGGCGTCGTTTAAGTCGCCGACCGGCTACCCTGCCCGGCACGGGCGCCCTCTGCCGCCGTTGCCCCACCTCGACTCGCGCCTGCCTCGCTTGAAACGCAGTAATCGACATGACAGACGGCCGACCGCCTCTTTCCGCTTGGGACGTAACAGGAGCGGGGTTCCTGCTCGGCTTCTTTCTGGGGATCTATGTTGTCGTTAGGCGCTTCCATGAGTTCTGAGCCGGCCGTTCCGGCCCTGCTGCGGTACTTCGACGTCGTGCTGCTCGTGGTCGCGGCGCCGGTCGTGATCGCGATCGGCGGCTCGGCATCCGGCTACGCGATCGGCGGCGGGACGTGGATCGCGCTGCGCGCTGCGGGCGAGGTGCTCGAGCGCAACAAGGCGCTCCACGCGAATGCCCGGACCGACGTAAGCGTCCGGCTCGTCGTCATGCTTTCGCGGCTCTTCCTGCTCGCGATCGCGGTGATCATCGCGCGCTCGCAGGTCGGGCGCGACGCCGGGATAACCGCGCTGGTCGTCATCGTCGTCGCGTTCACGGTGCAGCTCGTTGTCTCGGCGATCAGCCGGCCGGGGAGGCCCGAGTGACCGACAGGCTCAACAAGCTCACCACCAAGCAGATTCTGTGGATCCTCGTCGGCGTCTGGCTCGGCGGGACGATCATCCTGATCGCCGCCCTCGGCTTCGGCCACAGGAACAACGAATTCCAGATCCAGAACGAGTTCAAGCTGGTGAACTGGACCCACTGGGGCGTCTTCAGCATCAACCGGGCGGTCGTCTACCTGTTCCTCGCAGCGTTCCTGACGGTCGGGACGATGCTGTGGATCTCCCGGCGGATGCAGATGCGGCCCAACCGCGTGCAGACGGCGGTCGAGACGCTCTACTCGCTGATGCGCGACAACATCACCCGGGGAAACATGCCCGACTCGATGGCCCGGACGTGGTTCCCGTTCCTCGCCGCGCTGTTCCTGTTCCTGTGGTGGTCAAACATCATCGGCTACCTGCCGTTGCCGACCAACAGCGAGCAGACGTTCAACCTGTTCGGGGCTCATATCCCGTCGTTCGCCCTCTACGCCTCGACGGCGAACATCTCGGTTCCGCTAGTTCTGGCAGTGATCGTGTTCGTGATTTTCAACGTCGTGGGGATCACCAAGCAAGGCCCGATCGGGTACACCAAGAGCCTCATCCCGAGCGGCGTGCACGGTCCGATCCTGCTGCTGATCTTCCCGCTCGAGGTCGTCTCCACGTTCACGCGGCTGATCTCCTTGACGGTCCGGCTGTTCGCCAACATCCTCGCGGGCCATCTGATCATTCTGTTCATGGCCGGCGGACTTGCGGTGATCCTCGGCCTCTCGTTCCTCGGCTGGGCGCTGTTGCCAGTTGCGGTCCTCGTGTACCTCTTTGAGCTGGGGCTGATCGCCACCCTTCAAGCCTTCATCTTCGCGACGCTCGCTGCGATCTACATCGCCGGCAGCGTGACTCACCACTAACCAAAAGGAGCTGAGCTCAGGTGTTGACACATGTCCTTTCTCTTGGCGCGGCCTCGGGGCTGACCAAGGGCTTCGGGATCGCCATCGGCGGCGGCCTCGGTGCGGTAGGCGCCGGCGTCGGCATCGGGATCATCTTCGGGAAGGTGATCGAGGCCGTCACCCGACAGCCGGAAATGCGTGATGAGATCACGAGCATCCAGTGGCTTGGCTTCGCGCTCACCGAGGCCGTGTTCTTCTACGGACTGGTCGCCGGCCTCCTGTCGTACGTGCTCACATAGATGACCGCGGCAGCGATACTCATGCCGAGCGCCTCGGGCGGCTCCTTCCTGATCACCCCCAACGTCGGGCTGATGGTCTGGACCCTGGTCCTGTTCGGCGTGTCGATGCTGATCCTCTGGAAGGTCGCGTTCCCACGGATATCCGCGGCGCTCGACCGCCGTCAGCGCGCGATTGAGCTGTCGATCGACGAGGCCGATGAGATCCGCCGCAAGGCCGACGAGCTGCTCGAGGAGTACCGCGCGCGTCTGGCCGAGGCACGCCAGCAGGCCGACGAGATCGTCGACCGCGCGCGCAAGGCCGGCGAGGCGCACGAGCGCGACTCCGAGGCGGACGCCAAGCAGCGCCGGGAGCGGCTGCTCGAGCAGACGCGGCGCGACATCGAGCTGGAGACGCAGCGTGCGATCCAGGAGATCCGGCGCGAGGTCGCCGACCTGACGGTGCTGGCGACCGAGCGGGTGACCCGCAAGACGCTCACCGAGGAGGACCAGCGCCGGCTCGTCGAGGAGACGCTCAAGGAGATCGACTTCGCGTCGCTCAGCCCCGGGAGCCAGAACTAGTGCGGGAGCGCATTTAGATGGAAGAGATCGCCGAGGTCTACGCCCGCGCGCTGTTCCAGGTCGCCGAGGAGCGCGGCACGCTCGACGAGGTCCACGACCAGCTCGGCCAGTTCGCCGACGCGGTCTCGGAGAACCGCAACCTGATGCAGTTCTTCTTCTCGCCCTACTTCTCCAGCGACGAGAAGAAGGGCGCGCTCGACCGGGCGATCGAGGGCGGTAAGCCGGAGCTCGTCAACTTCCTCGAGGCGCTGATCGAGCGTCACCGGATGCCGGTGATCTTCCGCATCCGTGACCGGTACGACCACATGTGGGAGCAGGCCCGGAAGCTGCTCCCGGTCGAGGTAACGAGCGCGATCGAGCTCGACGACGCGATCGTCCAGAGCATCGGCCAGCGAGTTGGAGAGCAGACCGGCCTCAAGGTCGAGCTGTCCAGCCGCGTCGATCCTGAGATCCTCGGCGGGCTCGTGCTGCGCGTCGGGAACGTCGTCCTCGACGCGTCGATTGTCAACCGCCTCGAACAACTTCGAAAGCAAGTAGCGCGGGCGTAGCGACGCTCGCGCAAGGAGTCGATCAATTGCAGATCAATCCCGACGAGATCACCTCAATCCTTCGCAGCCGGATCGAAGGCCTGGACACCGAGTCCGCCGACCTCGAAGAGGTCGGGACCGTGCTGTCGGTGGCCGACGGCATCGCCCGGATCCACGGCATCGAGAACTGCATGTCGTTCGAGATGCTCGAGCTGCCCCACGACGTCACCGCGCTGGCGCTGAACCTCGAGTCCGACAACGTCGGCGCGGTGCTGTTCGGCAACTGGGAGGAGATCGTCGAAGGCGACACGGTCAAGCGGACCAAGCGGCTGCTCGACATCCCGGTCGGCGAGGCGCTGCTCGGGCGGATCGTCGATCCGCTCGGGAACCCGCTCGACGGCAAGGGGGACATCAACACCACCGAGACACGGCCGGCCGAGCACAAGGCGCCCGGCGTCGTCCTTCGCCAGCCCGTGAAGGAGCCGATGCTCACCGGGCTGAAGGCGATCGACGCGATGATCCCGATCGGACGCGGTCAGCGCGAGCTGATCATCGGCGACCGCCAGACCGGGAAGACGGCGATCGCCGTCGACACGATCATCAACAACACCGACCGCGATCTGTTCTGCGTGTACGTCGCGATCGGGCAGCGCAAGTCGACGGTCGTCGCGCTCGCGCAGGCGCTCGAGGACTACGGCGCGCTCGACAACACCATCATCGTGATGGCGGCCGCCGATGAGGCCGCGCCGATCAAGTTCCTGGCGCCGTACGCCGGCTGCGCGATGGCCGAGTACTTCCTCTACAACGGCAAGGCCGCGCTCGCGGTCTACGACGATCTGACCAAGCACGCGTACGCGTACCGGCAGATGTCGCTGCTGCTGCGCCGCCCGCCCGGTCGCGAGGCGTACCCCGGCGACGTGTTCTACCTGCACTCGCGGCTACTCGAGCGGGCCGTCAAGCTCGCGGACGACGTCGTCGATCCGACCACGGGCAAGAAGATGCCCGGCGGCGGATCGCTGACGGCGCTGCCGGTGATCGAGACGCAGGCCGGCGACGTGTCGGCGTACATCCCGACCAACGTGATCTCGATCACCGACGGCCAGATCTTCCTCGAGCCGAAGCTGTTCAACTCGGGCGTCCGCCCGGCGATCAACGTCGGGATCTCGGTCTCCCGCGTCGGAGGCGCCGCCCAGATCACCCCGATGCGCAAGGTCGCGGGACGGCTGAAGCTCGACCTCTCCCAGTACCGCGAGCTCGAGGCGTTCTCCCAGTTCGGCTCCGAGCTCGACCCCGAGACCCAACGGACACTCGCGCGCGGTGAGCGGTTGGTTCGAACGCTGAACCAGCCCGAGCGTCAGCCACTGCCGGTCGAGGACCAGGTCGTCCAGATCTACGCCGCCACCAACGGGTACCTCGACAGGATCAGGGTCGACCGGGTCGAGCGGTTCCTCCGCGACCTGACCGACCTCGTCCGCGGCAACGAACCCGAGCTGCTGAAGGAGATCGCCGGCGGCGACTGGAGCGACGATACCCAGCAGCAGGTCGACAAGGTCGTCCGGCAGTTCGCCGAGGACTTCGGCTACGACCTCGATGAGGAGGGACATCCGCTCGAGGCCGAAGACGACGCGCCGCGGCGTTCGCGGGTCGAGGAGGAAGTCCAGACCGAACCCGAACTCGAGCCGGAGCCCGCGTAGCGCACGATGGCAACCTCGCAGCGAGACGTTCGCAACCGCATCGGCGCGGTCAAGAACATCCAGAAGATCACGCGGGCGATGGAGATGGTCGCCGCCGCCCGGCTGCGCCGCGCCGAGCAGAGGATCGAGGCGCTGCGGCCGTACGCCGACGCGATCAGGCGGATGACCCGGCAGGCGGCCGAGGCCGCCGGCGCGGTGCCGCGGCTGCCGATCCTCTCCGAGCACGAGAACGTGCGGTCGGTGGGGCTGCTGCTCGTCGCCGGCGACCGCGGCCTCGCCGGCGCGTTCAACTCGAACATCGTCCGCGCGGGGGTCGCCGCCGGCCGCGACGCCGAGGACGAGAGCGAGCGGCCGATCTACTTCGCCTCCGGCCGCCGTCCGGCGTCCTCGCTGACGTTCCGCGGGCTGGAGGTCGCCGAGAGCTTCACCGGATTCACCGATCGGCCCACCTACGCCGACGCGCGGCGGATCGCCGAGCGGCTGATCGCGGCGTACGTGGACGACGAGGTGGACCGGGTCGAGATCTTCTACAACCGCTACTTCTCGCCGCTCTCGCAGGTCGTCCGCCGCGAGACGCTGCTGCCGCTCCAGCAGGCGACGCTGCTGGAGGGGGGCGAGGAGGAGGAGGATTCCGCAGCGGAGGAGGCGCACCACGCGCTCGTCGAGTACGAGCCTGAGCCCGAGCAGATCCTCGGGCGGCTGGTTCCCGACTACGTCGAGATCTCGATCTACCGGGCGCTGCTCGAGTCGACTGCGTCCGAGCACGGCGCGCGGATGACCGCTATGCGCAACGCCTCGCAGAACGCGGGCACGCTGATCGACGATCTCGTGCTCGAGATGAACCGCGCCCGCCAGGCGGAGATCACGCAGGAGATCCTGGAAGTCGTCGGGGGAGCCGAGGGGCTCGCAGGCTAGTGCTAGTCCGACGGACCGTTCACTACGCCCTAGACTGGGAGATGTAATGTCGATTACCGAAGAGCGCTCTGAAACCGCGGGCGACGGCGCCGCCAAGCAGCAGAACATCGGCCGGATCGAGGAGATCCAGGGGGTCGTGATCGAGGCGGTGTTCCCCGACAGGCTGCCCGAGATCAACCACGCGATCCTCGTCCCGCGGCCGGAGATCGCCCGCTCCGAGGAGGACGTCGACATCGCCGCGGCAAAGGATCCGTACCTGGTCTGCGAGGTGCAGCAGCACCTCGGCGACGAGCGGGTCCGCGCGGTCGCGATGGACACGACCGACGGCCTCAGCCGGGGCACCGAGGTGATCGACTCCGAGGCGCCGATCACGGTTCCGGTCGGAACCGCAACGCTCGGGCGGATCTTCAACCTGCTGGGCGAGCCGATCGACCTCGGGGCCGAGCTGCCCGCAGACACCGAGCGCTGGCCGATCCACCGCGCCGCTCCGACCGTCGAGGCGCTGATCCCGACGACCGAGATGTTCGAGACCGGGATCAAGGTCGTCGACCTGCTGGCGCCGTACGCGAAGGGCGGCAAGGTCGGGCTGTTCGGCGGCGCCGGCGTCGGCAAGACGGTGATCATCCAGGAGCTGATCCACAACCTCGCCCAGGAGCACGGTGGCCTGTCGGCGTTCTGCGGCGTCGGCGAGCGCTCGCGCGAGGGCAACGACCTGTGGCTCGAGATGAAGGAATCCGGCGTGCTCGACAAGACGATGCTCGTATTCGGGCAGATGAACGAGCCGCCCGGCGCCCGCATGCGCGTCGCCCTCTCCGGCCTGACGATGGCCGAGTACTTCCGCGATCAGGCGGGCCAGGACGTCCTGTTGTTCATCGACAACATCTTCCGGTTCGTCCAGGCGGGCTCCGAGGTCTCGGCGCTGCTCGGGCGGATGCCGTCGCAGGTCGGCTACCAGCCGACGCTCGAGTCCGAGATGGGCGAGCTCCAGGAGCGGATCACCTCGACTCGCAAGGGCTCGGTGACCTCGATCCAGGCCGTCTATGTGCCCGCGGACGACCTCACCGACCCGGCGCCCGCGTCGGTGTTCGCGCACCTGAACGCGACAACGACGCTGTCTCGCTCGATCGCGGAGAAGGGGATCTACCCGGCCGTCGACCCGCTCGATTCGACCAGCACCATTTTGAAGGCAGAGATCCTCGGCGAGGAGCACTTCCGCGTGGCCAACGAGGTCAAGCAGGTGCTGCAGCGCTACCGCGAGCTCCAGGACATCATCGCGATCCTCGGAATCGACGAGCTGTCCGACGAGGACAGGCTGACGGTCAACCGCGCGCGGAAGATCGAGCGGTTCCTGTCGCAGCCGTTCTTCGTCGCCGAGCAGTTCACCGGCACGCCCGGCGTGTACGTCCCGGTCGAGGAGTCGATCCGCGGGTTCGACGAGATCCTCCAGGGCAAGCACGACGACCTGCCCGAGCGCGCGTTCTTCCTCAAGGGGACGATCGACCAGGTCGTCGAGGACGCCCGCAAGTCCGGCGACGACGAGTAGTCCGCGCGTGCCGCACGAGAAGTTCCCGGTCGAGGTGCTCACCCCCGAGGGGACGGTGTTCGACGACGAGGTCGAGCTGGTCTCGACCAAGACGATCGTCGGCTCGATCGGGATCCTCGCCAACCACGAGCCGGTGCTGGCGATGCTCGATCCGACCGAGCTGCGGCTGTACCGCTCGGACTCGGACGTCGTCAGCTACGCCCAGGCCGAGGGCTACATGCAGGTCGCCGGCAACCGCGTGCTGGTCCTGGTCGAGGAGGCGCACGAGCCGGCTTCGCTCGACGCCGCCCAGCTCCGCGGCCGCCTCGAAGAGGCCGAGCGCCAGCTGGCGGAGGCGGGCGAGGACACCGAGGCACGACGGGTCGCCGAGCGCGACGTCAACCGCTGGCGCGAGTTCCTACGGATCGCCGAAGCTTCGTAGCCAAGCCCCTATCCTGGGGCGATGCTCGATGAACGGAACCTCGCCGAGCGGCTGATCAGCTACGACACCTCCCGCCTGGAGGAGCTGATCGCTGCCGCAGGATTCGTCAAGGGCTGGCTCGAATCCCGCGATATCGAAGTGCAGGAACTGGACCATATGGGCCTGCCGGTGCTGATCGCCGAGGTCGGCCCGTCCGAGGACCGGGCTGCGGCGACGGTCGTGCTGCACGGCCACCTGGACGTCGTCCCGGGGCGCGCCGAGCAGTTCGAGCCCGAGGTGCACGACGACCGGCTGTCCGGCCGTGGCGCGTACGACATGAAGGGCGGGCTCGCGGCGATGATGTGCACGCTTAAGGACGTCGAGCGCCAGGACCGAATCCGGGTGCGGATGATCTGCGTCCCGGACGAGGAGTCCGAGGAGCTCGACGTCAGGGCGACCGACGCGATCGTCAGGATGGGGCTCGGTGGAGACTTTGCGATCACCGGCGAGCCGACCGACCTCCACATCGGCGTCGAGGCCAAGGGCGTGCTCGCGATGCGAATCGAGGTCCACGGGCGCGCGGCGCACAGCTCGACCCCGTGGCTCGGTGACAACGCGATCCTGAAGGCGGTCGACGTGTTCCGCGCCGTCGAGTCGCTGCCGTTCTCCCGCCACTCCTCCGAGCTGTTCGACCGGCCGTCGATCAACCTCGGCCGGATCCAGGGCGGGGACGCGCTCAACAAGGTCCCCGACGCGTGCACGATGGCGGTCGACGTCCGCTACCTGCCCGGGCAGGACCCCGACGAGATCCTCGACCAGGTCCGAGCGCTCCCGGAGGTCGAGGTGACCCGCACGTTCATCTACCCGCCGGTGGCCGTCCCGCGCGCCAACGTTTACGTACGCGCGCTCTGCGACGCGGTCACCCGCTCGGTCCGCGGCGAGACGCTCAGCGTCGGCCGCGACGGCGCGTCCGACGCGGCGGCATTCCTCGCCCGCGGGATCCCGGCGGTCGAGTTCGGGCCGGTCGGCTCGGGCCACCACGGGCCCGAGGAGTGGGTCTCGCTCGCCTCGCTGGCGCGCTACCGACGGGCACTCGGGGATTTCGTCCGGGCGCTCCCGATGCACCTCGACGATGAGCAGGCCGGCGAGCCCGGGCTGCGCGCGATCGAGGGGGGGCTCGCGTGAGGCTGGTTCCCACGACCCGCAAGGGCACCGCGATCCGGTTCGCGTTTGGCGCGGTGACCGTGATCGCGTTCACCGCCACCGCCACCGCGGTCGCCGGCCTGCTCCAGTTCGACCAGTTCGCCAAGGACCTGTCGCTGAGCAAGCCGATCAAGAACGCGAATGTCGTGGTGGCGAATCCCGGAAAGCCGCAGACGCTGCTGCTGATCGGCTCCGACCACCGCGCCGGCGAGCCGTTCAACGCTTCCCACACGGACACGATGATGCTGGTTCGGATGGACCCGAACTCCTCGACGATCAACGTGCTCTCGGTCCCGCGCGACCTCAAGGTGGAGATCCCCCAGGGCGGCGCAGTGTCGACCTCGAAGCTGAACGCCGCCTACTCGGTCGGCGGACCGAACCTGCTCGTCAAGATCCTCAAGCAGCAGGTGTTCCACGGGCTTCAGGTCAACCACATCGTCGACGTGAACTTCAGGGGATTCTCGGATCTCGTCGACGCGATCGGTTGCGTCTACACGGATGTCGACCACCGCTACTACAACGACACGAGCGTCACCAACTACTCGAGCATCGACATCCAGCCGGGTTACCAGAAGCTGTGCGGTAACAACCAGTCGACCTCCGGCGCGCTCGCGTTCGTGCGGTTCCGCCACACCGACACCGACATCGTCCGCAACGCCCGTCAGCAGGACTTCGTGCGGTGGGCGAAGTCGCAGTTCAACGGCTCGACGCTGGTCTCCCAGCGCGACCGGCTGCTGCAGATCTTCGGCAAGAACTCGCAGACCGACCCCGATCTGCACACGACGGACGGCCTGATCAACATCTTCAACCTGGTTGCGTTCTCCGCCGGCCACTCGATCAAGCAGATCAAGTTCCCGGCGGTCGAGGACCCGTGCACCCCGCAGTCCTGCTACGTGAGCGCCGACCGCGGCCCCGAGCAGAACGCGTTCGACCAGTTCATGAGGCCGACCAAGGCGGCGCCGCCGAAACCGGCCGGCCCGCCGAAGCCGAGCGCCCACAAGCCGCCGCCGCCGTCGAACGCGAATCTGTTCGCAGACGTCCAGGGCGGTAAGGCCCAGGTCCAGGCGCTCGGGAACATCGCGATGCCCGTCTACTACCCGAAGCTGCTCGCGACCGGGTCGCAGTACTGCTCGGGGTCGCTCGGCAACTGCCCCGCCGAGATCTCGACGACCGGGTCGTATCCGCGCAACTACCTGATTCACAACCGGAGCGGTGGGACCAACGTCTCCTACCGGATGACGGTTGCGCTCAACCCGGACCAGGGCGAGTACTACGGCGTCCAGGGGACCACCTGGCTGAACCCGCCGATCCTGACCGGCACCCAGCAGGAGAAGACTGTCGACGGCAAGCAGCTGCACGAGTACTTCAACGGCCAGAAGGTCACGGTCGTGGCTTGGAGGACCCCGCAGGCCGTCTACTGGATCTCGAACACGTTGACCGACACGCTCACGAACTCGCAGATGTTGAAGATCGCGGCGTCGCTGACAAGCGGCTAGACCGCAGCCGCCGTGGGCCTCGCGGTCGCGCGCGGCGGCTCGCTACCCTGCTCCGTCCGATGTCAGCACAGCTCGAACCGATCGCGGTGATAGGGACCGGCTACGTTGGTCTCGTGACCGCGGCCGGGTTCGCCGAGCTGGGCAACGAGGTCTGGTGTGTCGACATCGACGCGGACAAGATCGCGGGGCTCGAGCGCGGCGAGATCCCGATCTACGAACCGGGCCTGGCCGAGTCGGTCCAGGTCAACCGCGAGCGGCTGCACTTCTCGACCGAACTCGCGCCCGCGCTCGAGCACGCGCGGCTGCTGTTCGTCGCTGTCGGGACGCCCCCGACCTATTCGGGCGATGCCGATCTATCCGCGGTGAATGCAGTGGTCGCCTCGATGCCCGATTCCGAGCGCCACGCGCTCGTGATGAAGTCGACCGTCCCCGTCGGCACGGGCACCGCGATCCGGCGGATCTTCGCCGACCAGGGCAAGCGCGGCTTCGCGTACGTCTCCTGTCCCGAGTTCCTGAAGGAAGGGTCGGCGCTGCCGGACTTCCGCGAGCCCGACCGCGTGGTCGTCGGCGATGACGGGGACTGGGCTGGTGACGCCGTCGTCGAGCTGTACGCGCCGCTCGGCGTCCCACTCGTCCGCACCGACATCGCCAGCGCGGAGATGATCAAGCTCGCCGCGAACGCTTTCCTGGCCACGAAGATTTCGTTCATCAACGAGATCGCGAACGTCTGCGAGGAGACCGGCGCCGACGTCGTTGAGGTCGCGCGGGGGATGGGGCTCGACGGGCGGATCGGGCAGAGCTTCCTCAAGCCCGGGCTCGGATTCGGCGGCTCCTGCTTCCCGAAGGACGTCTCGGCGCTCAAGCAATTGGCGGGCAACTCCGGCTACCACTTCCAGCTGCTTACCGCTGTGATCGAGGTCAACGAGCTGCAGAAGCGCCGCACGATCGGCAAGCTCCAGAAGCACCTCGGCTCGCTCGTCGGCAAGAACGTCGCGCTGCTCGGGCTCGCGTTCAAGCCGAACACCGACGACATGCGCGAGGCGTCGTCGCTGGTGCTGGCCGCGCGGCTGCAGGCGGACGGCGCGAAGGTCCAGGCGTACGACCCGGTCGCCGAGGAGCAGGCGCGGAAGATGCTCGTCGGGGTCGAGTTCGCCGAGTCCGCGCTCGATGCCGTGACCGGAGCCGATGCGTGCGTGATCGTGACCGAGTGGCCCGAGTTCGCGGAGCTCGACTGGCGGCTCGCGGCCGAGCGGATGGCCGGCAAGCTGGTCGTCGACGGCCGCAACTGCCTCGCTCCCGAGGTCGTCCGCGCCGCGGGCCTCGAATACGAGGGCGTCGGGCGCGGAAACGGCGCCGGGCGGTCGAACGGCGGGTGAGCGGGCGCTTCCCGGCCGGAGGGCGCGTGCGGGCCCGAATCCGTATCTTCCCCGGCGTGGAGCAGGTGCCCGAGGGAGACGGAGGACGGTGACAGCTGCTGCGGCGCTGGACCGCTCGGCGATCGAGGCGGTCGACGGGGCGGGGATGCTCGAGGACGTGCTCGCGCTGCCCGATCAGCTGCGGGACGCGCTGTGGCGGGTCGAGGCGGCCAACCTCAAGCCCCGCGACGCTACGGGCGGCCTGATCGTCGCCGGAATGGGCGGATCGGCGATCGGCGGCACGCTCGCCCGGGCCGCGCTCGGCGACCGCGCGAGCCGGCCGATCGTGATCGCCCGCGGCTACGGCCTGCCGTCGTGGACGGCGCCCGAGAGCGCCGTGCTGTGCGCGAGCTACTCGGGCAACACCGAGGAGACGCTCGCCGCGTACGAGGCGGCGGGCGTGGTCGACGCCCACCGGATCGTCGCCACGACCGGCGGCAAGCTCGCCGAGGCGGCCCGCGCCGACGGCGTCCCCGTGATCCCGCTTCCAGGCGGCTTCCAGCCGCGCGCCGCGGTCGCGTATTCGCTGGTCGTCGCGCTCGAGGTCGCGTGGATGTGCGGCGCCGCCGAGCGGCTGCACTCCGAGATCGACATCGCCGCCGCTCGAGTCGAGGAGCTGGTCGCCGCCTGGCGGCCGGGCGGCCCCCACGAGGACTTCCCTAAGGACCTGTCCCGCGGTCTGCACAACACCGTGCCGCAGATCTGCGGGTCCGGGCTTACCTCCCCGATCGCGTACAGGTGGAAGACCCAGATCAACGAGAACGCCAAGATGCCCGCGTTCTCGGCGGAGATCCCGGAGCTCGACCACAACGAGATCATGGGCTGGCAGTCGGCCGCCGACCTTGGCCGGTTCAGCGCCGTGTTCCTCGACGACTCCGACCTGCACCCGAGGATCCGCCAGCGGATCGAGCTCACCCGGGGGCTGATCGCCGCCGAGGAGGCCGCGACCTACAAGGTCGAGTCGGTGGGGACCAGCGCCACCGAGCGGCTGCTCTCGCTGGTCCTGCTCGGCGACCTCGTATCGCTGTATCTGGCGGTTCTGCGCGGGGTCGACCCGAGCCCGGTGCCGATGATCGAGCGGCTCAAGGGCGCTCTCGCCGGCGGCTGAGAGACCGGGGCTAGCTCTTCCGGAGCTCGATCCCGCGCTGCTCGTACATCCGCCGGTCGGCGGCCGCGATCAGCTCGTCGAGGGTCTCGCCGTCGCCGGGGAAGCTCGCCGTGCCGATCGTCACGTCCCACTGCGTCCGCAACCCGAGCGCGGCACGGTGCTCGGGGACATGGTCGCGGATCCGCTCGGACATCGCGGCGGCGCCCGACTCCGCCTGCTCGGCCAGCAGCACCGCGAGCTCGTCGCCGCCCATCCGCCCGACGACGTCGTTGGCCCGGGCGGAGCTCGAGAGGAGTGTCGCGACCTCCTGCAACAGCCGGTCGCCGGCGAGGTGTCCCTCGGTGTCGTTGACCGCCTTCAGCCCCCGGACGTCGACGTACGCGAGCGCCAGCGGCCGGCTGTAGCGGCGCGCCCGCTCCAGCTCGCGCTCGGCCGTCTGTGTGAAGCCTCGGCGGTTGAGGACCCCGGTGAGCTGGTCGGTGACGGCCGCGGCGGTCACCGCCGCAACCTCGCTCCCCCGGCGGCTTGCGCGCCTGCCGAGGGTCACCGCTGCCACACCGCTCATCGCGGCGAGGCTGATCGCGACCGCCAACGCGATCCACACGCCGATCGGGATCACCTCGATGAAGTGCGCGATCGTCGCCGCCGGACTGGTCGACGCCTGCGGGGTCGGGGCGGGGGCGCGATGGGCGGCGATCGCGCCTGAAGCGGCGGCGTGCGTGGCTGCGGGGAGGCCGCCGGCCGTCGAGTCGAGCGCCGTGGCCCTCGTCGTGAAGCTGAGCAGGCTCGAGGCGAGGACCGACGTGGCGGCGCCGGCGGCGGCCGGCGTTCGGCCGCCGCTCCGGGGGCCGGCTCCGCGCGTCGCGGGGACCTCGAGCGACGTGATCGTGATCCCGGGGATCGGCAGCGTCGGCGCGGTGATCGGGGTGGTCTTCGGCGCGGTCGGCGCGGTCGTCAGCGTCGGGGTCGTGATGCCCGGCGGGACGGTGATCGGAGTCTCGGTCGTCGTCGCGGTCGGCGCCGGCGCCGGAGTCGCCGCGGGGGAGGGGACGGCGGGCACGGTCGTCGTCGCGGTCGGGGTGTTGGGGCCGTGGTTGGCGTGACCCGGCTGGCTGCCGTCGTGGCCGCGGGCGTAGCCGTTGCCGTTGCCATTGCCGTGGTCGTTGCCACTGCCGTTCCCGTTCCCGTTCCCGTTCCCGTTCCCGTGGTCGCCCTGGGAGCCGCCGTCACTCGGCGCCGGGGTGGGGATCGGGGCCGGCGGCGTCGGGGTCGGCGCCGGGTTCGCGGGCGGTGCGGGCGGTGCGGGCGGCGGCGTCCCCGGCGCTGGCGCGTCCTGCGGCGAGCCTTGGCCATGCGCCCACGGCGGCGGGCCGCCGCCGTGATCGGGCCGATCACCCCAGCCGTGACCGTCGGGGCTGCCGTGAGCGATCGCGGTCGCGCCCCCGGCGCTCAGGAGGAGCGCCAAGGCGCACATCACCGTGGTGAGAGTCCTGGACGTGAGCTCTTCCCTGGGTTGGGGGCTTCGGGTGGACGGAAAACCGGAGCGGCCCGCTAGATAGATCGACCAAAACGCGACCCGGCGCAAGCCCCCACTGGACGAATGTCGTATGCCAGGCAGGTAAAACTCATGTCCAGGCGCTGCCCGGACCGGCATTGTGGGCGAAAACTTGGATATAGCCATAGGTATCGCCCAAGATGCAATTGTTACAAGCCACGGGTGGGGGCGCCCTCTGGGCGCCGGAACCGCCCCCAAACCTTGACACGACCGTGGTAACGTTCGCCCGAGATGGACGGGTTGACGATCAATGAGGCGGCGGGGACGACGGGATGGTCGCCGCGGATGCTCAGGTACGTCGAGCGGGCGGGACTCGTGTCCCCGGCTCGATCGGCCTCGGGTTACCGCCTGTACGGCCCGGCGGAGCTGCAGCGGCTTCGCACGTTGAAGGAGCTGCTGAATCGATTTGGCATCGGCCTGTCGGACGTCGCGTTCGCGGCGCAGATGAAGGACAGCCCCGAGCTGCGTGAGGCGGTCGAGGCATGGCTCGAGGCACAGCCGCGCCGGCCCGAGGACGTGAGCGCCGAGGACTGGCTGCGATTCGAACAGGAAAAGCACGAGCGGCTGCTGACGGCCGCGTGAACGAGATCGACTTTGGAGGAAGCATGAGCACGACCGTCGCACGGACAGATTTCAAGGTCGCGGACCTCGGGCTCGCGGAGTACGGCCGCAACGAGATCCGCCTCGCCGAGCACGAGATGCCCGGGCTGATGGCCACGCGCAGAGAGTTTGCGGATGCGCAGCCGCTGGCCGGCGCGAGGATCACCGGCTCGCTGCACATGACCGTTCAGACCGCGGTGCTGATCGAGACGCTGGTCGCGCTTGGCGCCGAGGTGCGCTGGGCGTCGTGCAACATCTTCTCCACCCAGGATCACGCGGCGGCGGCGGTCGTGGTCGGCCCCGACGCCACCCCGGACGACCCTCGCGGCGTCCCTGTGTACGCGTGGAAGGGCGAGACGCTCGAGGAGTACTGGTGGTGCACCGAGAAGGCGCTGACGTGGCCCGACGGAGGCCCGAACATGATTCTCGACGACGGCGGCGACGCCACCCTGCTCGTCCATAAGGGCGTCGAGTTCGAGGCGGCCGGCGCGGTCCCCGATCCGTCGACCGCCGACTCCGAGGAGTTCCAGATCGTGCTCGAGCTGCTCACCCGTGTGCTCGGCGAGGACCCGCAGCGGTGGACGAGGACCGCGGCCGCGATCAAGGGCGTGACCGAGGAAACGACCACCGGCGTGCACCGCCTGTACGAGTTCGCCGAGCAGGGGAAGCTGCTGTTCCCGGCGATCAACGTCAACGACGCGGTGACGAAGTCGAAGTTCGACAACAAATACGGCTGCCGCCACTCGCTGATCGACGGGATCAACCGCGGGACCGACGTGCTGATCGGCGGCAAGGTCGCGGTGATCTGCGGCTACGGCGACGTCGGCAAGGGCTGCGCGGAGTCGCTCGTGGGCCAGCGCGCGCGGGTGATGGTCACCGAGGTCGACCCGATCTGTGCGCTGCAGGCGGCGATGGACGGCTATCAGGTGGTGAGGCTCGAGGACGTGGTCGGCCAGGCCGACATCTTCATCACCGCGACGGGCAACCGCGACGTGATCACCGCCGAGCAGATGTCGAAGATGAAGCACCAGGCGATCGTCGGGAACATCGGCCACTTCGACAACGAGATCGACATGGCCGGCCTCGCCAAGATCCCCGGGATCAAGCGGATCAACATCAAGCCGCAGGTCGACGAGTGGGCGTTCGGAGACGGCCACTCGATCATCGTCCTGTCCGAGGGCCGGCTGCTGAACCTCGGCAACGCGACCGGGCACCCCAGCTTCGTGATGTCGAACTCGTTCACGAACCAGGTGATTGCGCAGATCGAGCTGTACGGCCACACCGACGTCTACGAGAAGCGCGTCTACACGCTGCCCAAGCACCTCGACGAGAAGGTCGCGCGGCTGCATCTCGACGCGCTCGGCGCTCGTCTGACCGAGCTGAGGCCCGACCAGGCCGCGTACATCGGCGTCCCCGTCGACGGTCCCTACAAGCCCGACCACTACCGGTACT
This sequence comes from Solirubrobacteraceae bacterium, assembly GCA_036490875.1. Lineage (GTDB taxonomy): Bacteria > Actinomycetota > Thermoleophilia > Solirubrobacterales > Solirubrobacteraceae > Palsa-465. Next base: position 21,570 of record DASXDA010000016.1, read on the forward strand.
AGGCGGATCGCCGGCGGAACGATGGCGATTTGCCTCGCTATGCGTGGGGTGAATCGCCATTGTTCGCTCGCGAGGGGCGGCTGAGGGCGTAACCGTGGCCAGGGCGTCGCTCCCTCCGCATGAGGTAGCCGACCTCTCGCTGGCGCGCGAGGGCGAGGAGCGGATCGCGTGGGCCGGCGAGCAGATGCCGGTCCTCGCGCAGATCCGTGAGCGGTTCGCCTCAGAGCGCCCGCTCGACGGGATCCGGATCGCGGCGTGCCTGCACATCACCGCCGAGACCGCGAATCTGCTGGTGGCGCTGTGCGACGGCGGCGCCACCCCGGTGCTGTGCTCCGCCAACCCGCTGTCGGTGCAGGACGACGTCGCCGCGGCGCTCGTCACCGAGCACGGCGTCGAGGTCAGGGGGTGGCGCGGCGAGCCGCTGTCCGCGTACGCCGAGCACGTGCGCGCGACGCTCGAAACGCGGGAGGGCGGGCCGCACATCACGGTCGACGACGGCGCCGATCTGCAGATCACCGCGCACGAGCTCGGCGGCGAGCTGCTCGACGGCCTGATCGGCGGCACCGAGGAGACGACCACCGGCCTGGTCCGGCTACGCCGGCTCGACCACGCCGGCGCGCTCCGGTGCCCGGTGCTCGCGGTCAACGAGGCGCGCACCGAGCGCGCCCTGAACGACCGCCACGGAACCGGCCAGTCCGCGCTCGACGGGATCATCCGCGCCGGCCATGTGCTGCTCGCCGGCCACACGCTGGTGGTCGTCGGCTACGGGTGGGCGGGACAGGGAGTGGCCGAGCGGGCGCGCGGCGCGGGCGCGGCGGTGATCGTCTGTGAAATCGACCCGATGCGTGCGCTCGAGGCCCGGATGGCGGGCTACGAGGTGATGCCCGCGCTCGAGGCGGCCGCGCGCGGCGACATGTTCGTGACCGTCACCGGCTCGCGGCGCGTGCTCCGCGGCGAGCACTTCGAGCGGATGAAGGACGGCGCGCTGCTCGCCAACGCCGGCCACTTCGACGTGGAGATCGACCTCGACGAGCTCCGCGCGCTCGCGATCGGCGGCGTCCGCGCGGTGCGGCCACTGATCGACCAGTACGTGCTGGCCGACTCCAGGCGGCTGAACCTCGTCGCGCACGGCCGCGTCGTCAACCTCGCGGCGGGGGAGGGCCACCCGGCGGCGGTGATGGACGTCTCGTTCGCGCTGCAGGCGCTGTGCGTCGAGGAGCTCGTCCGCAACGGGAGCAAGCTGGCGCGGGCCGTCCACCAGGTCCCTGACTCGATCGACCGCGAGGTCGGGCGGCTGAAGCTCGCCGCGCTGGGGGTCGCGATCGACGAGCCGACCCCCGAGCAGGAGGACTACCGCGAGTCCTGGACCTGACGCGAGGATCTCCACGCCGTCCTTCCGCTCTGGAAGGATCCCTGCATGGCAACCTCAACGAGATCCCGCACGACCACCGCGAGGGGTGGAATCGACCTGGGGGGGACGAAGATCGAGGCGATCGTCGTCGACCCGCGCAACAACGTGCTCGGCTCCTCGCGCCGGCCGACTCCCACGAAGGGCGGACCCGCGGACGTAGCGGAGCAGATGACCGAAGCGATGCAGGAGGCCTGCGAGGGCGCGGGGCTCCAGTCCAAGGCGCTCGTCGGCGTCGGCGTCGGCTCGCCGGGCGTCATCGACGACGAGACCGGCGCGGTCAGCACCGCGCGCAACCTGCCGGGATGGAACGGCAGCTTCGAGCTTGGCAAGACGCTGTCCGGCTCACTCGGGACCGAGGTGTTCATCGGCAACGACGTCCAGGTCGCGACCGATGCCGAGTTCAGGCTCGGGGCCGGAAAGCCGTACAAGTCGATCCTCGGCGTGTTCTGGGGCACCGGCGTCGGCGGCGGCCTGATCCTGGGCGGAAAGCCGTGGCTCGGCCGCGGCGGCGCAGGCGAGATCGGTCACATGGTGGTCGTGATGGGCGGCCGCAAGTGCCCGTGCGGGCGGCGCGGTTGCATGGAGGCGTATGCGGGCCGCGCGGCGATGGAAACCCGGGCGCGCAAGGAGGTCGAGAAGGGACGCCACACCGACCTGTTCAACCTGATGCGGGAGCGTCACCGCGCGCGGCTGACGAGCGCGGTCTGGTACCACGCGATCGAGCGTAAGGACAAGCTCGCCGTGGAGCTGATCGACGAGGCGGTCGAGGCGCTCGGCGCCGGCGTCGCGTCGGCGCAGAACCTGCTCGACGTCGAGGCGGTGATCGTCGGAGGAGGCCTGGGCGTGCGCTTCGGAGAGCCATACGTGAAGAAGATTTCAAAAGCGATGGAGCCCCATCTGTTCCACGATTCCGACCCGCCCGACGTGCTCGTCGCGGGCCTCGGAGACCTCGGAGGTGCCCTCGGAGCAGCGCTTTTAGCCCGGCGCGCCAGGCGCTGAGCTACACGCAACGTTCACTTGCGCTCAACAGTTTCCTCTGGCAACCGATAACGGGTTCTGAGAGGATGTCTCCGTCTCGACCGGGGGGCGCGACAAGAGGAAGAGAGGGGAACTGAGCGGGACAGGTACGTCTGGGGTCGTGGGGCGGGTGGCCGCTGTCGGCGCACTCGTCATCGCGGTCGTGGTCGTCGCGGTCGTCCTGATGGGCGGCGGCTCGAGCTACACGCTGCGCGCGAACTTCGTGGACGCGGGCGGGTTGGTGGCGGGCAACCAGGTGCTGATGGGTCCGGCGACGGTCGGCACGATCAACTCGATCACGCTGACGCCCAACAGCCTCGCGGAGGTATCGATGACGATGGACTCGGGCGTGTCGCCGATCCCGGAGGGGACGACGGCGCGCATCTACGAGAACTCGCTGTCGGGGATCGCGAACAAGTACGTCGTGCTCAACCCGGGGCCGAAGGACGCCCCGCCGATCCCGAGCGGCGGGCTGATCCCGCTGCAGGACACGCGCAGCTTCGTCAGCCTCGACCAGATTTTCGACACGCTCAACCCGCTGACCCGGGCCGGGCTGCGCAACTACATCCAGGGCAACGCCGCGAGCATCGAGGGAAGGGCCAAGGAGGCCAACCAGACAATCGCGTATTTCGCGCCGGCGCTCGCGACCACCAGCGACGTCACACGCGAGCTGACGCAGTCAGAGCCGACGTTCGACTCGCTGCTGGTCCAGGGGGCGCAGGCGATGCAGCTGCTCGCGTCCCGCGCCCAGGTACTCACCCAGCTCGTCTCGAACACCGCGACGACGACGGGCGCGATCGCGCGCGAGAGCCAGTCGCTGGAGCAGGCGCTGCAGCTGTTCCCGAACACGCTCAACCAGCAGACGCAATCGTTCAAGGGCCTGAACTCGACGCTTAACGTGCTGACTCCGCTCGTCCAGGCGTCGAAGGTGGGGATCAGGCGGCTGACTCCGTTCGCAACTCAGCTGAACCGGCTCGTGGCTGCCTCGATCCCGACGATCGCCAGCCTCAACAACCTGATCCGCAACCCGAATGGGACCGGTGACCTGACGACCCTCGCGCGATCGACGCCGTCGCTGGAGCGAGTCGCCAGCGTCGCCATCCCGAACCTGATCAAGCAGATGAACAACTCCCAGCAGCAGCTGGACGCGCTGCGCGAGTACGCGCCCGACATCGTCGCGGCGCTGACCAACGTCGGCCAGAGCAACGGCTACTACGACGCCAACGGCCATTACGCACGCACGCAGCCGGTGTTCAACGCGTTTGCGGTCAACGGCTTCAACCAGCTGACCACCAAGCCGCCCTCACAGCGCTACAGCGGTCTCACGGTCGTCCATCAGCGCTGCCCCGGCGCGGCTGCGCAGGCGACCCCGGATGGATCGTCGCCGTGGGCCGTCCCTGGCTGCAACCCGAGCGAGCTTCCGCCCGGCCCATGAGACGGATCGCAGTCATTGCCATCGTCGGGGTCGCGATCATCGTTGGGGTGATCGTCGCGGTCACGACCTCGTCGGGCGGCGGCGACCCGTATCAGGTGCGAGCGATCTTCGACAACGCGTCGTCCGCGGTGCCCGGGGAGGACGTGCGAATCGCCGGCGCAAACGTCGGCACGATCTCGTCGCTCAACATCACCAACGCGTCCGGGCTCGGAAGTACCAACTCCTGCAAGCAAGCGAACGCGACCTGCAAGGCCGCCGTGACGATGACAGTCGGCACGTCGGACTTCACCCCGTTCCGCCAGAACGCCCATTGCGCGATCCGCCCGCAGTCGCTGATCGGCGAGAAGTTCGTCGACTGTGACCCGGGGACCTCGGCGGCCCAGCCGCTGACCAAGATCACCAGCGGCCCCGGAGCCGGCACCTACTTGCTGCCGGTGACCCACACCAGCTCGCCGATCGACACCGACCTCGTCCAGAACATCTATCGCGAGCCGGTCCGTCAGTGGTTCGGGATCATCATCAACGAGTTCGGGACCGGGCTGGCCGCCCGGGGCTCGGATCTGAACCAGGTGATCCGTCGCGCCAACCCCGCGCTCGGCTATACCGACCAGGTCCTGAAGATCCTGGCGAAGCAGAACAAGCAGCTCGCTCAGCTCGCCAAGGACTCCGACACGGTGCTGACACCGCTGGCCCAGGACCGCGCGGCGATCAAGCAGTGGGTCCTGACTGCCAACACGACCTCGGTCGCGACCGCCCAGCAGGCGAACAACACGGCGCTCTCGTTCCACCTGCTGCCTGACTTCCTGCGCCAGCTGAATCCGCTGCTGGTCGACCTCGGCGCGCTCGCCGACCAGGCGACGCCGGTGCTCCACGCGAGCACCCAGGCGGCGCCGGCGCTCGCCCGGCAGTATCAGTTGCTCGCGTCCTTCAACGGGAAGAGCGGGTTCGCCGACATCGCGAGGAGGTCGTTGATCTCGCTCGGCAACGCAGCGCAGCAGCAGGGCCCTCTGCTCGTCGCCACGATCCCGCTCGACAAGCAGCTGCTGAAGCTCGGCACCGCCGGTCTGCCCGCGTTCACGAACCTCGACAAGCTGACCTCGAGCCTGTTCCAGACCGGGGCGGTCGAGCAGCTGATGTCGCTGCTGTTCAACGGCACCAACGCGGTCAACGGGTTCGACACCGGCGGTCACTACATCCGCACCGAGGCGATCGTCGGAGGCTGCACCGCGTACTCGAAGCAGACCGTCGGTGGCTGTTCAGCGAACTTCACGCACTTCACCACGGCGGCGGACCGGCCGACCGCACTCGACGTATCGACGACGGCGAAGGCGGCGAAGACGCCGAGGGTCGCCCGGGCGATCAAGGCCGCCCAGAGCTCGGGGCTCCGGACCGAGAGCAGCAAGACGCTCGAAGGGCTGATGCACTACTTGCTGGGGCCGGGCGCGTGAGCACCCGTCGCCGCGAGCGAGGCCTGTTCGCCAGCCCGGTTTTGATCGGCGCGGTGACAGTTCTGGTCGCAATCGTCGCCGTGTTCCTCGCGTACAACGCGAACAACGGGTTGCCGTTCGTGCCGCGCTACAACCTCCACGTTCAGGTTCGCGACGCGGAAGAGCTGACCCAGGACGCCGAGGTCCACATGGCCGGGGGCGCGCTGGTCGGCCACCTCACGAGCATCACCCCGGGCCGCACGCCCACCGGGCAGCCGATCGCGGTGTTGAACCTGGCGCTCAACAAGACCATCCAGCCGCTGCCGGTCAACTCCGACTGGAGGATCAGGCTGAAGGGCGCGATCGGGCTCAAGTTCCTGCAGCTCACGCCCGGCAACTCGCCGCAGACGATGCCCAACGGGGCGACCGTGCCGGTCTCACGGACGAGCGCCGAGGTCGACCTCGACCAGGTCCTCTCGCAGTACGACGCCGCCACGCGGGTGGGCGTGGTGCAGACCACCACCGGCTACGGCGAGGCGCTCGCGGGACGCGGCTTCGACATCAACAACGCGATCCGCGCGTTCGTGCCGCTGGTCAACGATCTCGGGCCGGTGATGCAGAACCTGTCGTCGAAGAAGACCGACCTGGCGGGCTTCTTCCACGGGCTCGAGAACTTCACCTCGGCGCTGACACCGGTCGCCCAGGACCAGGCCAACCTGTACGTGCACCTCGCGACGACGTTCACGTCACTGGCGAGCGTCGCCGTGCCGTTCTTCCAGGACTTCATCAAGGAGAGCCCGCCGACCGAGCGGGAGCTGATCCACGACTCGCCGATCCTGCAGCCGTTCATCACCGACACGACGGCGCTGTTCGCCGAGCTCGAGCCGGGCTTCAAGACGCTGCCCCAGAGCTCGCCCGTCCTCGCCCAGACGTTCCTGCGCGGGATCCAGAACCTCCCGGGCACCTACCAGGGCCCCAACTCGCTCAACAACCAGCTGACCGGCCTCGCGCAGACGCTGAAGACCTACGGCGAGAACCCGACCGTCCAGCAGGGCCTCGACCGGCTGACACTGCTCGCCCAGAGCCTCGGTCCGCCGCTCGCGTTCCTGACTCCCGCGCAGACCACCTGCAATTACGTGACGCTGTTCCTGCGCAACACCGCGAGCCTGCTGTCCGATCCGGTCGCGACCGGCACGCGGCTGCGGTTCAACGTGGTCGCGATCGACGACGTGCCCGGCGTCGAGTCGGTGCCCTCGCAGAAGCCGTTCCTGCAGGCCGACACAAGCCAGCTCGACGCGCACGGCCCGCTGCACGTCGACCCGTACCCGAACACCAACGCGCCCGGCGAGAGGTCCGAGTGCTCGGCGGGCAACGAGCCCTATTCGGATACGCACGCCACGATCGGCAACCCGACGGAGAACGTCGGAACGAAGACCGAGCTCACACACAGGACGACAGGCGGATGAGAAAGCGCTCCCGCATCAGCAAGTTCGCCGCCGGGACGCTCGGTGCCATCTTCATCCTGATCATCTGCTACCTCGTGTTCGGCGGATCGCTGCCGTTCTCGGGCACCCCGTACCAGCTGAAGGCGGTGTTCACCAGCCAGACGCAGCTGCACATCCCGTCCGAGGTCCGTACCGCGGGCGTGAAGGTCGGCGAGGCCGTGTCGGTCCAGCGAATGAAGAACCAGGGCCCGTCGAGCGATGTCGCGGTCGTCACGATGGACATCCAGAACAACGGCCTGCCGCTCCACTCGAACGCGACCGTCAACATCCGTCCGCGGATCTTCCTCGAGGGGAACTTCTACGTCGATCTGAGGCCGGGCACGCCGAACGCGCCCGTGCTCGCGTCGGGCTCGACGCTCCCAGCTCCGCAGACCTCGGGTCCGGTCCAGATCGACCGCGTGCTGAACGCGCTGACCTCCGACTCGCGCGCGAACCTGCAGACGCTCCTGCAGGGAATCGGCGGAGCCCTGAACATCCCCCCGCGTGCGTATCAGGACGTCACCCAGGATCCGATCGTCCGCGGGCTGACCGGCGGGCAGGCGCTCAACCTCTCGCTCAAGTACTCGGTCGACGCGTTCCGAGCCTCATCGATGGTCAACCAGGCGCTGCTCGGGCTGCGGCCGGGCGACCTCGCCGGCGTGGTCAAGGGCAACGAGCAGGTCTTCAGGGCGCTGTCGGCGAGCGGTCAGCAGCTGCCGGCGTTCGTCGACTCGTTCAACACCACGATGGCGGCGCTCGCGTCCCGCCAGGAGCAGCTCAGCCAGACGATCGCGCTGCTGCCGCCGTGGCTGCAGGCCACCGATCGCCTCCTGGTGCCGCTGAACGCGTCATTCGGGCCGACCAAGGAGTTCGCGCGCGCGCTGCTCCCCGGTGTCAAGCAGCTCGACCCGACAATCGGCACCGCGCTCCCGTGGCTGCAGCAGTCGATCGACCTGGTGTCGAACAAGTACCTCGGCGGGCTGCTCAAGGAGCTGACGCCGGCTGTCCAGAACACGTCCGCGTCGCTGACCGCGACGAAGGAGCTCTTGATTCAGGGCAACCTGTTCGCGAAGTGCTTCAACCACAACATCATTCCCGCGGGCAACGAGGTGATCAAGGATCCGCCCGGCGACAGCACCGGTGAGCCCGTCTACCGCGAGTTCTTCCAGAGCGCGGTCGGCCTCGGCGGGTCGGCGCAGAACTTCGACGGCAACGGGCGCTACATGCGTGCGTCCGCGGGCGGCGGCGACATCCGCTTCCAGACGAGCTCGATCCGCGGAGCCGGGCCGCTGTTCGGCAACGCGGTGCTCCCGCTGGTCGGCACCCGGCCGGCGTACCCCGGACACGCGCCGCCGGTGGTGGAGAACGTGGCCTGCTACAAGAACGCGGCTCCGGCGCTGAACCGGGTGACCACCGGGGGGACCCCGTGAGACGGGCGATCCGGATCCACCGCCGCGACTTCATCGCGATCATCGTCCTGGTGCTGCTGGCGGCCGTCGTCAGCGGCTACATCTTCGCCCACCAGCCGTCGTTCTCGGGGATCTTCGGCCTGTTCAGCAAGAGCTACTACACGGTCAACGCCCAGTTCGCGGAGGCCTCGGCGGTCACATCCGGGCAGGGACAGAGCATCGACATCGCCGGCGTCCAGGTCGGGCTCGTCGGTGGCGTGACCGTCCAGGACGGGCGCGCGGTCGTGCAGATGAACATCTACAAGAAGTACCAGCCGATCTACCGGAACGCGACCGTCCTGCTACGTCCTCGGACCCCGCTGAAGGACATGTACCTGGAGCTCGACCCGGGGACCGAGGGCGCCGGTGCGATCCCGACCGGCGGCACGCTCGGAGCGGGAGCGACGAACCCCGATGTCGACTTCTCGGAGATCCTTTCGTCGCTCGACACCGATACGCGCAACTATCTGCTGCTGCTGCTCGAGGGCGGCGCCCAGGCGTTCAAGAACCCGGGCAACCCTGGGCCGCTGCCGAGCCCGAGCGCGGTCGCGGACCTACGCGGGGTCTTCCAACGGTTCGCGCCGCTCAACCGCGACACGGCCACGTTCACGAGCCTGCTCGCGGAGCGCACGCGGAACATCCGCCGCTCGATCAACGGCCTGCGGAAGGTGACCGAGACGCTCGGCAGCGTCCAGGGACCGCTGACGTCGCTGATCAACTCGTCGAACACGAACTTCCAGGCGATCGCCTCCCAGCAGCGACAGGTGCAGGACGCGCTGACGCTGCTGCCGGGGACGCTCCAGCAGTCGATCACGACGTTCAACAAGCTGGTCCCGTTCGCGGTCGCCTCCGAGCAGTCGTCTCGGGCGCTGATCCCGTGGGCCAAGGCGCTGGCGCCGGCGCTGATCGCCTCGCGCCCCCTGTTCAAGCAGACGACGCCGGTGATCCAGAACCAGCTCAAGCCGTTCACGGTCCAGGTGAAGCCGGTCGCGCAGATCCTCGCGCCGGCCTCGAAGAAGCTGGCCGAGTCGACCCCTCCGCTGACGCGCTCGCTCGGCGTGCTCAACACGCTGTTCAACGCGCTGGCCCACCAACCCGGCGGCAGCGAGCAGGGTTACCTGTTCTGGGCGTCCTGGCTCAGTCACATCGCTTCGAGCCTCACCAGTCAGCAGGACGCTCAGGGCCCGATCGTCCGCGGCACGTACATGGCGTCCTGCTCTGAGCTGCAGCTGTTCCAGGTGTCGCTCAAGGAGTCGGTGCCCGCGATCGGCAACCTGCTCGCGCTGCTCAACGCCCCGCCGTACAACACGGTGTCGAACTTCAAGAACGGAGCCTGCACGGGCGGATGAACAAACAGGCCCCCAGCCCTGCCCGAATCTTCACGATGCTCGCGTTCGCCGGCTCGTGCATCGGTTTGTTGATCTTCCTTTGGATTTCGTTCGGCGGCGCGACTCCGTTCGCTCCTTTGGGTTATAGGGTCAATGCCCAGTTCAATCAGGCGATCCTGCTGGGTGCGCAGTCCGATGTGCGCATTTCCGGGGTGAGCGTCGGCAAGGTCGAAAGCGTGGGGCTCGACAAGAAGACCGGACTCACGAACGCGGTGATCCAGATCGACGCGCGGTTCGCCCCGCTGCCCTCGAACACAAGGGCGATCCTGCGCGCCAAGTCGCTGCTCGGTGAGACCTATGTCCAGCTGACTCCAGGCAACCGCAACGGGCCACACATCCCCGACGGCGGCGTGATCCCGCAGACATCGGTCTCGCCGACCGTGCAGCTCGACCAGATCCTCTCGACGTTCGATCCTAAGACACGGCGCGACTTCCAGATCTGGCAGCAGCAGCAAGGAATCGCGCTGACCGGCCGCGGCCAGCAGCTGAACGCCGCGATCGCGCAGCTGTTCCCATTCGCGACGAACGTCGATCGAGTCCTGTCTGTGCTCAACCGCGACAGTGCGGCGACCAGCACCTTCCTGCACGACACGGGCGTCGTGTTCTCCTCGCTCAGCGCCTCGCCGTCGCAGCTCCAGGCGTTCGTCCGCAATTCGAACGCCACGTTCGCCGCGACCGCCGCGCAGAACGTGGCGCTGGCGAACACGATCCGGGCGTTCCCGCCGTTCCTGATCCAGGCGCGCTCGACGCTCCACCGGCTGACTCAGTTCGCGCAGACGACGAAGCCGCTGATCGACGAGTTCCGGCCCGCGGCACGGCAGCTCAGCCCCGCGCTCGAGAAGACTGTGACGCTCGCGCCCGAGCTGCTGAGGCTGATGGAGTCGCTCGGCCCCGAACCCCGACCCGGGCTGGTCGCGGCGGCCAAGACTGGAATCCCCGCGCTCGAGAAATTCCTCAACCAGCTCACGCCGTTCCTCGCCCGCTCGAAGCCGTACCTGGGCGGACTGATCCCGGTGATCGACTACGTCAACACGTACCGGCGCGAAGTCGCGGCGTTCTTCGGCAACGGCACCGCGGCGACCCAGGCGACCGGCTCCAACCTCGCGCAGACGACGACGCTGCATTACCTGCGGATCGCGAACCCCGTCAACCCGGAGGTCGTTTCGTCGTACCAGTCACGCCTCGACTCGAACCGCGGCGCCCCGTACATGGCAGTGGGCGGATTCAACTCGCTGCTAACGGGTCTCCACGTGTTCAGCCCGAACCTGTGCACGAGCAATCCCCAGCCGACGATCGGGCCGACGATCTCCGCCGACCTCGTCACCGCCCTTCAACAGGCCTACTACACGGTCAACCCAGCCGGGCCTCCGTGCAAGTCACAGCCCCCGCTCGGGACGCTGCTTCCGCCGCCTCTGACTCAAGCCCAGACCTTCCCGCATCTGCAAGCAATCCCATGAGCACGGTCGGCTCTGCTCGAATACCACATCGTCGAAACCCCTAAAGGAGGAGTCACTTGCGACGAATCATCATCATCGGGACGGCCGTGGCCGTGCTCGTTGGCGCCACCGCGGCGTATGCGGCGTTCAACAACTACCAGGGCACGAGCCTGCAGTTCCATCCCAACCATGCCGGAAGCACCAAGCATCCGAGTGGTATGGGGATGACCGAGAAGCTGCAGGCGAACGCGCCGGCGGGGGATCGCGCCGCGCCGCTGTTCAACATCAAGATCAAGATCTACGGCGTGAAGATGGACGCAGGGAAGCTCCCGACGTGCTCCGACGCCAAGATCCTCGCCAACAAGACGAAGCCGCTCGGGAACTGTTCATCAGGGTCCCGGATCGGCAACGGCCTGGTGGTCTCGAGCCTCGGTCCGGGGACCGACCCGTCGGCCTCGAAGGGCACGGCGTGCAAGCCGCATCTGAACGTGTTCAACGGCGGTCCGAAGACCCAGGTGTTCTTCTTCTACACCCAGAGCTCGTCCGATTGCGGCGGCCTGACGACCGGCTCCACCGCCCCGTACGACGGCCACATCTCGTACTCCGGCGGGTACGCGATCGTCAATGTCCCGCTGCCGCCGGACATCTCGACGAAGGTGGCAGGCCAGCCGAACTTCTTCGGCTCGCTGATCACCGAGACGCTCAACTTCCCGAAGACGGTCAACGGGAAGGGCTACATGACCAGCCACGCCTGCCTGCACGGCAAGCGGCCCTGGTCGATCGAGTACAAGGCCCAGGACTACACGACCTCGGGCGGAGGCACCGAGACTCAGACGGTCTCGGGCAAGGTGCCCTGCTGATCTAGAAGTTCGAACGCGTCACAGCGCCACTCGGGGCTTCGGCCCCGGGTGGCGCTGGCGCTTCTGGGGGTGGATCTGAGCGCGTTTTGAGCGGTGTGCGCTCGCGGCTTTTTGAGCGCCCCACCGCTACCTATGCTCATTCTTCGGGTTTCCTTCGGTAACACCGGGCCAGGCCGGTGTTCCTATTTGTAGAACCCCGTTTGAAGTCCCCAAAGGAGAGATGCAGTTGAAACGAATAGTGATTATCGGGACGGCGCTCGCCGTCCTCGTGGGCGCGACAGCGGCATACGCGGCCTACAACAATTACGCCGGGACCACGACCAAGGTCTCGAAGGGCGTAGGCACCAAGAAGAAGCCTGTCGGGCTCAGCATGGTCCAGACGCTCAACGCCAGCGCACCCACCGGTGAGCGCGCCGCGCCGCTGACGAACATCAAGACGACGCTGTACGGCGTCAAGCTCGACGCCGGGAAGCTCCCGGTCTGCACGGACGCCAAGATCCTCCAGAACAAGGTCAGCCCGACCGGCGCATGCCCCAAGGGCTCGCTGATCGCGACCGGCGTCGTGAACGCGCTGCTCGGACCGGGCACGAACAACGCCGCGTCGAGCGGTACGCCGTGCAATCCGCATCTGAACGTGTTCAACGGCGGTCCGAACAAGCAGATCTTCTACTTCTGGACGAAGAGCTCCTCGGACTGCGGCGGCCTGACGACGGGCGCGACCGCGCCGTTCGACGGGCACATCTCGTACAAGAACGGCAACGTGGTCGTCAACATCCCGCAGCCCACGGACATCTCCACGAAGGTGGCGGGTCAGCCGAACTTCTTCAGCTCGCTGATTCACGAGGTGCTGAGCTACCCGAAGAAGGTCAAGGGTAAGGGCTACATGGTCGGCGTCGGCTGCAAGGCCCACAAGCGGCCGTGGACGGCGACGTTCACCTCCCACACGTACACCGGTGGCAGCGAGACCTCGAAGGTCTCCGGCACCACCCCCTGCTGAGCAACAAGCCATAGCGCGTAACTGCGCCACTCGGGGCCTCGGCCCCGGGTGGCGTTCGCGCGTTCGGGGCGTCCACGGTCCGCTCGCGAACAGTGGGCGGCGGCACCCATCGACAAACCGCTGGGCGACGTTTAGGCTCAGGTGTTCATCGCGAATCCATCCCGTCCAGCAAGGAGGTCGGTCGATGCGAGTCGACGTCAAGGGCCGCAATCTCCCCGTCTCAGAGGAGCTTCGCGAGCACGTCAACAGGCGATTTCGCAAGATCGAGCGGCAGGTCTCGGAGCTGGCCGAGCTCGAGGTCGAAGTGCTGGAGGAGCGCAACCCGGCGATCGCCGACTCCGAGGTGGCCGAGGCGACCCTCCATCTGAAGGGCGTGACGCTCAGGGCGCGGGCCGCCTCGCCGGACATCATGCACTCGATCAACCTCGTCAGCGACGAGCTCTCCAGACAGGTAAAGCGCCACCGGGAGAAGCGCCGCGGCCGACGGGAAGCACGCGCCGCGGCGGCCTCGGGAGCGCCCCGCGCGGGGTCTGAAACGCCCGACGGAGACGTCGTTCTGGAGGGGGAAGTGATCGTCGCCGGGGAGCCTCCGCCCGAGGCCTCCTCAGCGGCCTGAACGGCCCTCGAACCGCCCTGACCCCACTGCTACGCTAGCCCCATGTCCTTCCTGGACCGCGCGCTTCGCATGGGCGAGGCCAAGAAGTTCAAGTCGTATGAACAGCGCGTAGGGCGGATCAATCTGTTCGAGGAGGAGCTCGAGCTCGAGTCCGACGAAGAGCTCCGCGAGCGGATGGACAACCTGCGCGAACGGGCCGGCGACGGCGAGAGCCTCGACGACCTGCTCTACGAGTGCTTTGCGATCGTCCGCGAGGCCGGCAAGCGGACGATGGGCATGCGCCACTTCGACGTCCAGATGATCGGCGGGATGGTGCTTCACGACGGCTCGATCGCCGAGATGAAGACCGGCGAGGGCAAGACCCTCACGGCAACCCTGCCGGTGGTGCTGAACTCGCTCGGCGGCCGCGGCGTCCACCTGGTGACGGTCAACGACTACCTGGCCCGCCGCGACGCGATGTGGATGAAGCCGATCTACGACCTGCTCGGCGTGTCCGTCGGCGTGCTGCAGAACATGCAGCCGTATGAGGAGAAACGCGACGCGTATGCCTGCGACGTCACGTACGGGACGAACTCCGAGTTCGGTTTCGACTACCTGCGCGACAACATGGCGACGACGCTGGAGGAGAAGGTCCAGCACGGCGGGCGCGAGAAGCCGGAGGAGGGCAAGTCGCCGTACCACACCTACGCGATCGTCGACGAGGTCGACAACATCCTGATCGACGAGGCGCGGACGCCGCTGATCATCTCCGGCGCCCCCGAGCAGGCTGCCGACCTGTACGTGCGATTCGCCCAGCTCGCGCGGCAGCTGCAGCCGGGGAAGACGCCCGAGGGGATGGATCCGCGCTCGAAGAAGCAGTTCGTCGCCGACTTCGACTACGAGTTCGAGGAAAAGCACAAGACGGTGTCGGTGACCGAGCAGGGCGTCGCCAAAGCCGAGCGGTTCCTCGGGATCGACCACCTCTACCGCGCGGAGAACGGGCCGCTCGTCAACCACCTGATCCAGGCGCTCAAGGCGGAGTCGCTGTACAAGCGCGACGACGACTACGCCGTGATCGACGGCGAGGTCAAGATCGTCGACGAGTTCACGGGCCGGATCCTCGAGGGCCGGCGCTGGTCGGAGGGCCTGCACCAGGCCGTCGAGGCGAAGGAGGGCGTCCGGATCCAGGAGGAGAACCAGACGCTCGCGACGATCACGCTCCAGAACTACTTCCGGATGTACGACAAGCTCGCCGGCATGACCGGTACGGCGATCACCGAGGCGAACGAGTTCATGAAGATCTACGAGCTGCCGGTCGTTCAGATCCCGACCAACCAGGAGATGGTCCGCAAGGACCACAATGACCAGGTCTACAAGACCAAGGACGGCAAGTGGGCGGCGGTCGCCAAGGAGATCGAGGCGCGTCACGAGGAGGGTCAGCCGGTGCTCGTCGGGACGATCTCGGTCGAGGTGTCGGAACTCTTGTCGGGGCAGCTCAAGCGCCGGGGCATCGAGCACAGCGTGCTGAACGCAAAGCCCGAGTTCGCCGAGCGCGAGGGCGAGACGATCGCCGAGGCCGGCAGCCCCGGCGCCGTCACGATCGCGACCAACATGGCCGGCCGCGGCGTCGACATCAAGCTCGGCGGCAATGAGGAGCACCTCGCGCAGCTCGAGGTCGTAAAGCTGGGGCTGAAGCCGGGCGACCCGGACTACGACGAGCACTACGAGAAGGTGCTTCCGGAGATCCGCTCGCGGGTCGAGGAGGCACGCCAGCAGGTGCTCGAGGCCGGCGGTCTGTTCATCCTCGGAACTGAGCGCCACGAGTCGCGGCGGATCGACAACCAGCTTCGCGGGCGATCCGGGCGCCAGGGCGACCCCGGCGAGTCGCGCTTCTTTCTTTCAGCGCAGGACGACCTCGTGCGGCTGTTCGCCGGCGAGCGGATCTACAAGATTCTCAACCGCCTCGGGACGACCGACGATGAGGGCAACGAGGAGCCGATCGAGGCGGGCATGCTGTCCAAGCAGATCGAGAAGGCGCAGAAGAAGGTCGAGGAGCAGCACTTCCTGATGCGCAAGCACACGCTGGAGTACGACGACGTGCTCAACCAGCAGCGTGAGGTGATCTACCGCTACCGCGACGAGATCCTCGAGGGGCGCGACATGAGCGAAGCCTCACGCGAGGAGGTCGGCAACCTGATCGAGCGCATGGTCGAGGAGTACACCGAGGGCGACTTCCTCGATGACTGGGACGTCGAGGGCCTGCTCCGGCGGATGCAGGAGATCCTCCCGGACAGCTCCGTGATCGACGAGATCAACCCGTCGACCGCGGATCGCGAGGAGCTGATCCACACCCTTCAAACTGAGGCCTCGGCCCAGTACGAGCGCCGCGAGCAGGAGCTCGGCGACGAGCTGATGCGCGCTCTGGAGCGCTTCCTGCTGCTGCAGATCATCGATCAGCGGTGGAAGGAGCACCTCTACGACATGGACTACCTGCGCGAGGGCATCCACCTCCGCGGGTTCGCCCAGATCGAGCCGCTGGTCGCCTACAAGAACGAGGCGTACACGCTGTTCCAGGACCTGATGAACACGATCTGGGGCGACTTCGCCCAGATGGTGTTCCAGGTCCAGGTTACGCCGATGGACGAGAACGGCCAGCCGATCGCCCCGCCGCAGCCGGGCCCGGTGTCGCGCCCGAGCGCGTCCTCGAGCTCGTCAACGGGCGGCGGCGGCCGCGTCACCTACTCGGGCGGCGGCGCGCCGGCGGGCGCGCTGGCGCTGGCCGCGGCAGCGGGCGGCGCCGGCGTCGCGGAGGGCTACGCCGAGGAGGAGCTCGAGCCCCTGCCGCAGATCGAGCAGCGCCGCGTCGATGAGACCGAGCAGATCGGGCGCAACGACCCCTGCTGGTGCGGGAGCGGCAAGAAGTTCAAGAAGTGCCACGGGGCTTAGGTTTGGCGTAGGGGTTGTCGGGGGCTGACCGCGGGGCCCCCGGGGGTCGCCGGGCGCTGGTTGAGGGTCGCCGGTCGCTCCTTGAGGGTCGCCGGTCGCTCCTTGAGGCGAACTTTGCTTCTGGAGTGCGATATATCGCAGTCAGGAAGCATCGTTCGGGGGTGCACGCACAACTTTGTGCGTAACCGACCCGGCGAAAGGGCCGTGGACGGTCTCGCACAATCCGGGTGTCTTCAGCGTGTCGTGCCCGTCGGCGTCGCTGTGCGCCACGGTCGGCAGCTCCGACACCGGCGAGTCGGAGGATGTCGGCGTGTCCACCGACCCGGGATCCGGGTCGTGGAGCAGGTACGAGATTCCGAATGCCAACCCGGGGAACGTGTCCTGCCCGACGTCAAGCTTCTGCATGCTCGGAGGGACAAACGACGGGAGCGTGCTGATCTCGACCAATCCGGCCGGCGGGGCCGGGACCTGGACGCCGGTGCTCGCGGACCGCATCAACTGTGCCACGGGTCCCGCAAGACCGCCACGCTGACGCCGTAAGCCACGGCCCGATGACCTTTCCGGCCGGGCGCCGTCCTACCTTTAGATGGCATGACCACCGCCACCGACACCGACATCCGCGAGCTCGACCACCGCACGACCGACGGGATCGAGGTGAAGCTGCTCTGGAGCGCCGAGAGCGACCGGATCTGGATCGACGTGCAGGACAATCGAGCCGGCCGCTCGTTCGAGCTCGAGGTCGATCCGGGCGACGCGCTCGAGGCGTTCCGTCACCCGTTCGCGTTCGCCCCCGCCGCGTGAACCAATTCGCGATCAGCCGGGTCGGCCCCGGCGACCTCGACGACCTGCTGCCGCTGATGCGCGGCTACTGCGACTTCTACGAGGTCGATCCGAGCGACGAGGAGCTGACCGCCCTCTCGAGAGCCCTGATCGACGACCCAGAGTGCGAGGGGCTGCAGCTGATCGCACGCAATCCGCAGGACGGGACCGCGGTTGGCTTCGCGACGATCTATTGGTCGTGGTCGACCTCCGACGCTGCCCGGATTGGCGTGATGAACGACCTGTTCGTGGCGGAGGCGGCCCGCGGAGGTGGGATCGCCGAAGCGCTGATCGAGGCGTGCCGCACCGAGTGCACACGGCGTGGCGCGCGCCGGCTCGGATGGCAGACGGCGCCGGACAACCTCCGCGCACAGGCGGTGTACGACCGCGTCGGCGGGCGCCGCGAACAGTGGGTCGACTACTGGCTCTCGGCCTCGTAGACCGGCCTGGGCCTAGACCGGCCGAGCGGCCTCGTGCGAGGAGGCCAGATCGCTGAGCGCCTGCGCGCGCTCGTCGCGGCTCAGCGCGTCGACGAACACGACCGCGACGCCGATCCCGAACACGAGGAACTCGAGCAGGCACATCGCCGCGCCCGCCAGCCGCTGGTCGGTGACCGCGTTCATCCCGTAAGCGTGCGGGCCCGTCGCGTAGAGCGAGTACAGGCTCGTCCCGAGCCACGTGAGCGGCAGGCACACGGCCGCGCTCGCGAGCCGCGAGAACCCGAGGTACGCGAGCCGCACCATCCCGGGGTCGCGGCGCTCGGTTGGAAGCGGCGTGATGATCAGCCACCACAGCGCCATCCCCGTGTAGAACAGCGTCACGTGCTCGACGACGTGCAGCGCTGCGTGCTGGGCCGTGAAGTCGAACACGGCGGGGACCGCCCAGAAGATGGTCGCTGCGAACCACGCCGGGAGCGCGACCCACGGGTTGGTGGCGACGCCCCACACGCGGCCGATCCAGCCGCGGTGGGCGAACCACCGGAGCGCCGCGCGCGGCATGCCGAGCGGCAGCACCGGCGCGCGCAGCCCGAGGATCAGCAGCGGGGGCGCGATGTCCGCGATCAGCACGTGCTGGATCATGTGCGCCATCAGCAGCCACGAGTCGCCGATCACGTCGATCGGTGAGCCGAGCGCGATAAACAGCACCGCGATCCCCGAGAAGTACGGCAGCCAGTGGCCGGCACCGACCGCTTTGCCGGTCCTCCGGCGCACGCGGCGCATCATCGACACGTACCACGTAACGGCGGCCGCGAGCACGATCCAGAGCACCGGATCGAAGCTCCAACTTCCCCAACCGGGCGCGACGGGCATCGCCGGGAGGGTATCCCAATCCGGCCCTAGGGTGGGCCTATCCTCACCGCATGCGGGCGGGCAGATATGTCGAGCGCACGGCCCTGAGACTCCGCTGGGGGCTCGAGGACCGGCGGCTGACGGCCGAGCAGCGGCGCGGCGTGCTCGGGCGGGCGCACCGCCGCTGGGGGGACCATTCCGCGACCAAGAACCGATCCCGCTGGAACGGGTGGGATTGGAGCGCCCGAGGCGAGGAGTGGAACGCATCCGAGGAGTGGAAGCTCGCGCTGATCGACGACGTGTTGAGGCGCTGGATTCCCGACGGCGGAGCCGTGGTCGAGATCGGGCCCGGCGGAGGCCGCTGGACGGAGGCGCTGGCACCTCTCGCGTCGCGGCTGACGCTCGTGGACGTCAGCGAGCGCCCGCTCGAGATCTGCAGGGAGCGCTTTCGCGACGCAACCAATATCGGGTACCTCCTGAGCCCCGGGAGCGCGCTGCCGGGGATCGGCGAGAGCACGATCGACGCGGTCTGGTCGTTCGACGTGTTCGTCCATGTCGCACCGCTCGACCAGGCTCGCTATCTCAGTGAGATCGCCCGGGTGCTCGCCCCGGGCGGCGTCGCCGTGATCCACCACGCCGACGGGCGCAACCGGGGAATGCTCCCCTCGCGGCAGGGGTGGCGCTCGCCGATGTCCCGGCGGCTGTTCGCGATCCTCGCGGCCGAGCGAAAGCTGAGCGTCGAACGGCAGCTCGACGCCTGGGGGCCGGACGGGCGCTACGACCTCGCTCCCTTCGGCGACGCGATCACGGTGCTCCGCAAGTCTTAGCCCCGCCCGTGCGCTTTCATTGACGTCCTGTGGCGGACCCCGAACAGCTCCGCGTCTCAGACGAGCAGCGCGAGCGCGTCACGCAGGCGCGACGCCACCGCAGCAGAAGGCCGAACTGGCGCAGCGGCGCAGCCGCCTCCAGCGGCGACTGATCCAGGGGAGCGCCGGCGGCTTCGGCCTGTTCCTCATCTGCACGGTGATCTGGGTGGCGTCAGGGGCGACCGGGGCGTTCTGGCCGATCTGGGTCGCGATCTTCCCGGTGATCGCGCTCGTCCGGAACGGCTGGATGCTGTACGGGCCCGCCCCCAGCTCGACCGGATCGAGCAGGAGCTCGACCGGCCAAACAGCCGGATGTCCGGCGCCAGCAGCGCCGCGACGACCGCAGCTCGCGCCGCCGCGACCGCCCCGGCTAGCCCTGCTTCACGTAGCGGACGCGCTCGGGGTCGATCACGAACTTGATCCGCTGCTCGCCCGGCTGGCGGAACGGGTACTCGTCCTGGTCGATGTACTTCTTCGCGAGCGCGTTGATGTGCTCGTCGGCGCCGTCGATCGAGCCGGTGGCGGTGCCGCGGATCTCGACGAAGTGGTACGGGTTGCCGGACTCGAACACGACGACCGAAATGTGCGAGTCGCGCTCGAGGTTCGTCGGCCACAGCCGGCCGACCGCGCTGTTGACGGCGATCTCGTCGCCTTCGGAGCTGACCCACACGATCGTCGAGTGGATCGAGCCATCCTTGTTCACGGTCGACACGACCGCGTAGTTGGGAGCCGAGAGCAGCTCCTGAGGGCCTGGGTCGGTGATGGAGGTCATAGCTGGACTGTTACCCCTCGTTGCTAGGGTTCAAATAGATGGCGAGCGTACATTCAGAGCCGCTTTCACAGCGCCTCGCAGCAATCCGAGAGCAGCTCAAGCTGCTCTCGGACTATCTTTGACGTCGCGGCGCTGAGTGGGCGCGTCGACGCGCTCGAGCAACAGATGGGGGAGGCGGGCTTCTGGGACGATCAGGAGCGCGCCGCGAAGGTCGGAACCGAGCACGCGCGGGCAACCAAACGCCTGCAGCTATACCGGGAGCTCGAGCGAGACGTCGACGACCTCGAGCCGCTCGCTGAGCTCGCCGAGGAGGATCCGGAGATCGCAAACGAGCTCGAGGAGCAGATCCGAACGGTCCAGCAGCGGCTCGACGAGCTCGAGGAGCAGCGCCTCTTCTCGGGCAAGTACGACGCCGGCGACGCGCTCGTGACGATCAACGCGGGCGCCGGCGGAACCGACGCTCAGGACTGGGCCGAGATGCTGCTGAGGATGGAGATGCGCTGGGCCGAGAAGCGCGGGTTCGACGTCGAGCTGCTCGAGGTGTCGCCCGGGGAGGAGGCGGGGATCAAGTCCGCGACCTTCCTGGTCAAGGGCGAGAACGTCTACGGCCTGTACGCCAGCGAGAAGGGCGTCCACCGGCTCGTGAGGCTGTCGCCGTTCGACGCTGCCCACCGGCGGCAGACGAGCTTCGCCGGCGTCGAGGTGTCGCCGGTCGTCGATGCGATCGACGACGTCGAGATCGACGACGACGACCTTCAGATCGACACCTACCGGGCGAGCGGCGCCGGCGGGCAGCACGTCAACAAGACCGACTCTGCGGTCAGGATCACGCATAAGCCGACAGGGATCGTCGTCCAGTGCCAGAACGAGCGCTCACAGTCGTCGAACAAGGCCGAGGCGATGACGATGCTCCGCTCGAAGCTGCTCGAGCTCGAAGAGCGCCGCCGCCGCGAGGAGATCGCGAAGGAGAAGGGCGAGGCGCAGGACGTCAACTTCGGCTCGCAGATTCGCTCCTACGTCCTGCACCCGTACTCGATGGTCAAGGACCACCGGACCGGGTTCGAGGTCGGGGACGTTGCGCGGGTGCTCGACGGCGACCTCGATGGGTTCGCGCGCGCCTACCTGCATCAGTCGGCCAGCGACGGCGGCGGGTCCGGAGAGTGACCGACGTAGCGCCGGCCGCTGACGGGAGCGTCACCGATCTCCCGACCAAGGAAGAGCAGCCGCCCTCAACCCAGCCGACGGCGCCGTACCTCGAGGCGATCACGGCGTACGGCTTCAGGGGCTCGACGCGCTTCCACATCCCCGGCCACAAGGGCGGCGAGGGCGCCGACCCCGGGCTTCGGACCGCGTTCGGCGACCGGGCGCTGCTGCTCGACGTGCCGCTCGACATCGAGGGAATCGACATCGGGCCGTCACCGACGCCGTACGAGCGCGCCGAGCAGCTTGCGGCCCTGGCCTACGGCGCCGAGCGGACCTGGTTTCTGACGAACGGCGCGACGCAGGGCAATCACGCCCTGTGCCTGGCGCTTGCGCCGGCCGGGACGCGGGTGGTGCTCCAGCGCAATTCCCACGCGAGCATGGTCGACGGCCTGATCCTCTCGGGCGGCGTCCCGAGCTGGGTCGCGCCCGAGTACGACACCGAGCTCGGGATGGCGCACGGCGTGACGCCGGAGGCGCTCCAGCATGCGCTCGCCCGGAACCCCGACGCCCACGCGGCCTTCATCGTCTCGCCCACGTACTACGGACTCGCCGCGGACATCGCCGGGTGCGCGGAGGTTGCGCACGAGGCCGGCGCCGCGCTGATCGTCGACAACGCGTGGGGCGCCCACTTCGGGTTCCACCCGCGGCTCCCGGCCTCGCCGCTGGCGCTGGGCGCCGACGCGATGCTCGCCTCGACCCACAAGATCGTCGGCAGCCTCACGCAGTCGGCGATGCTGATGGTCGCGCCGACCGACCGCGTCGACATCGACGCGGTCGCGCGCGCCGTGCGGATCGTTCGCTCGACCAGCCCAAGCGCGCTGCTGATGGCCTCGCTCGACGCGGCCCGCCGCCAGCTCGCTGTGCACGGAGAGGCGCTGCTCGAGCGGACGATCCGCGCCTCGTACGACGCGCGCGTGGCGATCGACGCGGTCCCGGGCTGCTCGGTGGTCGGGGAGGGACTCGTCGGCCGTCCGGGGATCGCGGGCTGGGACCCGCTGCGGATCGTGATCGACGTCCGCGGCACCGGCTGCACCGGGTACGAGGTGGCAGCAGCGCTCCGCGCCTCGTTCGACACCCACGTCGAGCTCGCCACGCACGCGACGCTCGTGCTCGTGCTCGGCCTCGGGCAGACCGTGGACCCGCTGGAGCGGCTGTCGCACGACTTCGCCGAGACCGTCCGCGCGATCTCGAGGCCCGGTCGCACGGCGCCCGTCGCGCGGCCGCCGGTGACGCTCGGGCATGAGACTGCGATCCCGCCGCGCGAGGCGTTCCTGGGGGAGGGGGAGACCGTGCCGGTCGACGAGGCGATCGGGAGGATCTCGGCGGAGAGCATCGCCGGCTACCCGCCGGGCGTCCCCACGCTGCTGCCGGGCGAGCGGATCACGCCCGAGGTCGTCGCCTACCTGCGCGAGCTCACCGCCGCCGGCGCGAGGCTGCACGGCGCGGCCGACCCGACGTTCAACACGGTGCGCGTCATGGTGGAGGGCGCGTGATCGAGGAGATCGTTGCCCGCGCGCTGGCGGAGGACGTCGGCGCGGGCGACGTCACGACCGAGGCGACGGTCCCGGCCGATGCGCGTGCCCGCGGGCTGATCACGCAGAAGGCGCCGGGCGTGATGTACGGGATCGAGCTCGTCCAGGAGACGTTCCGCCAGCTCGACGCCGGTGTCGGGTTCGAGCTGATCGTGCACGAGGGGCGCTGGCGCGACGGCGGCGCGGCGCTCGAGATCGAGGGCTTGGCGCGCGCGATCCTGACCGGCGAGCGCACGGCGCTCAACTTCCTCCAGCGGCTTTCGGGTGTCGCGACGATGGCGGCGCGGGCGGTCAGGGCCGTCGAGGAGACCGACGTGGTGATCCTCGACACCCGCAAGACGACGCCCGGGCTTCGCGGGCTCGAGAAGGCCGCCGTCGCCGCCGGCGGCGCCACGAATCATCGCGCCGGCCTGTATGACGCGGTCCTGATCAAGGAGAACCACGCGGCGCTCGCCGGCGGCATCGCGGAGGCGGTTCGGCGCGCGCGGGCGCACGTGCCCGGCCTGCCGCTCGAGGTCGAGTGCCGCGACCTCGACGAGGTGGACCAGGCGCTCGGGGCCGGCGCACCGAGGATCCTGCTCGACAATATGAGCCTCGCCCAGCTGCGGGAGGCGGTCGAGCACGTGGCCGGCCGCGCCGAGCTCGAGGCGAGCGGCGGCGCAACGCTCGAGACGCTCGCCGAGATCGCCCGGACCGGCGTCGACTTCATCTCCGTCGGCGCTCTTACCCATAGCGCGCCGGCGCTCGATTTCAGCCTGATTCTCGAACCGGCGTCCTAAACTCGTAGGGTATGAACCTGCCGATGCTCGGCGCCACCGATGCGCCTCTGATGCTGGAGAACATCCCGGCCCTGCAGGACGAGGTGAGGGCGCTGGCCCGGGAGCGGGACGCCGTGATCCTCGCCCACAACTACCAGCTGCCGGAGATCCAGCAGGTTGCCCACTACGTCGGCGACTCGCTCGGACTCTCACAGGTCGCCGCCGGTGCGGACGGGGGCACGATCGTCTTCTGCGGCGTCCACTTCATGGCGGAGACAGCATCGATCCTGTGCCCGGAGAAGCGAGTGCTGATCCCCGACCTCGAGGCCGGCTGCTCGCTCGCCGACTCGATCACCGCCGACCAACTGCGCGAGTGGAAGGCCGGTCACCCCGGCGCGATCGTCGTGATGTACGTCAACACGACCGCCGAGGTCAAGGCGGAGACCGATTACTGCTGCACGTCGTCGAACGCGGTCAAGGTCGTCGAGCACATCTTCCGCGAGCACGGCGAGGCCGCCGAGATCCTATTCGGCCCCGACATGTTCCTCGGCGCATATGTCGAGAAGATGCTCGGTCGCTCGATGCACGTGTGGGACGGTGAGTGCCATGTGCACGCCGGAATCAGACCCGACGACATCTCGGCGGTCCGCGCCGCGCACCCGGGCGCCGACTTCCTGATCCACCCGGAGTGCGGGTGCTCGACGAGCGTGATGGAGTACGTCGCCGCCGGTGACGTCGACGCCGAGGGCGTGCACATGCTCTCGACCGGCGGAATGCTCAAGTATGCGCAGGAGCACCACGGCGGCACCGCGATCGTCGCGACCGAGACCGGCATGCTCCACCCGCTCCGCGCGGCCGCGCCCGACACCCAGTTCATCGCGGCCAATGAGGCCGCCCACTGCCGGTTCATGAAGATGATCACGCTGCCGAAGCTCCGCGACTCGCTGCGCGACGACGTACACGAGGTGAGGGTCTCGCCCGAGATCGCCGAGCGCGCCCGCGTGCCGATCGAGCGGATGGTGGGGATCAGCTAAACCGCTGGCCGGACGCGGTTAAACCGCGAGCAGGTCGACCCCGGCGTTCGCCGTCGTCCGCACGGCCGGAAGCGACACCAGCTTGCGCTCGAACTCGGCGGGGGTGTAGCAGTGGACGTCGGCGGGGGCGCCCATCTCGAGGGCATCCCACAGCGCGCCGGCCTGGTAGACGCGCTCAAGCCACGGCATCCCGTCGTACGCGCTCGAGACGAGCACGAGGATGTACTCGGGTCCCCGCTCACGTTGGGGTGGGGCCCCGTGGAGATCGGCGACGCGCGCGCCGCCCAGCACCGCGGCCTCAATCGGCCAGCGGTCCCCGATCCGGTCGAGGTAGCGACGTAGCTCGGTGCGGTTGAGCTCGGTGGCAGCCTCCAACGGTGCGATTGTGCACGGGCGGCAGCAGCAGCGCAAGCGCCTGCCGCGGGCGCTGGTCAGTTGTCCTCGTCGCCCTCGCCGTAAGCGCGGGCGTGTCAATCGCGCAAGTGCGCGGGGGTTCAGTACCGCGCGATCGGGCCGACCATCCGGGTCAGGAGCTGGATCGAGCTCTCGTTGCTCGGGCCGTCGAGGAAGATCGCGAACGCAAGCGTGTGACCGTCGTGGGCCTGGCAGTAGCCGGCGAGGTTGGTGACGTAGTCGAGCGTCCCGGTCTTGCCGACGCAGTGCCCCTGCGCGGCCGTCTTGACCCCGATCCGCCGAGTCGTACCGTTGACCCCCAAGACGGGAAGCGAGTCGCGCAACGTCTTTCCCGTCGGCGTCGCGTACACGGAGCGGAGCAGGTCGACGACCTCGAGCGGACTTGACAAATCAGCTCGCGACAGGCCCGAGCCGTCGACGATGTTCGGGTGCACGCCGAACTCTGCCGCCGCGCTGGCGACCACCTCGGCGCCCTCCTTCGTCGTTCCGCCGGTGCCGTAGTGCGCGCCGAGCAGCTTCGTGAGCATCTCGGCGAAGAAGTCATCCGACGGGACGTCCATCAGCTTCAGCACGACCGACATCGGAGGCGACGTGACCGTCGCGAGCGTGTGCGCCCCGGGCGGCGTCTTCGCGGTGAACGGCGCCGCCTTCGCCTTGACGTGGGCGCCGCCCATCGTCAGCGCCAGCTCCTTCGCCGCGAATGCGCTAGGGCTGAGCTTGCCGATCGTCGCGCCGTGGTCGTAGGTCAACGCCGACAGCTCGCCGCCCATATCGTTGATGTCGGGCGCGCCGTGGCTGTTGGGTCCGCCGAGCATGTCGTCAAACAGCGACGGATCGCCGATCACCCAGCCGGTCACGCTCGAGAGCCTCTGCGTCTGCAGTTGGTGGACGAGATCAGAGCCCGTCGGACCCTGCCCCTGCTCCCACACGCGGTTAAACGCCCCGTCGCCGAGCGTCGGATCGCCGCCGCCGCGCAGGTACAGGTTCCCGTGCCAGACGCCGCCGGCAAGGTGCCCGGTGGCGAGCACCGTCGTGTGGATCCTGGCCGACGGGCCGATATCCGTCAGCACCGCAACGGTCGTGTACAGCTTCTCCACGGATGCAGGCGGGCGCTTGACGTCCTGCTTGTACGCGAACAGCAGCTTGTGGGCGGTGATGTCGTAGACGACGGCGCCCGTGTTCGGCCCCGCCGTGTGGAGCGGCGCGGTCAGGCTCCGATCGAGCGCGACCTGACCGGGTCCCGGTGGCGGCGCGTGCGGCGCGGGCCGCGCGGTGGTCGTCGACGTGGCGGGCGCGGGCGGGGGTGCCGAGGACGCGTGCCGCGCGGGGGCGCGTGCCGTCGCGCCGCACCCCCCGATCACGATTCCAACAAGGCCCCCTACTGCGATGCCCCGGGTCAGGCCGATTCGAACTCCTCCGCGGTCTGGGGGCCGACGCACGCGACCGACAGCTCCTCGGGGACGGCGGCGGCCACCTCGACCACCCGCTCGAATGGAACCTCGTCGATCAACGCGATCGCCCGGTCGGGATCGACGTCCTCGCCGTACACGACCGCCTGCTGGGCCGCGTAACGGGCGACGGCGCCGCTGTTTTCGAACGCGATCGCCCGGGCGCCGGCCGCGTACGCGCGGGCGCGCTCGACCTCCTGGGCCGTCGGGCCCTGATCGCGCAGCTCGGTGACGATCTCCTTCATCCGTGCGTAGGCCTCGATCGCCTTGGTGGAGTCGAGCCCCGCGGACAGCTGGAGAATCGGCACATCCGCATAAGCATGGGCGGTGGAGTGGACGGAGTAGGCGAGACCGCGCTGTTCGCGGATCTCGTCGAACAGCCGCGACGCCATCGATCCGCCGAGCAGCGTCGAGTAGATCTGGAGCGCGGCGCGGTCGCGGAGGTCGGAAATCCGGACCTGCGGTCGGTAGGACATCCGCAGGTGCGACTGGTTGGAGTCGCGCCCGCGCACGAGCACGCGCGGATCGGTCGACGGGGCGGGCTCGAACGGACCGGGCTCGGGGCGGGCCGGGAAGCGCTCGAACAGCTCCTCGAGCGCGCCGTCCCCGTTGAACGAATTGAGGTTGCCGACAACGAGCGCCGCGCCGGCGGCCGGCGACCACCGCCTGTCGCGGAACGACACGATCCCGTCGCGCGTGAACAGGTCGCGGATGTGCTCCTCGGACCCGAGCACGGGGCGGCCGAGCGGGTGGTTGCCGAACACCGCCTCGTCGATCAGGTGCTCCGCCATCACCGCCGGCTGATCGTTCGCGCGCGCGATCTCCTGGACGACCACGCCGCGCTCGCGCTCGAGTTCGTCGGCGTCGATCCGCGGGCGCGCGACGAAGTCCGTCAGCAGGTCAGCCGCCTCCATCGCGCGCTCGGCGCGCGAGGTGATGTGGAACGCGACCAGGTCGTGGCTGGTGTACGCGTTCAGCACCGCGCCGATCGACTCGGCGGCCTGGTTGACGTCGCGATAGGTCGCGTACTTCTCGCCGCCCTTGAAGACGAGATGCTCGAGGAAATGGGCCATCCCGTTCTCCTCGGGCCGCTCGCTGCGCGCGCCGGCGTCAAACGCGACCAGGGTCGTCACAGACCGCGTGCCGGGAACCGCGATCCGGTAGAGCGGCATGCCGTTCGGGAGGGCGGTTTCAGTAATCGAACCCACGACAGGGAACGGTAGCGCTCCGTCCCGCCGCCCCCGGTGGGCGTTTCTGCAAATCCCGTTGCAGAGGGCGTTTTCGGGCGCGCTGGGCAAAGTCGCTCGCTACTGTGCCCGACCGATGGCTACCTCTTCATCCAGGCACAGGAGCCGCTCGCGAGTCGCCCCGACGCGCGCGGCAGGGCCCGTTGCCGGCCCCAGTGCGCACCAGCAGGACACCGGGGCGGCACCCGCCAGCCCGCCGATGATCGAGTTCCGCGGCGTCTCGAAGCGCTACTCGCGCGACATCGGTCTCGACCAGGCGACGTTCTCCATCGACCGCGGCGACTTCGTCTTCCTGGTCGGCTCGACCGGCTCGGGCAAGTCGACCGTGATGAAACTCCTGATCAAGGAGATCGAGCCGACGGAGGGGACGATCCGCGTCGCGGCGCACGACCTCAGCCAGGTAACCCACAAGAAGGTCCCGTTCTACCGCCGCAACATCGGCGTCGTGTTCCAGGATTTCAAGCTGCTCCCGAATCGCACCGTTTACGAGAACGTCGCGTACGCGCTCCAGGTCACCGGAAGCCGGCGCAAGGAGATTCGCGCCAAGGTGCCGGACATCCTCCGCCTGACAGGGCTCTCGACAAAGCTCCACAACTACCCCGACCAGCTGTCCGGCGGCGAGCAGCAGCGCGTTTCGATCGCGCGGGCGTTCGTCAACCACCCGCCGCTGCTGCTGGCGGACGAGCCGACAGGAAACCTCGATCCGGAGACCAGCATCGACATCATGCGGCTGCTGTACCGGATCAACCGCACCGGCACGACCGTGCTCGTGGCGACGCACGACCAGGCGATGGTCGACAAGATGCGCCGCCGCGTGCTCGAGCTGTCGCGCGGCCGGATCGTGCGTGACGAGGCCACCGGCCTGTACACGCGCGACGAGACGACGCGCGAGTTCGCGCAGCGGCTGCGCCAGCCGCCGACCCGTCCGCCCGGACTCGACGTGCTCGACACCGACCCGGCTCACGACCGGGAGCGCTGAGCGTGCGGCTCACGTTCTTCCTGCGCGAGGCGACTCGCGCGATGCGTCGCAACGCCGCGCCCACGTTCGCCGCGCTCGCGACGGTGCTGGTGACAACGCTCGTCGTCGGGGTGTTCATCCCCGCGGTACAGGTCACGAACAACGCCGCGAACACCGTCCGCGGCCGGCTGATCGTCGACGTCTACATGAAGAGCTCGGCGAACTCGACCCAAGAGGCCCGCGTGCGCAGAGAGCTGGTCGCGATCCAGCACGTGAAGTCGGTCGCCTTCGAGTCCAAGGCTCAGGCGTACGCGACGCAGTCCAAGCAGAATCCCGCCGCCTATCAGCTGCTCGGGACCAACCCGCTCCCCGACACATACCACGTCTACCCGGACAACGCGGCCAACGTGCTCGTGATCCGGTCCGCGCTGACCCCGGGCGGCCACCCGATCGACTCCTCGATCCAGTCGGTGTCGAACAAGAAGGGCTACACGAAGCGCGCGCTCGAGCTGACCTCGGCCGTCAAGTGGGGCGGACTCGCGTTCGCCGCGCTGCTGACGATCGCCTCGGTCCTGCTGATCGCGAACACGATCCGGCTGTCGCTGTACGCCCGGCGCCGAGAAGTGGAAGTCATGAAGCTTGTGGGCGCGACCGACTGGTTCATCCGCTGGCCGTTCGTGATCGAGGGCGTGATCGTCGGCCTCGCCGGCGGCGTGCTCGCGATCGTGGTGCTCGGTGTCGCGAAGATCGCGCTGCTCGACCCGCTGTTCTCCGGCTGGTCGCTCATCGCTCAGATCCGGACGATCGCGTTCCCGGCGCTGATCGCGTTGATGCTTGCCGCGAGCGTCGCCGTCTCGGCGTTCGGCTCGGGGCTGTCGCTGCGCCGGTTCTTGAGAGTCTGAGGCGCGGCCCAGGCGGGCGGGCCGAGGAGCCCGCCCGGCTACTCTCAGGAGCATGTTCTCGGGCCGCACAAGCGCCCAGCGCGCACTCGCCTACGTAGCGGTCGGGCTGGTCATTCTGATCTTCGGAATCTGGCTCGGGGGCCATCCGAGCTGGCTGCCCGGGCCGGTCAAGAACGCGTTCGTGGAGGACTCCGGCGGGAGCCTCGTCAACCAGGCGATGGACACGATCACGCACAACTACTACCGGACGCTGAATCGCGACCAGCTACTCAGCAAGGGGATCTCCGCGATGGTCGCGAGCCTCGACGATCCCTACTCGCACTACTACGACCCGTCCGCATACCGCTCGTTCCTCAATCAGGACAACCCGCACCTGAGCGGCGTCGGGATCGACGTCGTCCCAGACCCCGCCGGACTGCGGGTGGTCGACGTGTTCCCGCGCTCCCCCGCCGCTCGCGCCGGCCTGCAGCACGGCGACGTGATCGTCAAGGTCGGCTCGACTTCGCTGTCGAACCGTTCGGCCGACTTCGCCTCACGCCTGATCCGCGGTCCGGCCGGGTCCCACGTGGTGCTGACTGTCGTCAGCCGCCACCAGACCCGCGTCGTCTCTCTCGTACGCCAGAAGCTGGTCGTGCCGGTCGCGAGCGGGACGGTCGTGACCTACAAGGGAATCAAGATCGGTCTGCTGAGCCTGACCGCGTTCACCGACGGCTCCGGTGACGAGCTGCGCGACGACACCCGCAAGGTGCTGTCCCAGGGCGCGCAGGCGCTGGTCCTCGACCTGCGGGAGAACGGCGGCGGGCTGCTCAACGAGGCCGTCAACGTCGCGAGCATCTTCATCCCCGACGGGACGATCGTCTCGACCGACGGCCGCAGCCAGCCCCGGCAGGTGTACATGGCCAAGGGCGACGCGATCGCCCCACGCATCCCGATGGTGGTGCTCGTCGATCGCGACACCGCCTCGGCCGCCGAGATCGTCACGGGCGCGCTCAAGGACCGCGGCCGCGCGACCGTCGTCGGCACGCACACCTACGGGAAGGGCGTCTTCCAGGAGATCCTGCCGCTCACCAACGGCGGCGCGCTCGACATCACGGTCGGGGAGTACTTCACCCCCAACGGCCAGAACCTGGGCGGCGGCGGAGTCCGCGAGGGGGGCGGGATCCAGCCGAACGTGTACGCGCTTGACAACCCCCACGCCCCCGGCGACCAGGCGCTCACCGTCGCGGAGCGGGCCGTCGCGGCAAAGACCCGGTGAGCTCAGGCGCACCACGGCTGGTGGGGCCGCGCGTGGCGGTGATCGAGCGCCGCGGGAAGTTCCTCGTTGCCGAGCCGTTCTTCGACCGCGGGCCGCGGCTCGCGGTCAACCGGGACCGCCGGGCGGAGGTGGGCGATCTCGTCGTAGTCGATTCCGGCAACCGACGCAACGGCCGGAGCGGCGGGCGCGCGACGGTCTCGCGCCGGATCGGCCGCCCCGACGTCGCGCGGGACGTGATCGAGGCGCTGATGCTCGACCGGGGGCTGCGGCGTTCCTTTGACCCTGCCGTCGAGCGCGAAGCGCGCGATGCGGCGCAATCGGTCCCGGTCGAGGCCGGCGGTGGCCGGCGAGATCTCCGGTCGCTGACCACGTTCACGATCGACCCCGTCAGCGCGCGCGACTTCGACGACGCGATCTCCGCGGCGCGCGAGCCTGACGGCACGCACCGGATCTGGGTCCACATCGCCGACGTGTCGGCGTACGTCCGGCCTGGCAGCCTCGTCGACCGCGAGGCGTACCGCCGCGGGACGAGCGTGTACGTGCCGGGCGCGGTCGAACCGATGCTCCCCGAGGCGCTCTCGAACAACGCCTGCTCGCTGGTCCCCGGCGCCGACCGGCCGGCGGTGAGCGTCGAGCTCGTCTTCGACGGCGACCGGGTCACGAGCAGCTCGTTCTACCGGTCGCTGATCCGCTCCGACGAGCGGCTCGACTACGACCGCGTCGACCGGGTGTTCGCGGGCACCGAGAGCGCGTCGGAGCCGTGGGGCGAGCCGCTCGCCGCCGCCCGTGAGGTGGCGGCAGCGCTCCAGGAGCGGCGCGCCGCGCGGTCGGCGCTCGTGCTCGACTCGTCCGAGCCGGAGTTCGTCTTCGACCGGCGCGGAAACGTCGAGCGGGTCGAGCCGGTCGAGCAGACCGAATCGCACCGGCTGATCGAGCATCTGATGATCTCCGCCAATGAGCAGGTCGCCGCGTTTCTGGAGGCCCGGGGCGTGCCGACCCTGTACCGCGTGCACGAGCCACCGGACGGCGACTCGGTCAAACGGCTGATCGAGCAGCTGGCGTCGCTCGGGGTCCCGACGCCGCCGGCGCCCCGCGGGGCGATCGCGCCCCAGCAGGCCGGCGAGCTCGTGGGGGAGG
Organism: Solirubrobacteraceae bacterium; assembly: GCA_036490875.1. Classification (GTDB taxonomy): domain Bacteria; phylum Actinomycetota; class Thermoleophilia; order Solirubrobacterales; family Solirubrobacteraceae; genus Palsa-465. The sequence goes on from DASXDA010000016.1 coordinate 53,648, forward strand.
TGTCGCGCACGGTCAATCGGTGGGTGACGAGACATGGGGGGCGGGGGCGCCGCGCCCTCACCAGCCTCGTGCTGCGGTCGCTCAAGCAGGCGCATTACGACCACCGCAACGCCGGCCACGCGGGGCTGCAGTCGCCGCAGTACTGCCACTTCACCTCGCCGATCCGGCGCTATCCGGACCTGATCTGTCACCGGGCGCTCCTCTCGGCGATCGGTGGCGGCGAGCCCGCGCCGGACACCTCGTTCGTCGTGGCGGCGGGTCCGCTGTGCTCGGCGCGCGAGCGCGAGGCGATGGTGATCGAGCGCGACGCGGACGACGTCGCGACGTGCTTCCTGCTCGAGCGGGCGCTGTTTGACTCAGGCGCCGGCTACGAGACCGAGTTCGACGGCGAGGTCGTGGGGGTGATCGGCGCTGGAGCGTTCATCGCGTTCGGTTCGGAACTGTCGTTCGAGGGCATGCTCCCGGTTCGGCGAATGCGCGGAGATTGGTGGGAGCTCAATGAGCAGGGGACGATGCTGGTCGGCGCGCGCACGGGCGACGTGCTCAGGCTCGGCGACGCGGTCCGCGTGCGTGTGGCGCGGGTCGAGGCGCCGCGTGGACGCGTGGATCTGGTGCCGGCGCCGGACGAGGAAGAGGAGGTGGCCTAGCCGTGGCCAAGGGCCGAAAGCGGAAGGCGTCGCCGGGCGACATCGCCACCAACCGCCAGGCGGCGTTCCGCTACAACCTGCTCGATCGGTTCGAGGCGGGGATCGTGCTGACCGGCACCGAGGTCAAGTCGCTGCGCGAGGGGGGCGTGCAACTGAAGGACTCCTACGCGGTCGTCCGCGACGGCGAGGTGTGGTTGATCGGCACGTACATCGCCCCGTACGGCCCGGCCTCGCGGGAGAACCACGAGCCCGAGCGCGAGCGCAAGCTGTTGCTGCACCGCAGCGAAATCGACCGGCTGATCGGCGCGACCCGCGAGCGCGGGCTGACGCTCGTGCCCACGCGCGTGTACTTCTCCGACCACGGCTCGCGGGCGAAGGTCGAGATTGCGCTCGCACGCGGGAAGGACATCCACGACAAGCGCGAGACGATCCGCCGCCGCGAGTCTCAGCGTGAGATCGCGCGCGGGATGCGCGATGCGGAGCGGTAGCGACGCGTAGGGTGGGGTCGGACCGGGTAGGCCGCTGGTATGACCATTGGGGCAGCAATCGTCCTGATCGCCGTCGGCGCGGTGATGAAATGGGCCGTGACGGCACACATCAACGGCTTCGACATCCAGACCGCCGGGATGGTGATCTTCATCGTCGGCCTGGTCGGGCTCGGGCTGTCGATCCTGTACTCGTTCGTGTGGTCGCGGGAGGCGCGCTACGACGCCTACGACCCCTCGCGCCGTCCGCCTCCCGGATCGCCGCCGGCCGTCTGAGCGCGCTCAGCCGAACGTCCGTGCGAGGTGGGTCGCGTCCATGCCGACCACCAGCAGCGCGATCAGGCCGAGGTAGACCGCGGCGACGACCGCGCGGTCGCGCGGTCGAACGCGGTAGTAAGCCTCCTGCTGCGGGCCGCCGGCCTTCCGCAGCTTCCACCGCTTGTACGTCTCATAGCCCGCGACCAGCAGGATCAGGAAGATGATCGGGTTCGGGAAGATCACCGCCAGCGGGATCATCGCCACGAACCCGAGGAACCACATCCACGGCGCCATCGCCGCCATCGCGCGGCCCCCGTCGAGCGGCACCACCGGCAACAGGTTGAACAGGTTGAGGAAGAAGCCGGTGAACGCCAGCGCGCGCCAGACGTCGTTCCCGGTCGCCTGCCAGATCCCGATGCACGCCGCGGCGCCGATGCTTCCGAGGATCGGGCCCGCGAGGCCGACGCGCGCCTCGGCGGTGGCGTTCTGGCCCAGCGACCGGGCGCTGATGACGGCGCCGAGAAACGGGATGAACATCGGCGCGCTCGCCTTGATGCCCTCGCGTCGCAGCTGGATCACGTGGCCCATCTCGTGAACGAAGATCAGCGCGACGAAGCCGACGGCGAACTGCCATCCGAACACGAAGCTGTAGGCGGCGATCGAGACCAGCATCGTGCCCACGGTGGTGAGCAGCTTGAGCTTCGGGAGCAGCAGGATGATCGCCTTGAACTTCGCGATGGAGGCGGCGATGGCGGCTAGGGCTCCGGCGACGCCGCGCTTGGAGCGGGGCTGCTTGGGACGGGTCGGTGCGGGTGGTGTCGGAGCGGGCGGGTGCTCCCGCTCCGCGGGCGCCTCAAGCGGCGCCGGCCACCAAGCGCTACTCGATTCCATCGCTACTGATTGTGGCAGGGGCTCGACGGCCTTCCTCATCAGTCTTATGAGGTTTTTCGACTGGGGTCTACGGGGCGGTGCGGCAGGTCGAGAACTCGGAGGTGTCGCCGGTGGCCTCGCTTGTCGCCGTCGCGGTGATGACCTGTCCGGAGGGCACGGCGGGGACGTCGGTCGAGAACGTCGCGTTGCCGCTGCCGTCGCTGGTCGTGTCGACGGAGCCGAGGAACGTCTTGCCCTCGCCGGCGCCCGAGGGGTCGCAGGCGGGGCTTGAGAACAGCTCGATGCGGAACGGCGTCGACGGGGTGCTGGCGAGCGTGCCGGCGATAGTCGTCGTCGTGCCGGCTGTGGTGACCGAGGTCACGACGGGGGCCGCCTGGTTGTCGTTGCCGGCGTTTGTGAGCTCGATTCCCAGGCCGCTGTTCGCGACCATCGAGTTGCGGAGGATGCTGATGCCCGTCGACCCGTCGACGAGCACGCCCTGGCGGGCGTTGAACGCGATCGTGTTGTTGGCGATCTGCGCGTTCTTCGCTCCGCCCCGAATGCGGACCCCGCCGCCGTTGCCGAGCGCTTGCTTGCCCCCGTGCTTCGTGCCGATGAAGTTGCCCGAGATCGTCACGGTAGAGCTAAGCTCGCCGCCCCTCAGCACCACCCCGAATCCCGTGTTTCCGGAGATGACATTGCGGTCGCCGGTGTCGGGACCGCCGACGGTGCCGGTCGCGAATAGATCAACACCGTCGGCGTTGGGGAGGGCGTTGTCGCCGGTCGCGTCCGTACCGACGTAGTTGCCCTCGATCGCGTTGCCGTCGGCGGACGTGCCGTCGACGCGGATGCCGGTAACGCCGCTGCCGGCGATCACGTTGCGGGCGCCGGCGGTCGAGCCGCCGACCACGTTGTCATCGACGATGCCGCCCCGGCCGCGCAGCGAGACGCCTGCGTCGTGGTTTCCCAGCGCGGCCGAGCCGGTCGCGTCGGTGCCGATGAGATTGCCTTCGAGCACGTTCTGGGTCATCTCGCCCCCGACGGCAGACATGAAGACCCCATCAAAGTTTCCCGAGATCAGGTTGCCGGCCCCGGTCGTCGTGCCTCCGATCGTGTTCCCGTTGGCCGCCTGTGAATCCTTTCCCTGCACCCAGACCCCGTACGTTTGACCGAGGGCCTTGGTCCCGGAGATGTCAGTGCCGATGTAGTTGCCCTCGATCGTGTTGTCGCTGCCGTTGCGGACGTGCACGCCGTAATCCTCATTGCCGGAGATGATGTTCCGGGCGGCCGCCGTCGTGCCGCCGACCGTGTCGCCGCTGCTTCCGGTCAGGAACACGCCGGTGTGATTGCCATCGGCGGCCGTGCCGCTGGCGTCGGTGCCGATGAGGTTCCCGGCGACGACCACCGAGCCGGCGCGGAGGTCCACGCCGATGCCATTGCTGGAGATCAGGTTGCCGGCACCGGCGGCGGTGCCGCCCACGGTGTTGTTGGTCGCGGCGCTGCCGATCCGCACGCCCGCCTCGGCGGTGCCCTCGATGTAGTTCCCCGCGACGGTGTTGCTCGATGTCCCAGCGCCGTCGAACTGGACGCCGTATTGCTGGTTGCCCCAGATCAGGTTGCGGGCGGCCGCCGTGGTCCCGCCGACGACGTTGCCCGTGGCGCCCGACTCCACGTGAACGCCGGTCTCGTTCGGCAGCGATGCCGTCGCGGCGGCGTTGGTCCCCACGTAGTCGCCGAGGATCGTGTTGCCCGTCGTGCCCGCGCCCGTGACGTCGACGCCCGTGGTGTTCGCCGAGATGATGTTGCGCTGGCCGGCGAGCGTGCCGCCGATCAGGTTGCCGTGCGCGCCGGCGGCGACGCGGATTCCGATCGAGTTGCCCTGGCCGGCGCTGCCCGCCGGGTCGGTGCCGATCCGGTTGCCCCACACGCGCGTGGAGGTCGAGTTCTGCCCCACGATCTCGATCCCGGCGGTCGCGTTCCCTGACACCGTGTTCGGGCTCGTCGCGCTCGACCCGCCGATCGTGTTGCCGGTCCCGCTCGCGACCCGCACGCCAACGGTGTTACCAAGATTCCCCTCCCCGGCGGCGTTGGTGCCGATCAGATTCCACGCGACCAGGTTGCTGTCCGCCGCGAGCCGCACCCCCACGGTGAAGCGGGTCAGCTCCAGCGCCAGCACCTGACAATGCGCGGCCGCCAGGTTCAACCCGTTCCACTTGTTCGCCGTCGCGTTATCGACCCGGACCAGCGGCGTGCTCGAGAAGCCCGGCTGCGTGCGGCCGTCGATCGTCAACGGCCCCGTCACCGACGGCAGCGGCGCGCTGTTGATCGCGATCGTCTTCACGCCGATGCCCGACAGCGCGAACTGCACCTGGTCGGCCCCCGGCGTGGTGTTCGCGTCGGTGATCGCCTGACGGAGCGAGCCCGGACCCGCGTCGGCCGTACTCGTCACGGTGAACGTCGCCGCCGACGCCGCCGGCACCCCGACAAACGCGGCCGCCGCCAAACCCGCGACGAAGCTGCCCCGTAGCACCACCGGCCGAGCCTACCAGGCCAAACGACGGGCGGGCGTCCGCAAGGTTCGACGTGGATGCGGCCGGACTCTCACCCTCTTCATGCTCAACATCAGCGTTCCGAAACCGGCCCGTCGGAGCACTCGATCTCGGCAAGCGCCTGCTCGACCACCGCGACGGGATCACCTCCTACGCGATCACCGACAGCACCTGCGGATGCCTGTGCCGATCCGCACGTGATCTGCGGATATACTCACGGCACAGAAATACCCCCGGGGACGACTGGCTTCGACGTGGTCGGATCGTGGGGGTGGTTGCGAGTCGAGGTCCCGGGAGGCCTCGTAAAACACCCGGGAACCAATAAGTGCGAAGCAAGATACGCACACCTTTGACCTCGGTCTCGCTGCTTAGTCAGTAGACCGTTGGTCAGGCCCGGCCTCCGCCCGCCTGCGGCTGAGAATCGGGATCAACAGCAGGCTCACTCGGTGAGGACCGCTCCGGCCGACCCGAGGACATCCTTTACGGAGCTGGCTCCCTACAACCCCGCCGGCGAGGCGAGTAGGGAGCGAGATTCAGAGCGCCGGACACACTCGTAGACGCCATCTCTTACGCGACCGCGGACGCGGGTTCAATTCCCGC
>DASXDA010000017.1:0-4462 GCA_036490875.1 Solirubrobacteraceae bacterium
GTCGGCGCGCGCAACGGCGACTTCACGCTGCCTACGACCTACTCCTCGGCGCAGTCCGACGAGGCGCGCCACATCTCCAACGGCTACGCGACGCTGATGACGCTGCTGCAGGAGGACTCCAACATCCCCCTGATCGAGCAGGATCTTCCGTCGGCCTGGTGGACCAATCACGCGTTCATCGACCCGTTCGCGGGGACGCTGGTCGAGTACTTCTCGAGCGATCGCTCCGACGAGGAGTCCTACCTGCAGAAGTGGGACCGCTGGGTCAACGACGACTACTACAAGTCGTACATCGAGCAGCTCGGCAAGCTCGGGCTTAACATGAGCGCCGACGCGTTCACGCAAGCTCGGGAGCGGCTCGTGAACGGGCTTGTCCACCGCACGGCGATCTTCGCGTTCGCGATCTGGCCGCTGGCTTACTGGCGCTTCGACGGGCTGAACGAGCGCGACTTTGAGTGGTTCGAGGCACGCTATCCCGGGTGGTACGACGAGTACGGAATGCTGTGGGAGGGCTTCAATGCGCTCAAGGATCCGCGTGAGGGGGCGCTGTTCCTCAACGGCTTCCTCGAGAACGCGTCGCCGATCTGCTGGAGCTGCATGATGCAGTGCCTCGGCGACCACGATCAGCTCTACCGGGTCGTGGACGGCCGCACGCGCTTCTACTGCTCGGAGATGTGCAAGCGCAACGACGAGGACTACCCGGGCCGCTACACGGGCGATCGGCAGTTCTTCGACCGCTACCACGGCTGGAATCTGGCTGACGTCGTGCGGGACATCGGCTTTGTTCGCGAGGACGGCAAGACGCTCGTCGGGCAGCCGCACCTCGATGAGGACACGCCGCTGTGGACGCTCGACGACCTCGAGGCGTGCGGCTGCGAGATCAAGAGCCCCAACATCCGGACCGCCGAGGAGATGGGCCTGCCCAACGGCTCCTGGTACGACGCGGAGAAGCCCGATGGCGCGGTCGTACCGAGCGAGCGCGGCTATGTGGAGCACTCGATCGGCGGCGACGGCCTCGAGAAGGGCCCCGGAATGAGGACTAACGGCTCAAGCGAAGGGCGGCGCAACGTCGCGGAGGTGATCCTGTGAGCACCCCGACCCCCCCGGTGAAGCGTTTCGAGCAGCCCTCGCCGGGGCGAGCAGAGGATGACGCCCGCCGCGGCTTTCTCTACTTCACTCCGAAGAAGCGCCGGCCCAGCCTGTACGAGGAGCTGACGATCGACACGCAGATCTCGACCGAGCGCCACCTCCACGGTGGATGGCTGGTCTCCTTCGAGGACGGTCGCGGATCGCACTCGCTCGGGTCGACCGCGCTGCGGGTGGCCGACTGGTTCGACTGGCGCGATCCAGGCGAGCTGTGGGAACGGCCGTTCTACCAGCAGGCCGCGCGGACCGCGCGGGAGCAGGACGACGCGGTCGCGGCCGCGCGGAGCGAAGGGCTGTTCGCCCGGATGACCGAGGATTGGCGGACGTTCCTGCAGTCGAGCCTGCAGCTGCCAGCGTTCTACGAGCACGGGCTGTGGCGCGCGCTGTGCGGCGCCGCGCGGCCTGCGCTGTCGGATCTGGTGACGCACGCGATGGTGCTCGAGGCGGCGATGAAGCAGCGCCAGGCGCAGGATCTGGTCGTGTATGCGATGGACCTCGAGGCCGACATCGGCGAGTGCTCGACCGAGGCGGCGCGCGAGCGCTGGCTCGAGGAGCCGGCGTGGCAGCCGGTGCGGGCGCTCGTCGAGCGGGTGGCCTCCCTCCATGACTGGATGGAGCGCGTGATCGCGACCAACCTGTGCATCGAGCCGATCGTCGGCTCGCTGCTGCGACGCGAGATGCTGCTCGTCCCGGCCAGCGCCAACGGCGACCCGGTCACCCCGGTGATCATCGGCAACGCCCAGCGCGAGTGGCTGTGGGTGCGCGACTGGACCACCGAGCTCGTGCGCTTCTGCGTCGAGGACGAGGAGTTCGGGGCCCAGAACCGGGAGGTGCTCGCCGATTGGGCGAAGCAATGGAACCCGGCAGCCGAGGCGGCGGCGGAGTCGATCGCCGGCGAGATCGAGCGGGCCCCCGGCTCGCGAGCGGTGGCGGAGTCCGTGGCGCAGGTCAAGAGCGAACGCGACGCGCTCCAATCGGCGCTCGCGCCGGCGGAGGTGACGGCATGAGCGAAGAACCCGAAGAGCAGAGGTTCGACTACGTCGGGATCGCGATCGCCCGCAGCGTCGAAGGGGACGCGCTCGCCGACGCGATGCGGGACGTCGCGGGCGTCGAGGTCGTTCCGCAGCAGACCTACTGGGAGATCAAGGCCCGCGAGCGCCTGCGCCTGGACTTCGAGCAGCTCTCGGAGGAGACCGGACTCGATGTCGACTCCGAGCTGATCCAGGTCCTGATGTCGACCTACTACGGGCGGATCGTCAACACCGACGATGCGATATTGCTCTTCCACGACCCGATCGAGGCCATGGAGGCGATGTAGCGGCTCTCCGAGCGGGCCGAGGGGTCATGGCTGATCGAGCACCGTGGTCCGGCATCGGGATCGCGCTCCCGTGCGTCGATGCGCTCGGTCGAGGAACACCGGTGGTCGAGGTCGCGCGCGCCGCGGAGGGGGCCGGGCTCGATCACGTCTGGGTCCCCGACCATCTCGTCTTCCACCGGCCGATCCTCGAGGCGACCACCGCGCTGGCGTGCGTCGCGGGCGCCACCGACCGGATCCGGCTCGGCACCGCGATCCTGAACCCGACGCTGCGGCCGGTCGTGTGGCTGGCCAAGCAGCTGAGCACGCTCGCGACGCTCGCGCCCGGCCGACTCCTGCTCGGCGTCGGGCTCGGCGGGGAATACGAGCCCGAGTTCCGGGCGGCCGGCGTCGAGCTGGGGACGCGGGGCAGGCGTCTCGACGAGGCGCTCGAGCTGCTTCCGAAGCTGGCCGCAGGCGGGCCGGTCGTGCACAGCGGCGCGTTCGAGGTCGACTGCGACGGGCTCGCCCCGTCACTCGACGGGTTCCCGCCGGTGCTCGTCGGCGGCCGGGGGGATGTGGCAATTCGCCGGGCGGCGCGCCTCGGCGACGCCTGGTTCCCGATGTGGCTGGACCCGGACGAGATCGCTTCCGCGCGCGCGCGTCTTACCCACCTCGCGGCCGAGCACGGGCGCCCGGCGCCGGGTGTGGCGATGGTCGCGTTTGTCAACCTGTGCGAGGACCGCTCCTCCGGGGAAGCCGAGGCGGCCGAGCTGATCCGCCGGCAGTACGGGATGCCGTACGAGAAGGTCCGCCGCTGGACGCTTGTCGGATCGGCGGAGGAGGTCGCTGGGCGGCTGGCGGAATACGCCGCGGCCGGGGTACAGGGGTTCTGCTTGTCGCCGGCGCATCCGGAGCCGATCAGACAGGTGCAGGCGCTCGCCGAAGTCCGTGCGCTGCTCTCGGAGGAGGTGGTGGCGCGGTGAGGCGAAAACCCGGCGGCTATGGCTACATGCTCGAGTACCCCATCGCCCGCGACTACGCCGACGCACGCATCTCGCGGATCTACGGTGGCACGAACGAGATCATGCGCGAGGTCATCGGCCGCGGCATGGGGCTGGCGGACCCTCGCTAACGGACGCCGTTTTCCCTCGGATGGGGGATGACGGGGCCCGAACGCCAGGTGAACATTGGCACGGCGGGAGCCGACCTCCGGCAAGCACGCGCGCATGAAGCGTCGGCCCGGCAGGTCCACTTCGTTCACCAGAGGAGAGAACATTGCTACTTCATTCAACGGTCACCGGTCGGCTGCTGGTGTCGTCTGCGGTCGCGGCGATCGTCGTTGCGCTGAGCGCCTGCGGCTCGAGCGCCTCGAGCAGCACGAGTTCCGCTGCCAGCGCCACGCCGGCAGCTAGCTCGAGCGTCGCGGGTCCGAGCGGGAAGGCGATCGTCGTCGGGATGATCTGCAGCTGCACAGGCCCTGAGGCGTCGGCGGTCGGCAACAACATGGACGTGATCCAGGCGTGGGAGAAGTCGGTCAACGCCTCCGGCGGGATCAACGGCTATCCCGTCAAGGTGATCGCGCTCGATGACCAGCAGAACGCGGCCACGAGCCTCCAGGATGCCAAGCAGCTCGTCGAGCAGGATCACGCGGTGGCGATCGTCGGCGACTCGAGCTTCGTCGATGCATCGTTTGCTCCCTACGTCGAGAGCGCCGGCGTGCCCGTCATCGGGGGCAGCAACTATGAAGCTTCGTTCCTGTCCAACCCGGACTTCTTCCCGTCGGGCGGGGACCAGGTCAGCGGCCTCGTCGGGCAGTTCGCGCTGGCCAAGCAGGCCGGCAAGAAGGTGCTCGGGACGATCTACTGCGCGGAGTCTCCAATCTGCGCCGAGCTCGTCCCGGCCGCCAATGGCCTCGCGCCGCTGTACGGACTGAAGTCGTACACGGCCAAGATCTCAGCGACGGCGCCGAGCTACACCGCGCCGTGTCTGGCGGCCAAGAGCGCAGGGGTCGACGCGATG
>DASXDA010000018.1:0-7193 GCA_036490875.1 Solirubrobacteraceae bacterium
AGTACCAGCGACAGCGCTGCCGGCACGAGGCACGCGGCACCCAGCGCCTGCATCGCCCGGAACGCGATCAGCAGCCCGGGCGACGGGGCGATCGCGCAGAGCAGCGACGCGAACGTGAACAGCTCCACCCCGATGATGAACATTCGCTTGCGGCCGATCAGGTCCGCGAACTTGCCGGCGGGGAGCAGGAAGGCCGCGAACACGATGTTGTAGGCGTTCAGCACCCACGACAGGGTCGACAGCGAGGTGCCCTTGAACGACTGTTCGATGTTCGGAAACGCGATGTTGACGACCGTCGCGTCGATGAACGCCATCGCACAACCCAGCGACGCGATCGCCAGCACGGTCCGCTGTGAAGGGCCGCGCCTACGCACGAAGGCGTTCCGCCCGCTCGGGGTCGGCCTCGAGCGCCTGACGAACGGCACGCCTCCCCAGCTCGCGCATGCGGGGGAACATCTTCCAGTCCATCAATCCGATCTCGTCAACGGCGGGCGTGATCGCGAGATCGGCGTGTGTCTGCGCCGCGACCGCGCTGTCGATGCTGCCGACCGCCACAGTCCGGATAATGGTCTCCCCGATGCGGGGAATCTCGGCCTCGCTGCCGGTCAGCGCGCGCCTCACCGGGGTCAACATCCGGTTGACGAGCGGCGGGTGCTGCTTGCGGAAATCGCCGCGCTTGCCGCCCACGTCGACTCCGATCACCGGGCCCTCGCCGGTTCGGGACATGGTCGCGACCGGGAGGTTGTCGAGTACGCCGCCGTCGACGAGCAGCCGCCCGTCCGGGGTGGCGACGGGCGGGAACACACCGGGGATCGCCATGCTCGGGTAAACGGCGTCCATGATCCGGCCGGTCCGGTGAAGGATGGTCTCGTGGGAGATCAGGTCGACGCTGAGGCTGAAGAAGCGTCGCGGGAGCTCCTCGATCCGGAGCTCGCCGAACGCCGCGGCGATCAGCCGGCGCGCTTTGTGGCCGCGGATCAAGGAATACGCAGGCGGGGCGTAGTCGTTCGTCGGGTTGCCCTCGACGAATGCACCACTGAACCGCTCGTACATCTCCTCGTGCGTGAATCCTGCGGCCGCGGACGCGGCGACGAGCGACCCGAGGCTGACCCCGGCGATGCGGTCCAACCTGATCCCCGCCGCGTCGAGCTCCTCGAGCACACCGAGATGCGCGAGCGCACGAGCGCCACCGCCCGAAAGAACGATGCCGACCGACCGCCCGGCGAGACGGCGAGAAAGCGATTCCAGCGCCTCGCGGCGCGCGCTCGGATCGGCGACCACCTGGAGCTCGCGCGGCCGGAAGCTCTCGAGTGCGCCGTCGGCCAGGCGCGGGCCGAAGACGAGCAGCTCGCATCCCGTGAGCAGCAGATTCCTCCGCATCCAGGCGGGGCTCGGGACACCCGTCGTCACGGCGAGCACCACATCGGCCTCGGCGAGGGACAGGTTCGTCCACTCGTCGCGGTCGTCGTCCGCCGGCCCGGCGCCCATGACAACGCGATCGGCGTCCCGTTCCGCCTGCTCGATCGCGTTCAGATCTCCCTCACGGAGCAGTGCGACGGAGCCGAACTTGCGGAGCCCCGCCGCGATGCTGTCGGCCACCTCGGCGACCGGAGCCGCGACGTCGAGGCCGAGGACGGTGATCGTGCGCGGCGGCGTCCCCCGCGTTTGCTCGCCGCGAGTCGCCGCCAGCTGCGCGCCCATCGTGCGAACCAGCCCCAGCGCGAAGCTCGGCGCCTCCAGGATCAGCTGCTCGAAGGCCGACCGGTCCAGCTCGAGCAGATCGACGTCCTGGCGGGCGCGGGCCGACGCCGATCGGGTGCCGCCGGTCAGCAGCGCGAGCTCGCCGACCACGGCGCCGCGCCGCAGCACGCGAATCAGCCTTTCGGGCGGGCCCTCGTCGACGACCTCGGCGTGTCCGCGCCGGATGATGAACATGCTCGTCGCGGGTTCCCCTTCGCGGAGGATCCATTCGCCGGCAGCGACCCGGCGCTCGATCAGCCGGCGGCCGAGCGCCTCGAGCTGCTCAGCGGGCAAGCGCGCGAGCAGCGGCACCTTGCGCAGCGCCGACTCGGTCCCGATCACGCCGGGACCCCGCCGGCAAGCCGCTGCGCTCGCTCGAGCCACGGCCGGGCGTCGAGTCGCTCGAACACCGCTTCGGCCTGTTCGCGCAATTCGCCTGCGCTCCCGTGTCCGGCATTCGACAGCAACTCGGCGTATTCGAGCTGGGCCCGCGCGAGGTAGAACGGGGTTTCGAGCTCGCCGAACAGGGCGATCGCGCGAGAGTAGTGCTCCTCCGCGGCCCCGGCCTCGCCGTTATGTGCGGCGAGCCGCGCCCGTGCGCGCACAGCTTCGGCTTCGAGCAGCGGACCCCGCAGTGCCGGCTGGAGCTGATCGACGGCGTCGAGCAACGGCTCGACGCGTTCAGGCTCGTCCGCAGCGAAGGCGCACTCGACTACCTCCGCGAACAGGGGCGGGAACTCCGAGGTCTGGTGGTTCAAGATCCGCAATGCGGCCTCACACGCGGCGCCTACGGCGCTCGAATCCCCCGGCGCGATCACCCGCTGGATCGTCGCGCGCGCCATCGCTTTCATTTCCTCGAACGCACGCCAGCCGGTGTCGGTCTCGATCTGGTTCATCAGCTCCTGGAGGCCGGCGAGGTCACCGCGAGCGGCGAGCACCGGCGGCATCGTGATGCACGCGTGCGCAGCCCAGACGTCGTCGCCACGCTCCGCGAGCTCCGCGACTTCTCGGAGCGCGTCGTCCCACCGCCCGAGCGCGGCGAGCGCTGCCTGGTCCTGGGCGAGCAGGGGCCGCTCGGCCGCGAGATCGCCGCGTGTGCGCGCGACCTCCAAGCGCTCCTTCAGCAGCTCATGCGCCTCGGCGTACCGACCTTCCGCCATCACCGTGTCGGCGAGGCTGAAGAGCGCCCAGCCGGCCTCGCCGCTCAAGCCTTGATCGGTCGCGAGCTCGGCGCCGTGTCTGAGGAGTGCGGTCGCCTCATTCGGACGCCCCAGCTCCGCGAGCGTACTGCCCTTGATGATCAGCGCCGACACGAGGATCGGGCCAAGCCGGCGCCCGTCAGCGATTCGAAGCGACCTGTCGGTCAGCGTCAGCGCCTCCTCCAGATTCCCGCGCGCGAACTCGATGCTCGCCCGGGCCTGCGCCAGGTCCGCCATCGCCTCGTCGTCGGTGCCGTCATCGACCACTTCGTACGCCCGCGCGACCCGCTCCGCAGCCTCGTCGACGCGCCCCAGCTCCTGCAGCGTAAGCGCGGCGCGACTCTCCGCCTGAGCGGCGTCGCGATCAAGGCCGGCCGCGCGCAGTAAGTCGACCGCGTTCGCCGACACCTCCAGCGAATCGGCCAGGTCGCCGGCCAGCCTGGTGGCAGTCGCGGCCTCGTCGATGAGCTTGCCTCGGAGGACCGGCTCGGAGGCGAGTTCCGCGGCCTGCTCGAAGTGCCGCCGCGCTTCGCGCCCAAGCGCGAGCGACACCGCCCGCCGTCCCGCGTCGGCGAGCGTCTGGGACGCGAACGCGCGAAGCTCCTCGGCGTCCGGGGCCTCGGGGTCGGCCTCGACCGCCGCGACGTAGTGGCTCGCGAGCACCTCAGCGAGCTCACCGGCCTCGTCCCCCGAGACCGCCCGGATGTACTGCGCGACGGCGAGGTGGCGGGCCTTGCGGTCGCGCCGCGAGAGCGTGGCCTGTGTGATCGTCCGGACCAGCGCCTGGAGAAAGATGTACTGCCCGCGCATCGTCGAGTGCGGATCGTCGATGCGTCCGAGTACCTGCTTGGAGACGAGGCTGTCGAGCAGCGTCTGGACCTCTTGCTCCGGGCGCTGCGTGATCGCCGCGAGCTGCGCCAGGCTGAACGAGTTGCCGATCACGGAGGCATCCTGGAGCAGGGTCCGCTCCGCGTGCTCGAGGTTGTCGAGCCGCGCGGCCACTAACGCGTGCAGCGACTCCGGGACCTGCAGATCGGAGACGTCACCGGTCACCACGTAGCGCGAGCCCTCCTGCGTAACGAGGCCGCGATCGAGCAGCATCCTGACCGTTTCGACCGCGTACAGCGGCACGCCCTCGGATCGCGCCTGGATCTCGGCCGCGAGCTCTTCCGGCAGCCCCGGGACCAGGCCGGCCAGCAGCCTCGTCATCGCTTCATCCGGGAGCGGTCCGAGCGAGATGGTGGGTTCCCAGTCGGGACGGACATCCAGCAGCTCGGTGCGGCCGAGGCCAAGGAGGAAGATCGGAAAGTCAGTGGACCACTCGAGCAGGTAGTCGATGAAGTCGAGCAGCCCGCTGTCGGCCCATTGAAGGTCCTCGAACGCCATCACCACCGGCTGCACGCCCGCAAGCCGCTCGAAGAACAGACGCCAGCCGCTGAACAGGTCCGCGGGTTCCGACGCGGTCCGCTGCTCGAGACCCAGCAGGTGGGCGAGGCGGGGCTCGATCAGCCGCCGCTCGCGCTCCTCCTCGACGTACTTCTCGACGCACTCGCGCAGCTTCTCCCGCGCCGCGTCGGGCTCCTCTTCCTCGAGGATGCCGGCTCGGCCTCGGACCATCTCGGCGAGTGCCCAGTAGCCGACCCCGTCGCCGTAGGACAGGCACCGGCCCTGGTGCCAGTACCGGGACTCCCGGATCCCGTCCTGCTGCTTGAAGTACTCCCACAGCAGCCGGGACTTGCCGGCGCCGGCGCCACCGACGACCAGCGCCCTTACGGCTCGCCGGTCGCGGGCGCTCGCTTCGGACGCGCCCGTGATCTCGGCGAGCTCTTGGTCGCGCTCGACGAACGGCGCCTCGAGGCCGGCGGCCACCCGGCGCGCTCCGCCAACGGCGGCGACGACCCGGAGCGCGGTCCACGCGTGGACCGGTTCCTCGCGGCCCTTGACCTCATGCATGCCGGTGTCCTCGTAGGCGATCGAGGTCTCGGTCACCCGGCGCGTGACGTCGTCGACAAGCACGGTCCCGGGCTCTGCGATCGACTGGAGTCGCGATGCCGTGTTGACGGTGTCCCCGAGCACCATCCCCTCGCTGTTCGTATCGGGCCGGACGGCGGCCTCCCCGGTAAGCACCCCGGCGCGCACGCGCAGCTCCGGCATCCCAACCTCGGCCCCGAGCGCGGTGACCGCCTTGGTCAGCTCGAGCGCCGCTCGCACCGCGCGCTCCGGGTCGTCCTCGCGGGCGACCGGCGTGCCCCATACCGCCATCACCGCGTCGCCGATGAACTTCTCGACGGTGCCGCCGTAGCGGTTGATCAGCGCCTTGCACCGGTCGAAATACTGGTCCAGTAGCTCGCGGACGTCTTCGGGGTCGCGATGCTCGCTGAGCGTGGTGAAGCTGACCAGATCGGCGAACAGAACCGAGACGAGGCGCCGCTCGGAGACCCTCTGGCCCGCCGGCGCCGTCGCCTGGGCCGGAGCGTGAGCGTCCTCCGTGAGCGGCACGCCGCAGTCGCCGCAGAACCGCTCGCCCTGCTCATTCGTAGCTCCGCAACTCGGGCATTTGAGCTCGAGCGGCCCTCCGCACTGGGCGCAGAACCGCCTGGCCTCGCGGTTCTGGGCGCCGCAGGACGGGCAGCTCAGCTCGCTCACGTGTCCCGCGCCTCCGGTCGCAGCCGCAACCCCACTATCCGGTCGAGCTGATGCGGCTTTGTGTTAGTCACGGCTGCCCCCCCAAGATGGTCAATCCCATGCCCCGTTCCCGAGGCGAGCCTACCAATGGGGAATGGTCGACGGTGGATTTGCTGTTACCGCGTCCTCACGGTGGTCCTAGACTATGGCCGGCAACTGGCAAGGTCCGAACACGCCCGTGGTCTTGTTTTGAAAATTAGCCAGCTCGATCGCGTGTTGCATAGCGGTCGGGCCGACTCTCGCCCCCGCCCCGTAGGGGTGGTCGAACATGCTCAGCACGGTCACCACGACGGTCAGCAGCGTCACCACGGCGCCGAGCGAGACCAGCCGCCCGGTCGGTCGACCAGCGTAGTGCAAGGCGATCAGCAGGAACAGCAGGAAAGCGCCGACGTAGACCACGACCCACAGCACCGTGGGAACCCTCGGTTCCGTGAAGAACAGCAGCTGCTCGCGCGACTTGGTGGCTTCGGTGGCGATCCCCTGGGCCCGCCCGTATGCCGACGCTTCCTGTCCGCCTTTCTCGGGCAGCTGGCTGATCGTCAAACGCAGCTGATCACCGAACTTGCCCGTGCGGTACGACTCGAGAGGATTCCCGCGCTCCATTGACGGCCAGTCGTCATCCCGGATCGAACGCATGTAGCAGAAGATCGCGTGCTGGGCTCGATCCCGGGCGCTTGGCGGATAGACGTTGACCGTCGTCCACAGCGCGATCATCGAGTCCGCCTCGTCCTGTGCCCTCGCACGCACGTCGGAGTGGTGGTTGGCCCCGAACGCGACGAGCAGCCCGAGCAGCAGCCCGTACGACGACGCGACGAAGCTCTGAGCGACCCCGTACTCCGGCTTCTCGTCGCTGTCCTTCCTCCGTCTCCGGTGCTCGACAAAGAACGCGACGCCGAGCGCAACGCCGACGAGGGCCCAGAGGATCAGGATGTGGAGAATTACCACTGAGGTAGGTGCCCCGGCTGCTCACGAAATGCAAGCGCGCGCAGCGCGCGAAGTCTTGCGCTGCGAGGGCAGACCGTCAAGCGGCGCTTGCTTCGAGGATACGCGCGCGACACGCCGGGTACAGCTGCTCGCGCCCGCGCTCGGGGCGGTCAGCCGTCCTTGCGTTCGAGAACGTCGAAGGACCACAGCTCGCTGGCGCTACCAACCGGGCCCTTTTCACGGTGCTGCGAGTGGCCCGCCGCGAAGTCGCGGCTCGCGACCCACGTCTGGAAGTCCTTCTCCGAACGCCACCGCGTCAGCACGAGACACAGCTCGCGCTCGTCATTTGGCCGCAGCAGCTCGAACCCCTCGAACCCAGCGGCATCCTCAACTCTGCCGGCTCGCGCGGCGAACCTGTCCTCGAACTCGGCGAAGCGCTCCCGCGGGACGGTGATCGCGTTGATCTTGACGACGCTCACGCCAGGATCCTACGCTGGCACGCCCGCGCGAGGTCGATCGGGCAGCGCGCGGTTACCTGTGGACTCGCCGGTGATGACCCGCGGGTCGCTCGACGACGACATAGCCATAGACCTCGAACGAATAGCCGGTGAACGGTCCGCCGGTCGCAGTCACCTTGAAGTGGAG
>DASXDA010000019.1:0-15296 GCA_036490875.1 Solirubrobacteraceae bacterium
CCCGACCAGGCCACGAGCCGCGGGATCATCCCGTCGCTCGTCGCGGTGTCGTGCGCCTCGACCAGATTCTGCGCGGCGCTGGACAACTCCGGAAACGTCGTCACCTCGAGCGACCCGGCCGCGGCGCGCGCGCACTGGAGCTTGGGCCGCTTCCCGGCAGGCCCGGTCAGCTGCGCGGCCCTTGGGCTGTGCATCGTGGTCGGAGATCACGGGAACGCGATCACCTCTGCATCCCCCACCCGCGGGCGCTCGGCATGGAACGTCGCGCACGTGGGCCCCGTCCCGCTTACGGCGGCGTCGTGCCCGACGACGGCGCTGTGCGTGGCCGCCGACGACGAAGGGAACGTCGCCGTCGGCAGACCCCGCTGACAGCGAGCCCTACGTGTACATCCCGGAGAACTGGCCTCCGGTGACGTTGACGATCTGGCCGTGGATGAAGTTGGCCCACGGCGAGCACAGCAGGAACACCGCGCTGGCTGCCTCCTGAGGCGTGCCGGGGCGGCCCAGCGGGATCAGCATCGAGGCCATCCCCCGGAGCTGGTCCGGGATCCCTAGCTGCACCTTCTCGCCGCCGATCTCGGCGACGTTGGTGTCGTCCTTGGACGCCGTCAGCCGCGTCTCGATGTAGCCGAACGCGACCGCGTTGACGTTGATCTTGAACTGCCCCCACTCCTTCGCGAGCGTCTTCGTCAGGCCCGTGACCGCGGCCTTGCCCGACGAGTAGTTCGCCTGACCGGCATTTCCCATCGTGCCCGAGATCGACGTCACGTTGACGATCTTGCGGAAGACCTCGCGGCCCTCCTCGCGCTCCTGCTTGGCGGGCTCGCGCATGTGGGGGGCGACCGCGCGGCACATCCGGAACGGGACGATCGAGTGGATGTCGAGCATCTTCTGGAACCACTCGTCGCTCATCTTGTGGATCGGGGCATCCAGCGTGTACCCGGCGTTGTTGACGAGGATGTCGACCCGGCCCCACTCGTCGACCACCTTCTGCACGAGCTCGTCGGGCACGCCGGGCTTCGTCAGGTCGCCGCCGAAGACGAGCGTGTCGCCGGCGATCTCGGAGGCCGTCTGCTCGGCGACGTCGCCGTCGAGGTCGTTGATCAGGACCTTGGCGCCCTGCTCGGAAAGGATCTCGGCTGTGGCACGCCCGATCCCTCGCGCCGATCCGGTGACGATCGCGACCTTCTCATCCAACACTGCCATCAGTCTGGGCCTTTCGTCGTTTGCGAAGCGGGGATCATGCCAGGGCGCGCGCGGTCACGCGCTCGCTGGAGGACCACGAACACCCGCCAGGCGGCGAACGCCAGCGTCGCCGCCCCGCCCGCCGCGCTGATTCCGGCGATCGCGTAGCGGCGCGGGCGGGCGTCGTCGACGAACCGGTCGGCGATCAGGGTGCCGAGAACGCCGCCGGCGGCGAGCGCGCCAAGCAGGAAGGCGACAATGTGGACAGCGCTCGCGCGGTGATCGTGTGGCGGAAGGCCGGATAGCGAAACGGCGCCCAGCGACTCCCTCGCCCGCCTGCGGTCACGGGCGCCTCCACCGCGAAGGAGCGTATAGAGTCAGGCGCCCGTTGCCCCCGGGACCCAGCAGCATGAACGCGAGAGAATGGATCACGGCCTACGCCGAGCGACTCGGCGTTCCGGCCCCGACGACCGAGGAGTTCGCGACGCTGCTCGACGTCGCGGGCGAGGCCGCCCACTCTTCCGAGCGCGTCGCGGCGCCGGTCGCTTGCTGGGTCGCCGCCAGGGCCGGCGTCGAGCCGCACGAGGCGCTTACCGCTGCCAGGGAGATCGCAGGCGAAAGCGATGGCTGACCGCGAGTACGACGTCGTCGTGTTCGGAGCGACCGGGTTCACCGGCGGGCTGACGGCCGAGTACCTCGCGAAGCACGCCGACCCCGGCACGCGCTGGGCGCTGGCCGGGCGCAGCACCGCCAAGCTCGAGGACGTCCGACGCCGGCTCGGCCCCGAGCACGCGGAGCTGCCGCTGATCGGCGCCGAATGCGACGACCCAGCGTCGATGGGCGCGCTGGCGGAGTCCACGAGGGTCCTGATCACCACGGTCGGCCCGTACATCAAGTACGGCGAGCCCGTCGTCGCGGCCTGCGCGGCCGCCGGCACCAGCTACGTCGACCTGACCGGCGAGCCCGAGTTCGTCGATGAGATGTGGCTCCGCCACCACCTCGAGGCCGAGCGGACCGGTGCGCGGCTGGTCCACTCATGCGGCTTTGACTCGATCCCCTACGACCTCGGTGCGCTGTTCGCGGTCAACCAGCTGCCTGAGGACTCCCCGATCAAACTCGCGGGTTTCGTCCGCTTCAGCGGCAACTTCTCCGGCGGCACATTCCACTCCGCCGTCCACATCATGGGCCGGATGCGGCAGGGCGCGCGGGTGGCCCGCGAGCGCCGCGCGCAGGAGCCGCGCCCGCAGGGGCGGACGGTGCGCGGCGACGCCGGCCGTCCGCATCACGACGACACCGCCGGCGGCTGGGCGCTGCCGGCCCCGACGATCGACCCGCAGACGGTGCTCCGATCGGCGAGCGCGCTCGACCGCTACGGCCCGGACTTCACCTACAGCCACTACCTGGTGGTCAAGCACCTGCCGACCGCGATCGGCCTCGGGCTCGGGGCAGGTGTGGCGATCGGGCTCGCGCAGCTCGAGCCGACCCGCAACCTGCTGCTGAAGGCCGGCAAGGACCCGGGCGAGGGTCCCTCACCCGAGCAGCGCGCGAAGGCGTGGTTCAACGTCCGGATGGTCGGTTCGTCAAACGGCAAGCGCGTCGTCGCCGAGGTCAGCGGTGGCGACCCCGGCTACGGCGAGACGGCGAAGATGCTCGGCGAGTCGGCGCTGTGCCTTGCCCACGATCAGCTGCCCGAGCGCTCCGGGCAGCTGACGACGGCGGTGGCTATGGGGCAGCCGCTGATCGACCGGCTGAAGCGGGCGGGAATCCGGTTCGAGGTGCTCGAAGCGTGAGCGTCGCGCCGAAGGACGCGGTCGACGCCGCCAACGCGGCTTTCGGCCGCCACGAGGGCTACCGGGCGCTGCACGCGAAGGGCACGCTGCTGAAGGGGACGTTCACCGCGACCCCCGAGGCCGCCAGACTCACCCGCGCCGCGCACATGCAGGGCGACCCCGTTCCGGTGACCGCGAGGGTCTCCAACGGCGGCGGCGACCCGACCGTGCCCGACTACAAGCCCGACGTCCGCGGCCTCGCGGTCAAGCTGTACCTGCCGGACTCCTCCCGGACCGACATCGTCGCCCAGACGATGCCGCGGTTCCCGGTCTCGACGCCGGAGGCGTTCGTCGAGTTCATGCGCGCCCAGGTTCCGGGTCCGGCGATGGCGTGGAAGGTGCCGGCGTTCTTCGCGCGGCACCCGCGGGCGCTGACGGTGCTTCCCGGCAGCATCTCGGCGCTGCGGCCGCTCGACAGCTACGCGACCACCAACTACTACGCGCTCCACGCGTTCCAGTTCCTCGACGCCGGCGGCGCCGCGCGGTACGTGCGCTACACGTTCGTGCCCGAGGGCGGCAACACACGGATCGGTCCCGGGGAGGCGAAGCGGCGCGGGCCCGACTACCTCCAGGAGGAGATCCGCGAGCGGCTCGCCCGCGGTCCGGTGCGGTTCACGCTCGAGCTCCAGATCGCGCAGCCCGGTGACCCGCTCAACGACCCGTCCGCGGCGTGGCCCGAGGAGCGTCAGCGGGTCGCCGCGGGGACGTTGGAGCTGACCGAGCTCGACACCGAGCGGGAGACCGGCGACGACGTGCTCGTGTTCGACCCGACCCGCGTCACCGACGGGATCGAGCTGTCGGACGATCCCGTGCTCCGCTTCCGCCACCGCGCGTACGCCGAGTCGATCTACGAGCGCAGCGGGATGCGGCCGGCGGGCGAGGGATCCTGATGGCGGGCTGGACCGCCGCGGAGATGCCGGACCTGAACGGCCGCACGGCGGTCGTCACCGGCGCCAACAGCGGCCTCGGCCGCGCGACCGCGTGGGAGCTCGCGCGGCACGGGGCAAACGTGGTGATCGCGGCGCGCAACACCGACAAGGGCGAGCACGCGGCCGCGCAGATCCGCGCGGACGTGCCCGGCGCCGAGGTGCGGGTCGAGGAGCTCGACCTCGCAGATCTCGACTCGGTGCGGGCGTTCGCCGAGCGCCTCGACGAGGAGCGGCTCGACCTGCTGGTCAATAATGCGGGCGTGATGGCGCCGCCCCGGCGCACGACCAAGGACGGGTTCGAGAGCCAGTTCGGCACCAACCACCTGGGCCACTTCGCGCTCACCGGACAGCTGCTGCCACGGCTGCTCGCCGCGCCGGCCCCCCGGGTCGTGACCCTCTCGAGCGGCGCGCACCGCATCGGGCGGATCAACTTCTCCAACCTCCAGGGGGAGCGGCGGTACGTCGCGTGGCTCGCGTACGGGCAGTCGAAGCTCGCCAACCTGATGTTCGCGCTCGAGCTCCAGCGCCGCGCGACCGCGGCCGGAACGGACCTGAAGAGCATGGCCGCGCATCCGGGCTACGCGGCGACCAACCTCCAGTTCGCGGCGCCGCGGCTGCCGGACCGGATGTTGATGTCGGTCACGAACCGGTTGATCGCACAGAGCGCCGAGATGGGAGCGCTTCCGACGCTGTACGCCGCCACCGCGCCCGACCTGCCGGGCGGCACGTTCGTCGGCCCCGACGGCTTCCTCGAGCAGCGGGGCCATCCGAGGATCGTCACCGGCGCCGGCCGCGCGTACGACGAGGACGCGGCGGCGCGGCTGTGGGAGGTCTCGGAACAGCTGACCGGCGTGCGCTACCAGTTCACGACCCCCGCCGCCGTTTGACCGACCTTCGCGCCGACGGTGCCGCCGCGCTCGAGTGGGCGGCGCGGTACCTCGAGCGTGTCGGCGAGCTGCCGGTGCTGGCGCAGGTCGAGCCCGGCGAGATCAGGGCCCGGCTGCCGGTCTCGCCACCGGAGCAGCCCGAGGAGTTCGCCGACGTGCTGCGCGACCTCGACGAGCTGCTGCTGCCGGGCGTCACGCACTGGCAGCACCCGCGGTACTTCGCATACTTCGCGGCCAGCTCGTCCGACCCCGCGATCCTCGCGGAGATGCTGGCCGCGGCGCTCAACTCGGTCGCGTTTCTGTGGCGGACCGCGCCGGCCTCGACCGAGCTGGAGGGGCTGGTGCTCGACTGGGTCGCGCAGCTGCTGGGACTGCCCGCTGGGTGGCACGGGCAGATCGAGGACAGCGCTTCGACCTCGACGCTCGCCGCGCTCACCGCCGCGCGGGATGCGAGCGGCCGCAAGGAGATCGTGTGCTCCGAGCAGACGCACTCGTCGGTCGACAAGGCGGCAGGGATGCTCGGGATGCGGCTCCGGAAAGTCCCGGTCGACCGGGAGTTCGCGATGCGCGCGGATGCGCTCGGAGATCTGTCGGACGCCGCCGCCGTGGTGGCGACCGTCGGTACGACCGCGTCGGCGGCGGTCGATCCGGTCGCGGCGGTCGCGGACGCGTGCGAGCAGGGAGGCGCGTGGCTGCACATCGACGCGGCGTATGCGGGGTCGGCGATGGTTTGCCCGGAGCACCGGTGGGCATTCGACGGCGTCGAGCGGGCCGACTCGGTGGTTGTCAACGCCCACAAGTGGATGCTCGTGCCGAATGACTGCTCGCTGCTGTGGTCGCGACGACCGGAAGATCTCCGCCGCGCGTTCGCGCTCGTGCCCGAGATCCTGCGAACGCCCTCGGCCGAGGACGCGCTGTCGCTGAGCGAGTACGGGCCGGCGCTCGGGCGGCGGTTCCGCGCGCTGAAACTATGGGCCGTGCTCCGCTGCTATGGACGTGAGGGCCTGCAGGCTCACATCCGCAGCGGCGTCGAGCTCGCCGCCACGTTCGAGCGGTGGGTCGCCGGGGAGCCGGGGTGGGAGCTGTGCGCGCCGCGGCACTTCTCGCTGGTCTGCTTCAGGTTCGCCGGGGACGACGACGAGCGAAACCGCCGGCTGCTCGCACGTGTTAACGCCGGCGGGGAGATCTTCATCTCCTCGTGCGTGCTCGGCGGCCGCTACGTGCTGCGACTGGCCGTCGGGCAGATACGAACCACCGAGGAGGACGTGAGGATCGCATGGGACGTGCTGAGACGGGAGGCTTCAAAGCTTTGATCCGGCGGGTGGCACTCGCTGGGGCCACGGGCGCGGGCGCGCTCGCGATCGCGCTCGCGTTCGCGGGCGCCGTCCAGGCCCAGCCGGTGGTCCCGATCCCGTCGGTCGCAGTCCCGCCACCGCCGCCGTTCGTTGGCGCGGCGGCGACGCCGAATCCCGTCCGCGGGATCCCGATCACTCCCCGGAACCCGTTCATGGCGCCGAACGGCGAGTCCGAAATTCACGACGACGGGTGGCAGACCGACGTCACCACCTGGGGCGCCCCGCTCGGCCGATCGCCGAAGACGATCTCCTCGCAGGTCCTCCGCGACTGCGGGTCGATCACGTTCGACCGCCAGGGCCGGGTCGTGTCGGTCTGCGTCGGGGTGAGCGGCCCGCAGCTGTACATGTTCGACCCGAACACGCTCGCGACGCTCGCGACCTACTCGCTCCCGCCCCGCCAGAGCGTCCCGACGAACACCTTCCAGGACTTCACCGGCGGCGGCTACTTCTACCTCGACAACCAGGACCGGGTCGTCACCTCGACCACGACCAAGCACATCCTCGTGATCGCCGAGACGCCGGGATCCCCCGGATTCAGCCTGGTCCACGACTACGACCTCACGTCCGTCGTCAGCTCGGCCGAGAAGATCACCTCGGCGCTCCCGGATTCCCACGGCCTGCTGTGGTTCGTGACTAAGACCGACGGCGTCGTCGGGACGCTGAACCTGGCGACCGGCGCGATCCACGCGATCCACCTGGGGAGCGGCTCGAACGGGGAAATCGAGAACTCGTTCGCGACCGACCAGAACGGTGGGGTCTACATCGACACCAACCGCAAGCTCTACCGGTTCGGCGCCGGTCCCGGCGGCGTCCCGCGGATCGTGTGGCAGATCACGTATCCGAACAGCGGCGAGTCGAAGCCGGGCCAGGTCGACGACGGCACCGGCACGACCCCGACGGTGATGCCGGGCGGCTACGTCAACATCACCGACAACGCCGATCCGATGGACATCATGGTCTACCGGACGGCGGCTCACCCGTTCAAATGGGTGCGCAGGCACGGCCGCCGCCGCCGCGCCGCGCTGCCGCGCCAGGTCTGCAGGTTCCCGATCTTCAACAAGGGCTCGAGCGCCGACGAGAACTCGATCATCGCCGCGGGCCGCTCGATGATCGCCGAGGACAACTACGGCTACACCGGTCCGACGTCGGTCGAGAGCAAGACGACCACCCCCGGCCTCGTGCGGGTCGACCTGAACTCGAACGGCAGGGGCTGCCACAGGATATGGACCAGCACCGCCGTGGCGACCCCGACGGTCGTCTCGAAGCTCGCGCTCGCGACCGGCCTCGTCTACACGTACACGGTCGACTCGAGCAACGACTGGTACTGGGCTGCGGTCGACTTCCGCACCGGCAAGGTGCTCTACAAGTCCTACGCGGGCACCGGGATCGGCTACAACAACAACTACGCCGGGGTCTCGATCAGCCCGAGCGGGGCGGAGTACCTCGGGTCGCTGGGCGGGATCCTCTCGCTTCGCGACGGCTGAGCGCTCGTCACCGAAATCCTTCCACCGCCGGCCCGCGCGCTGACTAGGCTTGACGTGGGGCCGTACGAAAAGGAGAGAGAGAATGGCGATAGAGCCTGAGAACGTGGTCGACCTGCAGACCGTGTCACTGAAGTCCGGCGCGACCGACGACGCGGCCTGGATCGGCGGGTACTTCTCCTACGGGGGGAACAAGGCCGAGCAGTCCTGCACGATCTACTTCGCGATCCCGCCCGGCGACCGGCTCGGCAAGCACGCCGACACCGCGGAGGAGACCCAGTACATCCTGGCCGGGAGCGGCGACCTGCTGCTCGACGAGGGATCCAAGCCGGTCAAGGAGGGCGATGTGTTCGTGCTCACCCAGGGCACCGAGCACGACCTGCACAACACCGGGTCGGAGAACCTCTGCATCCTCGCGTTCTTCTCGAAGCCGCAGGTCGAGCAGCACTGGGACATCGAGACCTGGCCACCGGACAACTCGAAGGTGACGGGCTCCCCGAACCGCGGCTAGGCCGAGCCAAAGGCAGCGGCGACCTCGGCCACCGTCGGACGGCGGTCGAGGTCGAGCAGCTGCGTGCCGCCGCTCCAGCCCTCGAGCCGTTCGACGCTCCCGCCGGAGACCGCGAACACGTCCCCGGTCGCGGAGCACTCCGCGCTCGCGAGGTAAGCGACCAGCGGCGAGACGTTGCCCGGATCCATCCGGTCGAACGCCGCCGGGTCCTCGGGCTCGGCCATCATCCCTTCGAGCCCTGGGGTCTGGACCGTCATTCGCGTACGCGCTCCGGGAGCGATGCAGTTCACGCGCACGCCATAACGGCCGAGCTCGGCCGCCGCGACCTGCGTCATCGCGGCGATCCCCGCCTTCGCCGCGGCGTAGTTGATCTGGCCGAGGTTCGGGAGCGTCAGCCCGACGGGCGAGGCGGTGTTGACGACCGCGGCGTCGAAGCTCTCGCCGGCCTTCGAGCGCTCGCGCCAGTGGGCGGCGGCATGGCGCAGCGTGCAGAAGTGGCCGCGGAGGTGGACCCGGATCACGCCGTCCCACTCGTCCGCTGACATGTTGACGAGGAACCTGTCGCGGAGGATGCCCGCGTTGTTGACGAGCACGTCCAGCCGGCCGTAGCGCTCGACCGTGTCGGCGATCAGCCGGGCGGCCCCGTCGAAGTCGGCGACGTCCTCGCCGTTGGCGAGCCCCTCGCCACCGGCGGCGTGGACCTCGTGCGCGACCTGCTGCGCCGGCGCCGCGTCCGCACCGAGGCCGTGCCAGTCGCCGCCGAGGTCGTTGACGACCACCGTCGCCCCCTCGGTCGCGAACAGCAGCGCGTGTTCGCGGCCGATCCCGCGCCCGGCGCCGGTGATGACCGCTACGCGGCCGTCGAGCATTCCCACGCGCAGACCATATGGGAACCGATCAGCGCCCGCCGGTGTGGATCGGATCCGCTGCGTGGGCTCCGGGTTCTACGTCCCGCTCGGTTCGGTTGACCGCGATCCCGACAATCAGCGGCCCGGCGAACTTCGGCGCGTGCGCGATCGTGTCGGTCTCGAGCTCCGCGATCTCGAAACCGGCCCCACGGATCCCGTCGAGCGTCGGTCGGTTGCAGTGGCACCCGTGGAGCATGCGGACGTTGATCGGAAGCATCCGGTCCTGCGAGCGCGCCACCTTCGGGTCGTCGGATCGGACGTGCTCCATGAACAGGAGCCGCCCGCCGGGCCTGAGCACCCGTCGCAGCTCGCGCAGGGCCCGCGGCTGGTCGTCGACGGTGCAGAGCACCAGCGTCGACACGGCGACGTCGAAGCTTGCGTCGTTGAACGGCAGGTCCTCGGCGGGCGCTCGCAGCAGCTTCGCTTCCGGGCGTGCCGAGCTGATCCGCGGCTGTAGCCGTTTCACCATCGGCTGCTCGGGCTCGGTGATCGTGAGCGTGTCCACGTCGGCGCCGTAGTACGGCAAGTTCGCGCCGGTCCCGCCCCCGATCTCCAGCACGTCTCCGGCGGCGCCCGCCAGCAGCGCCGCTCGGTGCCCGGCGAAGGTGTCCCGCTCGGCCTTGGCGGTCATACGGTCATACATCGCGGCGAAAACGCGTCCCCAAAGGCTCATCTCTTACCTCCTTGACTGCGGTGATTGGACTGCCGGGACGCTATGCGCCCGGCGCGCCGGCCGCATGAGGCGTTTGCCCCATCTTCGGCTCCGGCGGCCCAGGGAGAGCGCGGCGACGAGTCTCCGCCAGACGGACGTGTTCCCGATCCGCCGCCACGCTCATGCCGGCGCTATTCCTGCGCGTACTCCTGGGCCGTCTGCTGCTCGAACTCGTACGCCACGAACGGCTCACCGCCGACGACGGAGGCGTCGTGACCGGGCTCGATCACGTACACATCCCCCGCGGTCAGCTGGGCCGTGGTGCCGTCCTCGTGCTCTATGCGCATCGTGCCCGACTGCACAAAGCCGACGTGTCGGGCTTGGCAGCGGTCGGTGCCGGCCACCGGCTTGATGCACTCGGCCCACACCCATCCGGGCTCCATCTGGAACCGCGCGGCGGTGGTGCCGCCGACCCTCACCACGTCCACCTGCGTCTTCGCCGGCGTCCGCGTCTCGTCGGGAGAATTGAAATCAAGCGCTTGCACGCCTGCCATTAGGTCCCTCCTCCGGTTGAAATCCCCACCCGGAAACGCTAACGCTCCCGAACCTCCAGATCAATCTGAACGGGTCCGCGCATGCGCGGACCCCCGACCGGCCGCATGCGGCCGGTCGCCGGGCGGTGCATGCACCGCCCGGGACCACCAGCGACCCCTCCGCGGCAACGTGGGCCGCGCCACGGAGACCGAGCCTCAAAAGGGCCGGAAGCCGACCCCTGTGCGGCACGGTCGGCGGTCGGTCGGGCGCCCGCGCCGGAAAGGGGTCGCCGACGGACCCGAGCTCGGCTACTTGAGCTCGGCCGAGGTCTTCCCGAGCAGCTGGCGCGCGACGATCAGCTGCTGGATCTGCTGGGTGCCCTCGAAGATGTCGAGGATCTTCACGTCGCGGGCCCACTTCTCGAGCAGCTCGCCCTCGCCGTAGCCGATCGACCCCGCGAGCGCGACGCAGCGCAGCGCCACGTCGGTCCCGACCCGCCCTGCCTTGGCCTTCGCCATCGACGCCTGCAGCGAGTTCGGCTTGCGGTTGTCGGCCATCCAGGCGGCGCGGAGCGTCAGCAGCCGCGCCGCCTCCCAGTCGGACTCCATCGAGATGAACTCGGCGGCGGCAGCCGACTGGGTTATTGGGAACCCGCCCGCCCGGTCGTAGTCGATCTCGATCCCGGCCTCGGCGAGCAGCTCGCGGGTGCGGTCGAGACACGCGCGCGCGACCCCGATCGCCATCCCCGCGACCAGCGGCCGCGTGTTGTCGAACGTCTGCATCACGCCCGCGAACCCGCCCTTCGGCGCGATCTCGGGGCTGCCGAGCAGGTTCTCCTTCGGCACCCGGCAGTCGTCGAGCACGAAGTTGGCGGTGTCCGAGGCGCGGATCCCGAGCTTGTGCTCGAGCCGGTCGAGCTTCAGCCCCGGGTTGTCCCGCTCGACGACGAACGACTTGATCGCCGCACGGCCCTGGCTCGGGTCAAGCGACGCCCACACCACGATCAGGTCGGCGCGGTCGCCGGAGGTGACGAAGATCTTCTCGCCGTTGAGGACGTACTCCTGCTCGTCCTCGTCCCAGCGGGCGGTGGTGCGGATCGCCGCCGAGTCTGAGCCGGCCTCGGGCTCGGTGATCGCCATCGCCGCCCACTTGCCTCCGAACCGCGCGAGCTGCTCCTCGTCGGCGACCGCGGAGATCGCGGCCTGCCCGAGCCCCTGGCGCGGCATCGTCAGCAGCAGCCCGACGTCGCCCCAGGAGAGCTCCGTCAGGCCGAGCACGGTCGCCATGTTGGAGCCGTTGCGGTTGCCGTCCTCGGACTTCGGCTTCGAGCCGTTGCCGCCGCCGCCGACCGCGCCCGCGCCCGCGCCGGCGGGGTTCGACCCCTCGATCACCGCGGCGAGCATGTCGAGCTCCTTCGGATACTCGTGCTCGGCGAGGTCGTACTTGCGCGAGTTCTTGCGGAAGATCTCGATCGCGACCATGTGCGCCTGGTCGACGAGCTGCTCGAATCTTTTTGGGACCTCGAGGTTGATCATCAGACGAGCAGCGCTCCCTCCATCACGCCGGTCGCGCGGAGGTCCCGGTACCAGCGCTCGACCGGGTGCTCCTTGACGTAGCCGTGGCCGCCGAGCAGCTGCACGCCGTCGGAGCCGATCGCCATCCCGCGCTCGGCGCACAGCCGGCGGGCGAGCGTCGCCTCGCGGGCGAAGTCGAGTCCCTGGTCGACGCGGCTGACCGCCCGGTAGGTCGCGAGCCGCATCCCGTCGAGCTCGATCGCGATGTTGGCGACGGTGAAGGCGACCGCCTGCCGGCCTGAGATCGGCTCGCCGAACGCACGGCGCTCGTTGACATACGGGACCACGTAGT
This sequence comes from Solirubrobacteraceae bacterium, assembly GCA_036490875.1. Classification (GTDB taxonomy): domain Bacteria; phylum Actinomycetota; class Thermoleophilia; order Solirubrobacterales; family Solirubrobacteraceae; genus Palsa-465. The sequence goes on from DASXDA010000019.1 coordinate 12,138, forward strand.
CGAGCACTGCCTGGCCGGTGCCGACCGCGACCGCGCACCACCCGAGCCTGGCGAGCTGGATGCACTCGGAGTACACGGCCGGGTCGCCCTCGCCGAGCAGCGCGCCGGCGGGCAGCTTCACGTTCTCGAGGATCAGGCTGCCGGCGCCCGCGGCGCGGACACCCATCGCGGGCTCGGGCTCGACGCTCAGGCCGTCGGTCTTCGACTCGACGATGAACAGCGCGGGGCGGGCGGGCCCCCCATCATCGAGCGCGGCGGCGACGACGAACACCTCGCCGTCGCTGGCCCGGGGCACCAGCGACTTGGCGCCGTCGAGCACGTAGCCGCCGTTCGCCTCGCGGGCGCGCGTCTTGAGCTCGAACGGGTCGAACAGCGCCCGGCGCTCGAGCACCGCGAGCGCGGCCGCGGGCGGCTGCTCGCCGACGAACTCGTGCAGATAGGTGGCCTGCTGGTCGGCGTCGCCCCACAGGCTGATCGCCGTCGCGACGCCCGCGGGCGCGAGGCACGCGACCGCGATTCCCAAGTCTCCCTGCGCGAGCGCCTCGCTCATCAGCGCGGAGGTCACGGCCGAGCGCTGCTCGACGGCGCCGCCGAGCTCCTCGGGGACTCCGACCATCGTCAGACCGAGCTCGTTCGCCTGGGTCAGTAGCTCGGCCGGCGCCGCGCAGCCGGCGTCGGCCTTCTGCGCCGCCGGGCGAAGCTTCGCGAGCGCGAACTCGCGGACCGAGTCCTGCAGCATCGACTGCTCTTCGTCGGGGGTGACGTCGAACAGGTCGGTCCGTCCGGCCTTCGGTTGCCGCGCGGGGCCCGAGCGCTTCTGCACGGCCGAGAACGTCCGGCCGGCGCTCGCCGCGGTCCGCGCGGTTGTCTTCGACGCGCCGAGTAGGAATCGCTCGGTCGGCTCGCGCAGCCCGAGCCTGTCGAGCAGGTCGGAGGCCGCCAGCCAGTTCAGCGCGCGGAGGCCATATGCCATCCCCCGCTCTGCCAGATTCTGCGTCGGCGCCATCGCTCGGAGAACCATAGAGAACGTGACATCATTTGGTGTCACCATCCGCAAAACCCGTGGATATCGGCCGTCTTATGGCGCTCTTACGCCGACAGCGTCATCCTCTGAAGCGTGCGTGTACTTATCGCCGAGGACGAGCGGCGGCTTGCCGATGCGATCGCCCGCGGGCTCCGGCGCGAGGGGATGGCGGTCGACACGGCCCCCGACGGGACCGATGCGCTGGTCAAGGCGCGGGTGATCCGCTATGACGTGCTCGTGCTCGACCGAGACCTTCCCGGCGTACACGGCGACGAGGTCTGCCGGACCGTCCGCGAGGAGCGGCCGGAGACGGGGATCCTGATGCTCACGGCAGCCGGGACGCTCGACGATGTCGTCGAGGGCCTGTCGATCGGCGCCGACGACTATCTGCCGAAGCCGTTCCGGTTCGCCGAGCTCGTCGCGCGGATCCGCGCGCTCGGGCGGCGCTCGCTTCCGAGCCGGCCGCCGGTGCTGACGCACCGCGACATCGAGCTCGATCCCGGGCGGCGAACCGTCGCCCGCGGGAGCGAGGACGTTCGCCTCGCGCGCAAGGAGCTGGCCGTGCTCGAGGCGCTGATGGCGGCCGACGGCGCGACCGTCTCGGCCGAGGAGCTGCTGGAGCGCGTCTGGGACGAACAGATCGACCCGTTCACGAACGTCGTCCGGATGACGATCATGACGCTGCGGCGCAAGCTCGGGGACCCACCCGTGGTCGAGACGGTGATCGGGGTCGGCTACAGGCTCGCTTGATGAGCTGGCCGGCGCCGACGATCCGGCTGCGCCTGACGGTCCTCTATGGCGTCGTGTTCCTGGTCACGGGCGCGGTGCTGCTGACGCTTGGCTACTTCCTGGTCCGCCACAACCTCGACGCTGGCGCCAACTTCCGCGAGGTCCGCCGGCAGCTGCAGAGGCTCGGGCTGATCCCAGCGGCCGGCACGCCGCCGTTCGGGAACTCGTTCAGGTTCGCTCCGGGCTCGCCCGAGGCGTCGGTCGCCTCAGCGGTCCGCGCGCAGTTGCGCAGCGACGCGCTCCACCGGCTGCTGATCGAGTACGTGCTCGCGCTCGGCGTGATGACGCTCGTCTCGGTCGTCGCCGGGTGGCTGCTGGCGGGGCGCGCGCTGCGGCCGCTGCGGCGGATCACCGGCACGGCCCGGCGGGTCTCGGGCGAGAACCTCGGCGAGCGGATCGCGCTGGAGGGCCCTGCCGACGAGCTCAAGGAGCTCGCCGACACGTTCGACCGGATGCTCGAGCGGCTCGACCACGCGTTCGAGAGCCAGCGGCACTTCGTCGCGAACGCGTCGCACGAGCTCCGGACCCCGCTCGCGATCATGCGGACCGAGGTCGACGTCGCGCTGGCCGACCCCGACGCGAGCCGCGCCGAGCTGCGCGAGATGGGCGAGGCGGTCCGCGACTCGATCGACCGCTGCGAGCGGCTGCTGGAGAGCCTGCTCGTGCTGGCGCGCAGCGAGGCCGCCGCGGGAAGGGAGGAGGACGTCGACCTCGCGGCGCTCGCGGGCGACTGCATCACGGACTTGCGCGCGCGCGCCGAGGAGCTGTCGGTGGAGGTCCGCGACGACTTGGAGCCTGCATCGACGTGGGGAGAGCGGCAGCTGCTCGAGCGGATGATCGCCAACCTGATCGACAACGCGATCCGCTACAACGAGCGCAGCGGTCACGTGACGGTCAGGACCCGGCGGCGGAAGGAATCGATCGAGCTGACCGTCGCCAACGGCGGCCCGCGGATCGATCCCGATGACGCGCGGGCCCTGATCGAGCCGTTCAAGCGCCTCGACCGCGGGACCGGTGGCCTCGGCCTCGGCCTCTCGATCGTCCAATCGGTAGCGGTCGCCCACGGGGGCGAGATCGAGCTGCTGACGCCGGCCGAGGGAGGTCTCACCGTGAACGTCACGCTGCCGGCCGCGCCGTCGGGTGAACGGCGGCGTCCGACCGAGCGGACGGGCGCCGTCCCGGTCTGACGTCTAAGCGACTCCTAAGAACCGGCAACCCTTACGAGAAGCTGACGACGGCGTCTGTAAACACGCCGGTCACGGGCTGTTGGCCGGACGGGGTCCGTCCGGATCGGGAGGCCCGGCACCCCATCGAAGATGACCCTCGGGTTCACGACACCTGGCTGC
>DASXDA010000020.1:0-10729 GCA_036490875.1 Solirubrobacteraceae bacterium
GTCGGTGCCAACGAGCGTCGCCGCGACGACGCGACGGCCCTCGGCCAGCCAGCTCAGTGCGATTTCGTTGGTGCTCCGGAACGTCACACGAATCCTCCGTGTGATCTGATGCTAACGGGGCCCGTGTTAGGGTCGCGCGAGAGGGTGCAACGAATGAACGGGGCCAGGTGAGTGGGCGAATCACGCTGTTGCTGATCGCGGCGGTGCTGACCGGGTCAGCCTCGGCTTCGGCCGCGCAGACCCGTGCCCCCCGCCAAGCCCGCCGTCGTCCTGCTAGGTCACGTCAGAGAACGCCGGCGGCCGCGCCCGGGGCGGCACCCGAGCGCGTCAGTGCCTCGACGACCCGCGTCAGGTAACGGGTGGCGCGCCACCTGGCGCCGGGCCCTAGGAACCGCGCTAGCTCGCGGCCGTCGCTCAGCTGGACGGACCACCCGTAGCGGATCGGCCTGATCAACATGCGTAGTGCTCTCATGGTTCGCTCTCGTTAGTTGCGCTGTCAATGGTAGCCCTCGCGGACGCGCAGCCCGCGGGCGTCGAGCAGATCGCGGACCGCGTGGGCCAGGTATTCCTGGAGACGCAGGATCAGGCGCTTTCGCTCCTCGACCTCCTCCCGCGGGGCTCCCTCTCGTTCCAGCCGCCTAAGATCCGCGACCTGGCCTCTCAGGTGCGCCATCAGCCGATCCAGCGCGCGGTCGTCGGTCATGACCCGGCCTCCAGCGCCGGCTCGAAGGAAGGCCTGGCCCTCGGCTCCGCCTCGGCCTCGATCGCGACCCTCGGGAGGCGGCGATCGAGCCAGCGGGGAATCGCCCAGGTGCTCTTGCCGAGCAGCTGGAGCACCGCGGGCAGCAGCAGCATCCTGATCACGAGTGCGTCGAGCAGCACGGCGCTTGCCATCGCGAGTCCGAACATCGCGAGCGTGCGATTCCCGCTGATCGTGAACGCCGCGAACACCGCGATCATCACCCCGGCGGCGGCGCTGATCACGCGGCCCGTGCGAGCAAGGCCCTCGCGAATCGCCGCGGTCGCGTCGCCCCGGGCGCGCCACTCCTCGTGGATCCGCGAGATCAGGAAGACCTCATAATCCATCGACAGCCCGAACACGATCGCGAACACGAGCACCGGGATGAAGGCGTCGATCGGTCCCCGCTGGACGCCGAACCACCCGCGTTCGAACACCGCCTGCACGATCCCGAGCGAGGCGACGATCGACAACAGGTTCATCAGCGCGGCCTGCACGGGGATCACGAGCGACCGGAAGACCACCATCAGCAGCAGCGCCGCGAGCGCGATCACCACCCCGATGAACAGCGGGAGCTTGCTCGAGAGGACGTGCGAGAAGTCCACCTGGGACGCGGTCGCTCCCCCAACGTACGCGCGGGCTCCGCTGGCGCGCTCGATCGGCGGAATCACGGCACCCCGAAGGCGCGTGACGAGGCTCGACGTCTGGGCGCTCTGCGGCGAGGTCGCCGGATACGCGACGACGGCGGCAGCGGTTCCCGCGGCGTTGACCCGCGGCGTGGCCACGGAGGCGACGCCCGGGGTGCTGCGCAGCGCGTGCGTTAGCTGCCCGAGCGCCGCGGAATCGTGCGGCGGGAGCGCGACGGCCACCTCGAGCGGCCCGTTGAAGCCGGGCCCGAACCCCTTTGCGAGGAGGTCGTAGGCCTGACGCGTCGTGTGGCTGGTGGGGTCGTTGCCGGCATCGCTCGAGGCAAGGCGGAGCCCGAGCGCGGGCGCGGCGAGCGCGAGCATCACCGCGGTCGCCGCGACCGCGATCACGGCGGGGCGACGCTGTACCCGCTGCACCCACCGCAGCCAGAAAGCGGGCCGCGTGCCCTCCGCTTCGCGGGCGGCTTGGCGGCGGCCGACGCGCCCCACCCGCGGCCCGATCATGCTGAGCAGCGCGGGGAGCAGGGTCAGCGACGCCGCCAGTACCAGCACCACCCCGATCGCCGCGGCCACGGCGGCGCCGTTCAGCAGGCTGACGCCGAGCGCGAACATCCCGAGCAGCGCGATCACGACGGTGACCCCCGCGAACAGGACGGCGCGCCCCGAGGTGTTGATCGCCAGCTCGACGGCCTGGCCGACGTCACCGCCGTTCTCGCGGTAGTTCTCCCGGAAGCGCGAGACGATGAACAGCGCATAGTCGATGCCGACGCCGAGCCCGATCATCAGGGCCAGCTCGGAGGCGAAGTCCGGCATGTCGACGACGTGGCTCGCGAGCGTGATCACCCCGATCCCCGCGCCGAGGCCGAACAGCGCGGTGGCGATCGGAAGGCCCATTGCGCTGAAGGACCCGAAGCTGAGCAGCAGGATCAGGATCGCCGCAGCGAGCCCGACGACGGTGGCAAACCCCAGCGACGCCTGCTGCGCCTGCTCGACCGCCTGGCCGCCGAGCTGAACGTCGAGCGCGGTCGAGCGCGCCGACTCTGCGGTCGAGATCACTTGGTTGACCGCCGCCTTGGGGAGCGCGTTCGCGCGCTCGTCGAAGTTCACCGTCGCAAACGCGATCGTCCCGTCACGGGAGATCGCGTGCTGCCCCGGGGCGTAGGGGCTGACGACGCCGGTGACATGCGGCAGGCGCGCGACCCGCGCGACCGTCGATTCGATCGCCGCCCGATCGGCCGCCGTTTCGAGCGTTCCCGTCTTCGCATGGAAGACGATCTGGTCGGCGTCGCCGGCCTGGGCCGGGAACCGGCTCTGCAGCAGATTGACGGCCCGCTGCGAGCCGGTGCCCGGAAGCGTGAAGCTACTCGCCGTCTTCTTTCCGACGGAGCTCGAGACCGCGAGGATCCCGACCGCGGCCACGATCCAGGCGATGACGACCAGGCGGCGGTGGGCCATTGTCCAGCGAGCGATGTTCACCATGGGTGCCCCATTTTTCGTGACGGGTAATTCTGCAAGGCGTGCAGTTATACATACGCTGCACAGAAAGTCAACAGTCGTTGCAAAATTTCCCTTTGTGAACGTTTGTTGGTAAAATCCCGCTAAATGGACTCGGTCGAGGCAATGCCCGCGAAGCTCGGGCTACGGGAACGCAAGAAGCAGCAGACCCGCGAGACGATCGCGCGGGCGGCGCTGCAGCTGTTCTCGGCGCGCGGCTACGACGAGACCACGCTCGCGGACATCGCCGAGGCCGCGGACGTCTCCCCGCGCACGATCTTCGCGTACTTCGAGAGCAAGGAGGACATCCTCTTCTGCGAGGAGCCGGTGTTCCTCGAGAGGCTGAAGCGGATGCTCGACGAGCGGCCGGAGGGCGCCACTACCGTCGACGCACTTCGCGAGTTCCTCTCGACGCTGCCGGCAGTGGACGATGAGGCCAGGCTCCGCAAGCAGATCGTCCAGCACGATCCCGCGATGCAAATGAAGATGCGCGCGCGCCACGCCGAACTTGAGCCGATGCTCGCGCAGTCGATCGCGAGGGACCTTGGCGCCGGCCCCGGCGACATCCGGCCGCTACTGGCAGCGGCCTCCGTGACCGCCGCCTTCATGTCCGTCCGCGATCAGCTCTTCGAGGCCGAATTGGGCGGCGAGCCCGTCGCACACGACCAGGCGATGGCGATCCTGGATGAGGTGATCGAGTTCCTGCGTGGCGGGCTCGAGGCTCTGCAACGAGACGAGCCCCACGCGATCTAGCGTGCGGGCGATGCGATCGGACGACGTGAAGCCCGAGACCTGGGTAGTCGTCGGCGGGCGTCCCGAGCCGGTGCCCGGGTCCCCGCTCAATACGCCGATCGTGCCCGCGTCCACCTACATCGCAGGCTCGGAGCGGATCTACAGCCGTAACGAGGCGACCGAGGGATGGGAGGCGTTCGAAGCGATGCTCGGCGGGCTCGAGCACGGGGAAGCGGTCGCGTTCTCGTCGGGGATGGCTGCCTGTGCCGCGGTGCTCGGGCAGCTTCCGGCCGGCGCCCATCTGGTGCTCGTCGACGACTGCTACCAGGCGGTCGCGGCGATCGCCGAGGCCGGAGTCCGGGATCACCGGTGGCGGGTCGAGCGCCTGGAGGCGAGCGACCCGAGCTGGCCGGAGCGGGCCTCGCAGGCGGACATGCTGTGGCTCGAGTCGCCGACGAATCCGCTGCTCGACGTCGCCGACCTCCCCGCGGTCTGCGGCGCGCCGCGGCGCGCCGGGACGAGGGTCGTCGTCGACAACACGTTCGCGACGCCGCTCGTGCAGCGCCCGCTCGAGCTCGGCGCGGACATCGTCATCCACTCGGCGACGAAGCTGATCGGCGGCCACTCCGACCTGCTGCTCGGCGCGGCCGTCACCGCCAAGCCGGATCAGCTCGCAGCGCTCCGCGCGATGCGGGGCCGGACCGGCGCCACCCCCGGGATGCTCGAGATCTACCTCGCGCTGCGCGGCGCCCGCACGCTCGCGCTGCGCCGTCGCCAGATGGAGAGCTCGGCGCGCGAGCTTGCCGCGCGGCTGTCGGGCCACGGCGCCGTTGCACGTGTCCGGTATCCGGGGTTCGGCACGATCGTCAGCTTCGAGCTCCACGACGCGGCGGCGGCGGACCGCGCCTGCCGTACGACTCGGGTGATCCGCCATGCGACCAGCCTCGGCGGCGTCGAGACGTCGATGGAGCGCCGCGCGGCGCATCCCGGTCAGGAGCACATACCGCCCGGGCTGATCCGGATGAGCGTCGGGATCGAGCAGCTCGACGACCTGTGGGCCGACCTCGAGGCCGCGCTCAGCGCCGGCTGACGCTGGTAGGTTCGCCCCCGATGAAGACTCGCTGGGCGCTCACGGTTCCGTTCGCGGGGATCCCGCTCGCCGACCACCCGGACCTCTACCGTCGCGCCGAGGCGGCGGGGTATGACGACTTCTGGACGGGTGAGACCGCGAACGGGACCGACGGGTTCACGCCGCTCGCGATCGCGGCGCCGGTGACCGAACGGGTCCGGCTCGCGACCGGCGTCGTCAACCCGTTCACCCGCGGCCCGGGAGTTCTCGCCCAGACCGCTGCGGCGATGCAGGAGGCGAGCGCGGGCCGTTTCGTGCTCGGCCTCGGGGCGTCGTCGAACGTGATCGTCGAGCGCTTCAACGAGCTTCAGTTCGAGCGGCCGCTGGCGAAGATGCGGTGGGCGACCGAGGCTCTGAGGCCGGTGCTGTCGGTCCCCGCGGAGCGCGGAATCGGGGGCATCCGGCTGGAGCGACCCGTCACGGTTCCGGTGCCGATCGTGCTCGCGGCGCTGCGGCCGAGGATGCTCGCGCTCGCCGCCGAGCTCGCCGACGGCGCGTTCACGAACTTCCTGCCGCTGTCGGGGATCGACCAGGTCGTCGGCGCGCTCCGAACCGGCGAGCGAGAGGCCGGCCGCGAGGAGGGCTCGACCGAGCTCGTCTGCAGGTTCTTTCTGCTGCCGTTGCCGGAGGAGCAGGCACTCGGGATGGCGAGGATGATGTTCTCCGCCTACGCGAGCGTCCCGGTCTACACGAACTTCTTCCGCTGGCTCGGCTGGGCCGAGCAGATCGACCCGATGGTCGAGATGTACGAGTCGGGGGACCGCCGGCGCGCGGCCGAGCTGGCACCCGTTGACCTGATGCGCGAGATCTTCCTGTTCGGCTCTCCCGAGCAGATCAAGGACCGCCTCGAGCGGTTCGTGACCGGTGGCATCACGACGTGCGTGCTGACGCTGATCGCGCCCCCGGAGCGGATACCGGGGCTGATCGACGCGATGGCGCGATGAGCCCCGGTCCGGGACGAGGCCTAGGCGCTACCGCTCCCTCGCCACGGGCAGCACGAGCACCGAGGGGTGGGCCGGATCGTCGAAGATCTCGATGTCGACCGGCTGCGCCCCGGTCGCGGTGTTCGGGTCCTCGCCGGTGCCGGGGTTGCGCAGGTACCGCGGGTGCGCTCCCGAGGAGATCTGCAGCCGAATGCGATGCCCGGCCGCGAAGCGGTGGGCGGTCGGCCACAGATCGAAGTGCACGCGGACCGTGCCGTCGTCAGCCTCCTCGAAGCGGCCGGGCGCGATCCTCCTCAGCGCATCGCAGACGTTCCAGGATGCCCCCGTCTGATCGACGTCGCAGACGCGGGCGAACACGTCGAAGTAGGGCGAGGAGGCCCGCGCCCACAGCTCGACTCGAACGGGGCCGATCGCCTCGAGCGTCGATCCGAGCGGTTCGCCCGTGTACGTGAGCACATCCGCACGGGCCTCGAGGGGACGGTTGTCGATGATCGGCTCGCGTCCGAGCAGGATCGGTCCGCCGAGCGAGGGGGTCGGGTCGGCGGGGTCGTACCGGTACGTATCGGGGCCCTCGGACTCGGTCGGCTCGCGACTGTCGAGTCGCGCCGCTTCGCCGAGCCACAGCCGCTCCTCGCCGGTCCCGGGCGGCGGCCAGGCCGGAAGCTCCCGCCATCCCCCGCCGGTGCGCTCGCCGGTCACGTACACGCTGACCCGCGCGGGTCGCACGAGCCGGGGATCGCCGAGCAGGCCGGCGCGTAGCCAGCCCAGCCCCTCGCGCAGGCCCGCGGCCGTCACGCCCGGCGCGGTATGCGTCCACGGACCGATGATCAGCTGGGGATCGCGTCCGGCGTCCTGCAGCGCGCGGAAGTCCTCGAGCAGCCACGGCAGGAAGATGTCCTGCCAGCCGCCGATCAGCTGCACTCGGGCGGTTACCGTCGGGGCGCCAGCGGCGTAGTCGCGCGCGACCCAGTAGGCATCGTCGCGCTCGACGCTGGCGAGCCCCTCACGGAACCACGGCACCTCGGCCCCCGTCGCTCGCTGGTCGAGGTCCGCCAGCTCCGGCTCCGAGAACAGAGCCGGGAGCCGGCGGAGGCCGCGGGCCATCGCCACCGGCGCGAGCCGCCGCTCCTGCGCGGCTACGAGCACCAGCCAGGAGACGACGGTCTCGAGCGACAGAGCGCCGCCTGCGTACGTCTGGCCATGGAACTGCGACGCGCTGACCTGAATCGCGAGCGCCGCGAGATCGTCGCCGGCGTCGGGGGCGACCGCCCACTGGACGAGCCCGAGATAGCTCGGCCCGATCATCCCGATCCGGCCGGCGTGCCACGGTTGACGGCGAATCCAGCGCAGCGTTGCCAGGCCGTCGGCGCGTTCGTCGAACGGGCTGAATCGCCCCTCCGAGCCGAACGTGCCCCGCACGCTCTGGATCACGACCTGCAGGCCCCGCTCCGCCAGCAGCCGGCCGAGCAGCAGGCCAATCACCTGACGGCGCCCGTACGGCGAGCGGACCAGCACCGTCGGTTGCTCGCGCTGGGACGCCGACCGCGCCGACCATCGGTCCGCCAGGAGGACGGCCCCGTCGTCCATCGGGGCGCGCAGGTCGCGCTCGCAGTGCACACCGTGCGTCTGCGCGCGCGGCAGCCGCATGCGCCTGCCGAGGATCTCGCTCGCGAGGCTCAGTTCTCCGTCGGCGAGGACGTCCCGAACTCCTCGCGCTCCTTGAGCGACGCCTCGGCCTCGGCTTCGGTGATCGGCGCGGGCGGCCTGAGTAGCACCCAGAGCAGGAAGATGATCCCGCCCGCCAGCATGATCGCCCCCACCCACAGCTGCAGGTTGATGCCCGCGGACTTGGCGATCGTGGCCTTGCCGGCCGACAGCCCGGGGATGACCACCAGCACGCCGAAGATCACGAACAGCGCGCCGATGAACGACCGCAGGTCGAACAGCTTCGCGAGCCGCCAGTTGTGCGCTTCCTCTGGAGTGAGATCCGGTTTCGTCGCCATTGCTTACAGCGTCCCGATGTAGATGTACAGGCCCGCCGCTCCGAGCAGCGCGAGACCGCCGAGGAACACCGGTCGCTTCCACAGCGGAACCGGGCCTCCACGGTCGTCGTCGACCGCGAGCCCGTAGACCAGTCCGTTGAGCTCGGACAGTGGCTTCGGCTGCATGAAGATCGTCGCGATCAGCATCGCAATCAGCCCCGCGCTGAAGCCGATGATCGCGCCCCACTGGGTCTCGATCAGGTCCGAGTGACGGAAGGTGAGGATGCCGCCGACGTTCTGCTTGTACAGCAGCCAGATCGTGAACGACACGAGCGTCCCGACGACCATCCCGTAGAAGCCGGCGCCTCGTCCCACCTTGCGCCAGAACATGCCGACGATGAAGGCGAGGAAGATCGGCACGTTGAAGAACGAGAACAGCGTTTGCAGGTAATTGGCGATGTTGCTGTACCCGGACGCGATGAACGCGGTGAGGACCCCGATGAACACGCCGACCACCGTCGTGATCCGCCCAACGCGCAGGTAGTAGCCGTCCGGGCGTCCCTTGCGGATGTAGTTCTGCCAGAGGTCGTACGTCCACACCGTGTTGAAGGCGGAGACGTTCGCCGCCATCCCGGCCATGAACGCCGCGAGCAGTCCGACGAGTCCCACACCGAGCACGCCGAGCGGCAGGTACTTCTGCATCAGCGCCGGGATCGCGTCGTTGTACGGAAGCCCGCCGCCCTGGCCGAGACCCGGGATCAGCAGCACGGCCGCCATCCCCGGGATCACGACCGCGAACGGGATGATCAGCTTCGGGAACGCCCCGATGATCGGCGTCAGCCTCGCCGAGTTCTCGTCCTTGGCCGACATCGCCCGCTGAACCTCGGCGAAGTTCGTCGTCCAGTAACCGAATGACAGGAGAAACGCGAGGCCGAAGGTGAGGCTGATCCAGTCCCCGACGGGGTTGTGGCCGTGCAGGCCGGTGCCGCCCCACGCCGAGGTGAAGTCATGTCCGACCGTGCTCAGCTTCTGGAACAAGCCGTGCAGGCCACCGGCTTTCGTCACCGCCACAATCGTGACGGGGATCAGGCCGGCGCAGATCACGAAGAACTGCATCACCTCGTTGTAGATTGCGCTCGAGAGCCCGCCGAGCAGGATGTACGAGAGCACAAACAGCGCCGCGGCCACGATCGCGAGCGCGAGCGGGATCCCAAGCAGCGACTCGAGCACCGCCGCGAGGGCATACAGATTGACTCCCGCGATCAGCACCGACGCGACCACGAAGATGATCGCGTTGACGAGGTGCGTCTTCTTGTCGTAGCGGCGCAGCAGGTACTCGGGGACGCTCCGCACCTTCGAGCCGTAGTAGAACGGCATCATCACGACGCCGAGAAACACCATCGCCGGGACCGCGCCGATCCAGTAGTAGTGGACGATGCTGATTCCGTACTGGGCGCCACTCGCGGACATCCCGAGGATCTCGATCGCGCCGAGGTTGGCCGAGACGAACGCGATCCCCGTGATCCACGAGGGAAGCGAGCGGCCGGACAGGAAGAAGTCGGTCGAGGTCTTGATCAGCCGCCGGAGCGCGAACCCGATGCCGATCACGAACGTGAAGTAGATGACGATCAGCGCGACGTCCAAGCCGCCCAGGTGCAGATGAAGTACGGCGGCGCCCAGCGTTGTCACGGCCCCACTACCCCCGCGCGGATGATCACGGGTACCCGCCGTTGAACAGCGGCACGCCCGTGTTCTTGTACAGCTTCGCCACGCTCGACGCGTTGGCCTTCGTGATCAGACTCGGGCCGGTGAAGATCGGCGAGAACGGGTGTTGGCCGAAGCGGACCTGGAACGCCGCGATCTGGACCGCGTCATAGCCCTCGAGGAACGGCTGCTGGTCGATCAGGAACAGCGCCTGCCCGCTCTGCACGGCGCTCAGACCTGCGTTCGAGACGTCGAACCCGCCGAGCTTCACCTTCCCCAGCTGACCGAGCGCGTCGAGCGCGCCGCTCGAAACCTGGAACGCGATGATCCCGGTCGCGAGCACGCCGTCGATCTCAGGGGCCTTCCTCAGCGCCAGCTCGATCGCGTCCTGCGCGGAGCCGGGATCGTTGCCGTTGACGTTGATCGTCGTGACGCTGCCGCCGCTCGCGGCGAGGGCCCGGGTGAACCCCTGGCACCGGTCGCTGAGCGCGGCGTTGTGGCTCTCCTGGATCACGCACAGCGCCTGCTTCACCCCCGCCGCGGCCATCTGCTTGCCGGCCTCGGCGCCCGCGATCGTCTCCGGCTGGCCGACGAACGTCAGCGCGCCCACCGCCTTGTAGTCGTCGAATCCGACGTTGAACACGATCGTCGGAACCCCGGAGGAAGCGACCTGCCGGACCACGGGGTCGAGCACTAGCGAGTCGGGAATCGTCACCGCCATCGCCCGGGGGTGACCGGCGGCGGCCTGGGTGATCAGCCGCGCCTGCTCCTGGGGGTTGGTCGTCTTCGGCGACGAGTATTTGAGGGTCACGTTGAAATCGGCCGCCGCCTGCTTCGCGCCCGACTGGACCAGCGCCCAGAACGGGTCGCCGGCCTGCCCGTGCGTGACCATCGCGACGGTGATCGGCGGGCCCTTCTTCGGTGAATTGACGGGCGTCGGGCCCGACGTGCTCTGGCCGCACGCGACCGCCCCGAACGCGGCGAGGCAGAGCACCGGCGCGAGGGCTAGCCATCGCCTGACCGGTGCATCTGATGGGAACACCGAACCGCGCATTAGCCAGCCGCTCCCTCGCAATCTCTCCTCTGACCCCCTGAGGGGATGCCTGCCAGCAATTAGATATCAGCGGCGGGCACATGTCAACGACGTGTGACCGGGATACGCTTGCCGCGATGCTCGGGGGCAACTGGGAGCGGGCGCCGCGGCCCGCAGATCGCACCGGCCTGACCCGCCGTCGCTTCCTGGGCGAGGGCCTCGCGCTCGGGGCCGCCGTCGGACTAGCCGCCTGTGGCGGCTCCTCCCGATCGGCCACCGGCCGCGCGCGCGGCGATCTCGCGCGGCTCGCGGGCCGGATCCAGGG
>DASXDA010000021.1:0-54797 GCA_036490875.1 Solirubrobacteraceae bacterium
CACGGCCGCGTCCCGGGCGGGTCCTCGAGCGGCAGCGCCGCGGTCGTGACGAACGGCGAGGTGGACGTGGCCCTCGGCGGCGACCAGGGCGGCTCGATCCGGCTGCCCGCGAGCTTCTGCGGCTGCGTGGGCCACAAGGCGACGTACGGGCTCGTGCCATATACGGGGATCTTCCCGGTCGGGCGAACGCTCGACCACGTCGGCCCACTCTCGAGGACGGTCCGTGACTGCGCGCTCGCGCTCGATGCGATCGCCGGGCCCGACGGGCTCGACCCGCGGCAGTGCGGGATCTCCGCGGTGCCGACCGCGCCGGGCCTCGACCGCGGCATCGACGGGTTGCGGGTGGGGCTGCTGGGCGAGGGATTCGGGATCGCCGACGCCTCCGAACCCGAGGTCGACGAGGCGGTCGCCGAGACGGCGCGCGCGCTCGAGCGGCTCGGCGCGACCGTCCGCGAGACGTCGGTGCCGATGCACGAGCACGGCGTCGCGATCTGGAGCGCGATCGCGGTACAGGGGTGCGCCGACCTCGTGATCCGCGGCGATTCGGTCGGCACGAACACGTTCGGTCATACCTCGCCTCGGCTGGCGGACTTCTTCGCCCGCGCCCGCAGGGAGATGGCCGATCGGTTCCCCCCGACGTTGAAGGTCACGCTGCTGTCCGCCGAGCACATCCGCCAGCACGCGCACCACCACTACTACGCCACGGCTCGCGGGCTCGCGCGGCAACTCCGCGGCGCCTACGACGCCGCGCTCGGCGAGCACGACGTGCTTGTATGCCGACGACGGCGATGCGCGCGTTCCCGCGTCCGGCGCCGGACGCCTCGATCGAGGAGACCGTCGCAGTCGCGCTCGGCAACCTCCACAACGTGGTCCAGTTCGACGTGACGGGTCACCCCGCACTCAGCGTGCCGGTCCCCGGTGACCCGGGGCTTCCGATCGGATTTCAGATCGTCGGGCGCCACCTCGACGACGGCGCCGTGCTCCGTGTGGGGGCGGCGGTCGAGGGGCTGTAGTATCGGTCTCGCCCGAGGGGCCGATCGGGTGGGGCTTGAGGATCCGGGACCGGGGGAGTGGTGTGGATGTACCGACGAGTCAGATCGCCAATCGCAGCCGCGCTGCTACTCGTGCTGCTCGCGACAGCCACCGGCGTTGCGATCGCGTCCGGGGCCACCCGCGGATTCGGTGGCGACCCTACCGGCGTGCCGCCGGGGGGCGGGCCTCCGTATGACGGCTCGCTGACCTCACTCGTGTCACCCTCGCCGGCCAGCGTTGTCACGGGCGGCCGACTCAACGTTCTCCTGCGATCGCGCGCACCCGTCAGCGCGATTGAGGTGCGGCTCAACGGCCGTGCGATCCCCGGCGGACTGAGCGCAGCCGGCGGTGGCTACAGGGCGTCCGCGAGCCTGGGCGGCCCGCTCAAGCCGGGCGACAATTCGATCACGGTCTCGACCAACTGGGGTGGGCGGTTCGACTTCGACTCGGCGCAGTTCGTCGTCGCCCGCCGCGTGGGCGGCCTGGCCAGGGTGCAGCGCGTGCTCGTGAACGGCAGCGATGCACCGGTGACGGTCACCGCGCGCGTCGCGACCGGCACGAGCTTCCGAGCGTCGGTCAACGGCCACGGCGCCAGCTCGGCGTTCACGCGCAGCGGCGACAACCTCGTAGGTCTGCTGGGCGCGGGCGACGGGGTTCGGTATGGGTCCAACCAGCTTGTGCTCACCGCCGACACAACCGCTCCCGGCAGCGCCCAGGAGACGACGATCTCGCGACGGTTCGAGATGCGGCGGGGCACCCCGATTGCCGGTGTCAGTACGGATCAGACCGTCCTCGTCGGCCAGGTCGTGAACCTCGGCGCGGGTCGGTCGCTGATCACCACGGGCGCATCGCCGTCGTTCTCCTGGCGTGTCTTGCGCGCGCCGGGAGGCTCTGTATCGAGGCTGCACAGGTCCGCTCGAGTCAACGCGTGGTTCAAGCCGAGGGCGCCAGGCGCGTATCGGATCCGGCTGACAGTCAGCGCCCACCCGCCACGATCCGCTGGTCTCGCGTCCGTCGCTACCGCGACTCCTAGGTCGACGGAGACGGCCACGGTCACTGTCCAGACGAGCCACCCATACGGCATTCCCTTGCAATCGAACGGCCCGGGCGGCGCGATTCTGCTGGCCGGCGTGGCGCAACCGAACACCATCCGCGCTGGCCGCGGTATCTCGTACGCGGTGATTAATCGCGAGACGGGACAGCGGCGGGAATCAGGGCAGTTCCCGGCCACGGCGACCGGTCTGAATCAACTGCTCGGGGTAGCACGCGGCGACAGGAACGGCACGAGCCTGCTGGTATTCAACTGGCTCGGCGCCCTACGGGATCAACGTCCCGTCCTGGCCGAGATCGTCAAGCTCGTGGGCGGCGGGGATCTGCCCGCTCAGGACCAGTTCGCCTCGAACGATCGTCCCGGCTCCGTGATCGGGGTGCCGGGCGCGCCCGCCGGAAGCGCATTCTTCAATCACCGGGAGCTTCCGAACCTCCCCGACGGAGGCGACATGTCCGGATACCTGCGGCTCAATGGTGTGCTGCAAGCCGAGCATCCCGAGGGCGACGGGCTGTTCGACTTCGTCTTCACCAGCTTCGTTCCGGTCGACACGGTGCCGACGTCGAAGCAAACCGCTACCAGGTCGACGATCAGCGTCGGAGGCAGCGACTACTCCGTCATCCATCCCCCGCGCGCCTCGGGTTTCCAGATCGTGACGCTCGATCCGAAGTCGCTGGCGCTGATCTCGAACCGCGGATACAGCACGAACTTCTCTGACGGCACGCCAGATCTGGCCGGGGTGACACGGCTGGCGAACGACCTGCAGTTCAATGCGGATCAGCCCGCGCGCCCGCTCGTGATCCTGCAGTCCCACGGATCACCAAGGGGCGCGAGCGACGATTGGGACCGGGCGGCGCTCGCGATCCAGAAGCTCGGCGGCACCCGCCAGGTGTTCGCAGACCTCAACCAGCCCTGGGCCGGTGGCGTGGGCGGCGACCCGACGGCCGGGCGTCACGGTGGCTACGCGTTCATCGGACGGACCGGTGGCGTGGCCCCACGCGCTGAGGTCAGCTATCCACTCGACGGCCTCCCGGCGCGACTCGCGGGCTTGCTGATGCTTACCCGCACCGCCGACTACGAGCCGATGCTGGTCAACCCGGCGCGGCCCGACGGCCGCGCGCCGGTTAACGAGGAGCTCGTCCGTATCGCGAATCAGGCGCCGACGCCGTTCCCGCCGCTGGCTCCCGGTGCCAGCCAGCACGACGAGGAGGCCGCCGAGGACTACCTCGGTGGCCCGGAGGTCATGAAGGTGTGCCTCGAAGACGAGCGATGCGACGTGAGAAGTACCTACTACACCAACTACGACGGCACGTGGAACACGATCCTCAGCGTGCTCGGCCGAGCGAACTGCAGGGGCGTGGCGGGAGTCAAGGAGAAGGTGTGCGTGGCGGTGCGCGAGCAGCTGTACAAGGAGGTGGCGGACACAAACCGCGTCAGGCACTACCTCGGCCCGGAAGGCCTCCAGCAGCCGTTCGGCGCGGCCGGCGTCGCTGCGCTCGCCAATCTCGGCCAGATATCGCAGCAGATCCAGGATGCGGTTAAACCCCGGCCCGAGAGCGAGACCACCTCCAAGGTGCTGACCACTATTTCGCATCTGGTCAAGGTGGCATCGGTGCTCGGTCCGAAGGCCGCCGCGGTGGCATCCGGGGTGGGCGCCGTGTTCGGGCTCGCGGGTTATCTGACGAGGCCGGACAACGCTCCGAACCTGATTGGACCCGCGGTCCAGACCGCGGCCACAAAGCTGGGCGTTGAGCTGGCGAACCGGTATCAGACCGCCGGGGATCAACTCGATGGGCTCGGGCGCATCATCGTCAGCGACTACGGAAAGCTGACGGCCGTCGCCCGGAAGGTCGACGCCGACCCGAACTGGATCATCGGGACGCCGGGCGCGGCTCGCGAGCAGCTGATCCGCGCCGCCAAGCAGACGATCTCCGAGGCGCTGATCCCCGCGGCCTACCCGGTGCTCTACGACCTTGGCAGGGTGCCCCATCTCAACGCCGGCTTCTGGGTCTGCTGGTACGCCCTTGGTGCGCGGAAGAAGTTTCTGTTCGACCGCAACCCATACGGCGGCCAGGTCGTCCAACGGTTCCCGGGGAACTGGCAGCCCGTGATGGCGGCCGGTGCCGTTCGCGCCACCGGAAGCCAAAACGCCGCCCGCATCCCGACTCCCGCCGCAACCATCGTCGACCCGCTGTTTGCGCCGCCGGCGCTCGGTGGACTGGGAATGCGCAAGCTCGAGTTCTACGGGCCGAGATTCTTCAAGCTGTTCCCCGAGAAGCCGGCGCGAGGGGCGACTGCGATGTCGTACCCCAGCCCCGGCGCGGTCTTACAGTGCGACGAGCTGCCGAGACCACCGGGCAACTCCGGCTGATCAGAGCGACCGCAGGAACCCGAGCAGCGGCCCGTTGACCTGCTCGGGGTGGCTGAGGTTGCCGGCGTGAGCCGCGCCCTCGACCTGGACCACGCCAACGGATCCCGGCAGGTTCCGCGAGAGCTGCTCGCCGAGGGCGAGCTCGATCGATTGGTCCTCGGTGCCGTGGAAAACGATCGCCGGGCATGAGATCCCGCTGAGCCGGTCGGTGATGTCCTCCCGGTTGAACAGCGTGTTGCAGGGCTCGGCCATCGCCTCGCGGGGTAGCAGCCGCCACTTCGCGATCCATACCTCGTTCAGCACGGCGTCGCCGAGGATCAGGTTCGCGATCGTCTGCGCGAGCTCGTCGACCGGACCGTGCTCGAGCCAGACCTGCTGCATCTGCTGGTAGGCGGGCAGCCGCTCGGGATCCTCCTGGCCGGATTGGGTGTCGATCAAGACCAGCGCGCGGACGCGCTCGGGCGCCAGCAGCGCGGCGCGCATCGATAGGAAGCCGCCCTGCGACATCCCGCCGAGCACCGCCTCCTGGACCCCGAGCTGGTCGAGCAGGCCAAGGCAGTCCTGGGCCGAGTCCCAGTAGGTGAATGGCTGCCCATCGAACTCTGTCTCGCCGAAGCCGCGCTCGTCCCACGTGATCACCCTGAACTCGGGGCTCAGCGCCTCGACCTGCGGCGCGAACATCTCGCGGTCCATCAGGAACCCGTGGGAGAGGATCACGGGCGGCCCGTCGCCACCGGTGTCCTCGTAGCGGATCCGCTGACCGTTGACTTCGGCAATTGGCATGGAGACCTCGTGTCGTCGGGGGCGCCGCGACTCTATCTTCAGCTGGGCGGCCCGATGATCATCCACCGTCTCGACACCCCGATCGTGCTCGCCCCGCTCGCTGGCGGGCCGTCCACCCCAGAGCTCGCGGCCGCGGCCTCGAACGCGGGCGCTCTCGGCTTTCTCGCCGCCGGTTACCTGTCCGCCGATCAGCTCGCCGAGCGGATCGCCGCGGCCCGGTCGCTGACCACTCGTCCGCTCGCGGTCAACGTGTTCGCTCCGGGCGAGGGC
The DNA here is from genome assembly GCA_036490875.1 of Solirubrobacteraceae bacterium. Classification (GTDB taxonomy): domain Bacteria; phylum Actinomycetota; class Thermoleophilia; order Solirubrobacterales; family Solirubrobacteraceae; genus Palsa-465. The sequence continues at coordinate 5,505 of DASXDA010000021.1, forward strand.
CCGAGCGACCACGCGGCGTACGAGGAGTACGTCGAGCGCCTGCGCCGTTGGACCGGCGACCAGCAGCTGCCGGTGGGCGAGCCACGGTTCTCGGACGACGACTGGGATGCGAAGCTGGCGCTGCTCGTCTCGGAGCCCGTCGACGCCGTCTCGTTCACGTTCGGCCTGCCGGCACGCGACGTCGTCGAGCGGTTGCGGCGAGCCGGCTCGGAGGTGTGGGTGACGATCACGACTCCCGAGGAGGCGAGCCTCGCTGAGCAGGGGGGCGCCGACGTGCTCGTCGTCCAGGGACTCGAGGCGGGTGGGCACAGAGGGTCCTTCGCCGACGAGCCGGGCCTTTCCGGCTACGGCCTGCTGCCGCTGCTGTCGCTGGTCGGGGCGACGAGCTCGCTGCCGATGGTCGCCTCGGGCGGGATTGCGACCGGCGGAGCGGTCGCGGCGGTCCTGTGCGCGGGTGCCCGTGCCGCGCAGCTCGGGACGGCGTTCCTGCTGGCCGCCGAAGCGGGCACGAGCGCCGCCCACCGTGCTGCGATCGCCGGCGACGCGCGCACGACCCTCACGCGGGCGTTCACCGGCCGCCTCGCGCGCGGGATCCACAACCGTTTCATCGCCGAACACGAGTCGCAGGCGCCGATCGCCTACCCCGAGATCCATTACGTGACAGCGCCGATGCGAAGGCACGCCCGCGACCGGGGCGACGCGGAGCTGATCAACCTGTGGGCGGGGGAGGCTCACGCGCTCGCCCGCGAGCTTCCGACCGCGGAGATCGTCCGATGGCTGTCAGACGACGCCCGCACCGCGCTCGCGAGCGCCTCGGCGCGCTGCGACAATCAGTCCCGGTAGCCGGGATCCTCGGAGCTGTACGCGTCGTTCTCGCCGCGGACCCCTCGGTAGCGGCGATCGAACAGCGCGAGCACCTCGGTCACGTCGGAAGGCCCGCGCAGCTCGTGGCTGACGCCGCTCGAATCCGGCGTGACGAGATCAGGCTCCGCCTCGCCATGCTCAATCAGCTCGTCGTGCTCGACCTCGAGAAACGGCAGCTCCGCGACGCCGCGGTCGGGGTAGAGGACCCCGAGCTCGGAGCGCTCGTACATGACGAGCGCCGCACCGTCGTCCCGACGCCCGATCCGCACGCCGGGCCAGGTCGCCAGCTCGTTGGCGACATCGGCGACGATCGCTTCGGGACCGGACACGAAACTCGATCGTATCCGCTCTTCGCCTGGTGGTTAGGATGAGGTCATGAGCGACGAGAGCATCGCTGCGCGGATCGAGGGCCTGGTCGCCGAGGAGCACGAGCTCCGAGGCCGCGAGCAGAGTGACGCGGATGAGGCCGAAAAGCTCAACGAGGACCAGCGGCGGTTGCAACAGGTCGAGGTCGAGCTCGATCGCGCGTGGGACCTGCTTCGCCAGCGGCGGGCGCTCCGCGACGCGGGCGAGGACCCGGACAAGGCGCAGGTGCGCGACGGCAACACGGTGGAGCGCTATTGGCAGTAGCTCCGACGCCGTCGCTGGGATACCTCGGGCGATGAGCTTCGGAGGCGCGCTTCCGCCGATCGTTCTGATCCACGGTCTGTGGCTCACCCCCCGTAGCTGGGAGCGGTGGGTGGAGCGGTTCGAAGGGAGGGGTCTCGAGGTTCACGCGCCCGCTTGGCCGCGGATGCCCGGCGAGGTCGAGGAGATCCGGCGCGACCCCGCTCCGCTCAACGGGCTCGGGCTGACCGAGATCGTCGACCGCTACTCGGAGTTCGTCCGCGCGCTCGACCAGCCGCCGATCGTGATCGGCCATTCGTTCGGAGGCCTGGTCACGGAGCTGGTACTCGACCGTGGCTTCGGCGCGGCTGGGGTGGCGCTCTCGCCGGCGCCGGTAAAGGGGGTGCTCCGGCTACCGATCTCGACGGTGCGGGCGTCGTTCCCGGCGCTCAAGAACCCCGCCAATCGCGGGCGCACGGTCGAGCTGAACCGTGAGCAGTTCCACTACGCGTTCACGAACACGATGAACGCGGTCGACGCGCAGGCCGCCTACGACCGATACGAGATCCCGGGGCCAGCGCGGCCCCTTTTCCAGGCGGCGTTCGCCAACTTCAACCCGCACGCGCCGAGCACGATCGACTTCCAAAACGACCGCCGGCCGCCGCTGCTGATCGTCGGCGCGGGTCAGGACCACACGGTGCCGGCCTCCGTCAGCAACGAGGCCGCCAGGCGGCTGGCCAGGTCGAAGTCAGTCGTCGAGTACGCCGAGTACCCGGGGCGGCCCCACTTCACAGCGGGTGCCCCCGGCTGGGAAGAGGTCGCCGACCACGCGCTCGACTGGGCCGCCCGCCACGTCGGGGTGCCTGCATGAGTGACTCGCCGATCGACACGCTGCTGAACGCGTTCGACAGGCTCGACGTGGACTCGGTCCTCGCGAGTTGCGCCCCCGACATCCGGGTGCGCACGGCGGACGGGCGATCGGCTGAGGGCAAGGACGCGGTGCGCGAGCTGATCGCGAGCCTGGTTTCGGAACTGCGATCGACGTCGCACCGGATCCTCGCGGAGTGGCACGTCGACGATGTGTGGGTCGCCGAGGTCGAGTCGAGCTACGAGCTGCGCGACTGGCTGCAGCTGAACGGGCTTCCGCGTGCGTACGTGGTCCACGAGGGGCCCGACGGGATTCGCGAGGTGCACGCGTACGGGGCCCACGAGCGCCCGCTGACCGAGCATCGCACCGGCGAGGAGGGGACCTGGCTCGGCGGACGGTGGATCCCGCCGCTGTGAGCTGGCGCGGCTAGAGCTCGCCGCGGCGGGCGACCAGATCGAGCTCGCCGGGGCCGACCCTGTGACCGGCGGCGCACCGGAGCTCGACCTCGATCGGCTCGCCGTCTTGGGAGTGCTGGAGCTCGATCGGTCCGCCGTCCTCGTCGAGCCACCGGTTGCCCCACTGGATCAAGGCGGCGAGCACCGGGAACAGGTCGGTGCCCTTCTCGGTCAGCTTGTACCGCTGACGGGTTCGCTGCCCCGGCTCGCGGTAGTCCTCGCGCTCGAGCAGGCCCGCGTCGACCAGCTCGCGCAGCCTCGCGGCGGCCACGGGCTCGCTGATCCGCGCCCGCTTGGCGAAGTCGTCGAACCGGGTGGTCCCATAGAACGCCTCGCGCAGGATCAGGAACGCCGAGCGGGTGCTGACGACGTCGAGTGATCGGTAGATCGGGCAGCGGTCGCCCGCCAGCCATCCAGCTCGAGGATCGAGCTCCCCAGTCATGCGTAGTGGTGCTTCCATGGCTACATCATAGCTGACTATCGTTCGTCTAAGTCAGTGTGGTATTTTTTCTGGCTATGAGCTTCTTAAGCCAGGTTCTCGGACGACAGCGAGGCGACGCGTCCCCGCGGCTCGTGCTGGTGATCGTGTGCGCAGGGGTCGTGCTCGCGAGCCTCGACCTGTTCATCGTCAACGTCGCGCTGCCGCAGATCGGCACCGACTTCCACCTCCAGGGCTCCGATCTCGGCGACCTCTCGTGGGTTCTCAACGCGTACGCAATCGTGTACGCCGCGTTCCTGGTCCTGTTCGGGCGGCTCGCCGAGCGCTACCGGCGCGAACGCGGCTTCCTGCTCGGCGTCGCCGTGTTCGTCGCCGCCTCCGCCGCCTGCGGCGCCGCGACGAGCCTTCCGATGCTGGTCGGGTTCCGGGTGGTCCAGGCCGCCGGAGCGGCGCTGCTCACGCCGACGTCACTCGGGCTGGTGCTGGCGACGTTCGAGCCGGAGCGCAGGCACGGGGCCGTGCGGACGTGGACCGCGATCGGCGGGCTCGCCGCGACCGCCGGCCCCGTCGTCGGCGGCCTGCTCGTCGCCGCGAGCTGGCGGTGGGTGTTCCTCGTCAACGTGCCGGTCGGCCTGCTGGCGCTCGTCGTCGGCTGGCGCCGGCTCCCGAGCGTCCCCGGTCACCCCGTGCCCCGCCCGGACCTGTTCAGCGCGCTGCTGATCACCGGCGGCGTCGGCGCGTTCGTGCTCGGTCTCGTCAAGGGCGGCAGCTGGGGCTGGGGCGATCCACGCACGGTCGCCACGCTCGCGGTTGGCGCGCTCGCGCTCGCGTCGTTCGCCGTCCGCACGGTGCGGAGCCGTAATCCGCTGATCGACCGCGCCCTGTTCCGGCTGCGGTCGTTCACCGGGGCGTCGGCGGTCGCGATCGTCTTCAGCGCCGCGTTCGGAGCGATGCTGCTGTCGCGCGTGCTGTGGCTCCAGGAGGTATGGCACTGGTCGGCGCTCCAGACCGGTCTCGCGATCGCCCCCGGCCCGCTGATGGTGCCCGTGTTCTCATTCCTGGTCGCCGGCCGGCTGATCGCTCGCTTCGGCGCCGGCCCGGTGATCGCCGCGGGATCGACGATCTTCGCCGCGGGCGTCGCGTGGTGGGCGGTCGCGATGGGACTCGAACCCAACTACGTCAGCGAGATGCTCGGCGGCATGCTGCTGACCGGCATCGGTGTGGGGCTGACGCTGCCGACGTTCATGGCGACCGGCACCTCGGCGCTTCCCGCGCACTCGTTCGCCACCGGCTCCGCCGTGATCAACATGCTCCGCCAGATCGGGCTCGCGATCGGCGTGGCGTTGCTGATCGCGCTGCTCGGGACCCCGCATTCCCCAGCGCAGACGCTCGACGTCTACGAGCGGTCGTCCTGGGTGATCGCGGCGCTCTCACTTGTGGCCGGGATCGTTGCGCTCGCGCTGCTGGCGACGCGGGGCGCGACCGCGCGGAGCAGGGCCTGCGCTCCGGCATCCGCTGTCGCCGGCGAACCCGCATAGACACGACAGGAGAAGCGATGACACACCCCGCAGAGAGCCACCTGAAGGGCAGAGAGGTAGTGATCGTCGAAGCCGCTCGAACGCCGATCGGCCGCGGCCACCCCGAGAAGGGCTGGTTCCGCGACGTGCATCCCAACGAGCTGCTCGGGACGGCGTACAAGGCCGTGATCGAGCGGGCGGGGATCGAGCCCGAGATCGTCGAGGACGTCGTCGCGGGCGCCGTCACCCAGGTCGGCGAGCAGTCGAACAACATCGCACGCAACGCGTGGCTCGAGGCGGGGCTGCCGTTCACGACCTCGGCCAGCACAGTCGATCGCCAGTGCGGCTCCGGCCAGCAGGCCGTGTCGTTCGCTGCCGGGCTGATCGCCGCCGGGGTCCACGACGTGATGATCGGTGCCGGCGTCGAGCACATGGGCCGCGTCCCGATGGGCTCGAACGTGGCCCACGCGGACGAGTTCGGCACGCCGTTCCCGCCCGAGCTGATGGCCCGCTACGAGCTGATTCCGCAGGGCCTCTCTGCGGAGCTGATCGCCGAGCGCTGGGAGGTGACGAGGGCCGAGCAGGACGAGCTCGGACTGCGCTCGCACCAGCTCGCGGCTCGGGCGACCGACGAGGGCCGGTTCGAGCGCGAGCTGATCCCGTTCGCGGTCAACGGGTCGGTCTACACGACCGACCAGGGGATCCGTTGGGGCACGAGCCTCGAGCAGCTGGCGGGGCTTCGGCCCGCCTTCAAGGAGGGCGGGACGGTGACCGCCGGCAACTCGTCGCAGATCTCCGATGGCGCGGCCGCGGTGCTGCTGATGGCTCGAGAGAAGGCAGACGAGTTGGGCCTCACGCCTCGGGCGCGCATTCTCGACGCGACCACCGTCGGCGTCGACCCGGTGATCATGCTGACCGGCCCGATCCCCGCTACCCAGCAGCTGCTGCGGCGCAACGGGATGACGATCGACGACCTCGACCTGATCGAGATCAACGAGGCGTTCGCGTCCGTGGTCGGAGCGTGGCGGCGGGAGCTCGAGCCGGACATGGATCGCGTCAACACCGGCGGCGGCGCGCTCGCGCTGGGTCACCCGCTCGGCTCGTCGGGCGCCAGGCTGATCACGACCCTCGTGCACGAGCTCGAGCGCTCGGACGGGGAGCTCGGGTTGGTGACGATGTGCACGGCGGGCGGCACCGGGACCGGCACGCTGCTTCAGCGCTTGTGAGGGGAGGCTCTCAGCCACTCCTCCCACGTGATTCGCCCGTCGCGATGCTCGGGCGCCAGCTGGAGGCCACGATCGAAGTCGGCGAGCGGACCGACGCGAGGCATCGGGATCAGGCGCGCGTTTCGGCTGGTGATCTGCCGGCGAGCCCGCGCCAGGTCCTTGATCCCGCGGATCTCGGGGCCGCCGAAGTCCGGCGCGCGCCCGGCGGGCGCCGCTTCGGCGAGCTCGGCCAGCCGAACTGACACCTCGCCCGGGTCGACGGGCTGGAATGACATGTTCGCCGTCGAGACGAACACCGGGTAGCCGAGCAGCATCTCGAGCAGGTCGTGGAACTGCGTCGCACGCTGGATCGTCCACGGGACGCGCGACGCGGAGATCACTCGCTCGGCTTCGAGCTTCGCGCGGTAGTACGGGAGGCGGTGGCGGTCGATGCCGACGATCGACACGTAGATCAGGTGCGTGCCTGAGCTCCCGATCGCGTCGACGACGTTGCGGGTCCCCTCGACCTCGGTCTCGCGGATCCGGCGGCGGGAGCTGGTCGCAGCGTGGATCACGACGTCGATCCCGGCGAGCGCGGGAGGAAGGCCCTCGCCTGTGAGCACGTCGCCGCGGACGGTCTCGGCTCCCTGCGTGCCGCGCTCGGGATGGCGCGCGAGGAGCCGCACCCCGTGCCCCCGCTCGATCAGGACTGGCGCGAGCCGGCGCCCGAGCGCGCCGGTGCCGCCGGTGACCAGGATCTCGGCCATCGGAGTGGATCGTGCCACTCCGCGCTGCGAGTCAGCTCTCGGTCACGCGCGGGGCGTACCGGTGGTGCAGCATCAGCGCGTTCCCATCCGGATCGGCGAAGAACGCCATGTGGCAGACGCCGGTGTCGAGGATGTCGCCGCTGAACTGGACGCCGCGGCCCTCGAGCTCACCGCGCGCGGCCTCGACGTCGTCGACGTGCAGCGCCATCGCCGTCTTGTTGACGTTGTGCCCGATCCCCATCGCCTCCCCGTCGATCAGGCTCAGGGTCACGTTGCCCGTCTCGAACTCGGCGTAGTTGCGCTCCGGTACGTACACCGACCGCCTCAACCCAAGCTTGTTGCCGTAGAAGTCGATCGCTGCGTCGAGGTTCTGGGTCGAGAACGGCACGAAGTCGACGCCGGTGACGAGCTGTTCGGTGGTGGCCATGGCCTCTCTCCTGTCTGCGGGTTATTCGCCGTGGTTCGGATCATGGCGTACCGTTGCGCCGGGATGCGGCGCGCAAAGCGCAGTGGCGGCTGCGGCTGGGCGGAGGGTGAGCTCGGGGGACCCCCGCCGCACAGGTGATCCTCGACCTCGACACGCCCCACGGCGTTGCCCGCGTCGATCTTCATGCCGCCGATGGCGCGACCGCGGCGCTGGTCCTCGGCCACGGAGCCGGCGGCGGCATCGGTGCTCCGGACCTGCAGGCCGCCGCGCGGGCGGCGGCGAAGCTGGGCGTGACCGTCGCGCTCGTTGAGCAGCCCTACCGGGTTGCGGGTCGGCGCTCGCAGCCGCCGGCCGCGCAGCTCGACGTCGCGTGGCTGGCCGTGATCGAGCAGTTGCGGGCCGGCTCGCTCCGCAGCGCTCGGCTGATCGCCGGTGGCCGCTCGGCGGGCGCGCGGGTCGCGTGCCGGACGGCCGCCGACGCCGATGCCGTCGCGGTCCTGTGCCTCGCGTTCCCGGTCCACCCGCCCGGTAAGGCGAGCGACCCGACCAAGAGCAGGCTTCCCGAGCTCGACGCCGTGCGCGTTCCGGTGCTGGTCGTGCAGGGCGAGAACGACCCGTTCGGTATGCCGCCGGACGGGCGGAGACGGAAGGTCGTCCGGGTTTCCGGCAACCACTCGCTGCGGGCCACGGCCGCGGTCGAGGGCGCCGTCGCGGCGTGGCTGCCGCGGGTGATCAGGTAGGCAAGGCGACCCGGGCCGCCAGCCGCTGGTGCACGAGGCTGACCGCCATCGATCCCTCGCCGACCGCGGAGGCGACGCGCTTGACCGAGCCGGCGTGGACGTCGCCGACGGCGAAGATGCCGGGCTGGCTCGTCTCCAGGAACTGCGGGTGATCCGGTTCCTCGTAGGCGGCGAGGTCCTCCCGGGGCACTTCGCGGCCGGTCAGGAGGAAGCCCTTTGCGTCGCACGCCACCAGCCCGCCCATCCACTCGGTGTGCGGCGCCGCTCCGATGAACACGAACAGCGCCTTCACCACCAGCTCCCGCCGCTCGCCGGTGTTCCGGTCGACCACCGTCACTCCCTCGAGCCCGTCGTCACCGTGGAGCTCGGCTACCTCGCAGCAGGTGATCAGCTCGACCTGGGGTCGTTGGTCGAGCTCGTCGATCAGGTACCGGGACATCGACTTCGCCAGCTCCTCGCCGCGGATCATCAGCCGGCAGCTGGAGGCGCGCCGAGAGAGGAACATCGCGGCCTGGCCGGCGGAGTTACCGCCGCCGACGATCAGCACCGGGTTGTTCTCACACATCTGCGCCTCGCTCTGGGTCGCCGCGTAGTAGACGCCGTTTCCCTCGAAGCGTTCGAGGTCGGGCACGTCGAGCTTCCGGTACCTGGCGCCCGTGGCGACGATCACGGCGCGGCCGTTGACGACATCGCCGGTGTCGAGCCCGATCGAGTAGTGACCGTCCTCCTTCGCGATCGTCATCGCCTCCGCCGGTACGACCAGCCGCGCTCCGAACTTACGCGCTTGCAGTCCCGCCCGCTCGGCAAGCTCGCTGCCCGAGATGCCTGCCGGGAATCCGAGGTAGTTCTCGATCCGCGAGGAGGTGCTCGCCTGGCCGCCGAATGCGACGGCGTCGATCGCCTGCGTGTCGAGCCCCTCGGACGCGCCGTACACCGCCGCCGCCAACCCCGCCGGGCCGCCGCCGACGATCACGAGATCGCACATCGGCGGGGGTGCTCCCCGGGCACCGAGGCCGAGCTCCTCGCCGAGCGTCGAGTTGGAGGGGTTGCGGAGCGTCTTTCCGGCCACGATCACGACGGGCGTGTCCGCCGGCTCGATCCCGAGCGTTCGCAGCAGCTCCTCCGACTCCTCGTCCTGCTCGAGATCGACCCACTCGTACGGCATCCGGTTGCGGGCTAGGAACTCGCGCAGGCGCAGCGTGTCGCGCGAGTAGTGCGAGCCGATCACCTTCGCACCGGCGCCGACCTCGATCAGGATCTCGCGCCGCGCCATGTACGCGCCGAAGATCAGGTTCGCGAGGTCCTCCTGGTTGCGCAGGAACCGCAGGAACCGGCGGATCGGAACCTGAATCACGGTGCCGGGATCACGGACGATCGCGGTCAGGTACGCCCGCTCGCCGGACAGCAGGTTGAGCTCGCCCGTGAATCGCCCGGCCTCGTGAACCACGATCACGCGGTTCTCGGACCCGTACCCGCGGACGATCGTCACCGCGCCCGACTCGATAGCGAAGAAGTCGTAGGAATCGTCGCCCTCCTGAAACAGGATGTCTCCGGGCGCGACCTTGACGATGTCCCCGACCATCCGGAGCCGGGCCAGCTGCTCCTCATCCAGCCGCGGGAACGCCCCACCGCGGTTGACGGGCCCGACTGCCTCGAAGCCAAGTGGTTCGCCCGTCCTCATGCTTCCAGAGTGCCGCAGTCGTCAAGGGCGTCGACTCTTCCGCTGCCCCGCCCGCCCGGGTTAGGCTTGTCCTCGCGATGACCTTCGTGGCACCCCTGGCGCTCGCCGGCGGCTGGTGGATCTTCCTGATCTTCATCGTCGCGTTCGTATTCGTGATCGCGTTCGGGTACTACACGCTCCGGGGCAGTGGTATCAGCCAGACGCCCTACCGGCGATCGGGCGGGCCACCCGAGTCGCCGAGCGAGCTCGCCCACGACATCACGCAGGAGGTCGGCAACTGGGAGCGCGGCACCGACAGCGGTCGCCGCCGCGGCCGCCCGCCAGCGATCCGCGACCCGACCGACCCGGCGGTCGCCGACGCGCTGAGGCAGTGGCGCGGCGCGCCGGCTTCGCCGCCCAGGTTGGTGCCGCCGGTCGGTCCGGGGGACCACGTCCGCGGCCCCGACGGCGTGACGGACGTCGCCGTCTACATCGACCTCAGGTCCGCGCCGAGCCGCAACGCGGTCAGGCTCATCACCGATCTCGCGGGTCATCGACCGCTGCGGCTGGCGATCCGCCAACTGCCGCTCGCCGACGTCCACGCGCTCGCGCTCACGGCAGCCGAGGCGCTCGAGGCCGCGGACGCCCAGGGCTGTTTCTTCGACCTGCTCGACCGGCTCGCCGAGGCCGGCGTCCCCGACGAGCAGGCGCTGCTGACGATGGCCGATGGATGCGTGGCCGACCCCGACCGCCTCCGCGAGGAGGTCGCCGACGGCAAGTACCGCCCGAAGATCGTCGACCAGATCAAGCAAGCCACCGAAAGCGGCGCCCGCGTTGTGCCGGAGATCTACATCGACGGTGAGCACTACGACGGAGCGCTGAGGGTCGACCCGCTGACCAAGGCGCTGAACACCGCCAGCTCCGCGTAGGGGCCGGGCAACCTGGAGCCTCCGCGCTCCCCCGCGGCCGGGTTGATTTTCAACCGCGCGAGTGCGAGGGTCCTCTCGATCCCAGTCCACACGGGCTGGGCGGAAGACTTCGACACCCGAGGGTGACACGTGGCCGGACTCACGTCCCACGTTGTACCTGCCGCCCCTCGTGGATTTGCCGGCCCGGTGGCACCGGTCCGGCGCCGCGTGCGAGCCTACATAGGCTGGTTCTGCTTTGTCGTGATCGCGTACTACGCGGCCGCGCACCTCGGCTACGCGCTGAAGTTCGCAGGCCCGGTCGCCTCGATCGTGTGGCTCCCGGCCGGAATCGGGATCGCCGCGCTGTACCTGCTCGGGCCGCAGTTCTGGCCGGCGGTCGTCGTCGGCGACCTGCTCGTCAACAACTACTCGACGCTGCCGATCGGCTCCGCAATCGGGCAGAGCTTCGGCAACCTGCTCGAGGTCCTGACGGCGGCGCTTCTGATGCGACGGTTCGCCTCCCGCAACCAGCTGCTGGGGTCGATCGCCGGGTTCGGGGGGCTGCTGGTCGCGCTCCTCGCCGGGACGCTGGTGAGCGCCACGATCGGGTCCGCGTCGATCGTGCTCGGCAATGTCGTCTCTGCGGGCTCGATGGCGCACCTCTGGCGGACCTGGTGGCTGGGCGACCTGTGCGGGGCGTTGATCGTGGTGCCGCTCGCGCTTGCGTGGCTGCCGCCCCCGGCGCGCGCATGGTTCGAGGGGCGGGTGCTCGAGCTGGCACTGACGCTCGGGGCGCTCGTCGGGCTGACGCTGCTCGGCTGGGGGATGAGCCGTCCGATGAGCTTCCTCGCGCTGCCGGCGCTGACCTGGGCCGCGCTGCGGTTCGGGCCGCGCGGCGGGTCGCTCGCGATTCTGATCGGCGCCGGGCTGACGATCTGGGCGACGACGCACTACATGGGGCCGTTCGCGTTCCGCTCGGCCAGCCAGAGCGTGCTCGACACGCAGGTGTATCTGGCGGTGTCGGCGGCGGCGACGCTGTGCGTGGCGGCGCTCGCGCGCGAGCGGGAGCTGCTGGCTGAGGGAGTCCGCGCTTCGCGCGCGCGGATCGTGGCCGCGGCTGACGACGAGCGCAGGCGGATCGAGCGCAACATCCACGACGGCGCCCAGCAACGGCTCGTCGCGCTTTCCGCCCACCTGACCCTTTCGGCCGAGCGCGCGCGCCGCGAACCGGAGGCCGCCGAGGACGGGTTCGACTCCGCCCAGGTCGAGCTGCAGCGGGCGATCGACGAGCTGCGCGACCTTGTCCACGGGCTCGCGCCGCCGGCGCTCCGAAGGTTCGGGCTCGTCGGCGCGATCGAGCTCGCGGCCGCCCGGTCGATCATCCCAGTCGAGCTCGGCGAGCTCCCACAGGAGCGGCTCGACGAGACGGCCGAGACGACGGCGTACTACGTCGCGATGGAGGCGATCGCCAACGCCCAGCGGTATTCGCGGGCGTCGGTGATTCGCGTGACCGCACGGCTGTCCCCCGGCTGGCTCGAGGTCGAGGTTGGCGACAACGGCGTCGGCGGGGCGGTCGAGCACGACGAGCTCGGACTTCAGGGGCTACGCGACCGGGTCGAGGCGACCGGTGGCAGGCTCACGGTCCGAAGCGGTCATGGCAGCGGGACGGTGATCGCGGCGCGGATCCCCGCGACCGTCGTCGTCTAGCGGGGGACTCAGACCGGCTGCTGGTCGCCGGCGTTCGCCAGGTACACGAGCGCGGCCTTGACACGACGGCTGACGTCGTCCGGGTTGCCCAGCTGGAGCTTCATGAAGATCGAGTTGATGTGCTTCTCGACCGCGCGCTTGGTCAGCGCGAGCGATTCGGCGATCGCCGCGTTGCTCTTGCCCTGCGCGAGCTCGGAGAGCACGTGGCGCTCGCGCGGGGTCAGCTCGCAGAGCGGTGATCTGCTCGAGATGCTGCGGGCCTTGACGAGCACCTCCACCACCCTCGGGTCGATCACCGCCCCGCCCTCGACCGTCGCGCGGATCGCCTCAGCGAGCTGCTCCGGATCGTTGATGCGCTCTTTCAGCAGGTATCCGCGGCCATCGGAGCCCTGATCGAGAAGCGCGAGCGCGTAATCCGGGTCGGCGTACTGGCTGAGCACGACCACGCCGACGTCGGGGCTGGTCTCGCGAAGCCGGCGGGCTACCTGGATCCCCTCGTCGGTGGACGTCGGCGGCATCCGGATGTCCGTGAGGACGGCGTCGGGGCGTTCCCGCTCGATCGCCGCGGTCAGCGAATCGAGGTCGTATGCGCTGGCCACGACCTCGATCCCCGTCGCGCTCGCGAGGATCTGCTCGAGCGCCTCTCGCACCAAGTAGGTGTCGTCGGCGACGACGACTCGGATCTGGGTGTCCACCACGGCGACATTTTGGCCCAATCGCGCTGCGGTCACCCGATGCTCGGTGGGTCCTGTCTGGTCTCGCTCGTGATCCTGTTGCCGATGCCGTGGCGGCGCGTTCGTAGAGACCACATCCGCCGGCTGACCGCGTCAGGCGTCGGCACGCGCGGCTGCGGCCGTGTCGCGGGTGCCGCGGCGCACGACCAGGCTCGCGGCAGCGATCGCGACCAGCACCGCGATCACGACGTAGAACACGAGCGCGGTGTCGCGCAGCCCGTAGTGAGTCGTCGCGACCCCGGCGATCACCGCGGGCACGCTGAACGCCAGGTAGGAGAGGCTGAAGATCGCGGCGATCAGGGCCGCGCGGCCATCGGGGTCGGCGCGAGCGACCACCATCCGGTACGCGCCCGTGAAGCCCGGGCCGAACCCGACGCCGGCCACGGTCGTCCCCACCAGGAACAGCCAGGACGTGCGCGTCGCGACCCCGACGAATGTCACCGCCGCCCCGGCGAGCAGCGCCAGGCAGCCGCCAAGCATCGCTCGGTGCGGCGCCGCGTTCCGGACCACGAGCGTCGCCACCGACGCCGTCCCGGGAAGCAGGAAGATCGCCAGCCCACCCCACATCACGTTCGAGGAGTGGAACAGCTGCTCGGCTAGGGAGGACCCCAGCGACAGGTACAGGCCACCCAGCGCCCAGACGGCGATCAGGCACGGCGCTGCGATCAGGAACGGGCCCCGGGCCGCGCGCGGAACCCTGACCCGGGGCCGAAGCGACGCCAGTGCCCCGGGACGCCGCCGCCCCGGCTCGGGCATCGCCGCGACCGCGCCGGCCGCGGCCAGATACGCCGCCAGCAGCACCCACCAAACCAGATGGGTCTTCGCGGGGCCGTACTGAACGAGCGCGCTGGCGCCGAGCGCTCCGACCGCGAGCCCGGCTGTCGGAGCGACGCTGGTAACGATCGGCGCGCGCCCACTGCCTTGCGGTTCGAGCTCGAGCAACGCCGCGCCGAGCGCTCCCGTCGCCAACCCCACAGCGAGGCCCTGGATCGCCCGCGCGAGATACAGCGCGCCGACGCCGGTCGCCATCAGGAACACCGCGCACGCCGCTGCGTCGAACAGCATCCCCGCGACGATCACCGGGCGCCGGCCGATGTAGTCCGACAGCGACCCGCAGAACAGCAGCGTCAACAGCAGCACAACCGCGTAGACGCCGAACACCTCCGTCAGCGTCGTCGCCGAGAACCCCCACTCGGCCTGGTACACGCCGTACAGCGGAGACGGAGCTCCCGCCGCCAGCAACAGCACGAACAGCAGCGCTGCCGCGAGCCAGAACGCGGACTCCCTCGGCAGAGTCAGGCGGGCCAGGATCAGTCGCGCCCGCGGGACATCTCGTCGATGCAGACCGTCATCGACAGGATCAGGGCGTCGTCCTGGCCGGGAGCGACCTCGATCCCGTAAGTGTCTCGCACGCGGAACCAGCGCTTAGACACGTGCGCGACCGCGTCGCCGTCGCGCTCGATCTCGTACTCGTGATCGACGAAGTTCCCCTTGGCATGCAGCTCGATGCCGCTCTCGAGCTCGATCGAGAAGCGGTCGCGGAACGGCGTGATCAGTGCCTTCTGGACCGTGGCCACGGTCCGTCCCTCCCGCTCCACCTCCATCGTGTCGTGGATGTGGAGCTTCTTCTCCTGGATCTTGTAGAGCTCCTCGCCCGATGGGCGCTCGAGGATGAAGGTGCTCCGGACCCGCATCGCCTTGCCGTTGACCTTGAACGCCTTCTCGCCATCCTCGGTCTCGATCCACGAATCGTCGCCGATCGCGAACAGCTTCTCTCGCATCCGGTAGCGCGTGCCGTGCGGCTCGTCGTGTCCACGGAGGAAGCCCATCGTCGCGCCCTACGCGCTCGCCTTCGCGTCGCGCTCGATCTCGGCGTTGTCCGCCTTGAGCTGCTTCTCCTGGAGCTTCTCGGCACGCTTCATCGCGCGCTCGACCTTGGCGCCCATGTCGGCTACGGCAACGACGACGAGTCCGGCCTCGCCCTCGTCGAGGGTCTCGCCGAGCTCCTTGAGGTCGTGGCGGCTCATGCCCGCCGCCGCGTGCCCCGCGAGCGCGCCGAGCAGCGCGCCGCCGCCGGTCGTCGCGGCGATCAGACCGCCGCCGACGGCCGCGAACGGGAACAGCGCGACGACCACACCGGTCGCGAGCCCGATCCCGCCTCCGAGCACGCCGCCCACACGGGTCGGGGTCTCATGCTTCTTGACGATCTTCGTCTTGCCGCCCTCGCGACGCTCGATCACGGCCGCGTCGTATCCGTCGATCAACCCGGCCTCGCGGTGCAGCTCCTTGACCAGCTCGTAGTCGGACTCGGCGTCCTGCACGCTGCCATACACGCCCGCGTAGATCATCAACGTGTCGATCGCCACCTGGCTCTCCTCTCGTCGCCGAAGGGCGATCGTAACGGGTGACCGATCTGCCTTTGAGGAACTTCCTTTCTGGGAACATTCAGGGCGAATGCCGAGCGATGGCTGAGAACAGCGGAGCAGAGCCAGCTCCGGACACCGCTTCCCTGGTGGAACTGGGACGGCAGCTCGACGCGCCCAACCGCCGAGCGCCCGCGCCTGAGCGGTCGGCCGACCAACGCGAGCGCGCCGCCGACGAGCGCGAGCGCATCGCCGACGAGCGCGAGCGCATCGCGGACGAGCGTGAGCGGCTGGCCGATCAGCGCGAGCAACTCGCGGACCTACGCGACGAGCGGTTCTACGACGACCTCGAACCGAACTCGGCCGGCTTGCTCCGGCGAAGCCATGAGGCGCTTGATCGCACGCGCCGGGCCCTGGAGCGCTCGCGGGTAAACGTCGACCGGCTCGAGGCGTGGGTGAACCGTGACGAGGCCGAGTTTCGGCGCGAGGACGCCGAGATTCAGCGCGAGATGGCCAGAAGCCGCCGCGGCGGAAAGCGTGGCGGCTGAAACACCGCCGGCCGCACGGGGCTCTACAGCTCGCGCATCGTCACGACGCCGCTGGTGAGTGCAAGCTCCGCGAGCCGCAGGCGCTTCTGGTTTTGCGGTAGGTCCTCAATCCCGAACTTTGCGAACAGCGCGCGGAGGTGGGACTTGATCGCGTCGATGCTGAGAAACAGCTCGTCCGCGACCTGCTGGTTGGTCGCGGGGGTCGCATAGCCGCTCGACTCCTTGAACGGCCGGCACAGAGCGACCAGCACGCGGCGCTGCGCGTCGGACAGGCTCGCGCGGTCGACGGCGTCGACCGCGACCCTCGTCTCCGTCACGCCGACGGTCAGCGGCTGGCGAAACGACGCGGACGTCCGCCCGAAGCGGATCACGTCGCCGTCGCGTAGCAACCGCCGCCCCGCAATCCGCTCGCCGTTGACGTAGGTGCCGTTGCGGGACAGGCCGTCGTCGGCGACCGTCCACTCGTCGCCGAGACGCTCGATCTCCGCGTGGAACCTGGAGACCTCGCTGTCGCGCTCGATCCGGACCTCGCACGCCGCCGCGCGACCGACCGTCACTCGGCTGAGCTCGCCGGCCAGCGTCAGGAGCTGCTGCTCCCCGTCGCCGTCGCGGTAGACGAGGAACGGGAGCCCCACGCGCTCGGCCTCGATCACCGCCTTGAGCTCGACGGCACTCTGCAGCGGGGGACTCGGGGGGCCAGACTCGCCTGCCACGGGCGGCTGATCCTAGCTCGGGGATCGACGCCCAACGCTGCGGGCCCCGGTTGCCCGGGGCCCGCGAACCCGCCAGTTGTGGCTGTGTGGCTCAGTGGCCGGCCCTGACCACTGCCTGGACGAGCATCAGGCAGGTGTCGACGCTGGTCGATGACCGGAAGCTGTTGCGCATTCCGAGGGACGGCGTGAACGTCAGCTGCCCCGGCGTACCGTCCGAGCAGTACTCGGCGGTGTTGCTCGTGGTATCGATCGCGATCTCGTCGCCCTTGTGGACCTTCAGGTGCACGGGGAACCGCTCGATCTGAAACGTGCCGTCATCCTGCTGGGCCTGCGTGGGGCCCTGCACTTGCACGGTGCGGCCCTTCGCGACCCCGCGCGCCTGGCCGTGCTCGTGGTCAGCGGACACGTTGCGGACCCTGACGAGCTTGAAGGTCATCGTCGTCGGACCCTGGGCGAAGACCCGGAAGGCCACGATCGTCCCGTTGACCGGCGACTTCACGCGGCCGGAGGTACCCGGGTAGAAGGAGCCGATGTGCGTGCACATGGGGGGTGGGACGCTGTCATCGGGATTGCAGCTCGATCCCGCGTTCGCGGGTTCGTGGTTCAGGCTCGAGCCGAACCAGGTGTTCGCCGAGGCGACCGACGGCACCAGCGCGACGGCGCCAGCGGCGGCCGCGACGGCGGCGATGAACTTGGAGCGAGTGTTGAAATGGCGGGACATTGATCCTCCTCAAAGGGATGGGCGGTGCTTGCTGTTTGCCAAGCTAGGTCCAAGAGGCGGGCGCTCCCAGGGGCCCTAGGTGTTGTCCTCGCAACACCACTGCCGGGGGGGTGGCTCGAGCCACACCAAGGGGTGCTGGTGCGGGCACGGTGCGTGGGCGACCTTGGTCGGGCAACGCGTTCCACTTACCAAGGAGAGCCTCATGTCTCGCAATCAGATCGTCGCGGCACTGGCGGCAGTCGGGCTGTCGCTATGCGCGGCACCCGCGGCCCTCGCCAATACGACTCCGGTCGGAAGCTCGAGCGGCACGCCGAGCGCCAACATCTGCGTCGCAAGCATCGAGTGCACGTACATCAACTACCGCCAGGGGAAGCCAACCGACGTCGTCAGGCGTGCCGGCACGCTGGTCGACTGGTCGGTCAACGCCGGCAGCTCCGGCGGCCAGGTCCGGCTACGGCTGCTGCGCCCTGTCGGCAACGGGAACTTCAAGGTCCGCGCCTCGAGCCTCGTCCGGACGGTCGCCAACACTGGCGTCAACACTCTCCCGGCGCACCTCAAGGTCAAGGCCGGCGATGTGCTGGCGCTGACCAACAGCACCAGCGGCATCTACATGGCCACTGCTCCGACCGGCACCAGCGTCCGGTACTTCGATGCCCCGCTCACGGGCGCGGCCGGCAAGCCGAACCGCAACTCGCAGCAGCTGCACCTGCTGCTGAGCGCGCACATCAAGCACTGAGGCCGATCGACCCCTCGCCGCCTCGCTCCCGCGGAGCGAGGCGGCGGCCGACCCGCGTGTCAGGACTAGGCGCGCGTGACGCCGAGCTCGTGTGCGGCCGCGGCGGCCGCCGTCCGGTTCGGCACCGACAGCTTCGCGAGGATCCGCGACACGTGGACGCTCGCGGTCTTCTCGCTGATGAACAGCTCCGAGGCGATCTCGCGGTTGGTCATGCCGGCGGCCAGGAGCGCGAGCACCTGAAGCTCCCGCGGGGTCAGCTCGAGCCGCTCCAGCAGCGGGTTCGACGGTTCCGCGGGGGGCTCCTCGGCGGCCAGCTCCAAGCGGCCGCGAACCGCGAGCCGCTCGATGCCCTCCCGCAGCGGGCGCGCGTCGAGCGCGACCGCGACTTCGTGGGCCTCGCGGACGAGCGCCTGTGCCTGACGCCGGTCCCCGCCGGCGGCGAGGATCGCGTCCGCCCGGCGCCACCGGGCATAGGCCCCGTCGAAGCGGCTGCGCGACTCGTCCCACCGTTGCTGCGCCACCTCCCACAGGGCTTCGTCGCCGAACCCCGCGATCCGGGATCGCTCGGCGACGGCGGTTGCGCGACACGCGGCGACGGCGGGCGCGATCCCCCCGATCAGCCTCGACGCCGTCCGGTCGAAGCGCTCGAGCAGCGCCCGCGCGACGGCATCCTCGCGGACCACCGTTGCCTCGTCGCGCAGGGCCGCCGACGAGATGTCCGCGCATGCTCGCGTTCCGAGCTCATACAGCTTCGCGGTGTACGACAGAAGCTCGGTTTCTCCCTCGCGCGCGAGTGCTGCCGACACGACCCGAGCAGCTGCCTCGGGATCGCCCGCCCACATCTCGAGCGTCGCCTGAGCGATCGCGACCGGGGCCTGCCACTGCGAGGCGCGCGACTCGGGAACCTGGTTGGCCCCGTCGAGCACCGCTTGGCGCGAGCGGTCGAAGTCGCCGCGGAGCGCGAGCAGCTCGGCGAGGTGCACGTAGCCGATCGCGGCCGCCGTTCCCGCGGGCGCGGCATCGATCGCGTCCTCGAGCAACCGCTGGGCTCGGTCCCACTCCGCCTTCTCGATCAGCCGCGCGGCGATCTCCGCGCGTAGGAAGTTGCCCCAGTTCCCGTCGCTGCCGAACTCGTGCGCAAGCTCGACGCCCTCGCTCGCCATCGCAATCGACTCGTCAACGCGTCCACCGCGGTCGAGCGCGTCGCTGCCGTTGACATAGCTGCGCATCAGCTGTTCGACGAGGCCGCTCCGGCGAGCGATCGTCGCCGCCTCCCTCGCCGCACGGACGCCCCCGTCAAAGTCGCCCACCGCGCACAGGTTGCTGCACACCGTGCTCAGCACGTTCGCTTCGATCGAGTCCGCGCCCGCCGCGCGAGCCACCGCGAGCGCCTCCTCGCAGCGGGCGTTCGACTGTTGCGTGTGGCCCAGCAGCATCAGCGCTTGAGCCTCGCCCGCCAGCACCTCCGCGCGCTCCGCGAGCGGCGCGTCGGCCGGCAGCACCTCGACGGCCCGGCTGTACTCGGGCATCGCGTCCTGCTCGCGGCCGACGGTCCAGAGATAGCGGCCCAGACGCTCCCGCGCCAGCGCTTCGGCGACCTGGTCCCGGCGCTCCTCGGCGTCCGCGAGGACGTCGCGGCCGAACTCGATCGCGGACTCGGCCTCGCCGCTGCGCAATCCGGCTTCCGCCGCCCGCCTCGAGACCTCGACCCGTCCGAGCGCGCGGTCCCGCTCCGGGGTCGGGGCGACCTCCCAGATCTCAAGCGCGCGCCGGTAGTGGAACCACGCCTCGCGCGAGGCGTGGAGCTGCTCGGCGGCCGCCGCGGCGGCGAGCGAGGCCTCGAGCGCCTCGGCCGGCTCACCGGCGGAGTACCAGTGATGCGCGAGCTCGCCGGGCTCGGCCGGCACTCCCGTGGCCCCGCCGTGATCGCGCAGCGCCTGGGCGTATGCCAGGTGCAGGCTCTGCCGCTCGCCCGGCAGCAGGTCGGCGTACACCGCCTCGCGGAGCAGCGCGTGCCGGAACGAGTAGCCGGCGGCTCCAGGATCGTGCGTCAACAGCCGACCCTCGACGGTCTCCCGCAGGGCGTCGTTCAGCTCGTCGCCGTCGAGCTCGACCACCGCCGCCAGCAGCGGGTGCTCGACGCTTCGTCCGGCCACGGCGGCGACGCGGAGGACCCGGCGCGCGATCGGCGGCTGCGCGTGAACTCGGGCGAGCAGCGTGTCCCGAAGCGAGGCGGGTAGGGAGGCATCGGAGCTCGCGGGCGCGCCGCTCGTGCGCGTTGCGAGCAGCTCCTCTGTGAAGAACGGGTTGCCGTCCGAGCGCTGGTGAAGACCGTCGACGAGGTCGGCGGGCGGCGGCTGCTCGAGGATCGCCGCCACCTGCTCGCGCAGCTCCGAGCGAGTGAAGGCGGCGAGGTCGATCCTGCTCGCCCGTCCTGTGCGCTCCAACTCGAGGACAAACGGGAGCGACGGATGCCGGATACCGAGCTCGTCGCTTCGGTAGCTGACGACGATCGCGAGCGGCTCGCGCCGGGTCGCGCGTACGAGGAACGAGACGAAGTCGCGCGTCGAGTTGTCCGCCCACTGGAAGTCCTCGAGCACGAGCAGCAGCGGCCGGGCACGGGCAGCGGCGGTGAGCCGTTCGAGCAGCCGCTCGAACGCTGGCGCCTGCCATCCACCCGGGTTGATCGCAAGGCCCGGCCCCGGCCCGGCGCCGGCATCATCGGTGAGGCTCAGGGTGGAGCTGCCTGGCTCAAGCGACCGAAGCGCTTCGAGCACCGGCGCGAACGGGAGCTCCGCGTCGCCCAGCGGTAGGCACTCTCCGATCGCGACCGCCATCTCGGCTCGTTCGGCGCGGACGACCAGCTCGCCGATCAGGCGGCTCTTTCCGACTCCGGCCTCGCCGCCGATCAGCGTCAGCGAGCCTTCTCCGTCGCGGGCGCGCGCGAGCGCGCCCGCGAGGATTGACAGCTCCTCGCGGCGGCCAACGAACAGGGGACTTGCGACACGCCCGCGCACCCGGACCGATTATCGCGTCAGCGCGCCGAGCCGTTCGAAGTTTCTGTCACAGCGCGCTCGGCTAGGCCGTCAAGTCTCGTGACAAACGCGAAAGGAGCCGAAATGAAAGTGTTTGTGGCAGGCGCAACTGGAGCGATGGGCAAGCAGCTCGTGCCGCAGCTGGTCGCCGCCGGGCACGAGGTCATCGCGATGACCAGGAGCGACTCAAAGCGAGCCGCGGTGAGCGAGCTCGGAGCGACGCCGGTGGTGGCGGACGCGCTCGACCCCGAGCAAGTCGCCGAGGCGGTCGGCAGTACTGGGCCGGACGCGATCATCCACGAACTGACCTCGATCAGCGGGATGGACCTGCGCCACTTCGATCGCGACTTCGCGCTCACCAACCGGCTGCGGACCGAGGGCACCGACAATCTCCTTTCGGCCGGGCGCGCGGCGGGGGTGAGCCGATTCGTGGCGCAGAGCTACACGAGCTGGCCGTACGCCCGCGTCGGCGGGATGATCAAGCATGAGGATGACCCGCTCGATCCGACCCCCGCGAAGGAGATGCGCGAGTCGCTGGCGGCGATCCGGCATCTGGAGCAGGCGGTGACGAACGCCGATTGGACGACCGGAATCGTGCTCCGCTACGGCGCGTTCTACGGTCCCGGGACCTCACTGGCCCCGGGCGGCGAGCAGTTCGAGATGGTCAGCAAGCGACGGATCCCGGTCGTCGGAGACGGCGGAGGCGTGTGGTCGTTCATCCACATCGCCGATGCCGCCGAGGCGACCGTCGCCACGCTCGAGCGCGGCGAGCGCGGGGTCTACAACATCGTCGACGACGAGCCCGCACCGGTCGCGGAGTGGCTGCCCGCGCTGGCCGAGCAGATCGGCGCCCCGAAGCCGTGGCGCGTCCCGCGGCTGGTCGGGCGCGTGTTTGCCGGCGAGGCCGGGGTCGTGATGATGACCGACGCGCGCGGAGCGTCGAACGACAAGGCGAAGGGCTTGCTCGGATGGACGCCGCGGCACGCGAGCTGGCGGCAGGGGTTCGCCGCGGGCACGGCCGCATGACCGACGCCGAGCTCGAACGGCTGCGGTCGGCGTCGTTCGCGATCGCGTACCGGATGCTGGGCAGTGTCTCCGAGGCCGAGGACGTGGTACAGGAGGCGCTGCTCAGGTTCCATCGCGCCGCCGAGGAGGGGCAGCGGATCGAATCGCCCCGAGCGTTCGTGGCGACCGTGACCACTCGGCTCGCGATCGACGAGCTGCGGTCGGCTCGGGCGCGGCGGGAGCGCTACGTCGGCGACTGGCTCCCCGAGCCGATCGTCACCGACCGCTCAGACGACCCCGCGGCGCATGCGGAGATGGCGGACTCGCTGTCGGTGGCGCTGCTCGCCCTGCTCGAGCGGCTGTCGCCCGAGCAGCGAGCGGTGCTGCTGTTGCACGACGTGTTCGACTACGGCTACGGCGAGATTGCGGCGATCGTCGGCAAGAGCGAGGACAACGTCCGCCAGCTCGCATCCCGAGCGAGGCGGCAGGTCGAGGAGGGACGGCCGCGGTTCCGGAGCTCGCGTGAGCAGCGCGAGGAGCTGGCGCAGAGGTTCTTCGCCGCCGTGCGCGACGGCGAGGTTGGCGAGCTCGAGTCGCTGCTGGCCCACGACGTCGTGCTGACCGGCGATGGCGGCGGCAAGGTCCCGGCGCTCGCGCGGTCGATCTCCGGGCGCGCCCGTGTTGCCCGCACGCTCACGAACTGGATCAAGCTCGGCTCGCGCGTTCCCGGGGGGCAGCTGCGTCCGGCCGAGGTCAACGGCGCGCCCGGGGCGCTGCTGTTGGACGGCGACGGCGGGCTGATCGCCGTCTGGGCGCTCGAGTTCTCGGGCGACCAGATCGAGGGCGTCAGCTCGATCGTCAACCCCGAGAAGCTGGGGCATCTCGGGCCGGTCGCGGACCTGGGCGCGTTGCTGCGGCCGACGCAGCGTTGAGCGCGGGTCGGTGACGCTCTGGACCGGTGGTAGGTTCTCCGTCAGTGAGGATTCCGGACTCGGCTCGCGTTGTGCTCGAAGGCCCGCACCTCGCGCACCTGGTCACGCTCGAGCCCGATGGCCGTCCCCAGGTCTCGATCGTCTGGATCGGCCTCGACGGCGACGAGATCGTCGCCGGCCACCTCCCGGAGCACCGCAAGCTCCGCAACATCCGGCGTGATCCCAGGGTCGCGCTCTCCGTCGAGGCCGGCACTCGGAACGAGATCGGGCTTAACGAGTACATCGTCGTGCACGGCACGGCGCGCGTCACCGAAGGCGGCGCGCCGGAGTTGTTGCAGCGCCTCGCGCACGTGTATCTAGGGCCGGACGTCAAGTTCCCGCCGATGGACGATCCGCCGCCCGGCTACATCACCCACATCGCCGTCGACCGGGTCGGCGGCGTGGGTCCCTGGGCCGGATAGGGTTTCGCCGTGCTCGGATCGCCAAGCCTGCTGCTGCTTCTGGTCGTCGGCTTCGCGCTCTCGGTCCTGTTCGCATTCGCGACCGCGGGCTTGGTTGGCGAGGCGCTGATCGTCGCGTCGGTTGGCGGCGGCGTGCTGCGAGCGGTCGCGTAGCCGCGTAGTGGCAGTTGGCGCGGAATCAGAGGTCGCTAGCCGAGCAAAGCGATCTGTCGCGTCGATACACGGCGAGTGCCCCCGGCGCCGGTGGCCCGTAGCGTCAGTCGGATCGTCTCGCGGTGTCCCTGCCGTAGCGCCGTCAGGGCGGCCGTCGGGAGGGTGATGACAAGCGTTGTCGTTCGGCCGCGAGCGACCTTGCGTGTCACCGGCGGCAGCTGGAGGTGCACGGCTTGCGACGATCCCCGCGAGCCAAGCCACTCGGTCACGGCTCCCGTCAGCTTCAGGTGAGCAGCCTTGCTACAGACCGCGACCGCGCGAAGCGCGCGTGCCGTGCGACCGTTGAGCCGAAGCGTGCATCGCGGCGGCTGGGGTGGGATGAACGTGGCGGTGACCGACTTGTCGCCGTCCATCGTCAAGGTGCAGCGGCCGGTGCCGTGGCAGCCTCCCCCCGACCAACCGACGAAAGTGGAGGGCGGCTCGAATGGACCGCTCTGGCTGGGCGTGGCGATCAGCGTGACGATCTGCAAGGGGGAGAAGGGCGCCATGCACGAGCCGCCATTGCAGTCGATTCCAGCGGGAACGGTGGTCACATCCCCCCATCCTCTTCCGGCGACCTTGACCGTGAGGTTGGGAACCTTCATGACTTCGACGGTGACTGTCCCCCGGTTATACATCGGCGCATACTGCGTCGGCGCATACGGCGCGTTGTAGGGCGTACTGGGCGTCCCTTCGATCTCGGCGAACCGCCCGGCGACGCTCGATGCAGTGAGCACCTGGTAGAGCTCGCCGGGGACGTCCGGACCGAGGGACGCGTTGAAGACCCGGAGCGTGCCGTTGATAGCCGCCGCGCCTCCCACAGAAAGCAGGTCGCTATTTGCCGCCCCCGGGACGCCGCTACCAACCGTCCCGATTTCGAGCGTCCCGGGCGGGTCTTGCTCGTAGTTGCGCGTGACCCTGATCCGGCCGAACGTGTAAGCGCCCATGCACGATGAGCAGGAAGCGAACTGGTCGCCGGGACTGATCGTGCCGGCTGTGTTCCTGAGGTTGCCGACGATCGTCCCGGACCCCGAGATCTGACCGACGTTCGCGAGCGTCCCCGTGCCGGGGCCCGCGCTCGAGTCGAGCGACAACGTCTGCCCCGCTGCGCACTGCTCGGGATCTGCGCCGATAAGGGCGATGGCCCCGACGTTCGTGAAACTGACTGCGTGCACGAGCGCCGGCTCGGTGCCTGAGCATTCGATCGCGAGCTGCGCTCCGGCGGGGACGACGCCTTCCAAGGTCGACTGCCCCTCGATCACAACATTGCTCTGCGCGTTGCCGGTGTAGGCGAGAGTGCCGCTCCGGACGACCACGGCCGGGCTGACCCCCGGAACGAATGAGTCCCCGGCGACACCCCAGCCTTGGTTGAACGTGTTACCGGTGTCGACCAGCAGGTGCCCGTTGTCTGCATAGACGTTGACGATCGAGCCGCCCGTGTCGTTGACGAACGTCGCGCCGATTCCGGCGGGAACGGTCAACACCGCCGCGCCTGGAAACCGAACCAGGCCGGTGTTGTCGAAGGTGGTGCCGTTCCACGTGGTGTTCGCGGAGATCGCGAACGTTCCGTTGGGGTTGGCGATCGTTCCATCGATGACTCGGTCAGTGACGGCTGAAGCGGCCACCGGTCCGCCGTCGGAAGTGATCGTGCCGGCGTTGACCAGCTCCCCTGCGTCAATACGGAAATACGCACCGTAAGCGCTCCCCGAGCACGTGTTGCCGTCCTGGGTCAGCTCCACCTGGCCGTTCGAGCCGAGGCTCGCGGCGGTGGCAATACCGCCTGGATCGAACACCTCGAGCCCACCCGTACCGGTACTGTCGCCACACCCGTTGTCGGCCTCGATCACCAGCTTTTGGCTCCCTGGCGCGGTGCCGAGCTGAAGCGTCCCGGCGACGGCCTGGCCGGACGCTGGACCCGCGGGGCCGCCCAGGGCGGTCACGGTGTAGTTCCCGGGAGCGGTGATGCACACGGCGTCGTCGGGTCCGGGCACCGTGCCGCTGCTCCAGCCCGACGCCGTGAACCAGTTCCCGTCGCCTCCGAGCCAGCTGTCGGTGCACGTCGAGGAGGCGGCGGCGACGCCAGAACTTGCCCACACCGCCGCCACCACCAAGAACACCAGCGCCCGAGACCAACGTCGTCGCCCAACCCGTTCCATGCCCGCTAGAACGCGGTCAATGAGAGAGAGTTGCGCGTTCGGTGAAGCGTCAGTCGACCCGCAGCCGCTCGTCGCCGAGCGCCAGCAGGTCGCCGGGGCGGATCTCGGACCGCCCGACGCGCGCGCCGTTGACGATCGTCCCGTTCCTCGATCGCAGGTCCTGGATGATCCATCTGTGGTCCCGGAACACGAGGCGGGCGTGCTCTCGGGAGACGCTGGGGTCACTCAGCACGATGTCGCAGGCCTCGTGACGGCCGATCAAAAGCGACGGTGCTTCGCCGTTCCAGTCCAGCCCGAGAAGCCTCGCCGGCCGAACCTCGACCGGCATCGTCAACCAAGCCCGGAACTTGCTCAGCCACCCGCCTCGGGGCTTGCGGAAGCTCAGGTCGTCGACGAGTGCACGGGGGTCGACGACCCGCGACTCCAGCAGCTCGTCGATTCGCGCGACGAACGTGTCCGGGCTCAGCAGTCCTCCCGAGTACGCCGCGCCGAGGGTCCGGGCCACCTGGCTCCGCGATCCGCCGGGAGCGAGCATGTGCCGATTCTTGCGCTCCGGTCGGTAGATGTCCACTCGGTGCCGGCACGCCGGTGGTAGCGTCGCGCGGATGAATGACTCGACGCCGCCACTGGACGAATTCGCGTCGACGTTCGTGAAGTTCATGGAGGCGATGACGGAGGCGGCGCACCGGCCGGAATCGCCGCTCCTGTCCCGGCTGCGCGAGCACCTCGGCGCCCAGCCGGGCGACCTTCCGATCACCGCGGTGCAATTCGGGGCGGCCGAGCGGCCGAATCTTCAGCTGGCCCTCGACGCGGTGCTGCCCGAGCGGGAGACAATCGGACTGGGGAATCCGCAGATGCGTCACGGCGGTTCTGGATTCACGCAGCTGCTGACACGCTGGCAGGATGGGCCGCAGGGACCGGTCGAGCACGTCAACGTCGAGATCGGCGACGGCAGGGTGGTGCGGTGCGTCAGCTCGGCGTTGTTGCTGGTGTCGGTCGACGACGTCCCGGTGGCGCTGATCATCACCAGCGAGCAGCTGCCTCCGATGGGCCAGTTCGGGATCCGGCTCGAGGGAATCGCTCCCGACGAGGCCGCCGTTTCGCGGCTGTTTGCCGCGATCCGGGCGGCAATGGTGGAGCGCAACGTGTTTCGTGGGAAGGTCATATCGCTGAGCAGCCAAGGTTCGGTGACGTTCCCGCCGATTCCGTCGGTAACGCGGGACGCGGTTGTGCTCCCGCAGGGAACGCTCGAGCGCCTCGAGCAACACGCGATCGCGATCGCCGAGCACGCGGACCAGCTGCGCGCCGCCGGACGGCATCTGAAGCGTGGGGTGCTGATCCACGGGCCGCCCGGAACCGGCAAGACGCTGTCGGTCAACTACCTGCTCTCGGCGATGGAGGGCCGGACTGCGGTGATCCTGACGGGCCAGGCGCTCGGGTTGATCGGGCAGGCGTTCGCGATCGCCCGCGATCTCTCGCCGGCGACGATCGTGCTGGAGGACGTCGACCTGGTCGCGGAACTGAGAACGTTCCCGGGCGACCACGGGGTCCTGTTCGAGTTGCTGAACGAGCTCGAGGGCCTCGCCGAGGACGCGGACCTGCTGGTGCTGCTTACGACCAACCGTCCCGACCTGATCGAGCCTGCGCTCGCCGCCCGCCCGGGACGGGTGGACCTTGCGCTAGAGCTGCCACTTCCCGATGAGGACGGTCGCCGCCGGCTGCTCCGTCTCTACGCGCAGCAGATCGAGCTCGATGCCGACGCGGAGCGTCAACTCGTGGAGCGAAGCGAGGGCGTCACCGGCGCGTTCATCAAGGAGCTGATGCGCCAGGCGACGCTGCGAGCGGCGATCGACGGCACGACGCCGTCTGGGCTCGATGTCGTACGGATCATCGACGGGCTGCTGGCGGGCCGTGAGACCCTCACCCGGCGGCTGCTCGGGCAGCCCGCCGACGGCCACGCACCCACCACGCCTCCATCGCCGGAGATGTTCCGGGCGATCACGAGCTCGGGACTGCCGGTCACGACGCAGATCCTCCACGAGCCTACGTAGCCGTCTCGCTCTCGATGGGGGCCCACGGCCGCGACGCCGACCTCGACCTCATCCTCATCGGCGGCCGCGAGAGGCGCGTGGCGCGACTGCGACCCCGAGGTCGCCCGGTACCTGAGTACGCGGACGCGAAGGCCGAGCTGATCGAGGCCATCCTCAACCCCCGCAGGGGCTGAGGACGGCGGGCCGGGCGGCCCAGATCTCGCTCGCACCGCGTGGGCGGTGACGGTCCGAGATCTCGTGGATGTAGGAGGCGACGACTCCGTCCGAGATCAGCTGGGGGCTCGGTCGGCGCGCCGCGCGAACACGGACCCGGCGCAGGGCGACGCCGTCGTCGGTGGCGGGCTCGGTGTGGGCGATAGTGCGGTTTCTCATGCGGCTTCTTGCTCCAGGTCGAAGTTGGGGACGAGTTCGGGCTGTCGGTCGGCGGAGGTTTCGGCGACCGCCAGCTCCGGGCGCGCGGCGCGCGGGCGCAGCAGCGCGAACGCGAGCACGACGCCGGTGGCGATCGTCGCCGCGCCGATGATGAAGGCGACGTGGTAGCCGCCGATCAGCGACGAGACGACGCTGTGGTGGTCGGCGAGCAGTCCCTTCGTGTGGTTGGTCGCGATCGTGCTGAGCACCGCCAGCCCGAACGCGCCGCTGAGCTGCTGGGAGACGTTCGTGATCCCGGAACCCAGCCCCGCGTCGGCCGCGGGGACATCCGCCATCGCGATCGTCAGTAGCGGCATGAACGCGTTGCCGATGCCGAGTCCGATCAGGAAGCAGGCGAAGAACACGGTCGGGAAGTACGCGGTGTGCGGGCCGACGGTCGCGAACAGCAGCAGCCCTGCGGCGGCGGTCACCATCCCGGCCATCAGCACGGGCAGGGGGCCGAACCGGGTGACGAGGCGCGCCGTGATCCCCTGCGAGAGGATCGCGACGGTGATCGTCCACGGCAGGAACGCCGCGCCGGTCTGCAGTGCGCTGAAGTGACGCACGTGCTCGAGGTACAGCGTCGCGAGGAAGAACGTCGAGTACATGCCGGTTACGAGGATCCCGCGCACGAGGCTCGCGTCGATCAGACCGCGGAGCCGGAGGATCCGCAGCGGCATGATCGGGTTCTGGATCCGGGCCTCCAGCAGGAGGAACGCGGTCATCAGCACCGCCGCGAGGGCCCCGAACCCGAACACCTGCGCGGAGATCCAGCCGTGCCCGGTGGCCTCGACGATCGCGTAGATCGCGCTCATCAGCGATCCGGTCACCAGCAGCGAGCCGAGCCAGTCGACTCCGTGGCCGAGCCCGAGGCCCTTGTCGGCGGGGATCAGCGCCCGGCCGAGCAGGAACGCCACGACGCCGATCGGCAGGTTGACGAAGAACACCCAGTGCCAGCTGAGGATCTCCGTGAGAACGCCGCCGGCGAGCAGCCCCAACGATCCGCCGGCGACCGACACGAACACGTAGGCGCTCATCGCGCGGGCGCGCGCGGCGGGCTCCGGGAACTCTGTGACGATGATCGCGAGGATCACGGACGCCTGGGCCGCGGCGCCGACCCCCTGCAGGAAGCGCGCGCCGATCAGCGCTCCCTCGCTGGGCGCGATTCCGCACAAGAGCGAGGCGACGGTGAAGATGGTGAGTCCGGCGAGGAACACGCGCTTGCGTCCGGCGAGGTCGCCTAGCCGTCCGGCAAGCAGCAGCAGGCTGCCGAACGTGACGAGGAACGCGTTGACGACCCAGGTGAGGTTGCCCTGGCTGAAGTGGAGGTCGCGCTGGATCGCCGGCAGCGCGACGTTCACGATCGTGACGTCGAGGACGATCATCAGCTGCGCGAGGCAGACAATGAAAAGAGATGCCCAGCGCCGCCGCTCGGGGGCGATAGAGGGGACTAGGTTCATCAAACTCCTGACTTGTGGGTGCCGTGGCTTGGTGTTAAACTGGAGGGCGCCTCCGAAATAACTGGAGGCTCCCTCCGGAATATACGGAGGGGCCCTCCGTTTGTCAAGGTGACATGACCACAATCGAGACATCCGCAGAGACGCTGATCGCGCGGCCCAAGCGCGCCGACGCGCGGCGGAACTACGCGAAGGTGCTCGCCGCCGCGCGAGAGGCGTTCGCGGAGGGCGGCGAGTCGACCTCGCTCGAGGAGATCGCGCGCCGCGCGGGCGTCGGGATTGGCACGCTCTACCGCCACTTCCCGAACCGCCAGGCGCTGCTCGAGGCGCTCTATGTCGAGGAGGTGGGAGAGGTCTGCCGCTCCGCGTCCGAGCTCGGCGACGGCGATCCGTGGGAGGCGCTCAACACGTGGTTCGAGCGGTTCATCGCCTACCTCGCGACCAAGCGCGCGCTCGCCCACGAGCTGCTCGACTACCTCGACAAGGACGCGGAGCTGTTCAAGGTCTGCCGCGCTTCGCTGTGGGAGTCGGGCGGCCCGCTGCTCGAGCGTGCCCAGGAAGCCGGCGTCGTCCGCAAGGACGTCGACTTCGGCGAGGTCATGCAGATGGTGATGGGGATCGGGAAGATCCCCACGAACGACCCCGCTCAGACCGACCGCATCCTCCGCGTCGCGCTCGACGGTCTCCGGTACCAGCCGGAGCAGTAGGAGCCGTCCCCAGGCTCGGCCTGGGGGATGACCTCGAACTTTGCTTCTGAAGTGCGATATCTCGCACTCGAGAAGCAAAGTTCGCGCCGGTTGCCTCGTCAGCGCCCACGCCGGGCGTCAGCGAGCGCCTGAGTTCCGGCCGAGCTTTATGCTCGCCGTGTGCATATCCGCGAGCTGACGCCACCCGAACAACGGGTGCTCGGCTGCCTGATCGAGAAGCGCTGGACGACGCCCGATCAGTACCCGCTGTCCCTGAACGCGCTGCGGCTGGCGTGCAACCAGTCGACGAATCGCGACCCTGTCACCGATTACGACGAGGCGACCGTGCGCGAGGCCGTAAGCCGCCTGAGTCGCTACGGGCTGACCCGGCTCGCGAGCGGCCACGGCAGCCGCGCGACCAAGTACCGGCATCTCGCCGAGGAGGGTCTCGGCCTCGGCCGCGAGCAGCTGGCGGTGCTCGCCGTGCTGCTGCTGCGCGGGCCGCAGACTCCGGGCGAGCTCAAGACGCGGAGCGAGCGGATGGCGAATCTCGGGTCGCTCGACGAGGTCGAGCGGGTGCTCGCGACGCTCACCGAGCGCGGGTACGTACGACGGATCGAGCGCCGGCCGGGCCAGAAGGAGGACCGGTTCGAGCAGCTGCTCGGATCGGACGTACCGGCAGATGCCGTCACGCCGTCACCGTCGGAGGCGGCTCGGGTCCCCCGTGAGCCCGATCGCGACGGCGGCCTCGAAGCGCGGGTCGCGGCGCTCGAGGCCGAGGTCGCCGAGCTTCGCCGGCAGCTATCGACGCTGCGTGCCGAGTCCTCGGCGGTCGTCTAGCTCGCGGCTCAGGAGAAGCTGCCTGCGATCGCGGCGAACAGCACGCCGGCGCCGAGCAGCAGGATCGTCAGCACCGCGATCGCGACGAGCTCAGGGCGCGTGACCTCGGGCTTGGCCATGTCCATCCCGCCGCCCCCGCCGCCCGGCTCCGGTAGCGACTCGCCGCCCGCGCCGAGCGCCCGCACAGTTCCCATCCCGTGCTTGAGCTTCTTGTCGACGAGCCACACGTTCACCGGATAGGCCAACACCAGCCCCACGAACACGGCCAGCGACAGGACCGCCCAGAAGCGGACGTTGCCGACGTCGGTGGTGCCAGGTAGGTGCGCGCGCAGGATCACCATCACCGGGACCATGCCGGCCATCACGCAGTTCATCGACACCCACTCCGGGTAGAAGCTCGACTTCAGCGCGCGGGTGTAGCTGCCGCCCAGCATGTCGCGCATGAACAGCGCCTGGAAGACGAACAGGCCGAAGCCGAACCCGGCCACATACTCGACGATCGTCTCCCCCCACATCGCGAGCCCGGCCGCGGTCGTAATCACCGCAGCTACGACGATCCCGGTCGCGTCGCCCGCGACACAATGGATCGTGGACCCGAGCGCCTGCTTCCAGAGCGGCGCGACGAACCGCTCGTGAGCGCCGGCGTACGGCTCCTTGCACGAGAGCACGTACAGGGCGGCCCCGATCGGCCCGATGTACAGCGTCACCAGCACCCAGCCCCACTTCATCACCGTCAGTTCGGGGTTCTTGGTGAACGCGTCGAACGCGACGTACACCGCCGAGACCAGCACCGACGCGAACCACAGGTACAGCAGTACGTCCCACGCCTGTCCGCCGATCGCGGCCGGGGTCGACATCCACGCGAACATAACCGTTAGCGTGGGGCTCGTCGATGCCGCACGAGATGACCCCCGATGAGATCCGCGAGTTCCTGTCACACGGAACGCGAACCGCGAAGCTGGCCACGACGATGGCCAATGGGGCGCCTCATGTGATGCCGGTGTGGTTCGTGTTGGACGGCGATGAGCCGGTGTTCACGACCGATGCGAGCGGCGTCAAGGGCCGCAACCTGCGCCGCGACCCGCGCGCCGCCGTGGTGGTCGACGACCAGGCGGCGCCGTATGCGTTCGTCCACATGCGCGGCATCGTTACGGTGAGCGAGGACCTCGACGAGCTGCTGCGGTTCGCGACCGCAATCGGCGGCAGGTATATGGGCGCCGACAAGGCGGACGAGTTCGGGCGGCGGAACGCCGTACCGGGCGAGCTGGTGGTGCGGCTGCGGCCGGAGCGCGTAATCGCGCAGGCCAACGTCGCCGGCTACTGACGCTCAGCGGCGGCGGGCCGCGAGGACCTCGCGGGCGGCGCGCTCTCCGGCGCGGACGGCGCCGTCCATGTAGCCCTGCCAGTAGTCCGAGGTCTCGGTTCCGGCGAAGTGCACCGGCCCGATCGGAGCACGGAGGGTGTCGCCGAACTTGGACAGGATCCCCGGCTGGGGCACGCCGGTCGGGCATCCGCGCGTCCACTTCTCGGTGCGCCAATCGTGCTCGATGAACTGGTCGGGCGACAGCGCCTTGTTGCCGACGTACTGGTTGAAGCGCTGGAGCACCACCTTGCGGCGCTCGGCGGCGGACATCCGCGCGAGCCGCGCGGCGGCCCTGCCTCCCGTGAACGCGAACAGCACGCCGACGCTGCCGTCGGGCGGCGAGTTGTCGAACGGCACCGAGGCGATCCCCTCGTCGTTCACGCCCTGGCCGCTGAGCCCGTCGGCGCGCCAGAACGGAGTCGGGTAGACGGCCTCCGACTTGATCAGGTGACCCATGTGGATTCCGGCGAGCAGCTGCGCGCGGCGGCGGCTCAGGCCGCGTGTCAGCTCGAGCGCGAGCGGCGGCGGCACCGCCACGATCACGCGGTTGGCGTCGATCACCAGCTGGTTGGTCTGGACGCGCGCGCCGGCTCCGTTGATCGCGAGTCCGCGGACCGGCGAGCGGAGCATCACCCGGCGGCCGAGCCTCTGCGCGACTCGTTGCGCCACGATCTGCGAACCGCCGACGATCCGCCGCTCTTGCGCGCCCCCCGCGGTCGAGATCAGCCGAAACAGGGATCCGGGGTTCTTGCTGTCGCCCGCCGCGGCCACATACGTAGCGACGTACAGCATCGAGAGTTGGTCGGAGTCGACGCCCCAGACGGAGTTGTTGACCGCTTCGAAGATCGGCCGGACCCGGGGGCTCACGAACGACCGGGTGAACTCCGCCAGGGTCGTGGCGTCGAGCTGCTTCGCGCGCTTGGCGCGCCACGGGGCCGTCGGACCGACCTCCTTGGCGATCGGGTCGACCTTCGCCAGCAGGTTGACGAGGAACTGCTGGGTCTCGGGATCGGTCGGGATCCCGGCGGCCGCCGGGTACAGGCGGCGCTCGCCACCGATGATCTCGACGTTCGAGCCCTGGTTGTAGACAGGGAACGTGTTCACCCCGACGGCTTTCGAGAGCGCGAGGATCCGGTCCTGGGTGGGGCCGACGAACTCGCCCCCGACCTCGACAACGTGGCCGCCTCCGATCGAACGGTTGAGCGTGCGCCCGCCGACGCGGTCGCGCGCCTCGAGCACCAGCACGTCCCGGCCCGCCGCCCCGAGCGCGCGCGCTGCGCTCAGCCCGGAGAGACCGGCCCCGATGACGACCACGTCGACGCTGCGGGTCCGGCGACGGCGCGCGGCCCCCAGCGCCGCGGGCGCCCCACCGAGCGCGAGCACGCCGGCGCCGGCGACCGCTCGCTCCAGCACCTCGCGTCGTGTATGGCCGTCGTTCGTACGCCGATCGCTCACTCGCTTGCTCCCATCGTCATCGCTTGAAGTTTTTTCACGTATCAGGACAACACGGAGGACTGCGCCAAGTCGCGCTCACCGGCGCACCGCCGACTCCAGCGCGGTCATGCCCCGGCGCCAGGCAGCGTCGAGATCGGCGTCGGCCGGGAAGCGTCCGTTGAGCTCGAGGATCGTCATCCCGTGCGCGAACGCCCACGCCGCTCGCGCGAGATCCAAGTCGTCGCCCGCAGCCTCGATGCTCGGTTCGGCGGCCGCGTCCTCGCTGCCGGCAAAAAGCAGCGGGCGGTTGAGCGCGCGGTCGTACATCAGCCGGTAGAGCTGCCGGTTGTTCTGCGCGAACTCGCGGTAGGCCCGGGCCATCGCCGCAAGCGGCTCCGAAGCGTTCGCCAGCGCCCCTCCGAACAGCGCGGCCTGCTCCTCGAACCCGATCGAGATCAGCGTCGCCTCGAGCGCCTCCTTGCTCGCGAAGTGCTTGTACAGGGACGGGGCGCGGATTCCGAGCCGTGCGGCGAGCTTGCGCATCGAGAGGCGGTCGAGGCCTTCCTGCTCGAGCAGTTCGCGCGCGACGGTCGCGATCTCTCGCGCGCGCGGGCTGAGGCTGTTGATGCCGGTGCTCATGGGCGAGGAAGTGTTGCACTGGCTAACACTGTTCGCTAGAGTAGGCTAACACTGTTAGCCAAGACCGGGAGACCATCATGACCGCGCCGCCGCAGACGGACGATCGCCCGACCAGGTGCCTCGAGCTGCCGGATGGCGTGCTGGCGTACGACGACGCCGGGCAAGGCCCGCTGATCGTTGCGACGCCGGCGATGCTCGACCTGCGCTCGGAGCTCCGCTTCCTCGTGCCGCGGCTAGTCGACGCGGGCTACCGGGTCGTGACCGTGGACCAGCGCGGAATGGGGGAGACCAGCGGCGAGTGGCCCTCGTACGGAAGCGCCCCGCTCGCGCACGACCTGACCGCGCTGATCCGGCACCTCGACGCCGGTCCCGCGGTGATCTACGGCACGTCCAACGGCGCCGCGGCGGGCGTGTACATGGCCGCCGAGACGCCCGACCTCGTGCGCGGTCTCGTGCTCGCGGCGCCGTTCGTCCGCGACGGGAAGATCTCATGGGTACAGCGGCAGCTGATGGGAGTGATGAAGTTTCCGTTCCTGA
Source organism: Solirubrobacteraceae bacterium (assembly GCA_036490875.1). Lineage (GTDB taxonomy): Bacteria > Actinomycetota > Thermoleophilia > Solirubrobacterales > Solirubrobacteraceae > Palsa-465. The sequence continues at coordinate 40,682 of DASXDA010000021.1, forward strand.
CGCTGCCGATCTACATGTCGTACTTCCCGAAGTGGGAGCCGCGCCGCCCGCGGGTCGCGGACTTCGACGACCAGCTCGCGAGGCTCAAGGCAAACCTGGGCGAGCCTTCACGCCGGCGGGTGATCCGGGCGTACATGTGCTCGGATCCGAGCTGCTGCTGCTCGACGGCGCCGGCCATCACCCGCACGTGGAATATCCCTCCGAGGTCGCGAGCGCCGTGACGGCGTTCGCCGAACGGCTCTGAATTAACCCAAACCCTCAAACAGAAAGGCAAGACCATGGACATGAAGCTCGAGCTGATCGCCGTCCCAGTGACCGACGTCGATCGCGCGAAGGCCTTCTACTCCGAGCAGGCCGGGTTCAACCTCGACCACGACCACACGTTGAGCGAGGACGTGCGCTTCGTGCAGCTGACCCCGCCCGGCTCGGCCTGCTCGATCGCGTTCGGCAAAGGGATCACCGACGTGGAGCCCGGTCGGGCTGCGCGGATCACGCTGGTCGTCGATGACATCGACGGGGCCCGCGCGCAGCTGGCCGCGAACGGCGTGGACATCACCGAGGTGCAGGACATGCCCTGGGGCGCACGCCACGCACACTTCACGGATCTCGACGGCAACCCGTGGGACCTGCAGCAGCCGAGCGGCCGGTAGGTCAGCCGCGCAGGAACCGCCCGATCACGGGGCGGATCGCCGGCGCTCTCGGCCCGGTCTGGATCGAGTGGCCCACCCCCGGGACCACGACCAGCCTGGAGTTCGGTGCCTTGGCCTCCTCCTGGCGCGCCCACTCGACCGGGGTCGACAGGTCGAGCTGACCGGCCAGCAGCAGCACGGGCACGCGCGGGAGCTTAGCCTCGGGGTTGCCGTACGGAAGGGCGGGGGGAGTCGTGGCGGGCCACGCCAGGCAGGCGCGAGTAAGGCCGTTGCCGGTCGCCGTCACTCGGTAGAACGGGAACAGCGTGGTCGCTGGGATTCGGGCGGACCGCCGCGCAAGCATGTCGGCTCGGCTTGCGGGCGCGGTGGCCGGGTCCCACGGGCTGGCGAGGTCGATGCAGACCGTGCTCTCGTGGAGCCCCTGGCTGAGCTCGTCGGCTGACGCGCGCGAATGGTGCTCCACCTTCCGCGCGAGCGAGTCGAGGCCGCGGTGATCGCCGACCCGCCCGTTGCGCAGGGCCGACAGCAGCGGCCCGAGCGGTGCCGACGCCGCGGTCAGGCTCACGATCGTGTTGAGCAGCTGTGGGCCGTCGTGGCGCCTGCGGATCACTTCCCGCAGGTCGCGTGCGGGATCCGTGCGGCAGTGCTCGGCGGCACAGGCGAGTCCGAGCACCCGGGGCACGGCCCGGAACACGGCGAGCAGCAGCGTCCCGACGCCCTGTTGCGGCACGACCGAGTCGAGCACCAGGCGCGCGACGTTGTGGGGATAGGTCAGTGCGTAGCGCTCCGCGACGTACGTGCCGTACGAGACGCCGTCGATCGCGAGGCGGCGGGCGCCGACGGCGAGCCGCAGCGCGTCGAGGTCGCGGACGGTCTCCGGCGTCGTGAAATAGCGTCGGTTCGGGCCGATCGCCCGCGCGCACGCGGTCACCGTGGCTCGTGGGACGACGGCGAGATCGGATGCGCCCGCCGCCGCCTGAAGCGCCGGGCACCGCAGTGCGCCGACGCCGGTTCCGCGCTGGTCGATCATCACCAGCCGGTACCCGGACAGCGCCGGCCCAAGGACCGAGCGGATCACGTGCAGGAACCGGACGCCTGGCTGGCCGGGCCCCCCGGTGAGGAACAACAGCACGCCGCGCGGCGCTCGCCCGGTGTTCTGCACCCCAACCGGGAGCCGCAGCGTCCCCGGCGCCTGACCGGCCCAGTCGAGCGGCACCGCCAAGGTCCCACACGAAAATCGCTTCTGGTGCGAGCACGCGTGCAGCCGGGTCAAGCGCGGCGGAGTCGCAGCCGCGGCCGGGGCTCCGAGCGCGGCGGTGCTCGCGAGCGCCGCCAGCGCGACGGTGCACCTTCGGATCAGAGGGGTGGCATGCAAGGCGCGGAGGGTAACGAGAGGCCGCCTCGGGTCGGCCGCTACGTTCTGAGCATGACCCGCAACGTGCGCCTCCGCGAGCTGCTCGTCGGCGTGGAGGGTCTCGCTCCGCGCTGATCGGCTCGCGCGAGCGAGGCGAACGACAGCAGGCCGAACAGGGTCAGGATCATCGCCTTTGATCTCACGGCCGGGACTGCTCGACCGCGCTGATCGCCGCGCCGATCACGACGGTGAACTTCCGCTTGACCCGGCTCGCCGGTACGTCGCGATGTTCGAGCCACCACCGCCCGACCTGCTCGCCCGCGCCGACGATCAGATGTGCGACGAGTTCGGCGTCGCGCGGCGCGAGCGTGGTCGCTTCCCGGAGCAGCTCGATGATCACCCCGGCGTTGCGGTTGCGCATCTCGTTGACCGCGGCGACGGGTGCGTCCCCGTAGAGGACGCACCAGCTGTTCTCCTCGGCCTCGAGCTGGTCGAAGTAGGCGTCGACGATCGTGGTCAGCATCCGTGCTGGATCGGCCGCCCTCGCGGCCTGCTGCATGACCTCGAAGATGCGGGCCCGGGCGCGCTCGACGCACGCTTCGTACAGCCCCTCTTTCGACTCGAAGTACTGATACAGGAGCGCCTTGGTGACGCCGCTGCCCTGCGCGATCGTCTCCATCGAGGCGCCCGCGAAACCGTGTCGGCCGAATTCCCGTTCCGCCGCATCGAGCATCCGCTGCTCGCGCTGCGCGCGCGGCATCCGCTTCTTCTTCGCGGGGGCGGTGGGAGTAGCGCTCACGGGACCGCCGTGACCTTCACTGTTGCCGTCACGATGTGCCTCGGCGCCCGGTCGGCCCGGACCGGGTACTGCTGGAAGCGGTTGCTCGGGCCCAGCGATACGGTGACCGTCAGCCGGCCGGAGGAGTCGCTGGTCACTCGCCTGGTGTGGACGCCGGTCGCGTCGCGGATCCGGAGCCTGAGCGACCGTCGGGGTCTGAACATCCGTCCGGTCGAGATCGTGGCGCTGCCGCTCCCCGTCAGCGAGAACGCCCGTCGGCCGCTCACGGTCAGCGTGCTGAACTCGAGCGCCCGGCGGCGGAGCGTCGCCGACCAGCCGTAGACCGCATACCGGGGAGCGTCGGCGGTGTAAGTGAAGGACGACGGCGGCGGCTTCGGGTGGTCGAACAGCCGCATCAGCCACGGCAGCGTCCGGCGCAGGTCACGCCGCCAGTACGGCCAGTCGTGCCCGCCCGGCCCGTAGTCGTCCCAGATGCTCGGGATCCCGAGCTTCAGGAGCCGGTCGTGGAACGCGATGTTCATCTGGTGGACGACCACCTCAACGACGTCCCCTCCGCCGAACGGCCCGCCCGGCTGACCGTTGCCGGTTCGCAGGGTGAGCGCGACGCCGCGGAGGTTCGCGGCGAGGTCCAGCGGGTTGTGGGCGCGCCAGTTCAGCTCCTGGGTCGAGCGCGGCCCGTAGGTGGCCGGCGGGGTGACTGCGATGTCACCGGGATTGTTCGTGTCGAGCGCGCCGGAAAAGCTCGCCGCCGCACCGAACAGGTCGGGGCGTTGCGCGGCGTAGGTGACTGCGCCGTAGCCGCCCATCGACAGGCCGGCGACCGCCCGCTCGGCCCGGGTCGGGATCGTGCGAAAGTGCGCGTCGATCCACGGCAGCAGCTGGTCGACGTGATAGGTCTCCCACTCCGGCGGGCCACCGCGGCCGCCGTTGTACCAGTTGGTGTAGCCGCCATCAGGGCCCGAGTCGGGCATCACGACGATCATCGGGTAGGCGAGCGCGAGCTGCGCCGCGTCGCCCTTGTCGGTCCACGACCGGAAGTTGTCGATCGCGCCGTGCAGCAGGTACAGCACCGGGTAGTGCTTGGCGCGGTGTTGCGCGTAACCGCGCGGGAGTAGCACCCGCACGCCGGTGATCCGTTTCACCGCCGGCGTTCTGAAAGCGAGCTGCTCGAGTCGTGGGTCCAGCTTCGCCGAGCTCACCAGCCGCAACGGCGCGGCCGCGGACGCCGGGGGCACGAGGAGCGCCAGGAAACAAGCGGTCGCCGCCGCCGCGATCCTCATCCGCGCCTCAGCAGGTTGAGCGTCCGCAGTGCGGCGCGCGGCTGATGCGACAGGGCGAGAAGCATCTCCGTGAACGAGATCGCCTCGCGGCGCATTTGCCTGACGTCGAGCTTGTCGATCGTGGGGATTCCCCAGTTCAGCAGGTAGGTGGGACCCGTGATGTAGTTGGCCGTCGGGAGCGCGCCCATCGTCCACAGCTGTGTGCCCTCCGCCGGCCAGCCGTTTCCGTCGGGACTCCCGGGCGTAGCGACGTAAGGTCGCAGCACGCTCGCCGGGTCAGCGCGTGAGCGTTCGATCGCTGCATAGGCCGCGTCCACGAGCCTGGAATTCTCGGGCGTGAAGATCGTCGCCGGCTCGGCCCGCCCAGTGAGGCGCGTGTGGCCGTCGGGCTGCGGGTTCCACTCGCGCGCGCCCAGATGCTCGAGCGTCAGCGCCGCGGCGGCCCGCGGGAGGATGTCGTGGCGGTGGCGCCCGACGAACGACGTCACGCCTAGCCCGCCGGCGAAGTGGCCGGTCGTGAGCAGGACCATCACGCTCCGCGGCAGGCTTCGCCGCGGAAGCCGCGCGAGGTACTGGCTGATCGCGACGATCGCGTTGGGCCCGTTGTCCTCGATCGCGTTCGGCCCGTCCGTGTGGGAGTGCAGCAGCGTCAACTCGTCCGTCGCGCCCGGGATCACGCCGATCAGGTTGCGGGTCTGGACCGTCTTGGTCTCCGAGCGCAAGACGAGGCGAGCCTTGGCACCGCTCGCGGCCGCGCGCCGCAGCCGCGCGCCGGTGCTGCGGTCGACGAACACGCCCGGCACGGGGCGGATCACTCCGTCGTACGGGTAGTAGGCGCCGTGCGCGGCGTCGGCGGGGAGGTCGAGAACGCACACGCAAGCCGAGGCCTGCGCGCTGACGAGCCCGTTCAGGATCGTGATCAGCGTGGAGATCGAGAACCACGGGCGCGAGTAGATCTCGTTGGCATGCAACTGGCGGGCCGGGTCGTAGCTCTTGTACGCGAGCGCCCCGAGCTCGCCGTACGTGACTGTCGTGGGCGGCAACGGGAACAGCGCGATCTTGCCGCGGAGGGATCCGGGCGCCGGCGGTGTGGACGGGTCGACCTCGACCAGCGGCCCGGTGACACCGTTGGGTCCGGTGCCGCCCGAGTACACGATGTAGGACGCTGTCGGGATCTGTTCGGACGCCGAGCCGGATCCGACGTGCAGCGACCAGCTGCTCGAAAGCCACCGCCGGTGCGGCACCGGCTCGAACCGCAGCCGGCCGACGCCGGCCACCGCCAGGCGGTCGTGCAGCGTGTCGATGTACCGCTCGTGCGCCGCGCTGCCGGTCGCGCGCAGGCCGAGCGCGTCGAGCTCTCGCTGCCACTGGAACAAGACGGTCGCCGGAAGGAATTGAGACGGGTCGGGGCGGAACGCATCGGCCGGCCCGAGCCTCCGCGAGGGCCAGTTCCGCGGCCGGGTCGCCGCCAGCGCGTCGAGCGGGAGCGCGCCGGCCGCGAGCGAGCCGGCCGCGAGCGTGAGAAGTCGGCGACGGGAGATCAGGTCGGCGCGGGCCGAGTCAGTCAACGTCGTCCTCCGTTGGTCGTGGAGATAGTCCAGATCAGGGTTCTGCCGGCCGTCGCACGAACTTCGAACCGGGCCTGATCGCGCCCCGTCGCCGCCTTCGCCGGTCGACCGTTCACGCGAACCACCCGAGCGCCCCTGCCGGCCGGCAGCCGGACGGTGAAGCGGATCGGTCCCGACGTCAGGGGGCGCACGTACCCCTCAGCGAGGCCGGGGGCGTAGGTCACTCCGAGCGTGCGGGTGCGGACCGTGAACCTGCTCACGGGAACCCGCGGCTCGATCGTGTAACCGGTGGCGGTCCCCTCGATCCCCGCGAGCTTGAACACGTCGAACAGCGTCCACGCGGCCGAATGGGTGATCTGCGTCGAATAGCCGCCCTGCAGCTGCGGTGCGCCGCTGATCGCAAGTCCGCAACGACCCGGCGTGGGCCCGGTAAAGCCCGCGCACGTGTCGTCGGTGGAGATGACTCCCGACCAGTCGTTCGGGTAGCTGGCAGCGTGTGAGGCGAGGGTGAACCGACGGAAGATGCTCCACGCGTACGCCGCCGCGCCGGGCAGGGTGCGCGCTTGCTGGAGGAACGCCCAGACGGCGGGGCCGTCGACGAACCACCACATGTCGCGACCGGGGAAGTAGGCAGAGGTGCTCTGCTCGCCGACCCCTGGGTCGTCCTTTGCCGGCAGCTCCATCGGACCGATCTTCGAGGGACCGTGCAGCTGTCGCGGCGCGCCGACCCCGTCGAGGTATCGCTTCACGTTCGCCATCAGCCGCTGCTGCTGCGGGGGGGTCGGGATCCCGGCCGCGAGCGGCCAGTACTGGCCGTCGCCGAAGATCGTGTCGACTCCGAGCTTTCCGGTCGTCGTGTAGCCGCGGGCGAACCACCCCTGCGGCTGCCACTCGCGGCGCATCACCGAGTCCAGGCGTGTGGCGGTGTCGCGGAGCCGGTTCGCGAAGCCATCGTCGCCCCGCGATGACGCCAGCCCGGCGAGCACCGGATAGACGTAGGCGAAGTTGCCCGTCGTCGAGATCGATTCGCGCATGCCCTCGATCGACGTCGTCAGGTCGAACGTGTCGCCCTCGGTGCCCGACAGGTAGGAGCCGTGGGGTCCGTATCCGATCGAATGCTCCTGATTGCGGTACGCGAGCTTCAGGTGATCCCAGACCGTCCCCGAGCCGCCGCCGTAGTAGCGAACGCGCTGGTTCAGGAACGCGGTGTCGCGCGTGTTCTCGACGTACTGGACGACCCCGAGGATCAGCCAGAAGTTCAGCTCATCGGCGGTGCCGATCGAGTCGTTGCGCCTGCACATCGGCGAGGTCCCGTAAGGAAGGTCGCCGGTGCCGCGCGGCTGGTACTGGAGCGCCCACGCGAGCGTCTCCTTCGCCGCCTGCGGATCGATCAGCATCAGGCCGAGCTCGTGCTCGAGCGGGTCGCGCAGGGCGATGTTGTTGCCCCACGCGTACTGGTAGTAGCCGCCCTGCGTGATCACATGCGTGTGACAGAGCTCCTCGTAGCGCTCGTTGGACTTGACCAGGTAGGCGTCCCATTGCAGCTCGCGGCTCAGCCACGTGTACTTCGGTCCCAGAGAGACCTGAGGTACGTACGCGCGCCACGCCGACATGCTGCGGCCGAGCGGATCTCGGGCGGCGCGGTACCGCGCGAGAAGACCGCCGATCTGATGCGGGTCGGCCATCCCGTACCCGTAGCGAAGCGTTACCGCCTTGCCCGGCGCGATCCTGACGGTGCTCTTGAACGCGAACAGCGCCGAGCCGGTCGTCCCGAAGCGCGAGCTCGGCGCCTGGGCGGGGGTCGCGCGGCCGGCCGTGACAGCCTCCGGTGCCGCCCTGGTCCCGTCGCCGAAGAACTGGCCCGTCGAGGTCGCGTGGCCCGCGACCGGGGCGTTCAGCGCGCTGGCGAAGATCGCGAGTGGGTGGCGGTCGAGCGGGCCGGCGTCCTGGTCAGCGACGAGCGTCTTGGTCGCGCTCCGGTACCGGATCGCCGAGACGCCGAGGTGAAGGTTGTCGCTGCCGTCCGACACGATCGCCTTGCCCGTCGCGAGCGCGAGCGGGTCCACGTCCCAGTACTCCCACCACGTCGCTGTGACGGGACGGCGCGAGCGGTTGTGCAGCGTGACGTCGTGGAGCACGAGCGGGTCGTCGCCGAACGGGGCGTACACGTACTCATCGACGGACACTGGTGAGGTGCCCGTGCGCCGATGGAAGTAGCCGACGCCGAACTGACGCTGCTGCCCGACGCCGGCGGGCAGGTCGTCGTAGTCGGTCGCGATCGTCCGTCCCCCGACGCGGAGATAGCCCCAGCCGCCGGTGTAGTGCCGAGCCGCCGGCTCCGGGTAGTTGGCCCACTCCGACAGGCGGTCCTGACTCCAGAACTGCATCCTTCCGTCGGTGTGCGCGTCGACTTTGTCGTGCGCGTTGGCGACAGCGTTCCATCCGTCGCGGCGGCCGCCGAGCGCAGGCTGGACCGCGATCGGGTTGGTGTTCTGGTCGATCTTGTAGTCGTAGGAGGGCAGCCCCCAGCGGTCGACCGCCCAGAGGCCGAAGTTGCCGCTCCCGTAGGTCGAGTCGATCGGAACGCGCCCGGCCGCGAGCGCGCCGATCGGAACGCGCCCGGCCGCGAGCGCGCCGCGAGGTGTCCCGGCCAAGCCGAGCACCAGGAACGCGAGGCCCATGGCCCCCACGGCCAACTGTGATCGCAATCTCACGTCCAACTGCCCCTCACGAAGCGTACTGCTGCGCTGATCCTCTATCTAACTGTCGGTAAGTTAGCAAGACCTCGGAAGATTGCTATTCCAGCTCCGGATGTCGGAGCTGAAATGCCGAAGTTCGGGGAGCATCTGCCCGCCGGGCGTTGATTCGCCCAAGGGCCGCGAGTACGATCTCCCGCGCTGGGGCGCGGCCTAGTGGGTTGATTCCGCGTGGTTGGGCCTCGGTGACGGGGCGCGAGGGCGCCCGTCACGCCGGGCCGCGAACCGAGGGCGCGTTCGTGCGATCTGGTCGCGCGCGGCCAACGTTCGCAACGAGGTGCCCCGCAGCTCGGAGCCGGGCCGTACATCACTAATTCTAGTGAGTTAGTCACAATCGCCATGGCGATATGAACCCCGGGGCGCGGCTATCTGGTCGCGGCAGGTCGCTCCGGATCGCGTGTACACGCCGGCGTTAGCGCGCGGGTGGTCCTTGCTCGATGCGTCGGCGCGTGAAGTCGAGCGGACCGCGGAACCATCCGAGCTTCTCGATCCACCAGGTGAGACCCACCTCCTGGTAAGCGCCGACCAGCTCGTGATCTTGACCGGCGGATTGGCCCTCTACCACGACGTCGAACGCCGTCGCCGGGCTGGTTCGATGCGACTTGGTGTACTCAACGGTGGCTTTGAGCTGCTCGGGCGCGGGTAGCTCGGCGTCTCCGACTCCTTCGAATGTAGGAAACACACCGTCGAAACGAGCCGCCCGGCGGAACGATCGTCGCGTTGGCCAGCGCCCCCCGATCCAGATCGGCGGCCTGGGCCGCTGGACTGGCGAGGGCACGAACAGGCTCTCCGCAACGCGGTAGTGACTGCCCTCGTAGGAAAACGGCTGGCCACTCCACAGGCCGCAGACGATGTCGAGTCCCTCATCGACCAGTTCGTGGCGTCGCCCCGGATCTGGATCCTCGCCAAACGCGGCGAACTCCTCGCGACCGAGTGACCCAAGCCCAACCCCAACGATCAGCCGACCTTCCGACAGCACGTCAAGCGTCGCCATCTCACGAGCGAATTTCCACGGGCGGCGGCGAGCCAGAGCCGCGATCAACACCCCGATTCGCATCCGGCTCGTCCGGACGGCGATCGCTGAGACGCTCACGTAAGGATCCGCGACCGCCCATCCCAGCTCGCGGTACGCGAGGTGATCCCAGATAAAGAAGCCATCCCAGCCGCTGCTCTCGGCCCGGCACGCGAGCTCAACCAACAGACGCGGATCACCGTACTCGCCCACATTCGGTACTCCCACAGCGCAGCGCACACCAGACATCTAGCGCCGAAGGATCGCACGGGCGGACCGGGCTGAATCACAGCGCAAGTCCTCACGCGGGCCGGATCCGCCTTTTTCGTCCAACGCGAGAGCGCCGCTTTGTCTTGGCCCCGGCGGATAACGAGCCGGCTGATGGCTGAGCGGGTCGCGGTTGTCGGCACCGGAATCATGGGCACGCCAATGGCGCGCAACCTGCTGAAGTCGGGCTTCCAGGTAAGCGTGTGGAACCACACCCCCGAGAAGGCGCGCGTGCTGGGGGTGGACGGGGCCGACCTGGCCGAGCACTACGCCTAGTCGAGCAGCACGAGCGCTTGCCCGTTGAGCCGGGGCATGTGCACCACCGGCCCGAGAAACCCTCCAGTCGAAAAGTCGAAAGCCACCACGTGATCCTGGCCGACGCAGTACAGGCGACCGTCCCCCCCGAATCTCAACCCCCGCGGCCTCCGGAAGTTCAGTGAGCGGTGGGGAACGAAGACGCGGACAAGCTGTCCGGTAGTGGGGTCGTATTCGCGGACGCTGGTGACAGCCTCAGGAGCGCCGAAGGGGTACTCGCTCGAGACGACGATATGCCCGTTCGGACCGATGGTCAGATCGAGCGGGCTCAGCTCGGGATCGGTGACCAGGCGCCGCGGATGCTGTGCTGCATCGTGATCAAAAACGACGATCGTGTTATCGCCTTCCCCGGAAGGGCCGACGCCCGACGCGAGGTAAAGCCGGCCATCACCTCCAAAACCGAAGCCGCGCGGGAATGGGACGATGCCATCTGCCAGACGAGGTTCTGCCTGCCCGTCGAGAGCCGCAGGCATCGCGAGTATGGTCCGCCGGCGCCGGAGGTTGACGTAATAGCGGCCACCGGGCCCGAACGTGCCGCCGCCCGCGTCGAGCCCGGATACCCGCCCGGAGTCGCGCACGACCGTCCCGTGGCGATCGAGTGCCAATACGCGGTCATCGCCGCTGTTGAGGTAGATCAGTGGGCTCGACGGGTCGAGAGACAGGCCGCGCGGGTCGACGATCCGCTCATCGCTGCTGAACGCCCCGGTCGGTTGGCCTTCGGTGTCGAAGCCGAGGATCGCATCGTAGCCTCCGCCGTTCGCGCCTCCAGCGCTGCTGACCAGGAAGAGCGTAACCACTGCCTTTGCCGCGCCGTGAGCGTCTCTCACCATGCGCGGACGTTACCTCGCTTGCGCGGAAACCGCCCACGCAGGCGTCCTGAACGGGATGGGGTGCCGTTACGCCGGTGTAGCGGTAGGCATCCTCCGCGAAGTCGACCTCACCCTCGTCGAGGACGGGCGCGTGACTTGGTGCGTCCCGCAGGAACATGCGAGCCGATTCGACGAAAAGCACCTCGAGCTCGTGCGCGCCGTCTGGCCAGAAACTGAGGCCAATAGCCGATCGGCGCGCCTTCGTCGTCGATCGCGACGCGGAGCCAGAGCCTTATCCATCAACGTGTGAGGCAGCTCGATCGCGTCGTGGTGAGCTGCGAGCGCCATCGGTCGGAGTTGGATCGCGATCAGCTGGCTGCGAGTCCCGCGACGGTGGCAGGAACCCCGGCGAATTCGCCGACCGGCGTCAGCTCGCCGCTCTGACCCACCGCCCAGCCGAACAGCTTCTGCGCGTCGGCGTCGATGGCGTACAGGTATCGGCCATCGTCGGAGATCGCTTCGTCGCGGACCCCTTTCTCGCCCCGCCGAGTGGAACCGGCGGCCGCATCGCGCAGCGTCAGAGCCCCGTCGGCGCCGATCTCATAGCTCGATACCGTCCCGCTGCCGAAATTCGTGACAAATGCGAAACGGCCGTCGTTCGTGATTGCAACCCAGCACACCTCGCTGTGGGTGTCGCCGACAGAGCCGCTTACGAGCGAGAGCTCACCCGCGTCCTTCATGGCGTACGAGGAGACCGCTGCCGCCCCGGCTGCGCCACCGAATGCCTCAGTGACGATCAGCGACCCGTCGGTGGCAAAGCCAAACCCGTACGGCGTCTGTCCGGAGGACTTGATCGTGGTCGGGCCCTGCGCGAGTCCGTTCTCGTCGATCAGGTAACTGCTGATGCTGTCCGTTCCGCGCTCGGTGGCGATGAGCGCCTTCCCGTCGGCGGTGAACGAAATCTGAGCCGGATCGGCATCGTCCTGGCTCAGCGACCGCGTCGAGTCCGCGATCGCATTCAGCTTTCCGTCGACGAGCCTGAAGCCGCTGACGCTCGGCGTGCCGTTGTTCAGCACGTAAACCAGTCCGCCCCTCGTAGCGACGCTGGTCGGCGTGCTGCCGCCCGACCCGACCCGGTCGGCGAGCCGCAGACCGCCCGGCTCAACGGCGAATAGCGACAGCTCGTCGCTGCCAGCGTTCACCACCAGCAGCCACCGACCATCCTCGCTGAGCACAACTGAGCTTGCCGAGGGCAGGTGCGGCCGTCCGGTCCCACGCCCACCCGTCGGGTAGCGGCCAGCGGGCGCGAGCGTGCCATCCTCCGCTCGACTAAAGACGAGGACGTCGTTCGCCTCGGCATCGTTGGTCTGAACATAAACACTGGGGTCCATTGCACGTCTCCTGGTCTCGAAGGGCTCGAGCCGTTTCTATATCAGGGGCCCTAGCGCTGTCAACGGCCCGTGGCCGCTGGCAGGCATTGACCTACGGGACGCCGAACGAGATGATCGGCCCTCAACCATCATCCAAGGGAGGATCGTATGCCGAAATATCTTGTTAACGCGCGCTTCACCACCGAGGGCGCCGCGGGCGTCGTGTCGGAGGGTGGATCGGCCCGCAGAGATGTAATTACGAAGCTCGCCGACGATCTCGGCGGGAAGGTCGAAAGTTTCTACTTCGCGTTCGGGGATGACGATGTCGTGACGGTGTTCGACCTCCCCGACAACGTGACGGTGGCGGCGATGATCATGACGGTGCGTGCGAGAGGGATGGTCAACCCGAGAACGACGGTGCTGCTCACCCCCGAGGAAGTCGATGAAGCAGCTCGCAAGCAAATGTCCTACCAGCCCCCCGGCGCGTAGCAGTACCGCCGACGAGCGGGGGTAGCCGAATGCTGCGCGACCGAGGCAGGTAGGTCCAAGAGCAGCGCCAGGCAGCACGAAGAGCACCCGCTCGGCGGCGACTGCGTCGCTGTTCGATGTGGCCTGTAGAGATCTACTTACAACAAGCACGCGAGGGACGAAATGACCGTCGGGCACCTGTACATGCAGACGAACGAGGACCAGAACCGGGTGATTCACTTCGCTCGTGACGAGAACGCCACGCTCACTGAGGTGGAACGTTGTCCGACGGGCGGTTCTGGATGCGGCACGTTCAACCACCGGGCGACTCCGCAGGCCATCAGTCTCGACGGGGCGCAAGGCCTGCTTCTCGCGCCCGACGGCCGTTTCCTCTTCGCTGTCAATACTTACGACAATTCGGTCTCCAGCTTTGGCGTCGGGGAGCAAGGCGAGCTCAAGCTGCTGGATGTGAAGCGGACGGGAAACATCGTCACGGGAAGAAGCGGCACCGCCAAATCGCTGGCATATGCAGCGTCGAGCGCAACGCTCTACGTGCTGCACACCATTGGACCGGACCACATCAGAATGTTCTCCGTCGACAGCGAAGGCATGCTGACGGGCCTCCCGGAGAGGCACACGGCAGTGCCGCCGGACAAGCCCCGCCGTATCACGACGATGCTCACGCTTTCGCCCGATGAGCGGTTCCTTCTCGTGGGCTCCTCGCTTGACGAGCCCCCGACCCCTAATCCGGACGGCAGCCCGATCCTATGGGTCCAACGAGATGGCAAGCCGCACTCGATCTTTGCGAACGCGCCCGACCCAGACGGCCTTGCGGTCTTCCCCGTTGATGATCACGGCGCGCTCGGGGAGCCCATGTTCCAAGATGCCGGCGCCAGCGCGCCATGGTGCCCGTTGTACTTGAACAACCGACCTCACCAGTTCGTGATCGGCTTCGCTGCTTCTGATGGGCTGTCGCTAGCAACGCTCGAGCCTGACGGGAAGATCGCAACTGGCCCTGTCGTTCAAGCGGACACGAGCATGGGGCGAGGCTCCGCGCTGTGCTGGATGACCATCACCCCCGATGACCGGCTCGTGTTCGCAACCATGACGGGTTACGGCTACATCACCAGCTGGCGTCTCGACGGCAACGCTCTGTCGGTCGCGAAGGACCCAGCGGCTCCGAAGGTCCCCGGCGACGGAACGTTCAGAGGGCTCGGGGGGATCGTCGGAGCGGCACCGAACGACATATGGATGACGCCGGATGGGGCGTACCTCTATCAGATTTATCCCAATGCATCGAAGCTGATCGGGTACGCCGTGCGGCCGGACGGTGATCTCGTCGAGGTCACCAGTGCGGACATTCCCTACAACAGCCCCCAGAGTTTGGCGGGATTCTGAGCCGCCGATGCGGCCGGACGATCACACCGTGTGGTCGATCTTGTTGTGCAGCGTCTGCCCCCGCTTCGTG
>DASXDA010000022.1:0-3495 GCA_036490875.1 Solirubrobacteraceae bacterium
CTCGATCACGAGCTCGAGTTGAGCCGCGTCGTCGCCGACTGGGCTGACGAGCAGCATCTCGGCACCGGCCTCCCTCAGGCGGAGAAGCTCCTCGACGACCTGATTGGGGCTGCCGACGGTCGCGACGTCCGGCGGGATGCCCCCGCCGTAGACGGCCTGGAACCAGTCGTTGACCTCCTGCTGGGGGCGGTCGATCGCGACGTAGGCGCGCTTGCCCATCGGGAACTCATTCGGATCCCGGGCCTCTTGTTCGAGGTATTCGCGGAGCTCTTGGACCATCTTGGGGAACGCGCTGGCCCGGCTCGAGCCGGCGCCGATCCAGCCGTCCGCCAGCCTGGCGGTGCGCTTCAGGGCGGGCGAGCTCCCGGCGCCGAACCAGACGGGTAACGGGGCTTGGACGGGCTTCGGCTCCATGTTCGCTTGCTTGAGCGAGACGAAGCGGCCGTCGAAGTCGACGTCCTGCTCCTGCCAGAGCCGCCGCATGACGGTCAGGCCCTCCTCGAAGCGCGGCGCGCGCTCGCGGGCGGTCGCTCCGAACGCCTCGTACGGAAGCACCGGCGCGCCGATCCCGACGCCAAGCGTCAGCCGCCCGTCGGACAGGTAGTCGATCGTGGCCGCCTCACGCGCGAGGTGGACTGGCTGATGGACCGCGAGCACGGCCACGGCGAGACCGAGGCCGATCGACCGCGTCTGGCCGGCCGCGAACGCCAGGGTCGCGAGCGGGTCGAGCGCCCGGGCCCGTCCCAGGGCGTGCTCCATCACCCACGCGCTGTCGAAACCCGCGTCCTCTATCCGTTTGAGGGTCGACGCGAGCTCGGAGGCGCCGATGGCCTCATCGGGGCGGACGTTCGGGATCTGGATCGCGACTGGCATCGTTGTGACGCTACTTCCCCAGCCCAGCCACCAGGTTCACGGTCGTGGCGATGATCAGCGTCCCGAACACGTACGAGAGGAGCGCGTGACGCAGCGCCATTCGCCTGACCTCCTTCGTCTGGAGGGTCGTGTCAGACACCTGGAACGTCATCCCGATCGTCAGCGACAGGTACGCGAAGTCCGAGTACACCGGCGGATCGTCCCCGCTGAAGTGGATGCCGCCCGGTTTGCCGCGGTAGTACAGCCTCGCGTACCGAAGCGCGTACACGGCGTGGACGATGCTCCACGCCAGCACGATGCTCAACACCGACGCGCCCACGAGCAACCCCTTGTCGAGCGACTGCTCGCGGCTCGCCCGGACGAGCACAAGACCGACCGCCAGCAGGCTCACGAGGCTGGCGCCGATCAGCAGCAGATCAGCGGTCGGCCGGCTGGGATCCTCGCGCTGCGCGAGCGCGGCGGTATCCGTGGCATTGAGCGGCGCGAGCCGGTAGGCAATCCCGCAGAGAAAGACGAGCGCGGTCACATCCCAGCCCGTAAGCGGGATCAGCCACCAGGGGCTGACGATCGCGACGATGATCGCGGCGACGGCACCGACCGCCGCCGCCCTCGCGATCCGCATCGTCGCGGGGAGCGCATTCGTTCGGCTGGGGTGCGCGGTGCGCGTCAATCCTTGCGGCGCTCGCCGGTGAGCTTGGAGGCCAGCTCGTCGATCAGGTCGGCGAGGCGCTTGCCCTGCGGATGCTCACGCGCCTCGGCCAGTCGATCCGAGAATTCCTCGCGCGCGTCGCGCAGCACGTTCGCGAGCGTGTCGTCAGTTTTGACGTACCCGAGCTCATCATCGGTGGGCCGCTTGTTGGTGGCGGCGGCCGCTTCTCGCGCGGCGCGCTGCGCGCGCTCGCGGACGGCCTGCACTTTCTTGAGCTGGCGTTCGAGGTCGGCGAGCCGAGACTCGACGTCGGGGTCGGGTTTGGGGGCCGACTCGTTTGATGCTTTGGGCGCGCGGGGAGCCCGGGGCGCGCGGGGAGCGTGCTCTCGCTGCTCGCGGATCCGCGCGTACGCCTCCTGGACCTCCTCGAACCGGCGTGCCGACTCGGCCGAGCCGCCGTTGTGATCGGGATGGTGGAGCTGGACGAGGCGGTGGTAAGCGGAGCGAAGCTCGGCGTCGGTGGCGCCTGCGGTGAGGCCTAGGACGGCGTACGGGTCGCGCGACGTCGGCATGGGTTGAGCGTAGTGGTCGGGGCCGCCGCGTTGATGAGGCGGATGACCGCGCGGCGCGTCGCGCTGCGCGTCAGTCGTCGCGAGGCGGACGCTGGAACACGATCCGCTTGAGCTCGCTGAGACTGTTGCCACCGAGCCGCAGAACGGTTTGGAAGCCCTCGCTGCCGAGCTCGCCTGCGTCGAGTGCACGGCGGAGCTCATCGAGGCCCGGACGCTCCTCGTCGAGCACGTGATCGCGGGAGGTCTCGATCAGGATCAGGTGCCGCGGACGCCCCTCGCCGTGAGCGAGCCGAACGAGCCGTTCACGCTCGCCCGCGTCGAAACCCTGAATCGCGACGACGACGGTCTGACCTGCCTTGAGTCGCTTCAGGATCGCTGCATCGAGCAGCTCGCGAGACTTCGCCTCGACCTCGTCTGCCCCGACCCGACCAGCAAGCAGCGCGTGGACCTTCGCCAGCGACAGCACCGCGCCTCGTTCCTCGACCACGCCTTCGGCGAACCGGTCCGGGTCCGAGGCCGCGGCGCCGACGATCAGCAGCAGGCTGCCGGGCGAGTAGCGAAGACGATCCGAGGGACGAAGGACGCGTGAGCGCACCGACAGGTTCGCCGGCCGCGGCGGCGCACCGTCGCGGCGCGGCCGCTCGGAGGACCACCCGGTCCGTTCGTCGGAGCCGATTCTCACACTGCGCTGTGGGGTCTGGTCGGGCATCTGGCACCCATCATCACGGACCGGGCAGATTCACGCGCTGACCCTCGATCTGCTACGGCTTGCCGCGAAGCAGCAGCGCGCGCATGTGGTCGAAGTCGGCGTCGCTGAACTCCATCTGGGTCGGCTCGCTCGATTCGATGAAGTCGATCAGCGTGTGGGCGAAGCGCACCGGTTCATGCAGCTGAGGGAAGTGACCCGCCTCCTCGAAGATCTCGAGGCGGCTGTCGGGAAGCTCGCGGCTGGCCACCATCGCGTGCTCGACCGGGATCAACGGATCCTGGCCGCCCCAGATGATCAGCGAGGGGAGCAATGCCGCCAGGTACAGCCGGTCCTTCGCGCTCACGCGCTGGCCGCCGATGTCGAGCACCGCCCGCAGGCTGTGGATGAACGCCTGCCGGGCGCCGGCGTCGGCCAGCGATCCATAGCCCCGCGCCATCTCCGCGAGGTCGGTGCCGGCCCGCAACCCCACTCGGCCGAGCAAGCCCCCAACCGCACCGCCGAGACCGTGCAGGCGCTCGTGCGCGATCAAGGGGAGCACGACCTCCGAGCCCGGCAGCGTCGCCGCTCGGAGCATCAGGTGGACCTCGCGGCCGAGGCCCCCGCTCGAGACCAGCACCAGCCGCTCGGCGAACGGGGGGTACTCGTACGCGAACTGCATCGCCACGCCGCCGCCGAGCGAGTGTCCGACCACG
>DASXDA010000023.1:0-11005 GCA_036490875.1 Solirubrobacteraceae bacterium
AAGCGCCCGACCCCGCCCCCGCCAAAGCGCCCGCCCAATCCCGCGCCCCGCCCACGCCGAGCCCCCGCCCCACGCCAAAACCCCCCGCCCTATCCCCGCCCGCCCCCCGCCGCGTACAGCAGCACCGCGGCCGCGGCGCTCACGCTCAGCGACTCGATTCGGCCCCGCAGCGGGATCGAGACGAGGGCGTCGCAGCCGCCGGCGACGCGCGGCCGGAGCCCGCGCCCCTCGGACCCGAGCACGAGCACCACGGGCCCGGCCCAGTCGACCTCGCGATAGCTGACCGAGCCGTCCGCGGAGGCGCCGTAGCACCACATCCCCGCGTCCTTCGCGTCGCCGAGGAAGTCCGCGAGGTTTCGGACCCGGGCGACCGGCAGGTGCTCGACGGCGCCGGCGGATGACTTGCACACGGCCGGCGTCACGTCGGCCGCCCGCCGCTCGGGAATCACCAACCCCGACGCACCCGCGCACTCGGCCGTCCGGGCGATCGCGCCCAGGTTCTGCGGGTCTTGGACCTGATCCAAAGCGACCAGCAGCGCGTCGCCCGCGCCCAACAGGTCTCCCACCTCTGCGTAGACGAACTCGGAAACGTCGGCGCACACGCCCTGGTGATCCGGGGACCCCGCGCGCCGCTCGAGCTCGTCTCCCGACGCCTCGACCACGGGAATCGGCAGACCAGCCAGCCACGGTTCGCGCAGCGCTCCCCGGCTCGCCCACACGCGCCGGACGGTGCGCGGCCCCCGGATCGCCTCCCGCACCGGATTTCGGCCGTAGACGATCACCGGGCGCTCAGAGCGGCAGCACCTCGGGCCCGCCCGCGCCGTCCCGGACCTCCCAGCCGAGCGAGCGGATCTCGTCGCGCAGACGGTCCGCCTCGGCGAAGTCGCGCGCCCGGCGCGCGTCCTCGCGGAGCTCCACCAGCTCCCGCACCCGCGGCGGCGCCTCGACCGTCGAGGCGAGCAGCAGGTTCCCCAGCGCAAGCACCTCGAGCATCTCCTTCAGATCCGCGGAGCCGACGACCCCCGGCTCGGCCCGGTTGGCCTCGCGAATCCACTCGAACACGGCCGCCAACGCGGCGGGCGTGTTGAAGTCGTCGGCAAGCGCCTCGAAAAAGCTCTCCTTCAAACCGGCGGACCACCCGGGTGAAGGCCCGGAGACCAGCCCGCGCCCCGATTCGCGCACGCGCCGGACGCTCGCGCGGGCCTGCTCGAGCCGCTCGTCGTCGAACTCGATCGGCTGGCGGTAGTGGCCCGAGCAGAAGTACATAATCAGCGCGTCGCGTCCGTACGCGTCGAGCGCCTCGTGCAGGAGGAAGATGTTGCCGACCGACTTGGCCATCTTCGCCTCCTGCAGGCGGACCATTCCGTTGTGCACCCACAGGCGCGCGAGCGGTGCGCCCTGGGCAGCGTGGGTCTGCGCCTCCTCGTTCTCGTGATGGGGGAAGACCAGGTCGGAGCCTCCGCCGTGAATGTCGAAGCCGAGGCCGAGAATCGCCTCGGACATCGCCGAGCACTCGATGTGCCAGCCGGGCCGGCCGAGCCCCCATGGCGACTCCCAGGCGGTGTCCTCGCCGGGCTTGTGGGCCTTCCACAGGGCGAAATCGAGCGGGTCGCGCTTCAACTCGGCCCCCTCGACGTCCTCCCCCTGGTCCATGTCGTCGATGTTGCGATGGCTGAGCGCCCCGTATTCCGGGTAGCTCCTGACACTGAAGTAGACGTCCCCGTCGACCGCGTACGCGTGGCCACCGTCGATCAACCGCTCGATCAACCCGATCATCCCGTCGATCGCCCCACTGGCGAGCGGCTCGAAGTCGGGACGCCCCAGACCCAGCCGGTCCGTGTCCGCCACGTAGGCGGCGATCATCTCGACGGCGAGCTCTTCGCTCGGCCGTCCGAGTTGCTGCGCGGCCGCGTAGATCTTGTCGTTGACATCCGTAATATTCGTTACGAAGACCACGGGATGACCCTCATGGACGAGGAAACGCTTCATCAGCGAGAAGACCACGAAGGGGCGGGCGTTGCCCACATGGATGCGCCCGTAGACGGTCGGGCCGCACACGTAGATCCCGATCGGTTCTCCGTCCCGCGGGCTCAGCGGTTGCACCGTCCCCGTGCGGGTGTCGTGCAGAGAAATCTCTCGCAAGGTCCGGGAACCCTAGCGGCCGCCGGACTGTCCGCCCGGGCGGGGTTGTAGCGTGCCCGCGCGGATGCCTCGGACGCCTCCGAACCGTGAGCGCCTGGACATCGTCGAGGACGGATTCAGGTCGTTGTCGGACCGATATCTGGGGGCACAGGACGGCTTCGACGCGACGTACAGGATCAAGCTCTGCGACCTCGGTCTCACGTGGGAGGTCAGGTGCGACCAGCACGCGGCCCGGGTCCGCAAGGGCGCGACGCGCCGCCGCGCGGACGTGACGATCACAACCGACGCCGACACCTGGGCGCGGCTCCGCGACGGAGAGTTCTCTGGGATCGACGCCTTCCAGAGGCGGCTTCTCGGGGTCAGGGGCAACCTCGACCAGGCGATCGCGTTCGAGGCGATGTTCCGCCTGCCGGGTGGGCGTCCGCCGCTCGTGGAGATCCGCAAGGTCCCGGTCGGCCGCCACCAGGTCTCGACGCTGACGATGGGCCACGGCCCCGATGTCCTCTTGCTCCACGGGCTCGGGAGCACGCGGGCTTCGATGTTCGAGACCGCCGCCGAGCTCAGCTCCCAGTACCGCGTCCACGCCCCCGACCTGCCCGGCTTCGGTTCCTCGTCGAAGCCGGCGCTCGGCTCCTACAACGCGGCCTGGTTCGCGCAGATCCTGCTCGGGCTGATGGATGAGCTGGGGATTGACCGCTCGCACGTGGTCGGCAACTCGATGGGCGGGAGGATCGGCATCGAACTCGGCCTGTCGGCCCCGGACCGGATCCGCGCGCTCGGGCTGCTCTGCCCCGCGGTCGCCTGGGTCAAGCGCGGCCTGCACCCCGTCGTGCGGCTGCTGCGCCCGGAGTTCGGGCTGCTGCCACATGGATTCAGGCGGTCGCTGGTGGCGTCCCAGTTCCAGAGCTTCCTCTACAACCGCGACGCGATCGACCCGGCCGTCGGCGACCTGGTCGTCGACGAGTTCCAGCGGATCTACCACACCGCCGGCGCACGGTTCGCGTTCCTCGCGAGCGCCCGGAACATCTATCTGGAGGCGCCGTTCGGACGCAACGGCTTCTATCCGCGGCTCGCCGGCCTGCGGCCGCCGGCGATCTTCATCTGGGGCAGCCACGACCCGCTGGTCCCGGCTGCCTTCGGCCGCCACGTCCGCCGCTGGCTACCCGGCGCCGAGCAGGTCACGCTGGATCTCTGCGGCCACGTACCGCAGGTCGAGCGCCCGGAGGAGACGCATGAGCTGCTGCTGCGGTTCTTCGCCCGCGCGGAGCGGACGGAGCGGGTGGCGCCACCGTCCAGCCGAAACCGCCCCGGCTCGGGCCGGCGCGCCGAAGCCGCGTAGCCCCGCCTAGGATTCAGCCATGTCGTCGAGCTCGCTCGTCAGCGCCCCGAGCCGCAACGGCCGCGAATCCGGCCCGCCGGAGAAGCCGGCTGAGGGCGGCGGCAGCTCGCTGATCTCGCGGGCGGTGCGCGGCCTCGCCGGCCAGGTCCAGCGCCGGATCCCGCGGGCCGACCTCGACGAGCGCGATCCCGACTACATCCGCGAACAGCTCCCATGGATGTGGATGCTCGCGAGCGTCTGGTTCCGCGGCGAGGTGCGCGGCCTCGGCAACATCCCCGATGAGGGCCCCGTGTTGCTCGTCGGCAACCACTCGGGCGGCAACCTCACGCCAGACACCGGGATCTTCACGCTCGCGTTCTCGACCTTCTTCGGCGTCGAGCGGCGCTTCTACCAGCTCGCCCACAATCTCGTGCTGGCGATGCCGGCGCTGGGGTGGCTGAGGAAGTTCGGGACCGTTGCGGCGTCGTCGGACAATGCGCGCAAGGCGCTCGACTCCGGCGCCGTGCTGCTCGTCTATCCGGGCGGCGACTACGAGGTCCACCGCCCCACCTGGGAGCGCAACAAGGTGGACTTCGCCGGTCGCAAGGGGTTCATCCAGCTCGCGCTCGACGGTGACGTCCCCGTCGTCCCGGTCGTCTCGATCGGAGGCCAGGAGACCGCGCTGTTCCTCACCCGCGGGCAGGGGCTCGCGCGACTGCTGCTGGCCGACCGGTGGGCGAGGCTGAAGGTGCTCCCGGTCTCGATCGCCGTGCCGTGGGGGCTGAACTTCGGCGACATGCTCGGCCACATCCCGCTGCCGGCGAAGATCACGATCGAGACCCTCCCGGCGATCGATCTGCGCAAGGAGTTCGGGCCCGACCCGGACATCGACGATATCTACGACCACCTGATCCGGCTGATGCAGGATACGCTCGACGCGCTGGCCGCCGAGCGCAGGTTCCCGGTGCTCGGATGAGGGTGTCCGACAGCGTTCAGATCTCCGCGCCGCGCGACCGGGTCTGGGCGGTCGTCTGCGACCCCGAGCGCGTGCTCAGCTTCATGTCGGGCGTGACCCGCTGGGAGGTCGAGGGCGATCGCGCAATCGGACTCGGCGCGCGCTACCGCGTGCTGTTCCGGGTCGGCGCCGCCGAGATCGGTGGCCTGATCGAGATCGTCGAGTTCGACGAGCCGAACGAGCTCGCCTGGACGTCGGTGCTCGGGATCGACCAGCGCGGTCGCTGGCGGCTGCGCGACCAGCCGGGCGGAGGCACGCAGGTCGAACTGCGGATGGCTTACGGCGTCGCCGGCTCCGGGCTCTGGGGGTGGCTCGCCGAGCGACTCGCGAGCCCCACCGTCTCGGCCCATCTGCGGCGCAGCCTGCGCCAGCTCAAGCGCCTGATCGAGTACGAGCAGCTGCGCGAGCAGGCCGCCGCGCGCCGGGCCGCGCGGGCCGCGTAAGCCGCCGCTCCAGGCGCCTCGCCACCCTCTTCCTCCACCCGGCGCGGCCCCTCGCCTCCACCTCCACTTTCCCTCCGTTTGCAGGATTTCTTGCAACGAGCCGTGCTGGGGCTTTGGTGGCGGCGAGCGTGTTAGGGTCGCGCGCTGCGTGGCGCCGAGCCCCGCGGTGCCGCCCCCAACATCCAGTGTCCCGCCCCCGCAGACAGCCCTGGGCGCCGCGCGCTCTCCTGACCGCGCTCGCGATCGCGAGCGTGCTGCTCGGCACCGCCTTCACCGCGACGAGCGCCGGCGATCTGCAGAGCCAGATCTCGAGCGCCCGGTCGTCCGCGTCTGACCTCCAATCCCAGATCGCGGCCGAATCGGCCCGGATCCGCCAGACGAGTGCCGGACTCGCCGACGCGCAGGCGCGCCTCAACGCGGTCCAGGCGCAGCTGAACGCCCGCGAGGCGGAGCTCAGCAGCGTCCAGACCCAGCTGCTCGCCGCTCGCAAGCACCTGCTCGACCTCGAGAACCGGCTGCGTCTGGCGTCCAAGTCGCTGGCGGCAAACCTAGTCGCCCGGTACGAAGGCCAGCAACCGGACCTCGCGAGCGTCGTACTCGACTCGCACGGCTTCAGCGACCTGCTCGAGCGCCTGCGGTTCCTCGACCAGATCGGCCACCAGGACGCCACGGTCGTCGGCCTGACGCGGACCGCGAAGGCCGAGGTGACCCGGCAGGCCGACCGGCTGGCAGTGCTCGAGCGCCGCGACCGCGCGCTGACCGAGCAGGTGCTCGCGCAGCGTAACCAGGTGGCGGCGATCCAGGGGGCGCTGCTGTCCCGCAAGATCAGCCAGGAGCGCGCTCGCAGCGGCGACGCCTCGAAGCTCGCCGACCTGGGCGATCACCTGCACAAGCTCGAGGCGCGTGCCGCTGCGCAGGCCAGGGCCGCGGCCGCGGCCGGCAACGCCAACATCGGCGGGATCGCGATCAACACCGGCGGGATGGTGCAGCCGCCCGCCGGCGCGCCGCCGGCGATTGCGCAGGTGATCGCCGCGGGCAACGCGATCGCGACGCTGCCCTACATCTACGGCGGCGGCCACGCGTCCTTCCAGGCGAACGGCTACGACTGCTCCGGGTCGGTCAGCTACGCGCTCGCCGCGGCGGGGCTGGTGTCGTCGCCGATGGTCTCGGGCGACTTCGAGAACTGGGGCGACCCGGGCCCCGGGCGGTGGATCACGATCTACGCCAACGCCGACCACGTGTGGATGACGGTTGCCGGGTGGCGGTTCGACACGGTCGCGCAGGCTGAATCGGGCACGCGCTGGGCGCAGGGCGGCGGCGAGTTCAGCGGATTCGTCGTCCGGCACCCGCCGGGGCTGTAGTCAGCACTTCGTGCCGGAGCAGTTGTCCGGCGTGTTTTTGCTGATGCAACCGCCGCAGCCCGCCTGAGCGCGTCCCTATGATGCGCCCGTGGACGTCACGGACCGGCTAGAGGCCGAGTGCTTCGAGGCGCTCGAAGCGGAGGCGTTCCACACTCGCCGGGACTTCCTGCAGCGCACCGCGGTGATGGCGGGCATGACCGCCGCGATGGGCCTTGCGCTCGATCCCGACACGGTCGTCGCCGCCGCCGCGCGCCGACAGCGCCGCGCCGCGCTGCCCAAGCCCCGCGACCTGCCGATCGACACGTTCGTCGTGCTGATGATGGAGAACCGCTCGTTCGACCACTACCTCGGGTGGCTTCCCGGCGCCGACGGGCGCCAGGCGGGCCTCCACTTCACCGACACGCACGGCAAGAGCTACGCCACCCACCGGCTCGCCAACAACTACCAGGGCTGCGCGTTCTTGGACCCCGATCATTCCTGGGACGGCGGGCGGACCGAGATGGGCGGCGGTCACATGAACGGCTTCCTCAAGGCCGCGAGCGACGTCTTCTCGATCGGCTACTACGCCGAACAGGACCTCCCGTTCACGCCGTCGCTGGCCAAGGAGTTCACGGCGTTCGACCGCTTCTTCTGCTCCCTGCTCTCCTCGACGTATCCCAACCGCGAGTACATGCACGCCGCGCAGTCCTACGGCATGAAGGACAACAGCCTGCCTACGTCGTCGGGCGGGTTTCCCGATACGACGATCTTCGCCGCGCTGTCGAAGGCCGGCGTCTCGAACCAGTACTTCTACACCGACCTGCCGGTGTCGGCGTTCTGGGGCGCCACGGGGCTGCGGCGCTCGAGTCAGGTGCAGACCTACTACGAGCTGGCGGCCGCCGGGAAGCTGCCCGCCCTGTCTTTCGTCGACCCGTCGTTCAACGGCGAGAGCCAGGGAACCTCGGGCGACGAGCACCCTCACGGCGACGTGCGCGTGGGGCAGGCGTTCATCTCCGACGTGGTCCACGCGTTCATCGAGTCGCCGCAGTTCGAGCGCGGAGCCCTGTTCGTCGTCTACGACGAATGGGGTGGGTTCTTCGACCACGTCCCGCCGCCACGGGTCCCGGACCTCCGCGCGAGCGGGGACGAGACGAACGACTTCGGGCAGATGGGATTCAGGATTCCGGCGGTTGTCGTCTCTCCGTACGCTCGGCGCGGCCACGTCGACCACTCGGTGTACGGGTTCGAGTCGATCCTGAAGATGATCCGCTATCGCTACGGGCTCGATCCGCTGACTCCCCGGGACCTCTACGCGAACAACATCGCGGCGGCGTTCGACTGGGAGGCCAAGCCGCGGCTGCACGCGCCGTCGTTGCCCACACCCCCGCACATCATGGCGACGGAGTGCGGCGGCACGGCCCCCGCCGATACGGGCGGCGTCGGCGTCGGGGTCGGCACCGTGCTCGGCTCGCCGCCGGCGTCGCTGGCCGGCGGCCCGCAGGCCAAGCGAGCGAAGCCCCACGACCTCCAGAAGCTGCTCACCTCCGGGTACCTCGAGCGGCTCGGGTTCGAGTACCGCCCGGCGACGCCGTCGACTATGTACCGGTATCCCTCGAAGCTCGGGATGCGACCGTGAGGCTCGCGCTCAGGACAGCTGCACTGCTCGCGATCGCCGGCGCGATCCCGGCAGCCGTCGCGAGCGCGGACAGCTTCACGCCGGTGGGCCTCGACGTCGGCGTCGCCGCGGTCGCGCGGCTCCACCAGCCGCTCGCCGTCACGGTCCACGTCACTGCGGACGCCGGGATGCTCGACAGCCGGACCGCGCCGCTCCGGATCCAGGTCAAGCTCGCGCACGAATGCGGCGGCAATTTCCAGTACACATCCGGCGTGGTGCTGCTCGACAAGCAACTCAACCCGCAGCCCACCACCGGCCACGCGTACTCGGCGCTGGCCCACGGCTCCGGCAGGCCCGCCGGCTATGGCGCCGAGATGGTCTGCACGTACCTCGAGGAGGAGGGGGACGATCGCGTGTTCGCCAACGACGAAATGATCAGCACCGACGTGTCGAAGGCGTGCACGAGCGCGGCCGCACACTACGACCATCTCCGACGCGTCCGGGCTCACCGCGCCCGGCTCGAGGCGGCCCACCGTGCCGCGCGGCACGCGTGCGGGGCGGGGGTGCCCCTGTGAGGCGCGCGCTCGCACTGGCGCTCGCCGTACTCGGCGCCGCGCTCGCACCGTCCGCCGCGAGCGCCGCGAGCCGGCTCCCCCCGATCCGCCACGTGTTCGTGATCGTGCTCGAGAACGAATCGGCCGCCTCGACGTTCGGCCCCAACTCGCCGGCGCCGTACTTGGCCAAGACGCTGACCAGCGAGGGCGCGTTCGTACCCAAGTACTACGCGACCGGGCACGCGAGCAACGACAACTACATCTCGATGATCTCGGGACAGGCGCCGAACCCGCAGAACCA
Source organism: Solirubrobacteraceae bacterium (assembly GCA_036490875.1). Taxonomy (GTDB): domain Bacteria; phylum Actinomycetota; class Thermoleophilia; order Solirubrobacterales; family Solirubrobacteraceae; genus Palsa-465. Next base: position 8,729 of record DASXDA010000023.1, read on the forward strand.
GGCCGACTGCTTCAGCTTCAGCGACTTCACACCGGGCACGATCGGCCCGTACGGCCAGGCGATCGGCTCCGGATGCGTATACCCGAGCGCGGTCAAGACAATCGCCGACCAGCTCGACGCCGCCGGCCTCACCTGGCGCGACTACAACCAGAGCATGGGCGCCGACCCGACGCGCGAGGCCGGCGAATGCGGCCATCCCGGCGTGGGTCAGCAGGACCACACACAGAGCGCGACGGCGACCGATCAGTACGCGACCCGCCACGACCCGTTCGTGTACTTCCACTCGATCATCGACAACACGACGCTGTGCGACAGCCACGTCGTCAACCTGAACCTGCTCCCGCAGGACCTGGCGAACGCGCCGAGCACGCCCAACTACGTGTTCATCACGCCCGACCTGTGCGCCGACGGGCACGACGCCACGTGCAAGGACCCAAAGCGTCCGGGAGGCTACGCCGGGATCGAGCAGTTCCTCCAGCAGTGGGTCCCGAAGATCACCACTTCGCCGGCGTTCCGGCAACAGAATGGTCTGCTGGCGGTCATCTTCGACGAGTCTGCGACCAGCGAGACGAGCTCGTGCTGCGGCGAGATCGCCGGCCCGAACAGCCCCGAGCCCGGTATCACCGGTCCCGGCGGCGGGAACACCGGGGCGGTGCTGATCTCGCCCTGCATCAAGCCGGGGACCGTGACGAAGCAGCCGTACAACCATTACACGCTGCTGCGCAGCTTCGAGGACCTGTTCGGGCTCGCGCATCTGGGGTACGCCGGGCTGCCGGGCGAGACCTCGCTGGGATCGGACGTGTTCAACCGGGCGTGCGCGGCCAACATCAAACCGCCGCTTGCGCGGGTCCGAGCGACGCTGGTCAGGTCCAGGGGCCACTCGGCGATCAGGGTGTCCTGGAGCGCAAGCGGCGCGACGGTCAAGTCGTTCACCGTGCAGATCCACCAGACGAAGCCCCACCTCCATCGCTACAGGACGCTCGTGACCAGCTCTCGCGCCGGTCACCGGGTGTTCGTCGGACAACCGGGAGCGGCCTACCAGTTCCGGCTTCGCGCGACCGGTGCGTCGGGCGTCGGGTCCAGCTGGGCGAACACGAGGTCGCTGAACCTGCCGCCCGTGCGCGGTAGACGCTGACGCAACCGCCACACCGTCGTCCATATAGTGCCGCGCGGTGGAGGCTGTAACCGCTAGGGGGCTGGTGAAGCGCTTCGAGTCGACCGTCGCGGTCGACCACGTCGACCTGTCAGTGCGGGAGGGCGAGGTCCACGGGCTGCTTGGGCCCAACGGGGCCGGCAAGACCACCCTGCTGAGGTTGCTGTTCGGGCTGGTGAGCGCCGACGCGGGATCGGTCGAGCTGTTCGGACGCCCGCTCGACCCGGCCGACCCGGCGAGCCTCGAAGGCGTGTCGGGGTTCGTCGAGAACCCGACCTTCTACCCGTACCTGCCGGGACGGACAAATCTCGAGCTGCTCGTCGAACTCGACGGATCGGGCGCCACCGCCCGCGTCGACGAGCTGCTCGAGCGCGTCGGGCTCTCGGGCCGCGCCGGCGATCGGGTCAGCGGCTACTCGACCGGAATGCGACAACGGCTCGGGATCGCGGCGGCGCTGCTGCGCGCCCCTCGGCTGCTGCTGCTCGACGAGCCGACCGCGGGGCTCGACCCGGCGGGCGTCCGCGACATGGGCGCGCTGCTGAACGAGCTCTCGTCGGGTGGCGCGGCGGTCCTGATCTCGAGCCACCAGATCACCGAGATCGAGGACGTGTGCGACGCGTTCACCGTGCTCCGGTGGGGGCAGACGGTGTGGGACGGGACCGCGGCCGAGCTGCGCGAGCAGGCGCCAGGGTCGGCCCACGCGATGCGCACGAGCGATGACCGCCGCGCGCTCGAGCTCGCGGCCCGGCAGCGCGGGATCACGGCGGCCCCCGGCGGCCCCGCCGGAGGCCTGACGCTCACGGCCGAGGAGGGCGCGCTGGACGCGTTCGTGCTCGAGCTCGGGCGGGCCGGCGTGGCCGTCCGCGAGCTCGAGCTGCGGTCGAGTCCGCTCGAATCGATGTTCTTCGCGCTGACGGGGGACGGCGAACGGGCGGGCGTCGCGTGAGCGGAGGAGTCGCGAGCGTCTTCCGCGCCGAGAGTCGCAAGCTGCGCACGCAGCTCGCGACACGAGTGCTGGCGCTGATCTGCGTCCTCGGGCCGTTCGCGTTCGCCGGCGTGCTGCGGATCCAGAGTGGCAGCCCCGCCGACACCCTGTTCGGCGTTTGGGTGCACTCGACCGGGTT
>DASXDA010000024.1:0-46834 GCA_036490875.1 Solirubrobacteraceae bacterium
AGCTGGGGCGGTGACATTCATGGATGCTCATGCACGCTCTCGAGCGTCGCGGCCACCGGTTCATGCTCGCATTTGCGCTCGGCTGCGCCCTGTCGCGGCAGCTACGGATTCCTCGCAGGCATATGGCCGTTCGGGGCCGTCGAAGCGATCCGGACCGTAATCGCCATACGGCGCTCGAGCGACCAACGCCATCAGCCACACGACTGAGGGAACACTCGCCTCCATGTCACCTGCGGCCACGCGGATATCGCGCACTCGGACGTCCGCGTTGGACGCGTATCCGATCCCGTTCGGGCCCCCGTTGGGAGACACCCGCTTTCCTCGGCCGCGCGGCACCTGAATGGCGTCGGCAACTTCCCTCGTTAGCGCGGATACGAGGTGCCGCCGTCATTTGGAGGTCAGAGGAACTCCGGGGGCAGCCGCACGTGCCCGCCGCGGATGCGATCCGCAAGGCCCGCGAGTCGGCCTCGGAGCAGCTCGGACTGGGCGGGATGGTCCGATGAACCGCCGCCCGCTGTTGGCCCAGTGTTGGCCAAGGCGCAAATCTTTAGTGATGCCTAGGGGCCGAAACCCCAGTGTTCATGGGAGTGGGCGATGCTGGGCTCGAACCAGCGACCTCCGCCTTGTCGAGACGGCGCTCTCCCAGCTGAGCTAATCGCCCGGGAGATCACGTAAATGTAGCGGCGACGGGGAGGCCGCGTGGGGGCGCGGGCGACGCCCACGCGGGGTAGAGTCGCGGGCGATGAGGCGGGCGGGTTCGGTGTGTCTGGCGGTGGGATCGGCGGCCGTCGTGTTCGCGTCGGTCGCGGTCGGCGCGACCACCGGTGGATCGCGCGTCCCGGTCACCGTGAAGCCCGCGATCGGCTCGCCGTCGGCGAACTTCACGGTCAGCTTCCGAGCGCCGCTGCAGACCGGCGGCGGCTCGGCGGGCGGCCCGCGGTACGAGCTGAGGGCGAGCGGGCCCCGCGGTCGGCGGTGCGCCTCCAGCGCCTCGACCGCGGTTGGGCCTACCCGCGGCGGCCAGCGCGTTCAGGTGCGGCTCTCACCTCCGGCGCCGGCACGCCACTGGTGTCGCGGCTGGTACACGGGCGAGCTGATCGAGGTGCTCACTCCTCGATGCCCACCGCGTGAGGCGTGTCCGATGTTCATCGCGGTGATGGACGTTGGCAACTTCTCGTTCCGGGTTCGCTGATCGCGACCGGATCCCGGGGGACTCGGGTCGCCCGCGGACGCGCGGATAGCATCCTCCGCCCATGCAATTCGAGCTTCCTGACGGAACCATCCTCGACCTCGCGGACGGCGCCACCGGCGCCGATGCGGCCGCGGCGATCGGACCCGGTCTGGCACGCGCCGCGCTCGCGGTCAAGGTCGACGGTGAGCTGCGGGACCTCGACGGGCCGCTGCCGGTGGCGAACGGCCGGCCGCAGAAGCTCGAAATCGTCACCGACCGCAGCGGTGCCGACGCGTTGTGGTTGATCCGCCACGACGCCGCGCACGTGCTCGCCGAGTCGGTGCTCGAGCTCTACCCCGGCACCAAGGTCTCGATCGGTCCGCCGATCGAGGACGGGTTCTACTACGACTTCGAATTCCCCGAGGGGGTGTCGTTGTCGGACGCTGACCTCGAGCCGATCGAGCAGCGGATGCGGGAGCACATCAAGGCCGACGAGCGGTTCGAGCGGGAGGACGTGACCGTCGGCGACGCGCTCGAGCGGTTCGTCAAGGAGGACCAGGACTACAAGGTCGAGCTGATCGAGGACCTGGTCCGCAACGAGGGGATCGAGACCGTCAGCCTCTACACGAACGGCGACTTCACGGACCTCTGCCGAGGCCCACACGCCCCGTCGACGAAGCGGATCGGCGCGTTCAAGCTCCTGTCGGTCGCCGGCGCCTACTGGCGGGGCGACGCGGCCAACACGATGCTCACGCGCGTGTATGGGACGGCGTTCTTCAGCGCCAAGGAGCTGGACGCGCACCTGGAGCGGCTCCAGCAGGCCCGTGCGCGGGACCACCGCAAGCTCGGCCGCGAGCTAGACCTGTTCTCGTTCTCCGATCTCAGCCCGGGCTCGCCCTTCTGGCATCCGGCCGGTCAGGCGATCTGGAACGCGCTGTCGCAGCTCTGGCGCGAGCAGAACGCCGCGCGCGGCTACCAGGAGGTCCACACCCCGATCCTCTACGACGTCGAGCTGTGGAAGCAGTCGGGTCACTGGGACAAGTACCGCGACCACATGTACTTCACCGAGGTCGAGGGGCGGCAGATGGGCCTCAAGCCGATGAACTGCCCGGCCCACATCCAGATCTACAACACGCAGCGGCGCTCACACCGCGACCTTCCGATCCGACTTGCCGAGCAGGGCCTCGTCCACCGCCACGAGCCGAGCGGCACGCTCCACGGCCTGCTGCGCGTGCGCAGCATCACCCAGGACGACGCGCACATCTTCTGCACCGATCAGCAGATCGAGCAGGAGGTGATCGGCTGTCTGGACTTCGCCTTCTACCTCTACGAGCTGTTCGGGCTCGAGCCCCGGCTGGAGCTGTCAACCCGCCCGCCGAGCCGGATCGGCTCCGACGCCATGTGGGACCAGGCGGAGGGGGCGCTGCGCGGGGCGCTCGAGCACCGCGGGCTCCGGCACGACATCCACCAGGGCGACGGCGCCTTCTACGGGCCGAAGATCGACCTCCACACGACCGACTCGATTGGCCGCTCGTGGCAGCTCGGCACGGTCCAGCTCGACTACGCGATGCCCGAGCGGTTCGACATGACCTACGCCGGCGCCGACAACCTCGAGCACCGGCCCGTGATGATCCATCGGGCGCTGTTCGGGTCCTTCGAGCGCTTCATCGGGATCCTGATCGAGCATTTCGCCGGCGAGTTCCCGCTGTGGATCGCGCCGCTCCAGGCGATCGTGCTGCCGATCGCCGAGCGCCACAACGAGTACGGGGCCTCCGTCAGCGAGCGGATGCGCGCCGCGGGGCTGCGGGTCGAGCTGGACGACCGGGACGAATCCGTCGGGCGGAAGATCCGCGACGGTGAGCTGCGGAAAATTCCGTACATGCTGGTGGTGGGCGATCGCGAGCACGAGAGCGATCAGGTGGGAGTCCGCGAGCACCGCCACGGCGACCGCGGCTCCGAGCCGGTTGAGGGTCTGATCGAGCGGCTGGCCGAACAGGTTGAAAGTCGCTCCCCGGGGTAGGCCCGCCGCTATACTCAATTCTGTTGACCCAAGCTTTTCGTCACACACGGCCCGGCGCCGCTTGAGCACAGGACCTCAGCGCAGCTAGTGCCGGTTCCTCGGAAGTTCGACCGGCGACCCCCGGAGCGGGACCTCACCCGGATCAATGAGCGGATTCGTGTACCCGAAGTCCGTCTGATCGACGAGGAGGGGAATCAGGTCGGCGTGATCAAGACCGACGACGCGCTCAGGTACGCGCAGGAGCGCGATCTCGACCTCGTCGAGGTGGCCCCCGATGCCCGCCCGCCCGTGACGCGCGTGCTCGACTACTCGAAGTACAAGTACGAGCAGGCCCAGAAGCAGAAGGCCGCGCGCAAGCACCAGCAGCAGATCACGATCCGCGAGATCAAGTTCCGCCCGAAGATCGCGCAGCACGACTACGACACCAAGAAGGGTCACGTGCGGCGCTTCTTGACGGGCAAGGACAAGGTCAAGATCACGATCATGTTCCGCGGCCGCGAGGTCACCCATCCGGAGCGCGGGATCGCGCTGCTGGACCGTCTCGCCGAGGAGCTGTCGGACGTCGGCGTGGTCGAACAGTCGCCGCTCCAGGACGGGCGCAACATGACAATGATGCTGGGACCGTCGAAGTCGGTGCTTGCGACCGAGGATGGCAACGCGGCCGCCGAGCCCAAGAAGGCCCCGGAGGCCGAGAAGAAGCCGGTCCCGGCCTCGGCCGACGCGGCGGCGTAGCGCCAGCACTCTGCTTTACTAAGCGGCCGCGATGCCGAAGATGAAGACGCACTCTGGCGCCAAGAAGCGCTTCAAGGTGACCGCCACCGGGAAGGTGCGCGGCCGCAGCGCCTTCACCAGCCACATCCTCGAGAAGAAGTCGCCCAAGCGCAAACGGCGGCACGCGAAGCCCGCGGTGATCGCCAAGGCTGACGAGAAGCGGGTCAAGACCCTGCTCGGTGTGCCGCACGGGACGCGGAAGGGCTCGGGATGACCCGGGTCAAGCGCTCGAACCACGCGCGCAAGAAGCGCCGCGCGACGCTCGCGCTCGCCAAGGGCTACCGGGGCGACGCGAGCCGGCACTACCGGACCGCCAAGGAGGCCGTGCTCAAGGCCGACCAGTACCGCTACCGCGACCGGCGCAACCGCAAGCGCGACTTCCGCCGGCTGTGGATCACCCGGATCAACGCGGCGGCTCGCCAGAACGAGCTGTCCTACTCGCAGTTCATGCACGGTCTGCAGCTCGCCGGAGTCGAGCTCGACCGCAAGATCCTCGCGGACATCGCCGTCCGCGACGCCGACACCTTCCGACGCTTTGCCGAGCGCGCCCGCGAGGCGCTGGCGGCCGGCTGAGCAGCCGAACCACCAGCACTGCCACTCGGGCGCCGCTCCTAACGGGAGGGCGCCCTTTTTTATGACCATCTCAAGCCACCACAACCAGAAGCTCAAGGAAATCCGCAAGCTGCGGCAGCGGCGGCGGTGGCGCGAGCAGGCGGGGCGGTTCGTGGCCGAGGGCGAGGACCTGCTGGCGGCCGCCGACGCCGCGGGCTGGGAGCCGCTCGAGCGGTATGCGGCGGTTGGCTCAGGCCTGCCGGGGGTCGAGGTCGAGGCGGACGCGCTGGCGTCGGCCTCCGGGCTCGCGTCGGGGACCCGGGCTCTGGCCGTCTACGAGGAGCGGTGGCTCGAGTCGCCTGCCGGCCCGTTGTGCGTGTACCTCCACGGCGTCGCCGACCCGGGCAACGTCGGGACGATCCTGCGGAGCGCCGAGGCGTTCGGAGCGTCGTGCGTCGCGGTTGGCCCGGGAACCGCGGATCCGTTCGGTCCGAAGGCGGTGCGGGCATCGATGGGGGCGGTGTTCGCGGTGCCCGTGGCGAACGCGGAGGCCGTGACCGAGCTGCCGGGGTCGAAGATCGCGCTTGTGGCTTGGGAGGGGGTGGCCCTCGGGGAACTTTGGCGATTCCGTCAAGAGAGGGTTGACGAGAACGCCAAAGTCCACGAGACAACGCTCTTGATCGGCGCCGAGCGGGAAGGTCTGCCGCAAGAGCTCGTGCAGACGGCCGATCACATCGCCCACATCCCGATCGCGACCCACAGCCTCAACGCCGCCCAGGCCGCGACCGTCGCCCTCTACGAACTCACATCTAGGATGGCGCGCGATGAGTGAGACGCTCGAACGGGTGGCGCAGATCAGGACCGAGGCCGAGGATGCGATCGCGAGAGCTGCGACAAGCGACGAGCTCGAGCAGGCGCGGATCAAATACCTGGGCCGCAAGGCCGAGCTCCCGAACCTGCTCCGCGCCGTCGCCCAGCTCCCCCCGGACGAGCGCGCCCAGACCGGCCGGACCGCGAACGAGGCGCGCCAGGCGCTCGACCGCGCGATCGACTCAAGGCACGCGGACCTCGCCACGAATGAGCTCAACCGCCGCCTCGAGCAGGACCGGATCGACGTCACGCTCCCCGCCGACCCGCTGCCCAATCTCGGCGGGCTGCACCTGCTCACCCAGACCCGGCGGGAGATCGAGGAGGTCTTCATCGGGCTCGGCTTCGACGTGGCCGAGGGCCCCGAGGTGGAGACCGTTTTTTACAACTTCACCGCGCTCAACACACCGGCTACGCACCCCTCGCGGCAAAAGACCGACACGTTCTACATCAGCGACCAGGTCCTGCTCCGGACCCACACGAGCCCGGTCCAGATCCGCTCGATGGAGCTCCATCCGCCGCCGCTCTACATCATCGTCCCCGGCCGCGTGTACCGGCCCGACCCGACGGACGCCACCCACGCGCCGCAGTTCCACCAGATCGAGGGCCTCGCGGTGGACACCGACGTGACCCTCGGTGACCTCAAGGGCACCCTCGAGGTGTTCGCCCGGTCCGTCTTCGGCGAGGAGCGCGAGATCCGGCTGCGCCCCGACTTCTTCCCGTTCACCGAGCCGAGCGTCGAAGTCGACGTCTCGTGCTTCAACTGCACCGGCGGGTTCCTCGCCGACGGCTCCCGGTGCCCGGTCTGCAAGGGCGACGTCTGGATCGAGATCCTCGGCGCCGGGATGGTCGACCCGAACGTGTTCGGGTTCGTGCGCGACAACGGCTACGACTCCGAGCGGATCCAGGGGTTCGCGTTCGGGATGGGCGTGGAGCGGATCGCGATGCTCAAGTACGGCGTCCCCGACCTGCGCATGTTCTTCGACAACGACGTCCGGTTCCTGGAGCAGTTCGGATGAGGGTTCCGCTCGAGTGGCTCCACCAGTACTGCCGCCCGGAGCTCTCCACCGACTCCCTGGCGCAGCGGCTGACGATGACCGGCACCAAGGTCGAGGCGATCGAGCGCCACGGGGTCGGCGAGCTCGACAACTTCGTCGTCGGCCGCGTCGTCAAGGCCGAGCAGCACCCCGACGCCGACCGGCTGCGCGTCTGCCTCGTCGACATCGGCGAGAGCGAGCCCTCGCAGATCGTCTGCGGCGCCCCGAACGTCGCCGCCGGCCAGACGGTGGCGGTCGCGAAGCCCGGCGCGGTGATGCCCGATGGGACCAAGCTCGGCAAGGCGAAGCTCCGCGGGGTCGTCTCCAACGGGATGATCCTCGCCGAGGACGAGCTCGCGATCGGGACCGACCACGAGGGGATTCTGGTGCTCGAGGACGACCACCTCGTGCCGGGCTCGCCGCTCGAAAACGTCCTTACGCTCGCGACCGACGTGCTCGAGTTCGAGATCACCTCGAACCGGCCCGACTGCCTCGCCGTCTACGGGATCGCGCGCGAGGCGCACGCCGCGACCGGCGCGGAGCTCGACGCCCCGCCGTGGAGCGAGGACCCCGGCGGCGGCGGCCCGGTCGAAGGCGTCACGATCGAGGTCGAGGACCCGGACCTGTGCCCCCGGTTCACCGCCCGCGCGTTCGACGACGTGAAGATCGGTCCCAGCCCGCCTTGGCTGAAGGCGCGGCTGACGGCGGCCGGCCAGCGGCCGATCTCCAACGTCGTCGACATCACCAACTACGTGATGCTGCTCACCGGCCAGCCGCTGCACGCGTTCGACCTCGACCGCGTCGCGGGAGGGGCCCTCACGGTGAGACGAGCGAGGCAGGGCGAGGGGGTCGAGACGCTCGATGGCCAGACGCGGACGCTCGACGACCAGATGGTGCTGATCGCCGACGCCGACGGCCCGACGTCGATCGCGGGGGTGATGGGCGGCGCCCGCTCCGAGGTCGAGCCGGGCACGACGCGCGTGCTGATGGAGGCCGCCACGTGGGACGGGCCGAACATCCACCGCACCGCCTGGGCACTCGGGCTCCAGAGCGAGGCGTCGCTGCGCTTCGAGAAGCAGCTCCAGCCCGAGCAGACGATGGATGCGCAGGCGGTCGCGACCCAGCTGATGGTCGAGGTCTGTGGCGCGACCCTGAATCCCGGCACGATCGACGTCGGCGGCGACGGGCCACGGCTGCCGACGATCGCCCTGCGGGACGCGCACGTGGAGAGCCTGCTCGGAGCGCCGATCCCGCGGGAGCGCTCCGCCGAGATCCTGCGGTCGCTGGAGTTCGAGGTCTGGCTCGCCCCCGAAGGCCTCGACACGACGCCCCCGTACTTCCGCCGCGGCGACATCACCCGCGAGGTCGACGTGATCGAGGAGGTCGCGAGACTCGACGGCCTCGAGAAGCTGCCGTCGACGCTGCCGAGCCGCCACGGCGCATACGGCCGGCTGACTCCCCGCCAGCGCCTGCGCCGCCGCGCCGCGGACGCGCTCGTCGCCCAGGGGCTCTTCGAGTCGGTCGGGTGGAGCTTCGCCGGCGCCGAGCAGCTGCGACGGCTGCGGCTCGCGGACGCGCCGGTGGTCGAGCTCGAGAACCCGATGTCGGCCGAGCAGGCGACGCTCAGGGTGACGCTGCTCGGATCGCTGCTCGACGCCGCGCATCGGAATCTCGCGCAGGGCGCGCCGATCGTGCGGCTGTTCGAGGCGGGCGCGGTGTTTCTGCCCGACCGGGGCGAGCAGCTCCCGCACGAGACCTACCGGGTCGCCGCGGTGCTGATCGGCGACGTGCGGCACCCGAGCTGGCGGGACGCCGATCCCCCGAAGGCCGACTTCTTCGCCGCGAAGGGTGCGCTCGAGGGCCTGCTCCGGTCGCTGCGGGCGCCTTACGAGCTAGAGCCCGGGGCCGAGCCGTTCCTCCATCCAGGCCGCGCCGCGCAGATCAACGTCGCCGGCAGCCCGATCGGATGGATCGGGGAGCTCCATCCGCTGGTCGCGGCCGAATGGAACATCGAGCAGACGGTGGCGGCGTTCGAGCTCGACCTCGACGCCGTCCCCGTGCCGCCGACCCAGGCGTACCGCGACGTGACGACGTTCCCCGAGGTCCGCGAGGACCTGGCGGTCGTCGTTTCCGAGGACGTGCCGGCGGCGCGGGTGCTCGACACCGTCCGCCGCGGCGGCGCGCCGCTGTTGCATAGCGCGGAGGTGTTCGACGTGTACCGCAATCCCGAGACGCTCGGCGAGGGGAACGTGTCGCTGGCGCTGAGGCTGTCCTACCGCGCGCCCGATCGAACGCTGAGAGACGAGGAGGTTGCGGAGCGGCGCGAGGCGATCGCCTCGGCGTTGGCCGAGGAGCTCGGCGGGAGGGTCCGTGCCGCATAGCGCCGCGGTGTTCGGAGCCGCCGGTTTTACGGGCGCGCTGACCGCGCGCCTGTTGTGCCGGCATCCGTCGTTCGAGCTGCGCACGGTGACGGCCCGCAGCGACGTCGGCAAGCGCTTGGACGACCTGTACCCGCATCACCGCGTCCCGCTCGAGCTCGAGGAGCTCGATCTCGACCGGCACGGCGACGTCGAAGCCGCCGTCGTCGCCTACCCGCACGGCGCCGCCGCCGAGCTGGTCAGGGAATTGCGCACGCGGAACGTGCGCGTTGTCGATCTCTCTGCCGATTTCCGTCTGCGGGACCCCGCCACCTACGCCCAGTGGTACCGCGAGCACCCGGTCACGGAGCTGCTCCCGGGCGCGGTCTACGGGCTGCCGGAGCTCGGCTACCGCGAGCAGATCCGCGAGGCTGACCTCGTCGCAAACCCCGGCTGCTACCCGACGGCGACGCTGCTCGCGCTCGCGCCGCTGGCCCGGGCGGGCCTGATCGAGGACGTGATCGTCGACGCCAAGTCGGGCGTCTCGGGCGCGGGACGCCCGGCGACCGACGCGACCCACTTCGTCACCGTCGACGAGAACGTGAACGCCTACGGTGTGCCGCGTCACCGCCACACCCCTGAGATCGAGCAGGAGCTGGCGTTATTGGATCCCGCCCACCCCGACCTGCGGATCACCTTCACGCCGCATCTGCTGCCGCTCGACCAGGGTGAGCTCGTCTCCTGCTACGTCACGTCGAACGGCGCGCTCGACGACGTCGACCTCGACGCGCTCTACGCCGAGGCGTACGCCGGCGAGCCGTTCGTCGAGCTCAGCCCAACTCCGCCCGGCGTGCGCGATGTCCGCGAGACCAACATCTGCCGGATCTCGGTGCACCGCGACGCCCGCACAGGCCGTGTGATCGCGTTCGCCGCGATCGACAACCTGTGGAAGGGCGCCGCGTCGCAGGCGGTCCAAAACCTGAACCTGATGTTCGGGTGTGACGAGGGGGAGGGCATCTCCTGATGAGCGGGCTGTTCGGCTCACGCTGGGTCGAGGCGCCCCAGCACGCGACCGAGCTCGAGGAGACGCTGCTGCCGGCGGGGATCCGCGCGGCCGGCGTCGCGGCGGGGCTGAAGCCGGAGGGCGTCGACGTCGGCGTGCTGTTCTCCGACGTCTCGGAGACCGTGTCCGCGGCGCGGTTCACGACCAACGCTCGGGTCGGTGCGCCGGTGACCGCCTCGCGCGAGGCGGAGCTCGCGCGGCTGCGCGCGGTCGTGGCGAACGCCGGCGGGTCCAACACCGGCGACGGTCAGCGCGGGCTCGAGACGGCGTACGCCACCCAGCGGGTCGCGGCGGAGCTGCTCAGGATCGAGCCATCGCAGGTCGGCGTCGCGTCGACCGGGGTGATCGGCTCGGAGCTCCCGCGCGAGCCGCTGCTCGCGGGCGTGCGCACGGCGATCGAGGGACTCGGCGAAGACGCGGACGCCTTCTCTCGCGCGATCCTCACGAGCGACCGTGGGCCGAAGCGGGCCTGTCTGCAGGTCGAGCTCCCGGGCGGGACCGTCCGGCTCGCAGCGCAGGCGAAGGGCGCGGGGATGATCTCGCCGCGGTTCGCGACGATGTTCTGCTTCGTGCAGACCGACGCGCTGCTCTCGGCCGCCACGCTCGACCTGCTCACCGGGGTCACGGTCAAGCGCTCGTTCGATCGCATCAGCGTCGACGGGCAGCTATCCACCAGCGACACCGTGTTCGCGTTGGCGAACGGGGCCTCTGGCGTCCGGGTCGAGCCAGAGAGCGAGGACGAACTCCGGCTCGGCGAGGTGATGGACGCGCTGCTGCGCGGACTCGCGCTACAGATCGTGGCCGACGGCGAGGGCTCCAAACGCGTCGGGCGGATCGTCGTCCGCGGCGGCGGCGAAGTCGTCGAGCCGGTCGCGCGGTCGATCGCAAACTCGAATCTGGTGAAGACCGCGCTGCACGGCGCCGATCCGAACTTCGGGCGGATCCTGCAGGCCGCGGGGGCGGTCTATCCGCCCGGCAACGGGTTCGTTGCCGACCTCGAGATCGAGGGGCGGACCGTCGTCTCCGCCGGCGAGGCGGTGATCGACGATCTGCACGAGCTCGAGCCGCTCGTCTCCGGCGCGGAGGTCGAGTACGTGCTGACGCTGCCAGGTTCCGGCGGCGAGACCGAGGTGTTCTTTTCCGATCTCTCTCCGGACTACGTCGTCTTCAACTCCGAGTACACATCCTGATCGTGCGCGACGTAGCAACCCTGCTGGAGGCCCTGCCGTACATCCGTGAGTTCCACGGTAAGACCGTGGTGATCAAGTACGGCGGCGCCGCGATGAGCGATGAGCGGCTGAAGGAGGACTTCGCGCGCGACGTGGTGCTGCTCAAGTACGTCGGGATGAACCCGGTGGTCGTGCACGGGGGAGGGCCGGAGATCACTCACTACATGGAGCGGCTCAACCTGCCGGTCGAGTTCGTCGACGGGCTCCGGGTCTCCGATGAGGCGACCGTCGAGGTAGCGAAGATGGTGCTGGTCGGAAAGGTCAACAAGGACATCGTGCTGCTCATCAACCGCCACGGCCAGCCCGCGGTCGGGCTGTCGGGCGACGACGGACTGCTGTTCCGGGCGAGCCGCCAGCCGTCGCCGAGCGGCCAGGACATCGGCTACGTCGGCCGGATCGACCGGGTCGACGTGGATGTGCTCAACCACATCGCCGAGGACTACATCCCGGTCGTCGCGAGCGTCGGCGCCGACCGAGAGGGCAGGTCGTACAACATCAACGCCGACGAGGCCGCCGGCGCGATCGCGGGGGCGCTGCGCGCGTACAAGCTCGTATTCCTGACCGACGTCCCTGGCTGGCTGCGCGATCCGGCCGACCGCGCCAGCGTCACCTCGGAAGCGACGGCCGACGAGGTCGAGGCGGCGCTTTCGACCGTCTCCGGTGGGATGCAGCCGAAGCTGCGAGCGGCCGTCGACGCGATCCACGGCGGGGTCTCGTACGCCCACATAGTCGATGGGCGGGTGCCGCACTCGCTGCTGATCGAGCTGTTCACCGACGCCGGGCAGGGGACGCGGATCGTCCCGGCGAAGTCCGAGTCGCAGTGAGCGCGACGCTCGCGCAGCTACAGCAGCTCGAGCGCGACTACGCGGTCCCGACGTACATCCGCAACCCGGTCCAGTTCGTCCGCGGTTCCGGCGTGCGCCTGTGGGACGACGACGGCAACGAGTATCTCGACTTCCTCGCCGGGATCTCCGTGCTGAACGTCGGCCACTGCCACCCGCGAGTGGTCGCCGCGATCCGCGATCAGGCCGGGCGGCTCACACACGCGACCAACCTGTACTACACCGAGCCTGCGCTGCGGCTCTCCGAGGCGCTCTCGAAGAGCTCACTCGACGGCAAGGTCTTCCTCACGAATTCGGGGGCCGAGGCGGTCGAGGCCGCGCTCAAGCTCGCCCGTCGCGCACGGCCAGGCGGCGAGGTCGTGGTGTTCGAGAGCGCGTTTCACGGCCGCACCTACGGGGCGCTGTCGGCCACGCCGCAGGAGACCAAACAGGCGCCGTTTGCGCCGCTGGTTCCCGGGTTCGTCGTCGTGCCGAAAGACCCGGGCGCGCTCACGGCGGCGGTCGGCGAGCGCACCGCGGCCGTGCTGGTCGAGCCGATCCAGGGGGAGAGCGGGATCCTCGTCGTCGAGGACGAGCTGCTCGCCGTCGCGCGCGAAGCCTGCGACCGGACCGGAGCGGCGCTGATCTTCGACGAGATCCAGACCGGGATGGGGCGCACCGGGACGCTCTGGGCGTACGAGCAGACAGGCGTCGTCCCCGACGCGCTGACGGCCGCCAAAGGGCTCGGCGGCGGCGTCCCGATCGGCGCGCTCGTCACCGGCGAGCGGCTGGCGGACACCTTCCAGCCCGGCGATCACGGCTCCACGTTCGCCGGCGGACCGGTCGCCTCGCGCGCCGCGCTCGAGGCGCTCGAGATCTGCTCGGACCCGGCCTTGCTCGAGCATGTCCGGACGGCTGGCGCCCGGCTCGCGGCCGGGCTCGAGCGAATATCGTTTGTGGCGGCCGTTCGCGGCCGCGGACTGATGCTCGCGATCGATCTGATCGACGGGGAGGATGCGCCGGAGCTCGCGCGCAGAGCCCTGCTCGAGCAGCACCTGGTGGTCAACGCGACCGGCCCGGGAACGATCCGGCTCGAGCCGCCGCTGATCGTCTCCGAGGAGGAGATCGACGACGCGCTCGGGCGGCTAGAGGCGCTCGGGTCTTGACTGCCGGGGACTACCTGCTGCCCGAGGGGATGACGCTCGCGGACGCCGGCAAGGCCGTCGCCGAGTTGCTCGACGTCCGGGACGGTCGCACGCTCTCCGGTGAGCGCGCCTACTACGACACGTTCGACGGGCGACTCCATGAGGCGGGGCGGGTCGCCGTCTGGGAGAACGGGTGGCTGATCCTCCAGGAGGTGTCCGCCGATCGCGTGCTGGCGCGCGCCCAGCTCGCCAAGCCCGGCGGGCCGCTGCTCGCGGGAGATCTGCCCGACGGCCCGCTGCGCGCGTCGCTGTCGAAGCCGCTCGCCGAGCGGGCGCTGCTGCCGCTGGTCGAGATCCGCAATCGGGAGCGGTTGCTGGACGTGCTCGACTCCGAGCGCAAGACCGTGGTGCGGATGCGGCTCCAGCAGCCGGCGCTCGGCCGCCGGCGGTTGCGCCCCCGGATCCACGTCGCGGCAGTCCGCGGCTACGACAAGGAGCTGCGGCGGGTCGACGAGACGCTGAGAGCCGAGCTGAAGCTCGAGCCGACGAACGAGACGCTGATGGACGAGGCGGTCGCAGCGTCCGGGGCGCGCCCCGGCGGGACGCCGTCGAAGGTCCATGTGGCGCTACGCCGCGACGAGCCCGCCGCGATCGCCGCCGCGTCCGTGCTCCGGGCCCTGCTCGACGTGACCCAGGCGAACATCGACGGCGCGATCGCGGATCTCGACCCGGAGTTCCTGCACGACCTGCGGGTGTCGGTGCGCAAGGCCCGCGCGGTGCAGCGCGAGCTCCGCCACGTGTTCGAGCCGGAGGCGCTGTCGCGTTTCCGCGCGGACTTCCGCTGGCTCCAGCAGGCCACCGGCGACGCCCGCGACCTCGACGTCTACCTGCTCGACTTCGACGACATGCGGGCGCTCGTTCCCGAGCCCGTCCGCCCCGACCTCGACGCGCTCCGGTCGGTGCTCGCGACCCGCCGGGCGGCCGCGCGGCGCAGGATGGCCCGAGCACTTCGCTCCGAGCGGACGGCCTCGCTGCTGTCCGACTGGTCCTCGTTCCTCGGCCGGCTCGGCGACGACGTACAGGGTCCCGCCGCCGGCCGCGACGCGGAGCGGCCGATCGCCGCGCTCGCCGGAGAGCGGATCGCCAAGGTGTACGCGCGGATGGTCAAGATGGGGGAGGCGATCGGCCCGGACAGCCCCGCTGCCGATTATCACGAGCTCCGCAAGCAGGGTAAGGAGCTCCGCTACCTGCTCGAGCTGTTCGGGGCGCCGCTGTTCCGCGACGATGTCGTCAAACCGATGGTCAGCTCGCTGAAGGCGCTGCAGGATGTGCTCGGCCGGCATCAGGACCGCGAGGTTCAGGCCGCGACGCTCCGGTCGCTCGGCGACGCCGTCGCCACCGCCGCTGACGGCTCGCCGGCGGCGCTGATGGCGATGGGGGCGCTGGTCGAGCGGCTCGAGGAGGACCAGTACGCGGCGCGCGAGCAGTTCGCGTCGACCTTCGAGAAGTTCGCCTCCAAGCACGGGCGTAAGCGGGTCCGGGAGACGTTCGAGTGACGACGGTCCTCGCCACCTACAACATCAAGGGCGGCGTCGGCAAGACCTCCGCCGCCGTCAACCTCGCGTACCTGGCCAGCCGCGATGGAGCCCGGACGCTGCTCTGGGACCTCGACCCGCAGGGCGCCTCGACCTACCTGTTCCGCGTCCGCCCGAAGGTGAAGGGAGGAGGCCGGAAGCTCTTGCGGCGGGGGAGCGACCCGGCGCGGCAGATCAAAGGGACCGATCACGAGGGCCTCGACCTGTTGCCCGCCGACTTCTCCTACCGCCACATGGACCTCGTGCTGGAGCGATTCAAGCGGCCCACACGCAGGCTGGCCCGAGTGATCGAGCCGCTCCGTGACGACTACGACTACGTGTTCCTCGACTGCCCCCCGAGCATCTCGCTCGTTTCCGAGAGCGTGTTCGAGGCAGCCGACGCGCTGCTCGTGCCGGTCATCCCGGCGACCCTTTCCTCGCGGACGCTCGAGCAGCTCGAGGGGCTCGTCAACGGGGAGGTGGGCGGGCTCCAAATCCTCGCGTTCTTCTCGATGTTCGATGCCCGCAAGCGCCTGCACCGGGACGTGATGGAGGGCATGCGGGCGGAGCACGCGAGCGTGCTCGCGAGTGGGATTCCGGCGTCCGCCGAGGTCGAGCGGATGGGCGCGAAACGGACCGTGCTCGCCGGGTTTGCGCCGAACGGACGTGCGGCGACCGCGTATGAGGCGCTCTGGCGCGATGTGCGCGAGCGGCTCGGGCAATACCCTTCGCCGCCGCAGTGACCGACCCGATCCCCCAGCCGACCGCCTCCTACGAGGCGGACCCCGCCGACGTCCACCGGGTGCTGCTGCTGTACAGCGGCGGCCTCGACACGAGCGTGATGCTGAAGTGGATCCAGGAGCACTACGGCGCCGAGGTCGTGACGCTGACCGTCAACCTGGGGCAGCCCGGCGAGGACTTCGACGTCGTCCGCGACAAGGCCAATCGGCTCGGCGCGATCGAGTCGCACGTCGTCGACGCGCGTGAGGAGTTCGCCCGCGAGTACGTCGCGCCGGCGATCAGGGCAAACGCCCTGTATGGCCTTGGGTACCCGCTGTTCACGGCGCTCGGCAGGCCGCTGATCGCGAAGCTCGCGGTCGAGTACGCGCGCAGGACACAGTGCGACACGGTCGCGCACGGGTGCACCGGGAAGGGCAACGACCAGGTCCGGATCGAGGCGACGATCGCGACGCTTGCGCCGGAGCTGAAGGTGATCGCGCCGGTCCGATCGTGGCGGATGGGACGCGAGGAGGAGATCCAGTACGCGCGCGAGCACGGGATCCCCGTCAAGGGAGGCACCGAGGTCGTCCCGTACTCGATCGACGACAACGTCTGGGGCCGGTCCAGCGAGGGGCGCTGGATCGAGGAGCTCGACCACGCGCCCGACGACGACGTGTTTCAGCTCGTCACCCGCCCGGAGGATGCGCCCGACGAGCCCGAGCACCTCACGATCGAGTTCGAGCTCGGTGTCCCGGTCGGTCTCGACGGCGAGCGGCTCGAGCTGGTCGACCTGCTCGAGTGGGTCGGCGAGATCGGCGCGCGGCACGGGATCGGGATCGTCGACCACATCGAGGACCGGATCGTGGGCCTCAAGGTGCGCGACATCTACGAGGTGCCGGCCGCCGCGATCCTGTTGCCCGCCCACGCGGACCTTGAGCGGCTCGTCGGCACGATTCATCAGAACCAGCTGAAGCCGATCCTCGACCAGCGCTGGGCGTATCTCGTGTACGCGGGGTTGTGGTGGGAGCCGTTGCGCGAGGACCTAGACGCGTACATGGTCGCCGCCAACGCGCTCGTCACCGGGACGATCGGGATGAAGCTGTACAAGGGCTCGGCGCGGGTCGTGACGCGCGAGTCGCCGTACGCCGTCTACGACCAGCAGCTGGCGGGGTTCTCGGAGTCCGGCGGGCTGTTCTCGCAGTCGGCGTCGCCGGGGTTCATCGAGCTGTGGTCGCTCCAGTCGCGGATGGCGTGGCGGGTCCGCCACGGCGACGAGCGCTAGCGTGTCGGCATGATCTATCGGCTGCTCGGACGCGGGCTCTGGGGAATCGTCCGCGGCTACTACCGCCACCGGTTCCCGAATGCCCGCCGCGACCTGGCGATCGCCGGGGTCGCCGGAGTGGCCGTCGTGGCCGGGATCAGCGCCGCACGCCGGCGAGCCGCGACGGCCGCCAGTCAGAAAGCCTGAAGTACGCCGCGAAGGTGAGCGCGGCCGTGACGAGCACGGCGGGCCACGCTCCAATCGCCGCTCCGAGCGCGTGTGAGAGCGCGAACGCTGCGACCCCGAGCGCGGTCAGCAGCGCGGCCGTCCGCGGTCCGTGCCTGCGGGCCCAGATCGCCACGCACGGCAGCCCGAAGACAAGGAGCACGACGCCGCCGAGCGGCCGTGAGCCGGAGGCCACAGCGACCCCGTAGCCGGCGATCAACCCGATCGCGGCGAGCGCGGCCGTCGGAAACCGGATCGGGGCGGTCGTGGAAGGCATCCCGCCAATTATCCGGACCCGCGGCGAGAATGCCCCCATGGCTCGGCTGCTCCGCGACGGCGTGGCGCTCGCTTACGACGACGAAGGTCGGGGAGAACCGCCGCTCGTGTTCGTCCACGGCCTCGCGTGTAATCGCCGCTTCTGGCCATCGCAGCTTCTCCATTTCGCCGCCCGCCACCGGGTGATCGCGGTCGACCTGCGAGGCCACGGCGAGAGCGACGCGCCCGATCAGCGCTACCGGATCCAGGCGCTGGCGGATGACGTGGCGTGGACCTGCGAGCAGCTCGGCGCGGTCCGGCCGGTGATCGTGGGGCACAGCATGGGCGGGCTGATCGGGCTCGAGCTCGCTGCCGCCGAACCCGGGCGTGTCCGGGCCGTCGTGATGATTGACTCGGTGCTGCTGCCCGGCGGCGAGCGCGAGGCGGTGGTGCAGCACGTGCTCGCCGGCCTCCGCGGGCCGGACCCCGAGCGGACTCTGCGGAGCTACTTCGGCCCGTTCTTCGGGCCCACCGACGACCCCGAGCTGGCCGCGTGGGTGCTCGACGAGATGGTGCGCACGCCGCCGCACGTCACGAGCTCCGTGTGGGAGGAGTCGCTCGAGAACTGGAGCGACGCTGGGGCGCTCGCGCGGGCAACCGTGCCGCTCGCGTACCTGGACGCCGGGACTCCGACCGCGGATCTGCGACGGGCGGTCGCGCTCCAGCCCGGCATGACAGTCGGCCGGACGATCGGCTCCGGCCACTTCAGCCCGCTCGTGGTGCCGGCGCAGATCAACGCGATGCTCGAGCGGTTCCTCGAGATCGCCCGGTAGCGCCTCGTCGCTCGATCCGTGCCGCGCGGCCGAATTGCGGACAGACCGAGATTCGACCCTCGGAGCGTCCGCTCCGGCACCTATCCTCGAACACCCTTCGATGAGCTCTGCCTGCGCCCACCTCCACGTCCACTCCGAGTACTCGCTGCTCGACGGGGCATGCAAGATCGAGAAGCTGGCCGAGCGGGCCGCGGCGTTCGGGCAGCCGGCGCTGGCGCTGACCGATCACGGCGTGATGAACGGCTCCGTCGAGCTGTTCACGGCCTGCCGCAAGCACGACGTCAAGCCGATCCTGGGGTGCGAGGCGTACGTCGTCGAGGACCATGCGCGCAGGGCCCCCGGCAGGCTCGACCGGTTCCACCTGACGCTGATCGCGGCGACGCCGACCGGGTACCGCAACCTCGTGAAGCTCTCCTCCGCCGGCTTCCTCGAGGGCTTCCAGCGTGGTAAGCCGTCGGTCGACCTCGAGCAGATCGCCGCCCACGCCGGCGGCGTGATCGCGCTCACCGGCTGCCTTCAGAGCCGCTTCTGCCAGTACCTGCTCGACGGGCGCCCCGCCGACGCCAAGGCCCACGCCGAGCAGCTGCTGGATGCGTTCGGCGCCGAGAACGTCTACTTCGAGGTCCAGAAGAACGGGCTGGCCGAGCAGGACCGAGCCAACGAGGGGATCGTCCGGATCGCCCGCGAGCTCGGGCGGCCGCTGGTAGGGACCGGCGACGTCCACTACCTCCGGCGCGAGGACTACCACCACCACGCGGCGCTGCTGTGTGTCCAGACCAAGTCGACCCTGGCCGAGCCGAAGATCACTTTCGACAACAACGAGTTCTACCTGCGCTCGAATGAGGAGATGGCGAAGGCGTTCGCTGAGTGGCCCGAGGCGCTCGCGTCGACGATCGAGATCGCCGAGCGCTGCGACGTCGAGCTCGAGCTCGACCGGCAGCTGATCCCCCGGTACCCGACGCCCGGGGACCAGAGCGAGCTCGGGTACCTCCGGGAGCTGGTGCAGACGGGGCTCCGGCACCGGTACGGAGATCCCGTGCCCGGCGAGGCGCTCGAGCGCGCCGACTACGAGCTCGGCGTGATCGAGCGGATGGGCTTCGCCGGCTACTTCCTGATCGTCTGGGACTTCGTCAAGTACGCCAAGGACGCGGGGATCGCCGTCGGTCCGGGCCGCGGCTCGGCCGCGGGCTCGCTGGTCGCCTACTCGCTGCAGATCACCGACGTCGATCCGCTGCGGTACGAGCTGCTGTTCGAGCGATTCCTGAACCCCGAGCGCGTGTCGATGCCGGACATCGACATCGACTTCTCCGTCCGCGGCCGCGAGCGCGTGATCCGCTACGTGACCGAGAAATACGGCAAGGACTGCGTTGCGCAGATCGTCACGTTCGGCAAGATGTTCCCGCGCGCCGCCACGCGCGACGCGGCGCGTGTGCTCGGCCACGACTACGGCACCGGCGACCGGCTCGCGAAGCTGATCCCCGATCCGATCATGGGCCGGCCACCGAGCTTCGAGGATTGCCTCAAGCCCGGCCAGCCGCTGCGCGCCGAGGTCGACAAGGACCCCACCGCACGGCAGATCGTCGACGTCGCCCAGGGCCTCGAGGGGATCGTCCGCAACTCCTCGATTCACGCCGCCGCCGTCGTGATCGCGGACCGGCCGCTGACCGACATCGTGCCGCTCCAGATCGCCGACGCCGGCACCGACGACAGCGGCGAGAAGGTCCTCCGGATGGTCACCCAGTTCACGATGAAACCGGTCGAGCAGCTCGGGTTGCTGAAGATGGACTTCCTCGGGCTGCGCAACCTCGACGTGATCGAGGACGCGCTCGACATCATCGAGCGCTCCACCGGCGAGCGGCCGGACATGACGACGGTTCCGCTCGACGACCCCAACACGTACGAGATGATGGCCCGCGGCGACTCGGTCGGCGTGTTCCAGTTCGAGTCTGAGGGGATGCGGGAGACGCTGAGGAAGCTGGGGCCGTCCGAGCTCGAGCACCTGATCGCGCTGAACGCGCTCTACCGGCCGGGTCCGATGGAGAACATCCCTGCGTACACACGGGCCAAGCACAACCCCGAGTCGGCCACGTACGCCGACGAGCGGCTTCGGCCGATCCTCGAGTCGACCAATGGGGTGGTCGTCTACCAGGAGCAGGCGATGCAGATCGCCAAGGAGATCGCGGGGTTCAGCGGGGCGAAGGCGGACGACCTGCGCAAGGCGATCGGAAAGAAGAACCGCGAGGCGATGGCGAAGCTGAAGCCGGAGTTCTTCGAGGGCTGCCGTAAGTCCGGGACCAGCGAGCGGGTGATCGAGCAGCTGTGGACGACGAACGAACGGTCGGCCGACTATTCGTTCAACAAGTCCCACTCCGCCTGCTACGCGTTGATCGCCTACCGCACCGCCTGGCTCAAGGCCAACTACCCGGCCGAGTACATGGCGGCGCTGATCTCGTCGGTGATGGACACGAAGGACAAAGTTCCGTTCTTCGTCGCCCAGGCCGAGCAGATGGGAATCTCGATCCTGCCGCCGGACGTGAACCTTTCAGACCACGAGTTCGTCGTCGTCGACGGGAACATCCGGTTCGGCCTCGACGCGGTGAAGGGCGTCGGGTACGCGGCGGTCGAGGCGATCAAGAACGCGCGCGACGGCCGGCCGTTCACCGACCTGTACGACTTCTGCTCGCGCGTGGACGGCCGCGCGGTCAACAAGAAGGCGATCGAGGCGTTGATCAAGTGCGGCGCGTTCGGCTCCACCGGCGCGGCGCGGAAGGGAATGCTCGATGTCCTCGAGCAGGCCCAGGGAGCCGGCCAGAAGGCCCAGCAGGACGCGCTGATAGGCCAGGGCTCGATCTTCGACCTCGACGGTGGTGGCGGCGACAGCGGTGAGGCCACGCCGACCGTCCCGAGCCACGCGCCGATCCCGATGATCGAGTTCGACCGCTCGGAGCTGCTCGCGGCAGAGAAGGAGTCGCTCGGACTGTTCATCTCCGCGCATCCGCTCAAGGACGTCAGCGCAGCGCTCGGCGCGGCCGCGGACTGCTCCCTGACCGAGCTCTCCGGACGCCGTGACGGAGACTGGGTGACGATCGGCGGAATGATCGCGTCGGCGAAGCGAATCCGGACCAAGAAGGGCGACCCGATGATGTTTGCGACGCTCGACGACCTCGAGGGCTCGGTCGAGCTCGTGATCTTCGGCAAGGCGCTCGACGCCAGCGGCGACGCGCTCGCCAACGATTCGATCGTGCTCGTCAGAGGCCGGGTCGATCACAAGGACCGTGAGCGCACGTGCCTCGTCGTCCAACAAGTCGACGCCTTCCAGCCGACAGACGACGAGGTGCGCGAGGCGGAGGAGGCCGCCGCGAAGGCCGCCGTGCCACCGAGCGCGCTGCGCCTGCGGATCGACGCCGCGCTGTTGCCCGCCTCGGCGCTCCGCGAGCTGAAGGAGCTGCTCGCAGGGTTTCCGGGCGAAGCTTCGGTCGTGGTCGAGCTGATCACCTCGTCCGGCGCGCGCCAGCTACGGCTCGGCAGCGACTTCCGCGTCTGTCGCAGCGCCGGGCTTCACGCCGAGCTCGACCAGCTCCTCGGCCATGCGATGCGCGGCGACGAGCGCCCGGCGCAGGTCGCGGCCACGGCTTAGGGATACGGCTTAGGGGTCAGCCGCCCATCGTCGGGGCGACGTGCGGGGTCCCCGGCATCCACGGGCCGTGCCAGCCGCCGAAGCCGGTGACGAGCTTGTCGGCCTGCTTCGGCCCCCACGTGTCGGGGGCATACGGCAGGACCTTGGGGGGATCGTTCAACAGAGGCGTCACGATCCGCCACGTCTCCTCGACCATGTCCTGCCGGGTGAAGTGGGTGCTGTCGCCGATCAGCGCGGCGTGGAGCAGCACCTCATAGGGCGTATCGCCCTCTCCGCCCTCCTCGGCGAACTCCATGTCGAGCTCGATCAGGGCCGGTCCGCCCTGATCGGCGCGGTGCGCGTCGAGCAGCATCCGGATCCCTGTCCTAGGATCGATCCTGAACACGATCTGGCTCGGCTGGGGCCGGCGCCTTCCCATCTGGATGAACTGGACCCGCGGAGGATGCTTGAAGATCAGACGGAGCTCGGTCTGGGTCACCGGCAGGTGCTTGCCGGTGCGGATGAACCACGGGACGCCGGCCCACCGCCAGTTCTCGACCTCCAAGCGCATTGCGGCAAACGTCTCGGTCGTCGAATCCGGCGCGACGCCGTCGATGTCCAGGTAGCCGTCGTACTGGCCACGGATATAACGGGACGGGTCGGCGTTGTCCATCGCGCGGAACACCGCCTGCTTGGAATCCTTCAGAGTCTCGGGGTCGCTGCCGGCGGGCGGCTCCATCGCCGCCGCCGCGAGCAGCTGCAGCAGGTGGTTGACGACCACGTCGCGCACCGCCCCGACCGGGTCGTAGAAGCGCCCGCGGTCCTCGACCCCGAAGCTCTCGGCCATTGTGATCTGCACGCACGCGAGGTGGTTGCGGTTCCAGACCGGCTCGAGCATCGAGTTCGCGAACCGTAGGTAGAGGATCTCCTCGAGCCCCATCTTCCCGAGGAAGTGGTCGATCCGGTACAGCTGGGGCTCGGCGATGTATTTGTGCAGGTCGACCGCCAGCGCCCGCGCCGACTGCAGGTCGTGGCCGAAGGGCTTCTCGACCACCACGCGCTCGCCGTGGGCGACGAGCTCGGCGCCCGAGAGGCCGGCGACGACGGTCGCGAACAGCGACGGCGGGATCTCGAGGTAGAAGGTCGGGAACTTGACGTTCAGCCCCTTGAGCGCCTCGGTCAGGCGCGTGTAGGTGCTGGCGTCGTCGAAATTGCCTTGCACGTACGAGAGTCCGGCGCAGAACGCGTCGCACACGCTCTGCTCGAGCTTCTCGCCGCACGCCTCGATCGAGTCCAGCGCGTGCTTGCGGAGCTTGTCGATCGACCAGTCGTCGACCGCCACTCCGATCACCGGGACGTCAAGCAACCCGCGCTGCTCGAGCCGGTAGAGCGAGCGGAACGTCATCTTCTTCGCGAGGTCGCCGGTGATCCCGAATACGACCAGCGCATCTGCCTCTCGGGGCTTGCCTGTGCTCATCGGAGCGGCACCCTAGCGGGAGCGCGAGCCTTGCGCGGTTTTCCTTCGTGAACGAGTGGCGCGGCCCCGTTTCAGCAGCTTTCTCGCCTCCTCGACATCGGCCAGCGCGGGGGAGCCGCCGTCGCGGCCCGTCTCGAGAACGCAGGGCAGGCGCTCGAACCGCGGGTCGGACACGAAGTTGGCGCAGCCGCGCTCACCGAGTAGCCCCTCTCCCATGATCGCGTGGCGGTCGCGATTCGAACCGAGCGGGACCAGCGAGTCGTTGAAGTGGAGCGCCCGCAGCCGCTTCAGGCCGACCAGCCGGTCGCACTCGTCGAGCGTCTCGTCGACCCCCTGAGGGGTCGCGACGTCGTATCCGGACGCGTACAGGTGACAGGAGTCGAGGCACAGTCCGAGTCGCCTCGAGCCGCCCGACGCGTCGATCAGATCCGCGAGCTCCTGGAACGAGCGGCCGAGCGTCCCGCCGGCGCCCGCGGTGTCCTCGAGCAGTAGGTCGCACCCGTCGGTCTCCGCGAGCGCCTCGCCGATCACCACCCCCGCCCGCTTGATCGCCTTCGCCACGTCGCCCGTCTTCGCCGAGCCGGGATGGAGCACCACGCCGACCGCCTCGATGCCGGCGCCGACGCGGAGCGACTGGACCAGCGACGTGAGCGTCTTGGACCGCATCTCCTTGTCCTCGGTGGCCGGGTTGAGGAGGTACACGGCGTGGATCAGGACCGCGTCGATCGGGCTCGGGTCGACCGCCGCCTTGAAGGCCTCGAAGTCGTCCTCGCTGTAGGCGGTCGGTCGCCACATCCGCGGCGACTGGTTGAAGATCTGGATTGCGGCGCACTCCCGTTCGACGCCGCGCTCGACGGCCTTGTCCAGACCTCCCGCGTTGGACACGTGCGCGCCGATTAGCATGCGACTCGCACTCTATGCGGGTTCGGTTCGCACCATCTCCCACCGGGGCGCTCCACATCGGCGGCGCCCGCACGGCGCTCTACAACTGGCTGCTCGCGCACCGGCCGGGCGACGGTCCCGACGGTCGCGCGGGAACGCTGGTGCTGCGGATCGAGGACACCGACCGCGAGCGCTCGACGCCCGAGAACGTCGAGCAGATCATCGATGCGCTGCGGTGGCTGAACCTCGACTGGGACGAGGGTCCGGTGTTCCAGTTCGAGCGAGCGCAGCGGCACCGCGAGGCGCTCGGACAGCTGCTCGACTCCGGCGCGGCGTATCGCTCGCATGCGACCGCCGAGGACGTCCGCGCGTACAAGGAGCGCCACGGCGCCGATCGCGGGTTCCGCGGCGAGCACGAATCCGAGGGCGCAGTCAGGCTGCGCGTGCCCGACGAAGGGGAGACCGTCGTCGAGGACATCATCCGTGGGCAGGCCCGGTTCCCCAACGCGAGCATGGACGACCCCGTGATCGCCCGCGCCGACGGCTCGGTGCTCTACAACTTCGCGGTCGCCGTCGACGATCTCGACGCGAGGATCACGCACGTGGTCCGCGGCGAGGACCACCTGTCGAACACTCCCAAGCAGCTGCTCGTGTTCGAGGCGCTCGGCGCCGAGCCGCCCCGCTACGCCCATCTTCCGCTGCTGCTCGGCCCCGACGGCCGCAAGCTCTCGAAGCGTCACGGCGCGGCCTCGGTGCAGGAGCTCCGAGCGGCCGGATACCTCCCGGAGGCGGTCGACAACTACATCGCGCTGCTCGGGGCCGGGTTCGCCTCCGATGAGGAAATTTTCACCTTGCCCGAGCTCGCCGAACGCTTCAGGCTCGAGCGCGTCTCGAAGAACCCGGCCGTGTTCGACGAGCGCAAGCTCCGCCACATGAACGGGATCTACCTGCGCAGGCTCGGCACGGACGAGCTCGCGCGCCGGCTCGAGGAGTTCACCGGACGATCCTGCCTCGGGGACGCCGCGGAGATCGCCGGCGAGAAGATCCAAACGCTCGATGAGTTCTGGCCGCTCGTGTCGTTCCTGTTCGACGGACCCGCCGACGATCCCGCTGCGTTCGAGCGCGTGATCCTGGGGGACGGCGCAGCCGACCGGCTGCGCGCGGCGCGCGATGCGCTCGCCGCGACCGAGCCGTTCACGCTCGACAACGTCGAGGCGGCGCTGCGTGGCGTTGTCGATCAGAGCGGCACGAAACCGGGTGCCGTGTTCCAGCCGGTACGGGTCGCGATCGCCGGAACGACGGTTTCACCGGGTATCTTTGAGAGCGTGGCGCTCCTGGGACGCGAGGAGACGCTCGCTCGAATTGATCGAGCGCTTGATCGCGCGGCACCCTCGCAGTCCTAAACCGGGGCTCTGTTGATGCCGATAGAGACGGCATGGCCCCTGCAGCGACCGCGGCCCGTTCAATGGCAACCCAACCGCATACACCCGAACCTCCGAGGCGGAAACTCGCCGCGGTGCCACCGGGTCCGACCGACCCGTACGCGACCAGGGAGCGCCATCACAACGAGGGCCACGGACGCCGGCTGACCGCCGCGTTCGAAGCGCTCGAAGCCTTCCCCGCGCTGGCCGAGTCCCGCAACCAGATCATGCGGCTGTTCGAGGGCGGCGAGCCATCGATGGCCGAGGTGGTCGCGGCGGTCGAGGGCGACGTCGCCCTCGCGGTCACCGTCCTGCGGCTCGCAAACCGCGTCGAGGGCCGCGGCCGCGGCCGCATCGACACGATCGTGAAGGCGGCTCAGGTTCTCTCGCCGCGCGGCGTCAGGACGATCGCCGGCCGCGCCCGCACGTTCGACTTCTTCCAGCGCAGCCCGATGTGGAAGGGGATGCCTGAGCGCTTCCGGCTGCACGCGATCGCCACGCAGCGGGCCGCCGACAGGCTCGCGCGCGAGCTCTCCTACGAGGCACGGGACCGGCTGATGATCACGTCGCTGCTGCACGACATCGGCAAGCTCGTGCTCGTCCATGCATATCCCGGCTACCCCCGCCAGGTCCACGGCGAAGCCCGCACGCCCGAGGAGCGGCTGAACGCCGAGCGCCGCGAGCTCGGCGTCGACCACGCACTCGTCGGCGGCGTGCTCGCTCGCCGCTGGAACCTGCCGCGGGCGGTCGCCAGCGCGATCGAGCGACATCACGCCGACGACGCGCAGGGAGACGCGGCGATGATCCGCCTCGCCGACATGCTCGCCCACTACGCGCTCGGCGGATCGATCTCGCCGGCGGAGCTGCTGAACGCTTCGCGCGCCGTCGGGGTGACGCCGCAGCAGCTGCGCACCGTGATGTACGACCTGCCGCTGTCGGGCGCCGACTCGAGGCCGCGCGCCGTCGACCCGTGCCCGATGTCAAAACGCGAGCTCGATGTCGTCAGGCGACTGGCGCGAGGCATGGTCTACAAGCAGATCGCCTCCGAGCTCGAGCTGTCGACCAGCACGATCCGGACCCACCTGCACAACATCTACGGCAAGCTGGGGGCGCGCGATCGGGCTCAGGCTGTGTTGATCGCGACCGAGCGGGGTTGGCTGTAAAGGCTGGTAAGCCCGGGCGCCTCTTTGCGCCCGGCGCTGACGCGAGGGCGCAAAGAGGCACCCGGGCACCAGCCTTCACCCGGGTTCGCCTGCGATCATCGCGGCCGTGATCTCGATCACTTCTAAGAGTCCATATGCGCTCGCTGCGCTCGTCGAGCTCTGTGGCCACGGCGATCGGGGGCCGGTGCCGATCGCGGAGCTCGCCCGCCGCCGGAACATCCCCGCGCAGTTCCTCGAGCAGCTGTTCGCGACGCTTCGCCGCGCGGGGATCCTCCGCTCGCAGCGCGGCGTCAAGGGTGGCTACTCGTTCGCCAAGCCAGCGACCGAGATCACCGTGCTCGAGCTCGTCGAGCTGCTCGATGGACCGGTCGGACAGGACGCGTCGGGCGTGTTCGCCGACGCCGCCCGCGCCGCGCGGGATGTCCTCGCGGGGACCACCGTCGCCGACGTCTTCGAGGCCGAGGCCCGCGATGCGCGGCCGCCGATGTACCACATCTAGACGCTAGAACCGCTCGATTTCGAGCTCGGCCCGGTTGACCCCCGGGGTCGCCGTTGGCGAGGATCGACCGGACCACGACTGGGGAGGGGACGACCAATGGCTGAGGCACTGATTCTCGAATTCGAAGGCGTAGGCCACGACGACTACAAAGCCGTCAGCGATCTGCTCGGGATCGACATGGGCAGCGGCGCGGGTGAGTGGCCGCCCGGGCTGCTGGTCCACACCGCCGGAGCGACCGAGAACGGCTGGGCGGTGCTCGAGGTCTGGGAGTCACGGGAAGCTCAGGCGGCGTTCATGAACGAGCGGCTCGGACCGGCGCTTCAGGGCGGTGGCATCGAGGGTCCGCCGAACCGGGCCGAGTGGCTCGATGTCGCGGCGCATCACACGCCCGGCAGCAGTTAGGGACGGCCGCCTCGGCGGCTGCCCAAGCCCGCGGCGCCGGCGGCCGAACCACCACCTCTGACACGCTCAATCGAGCGCGCGAAAAACGACTGATTAGTGACGCCGGGCCGACAATTGCGGCAGTACAGTCGGCCTTCTGATGTGGTGGGGATCTCGAACCGTCTACCGGTGGGCATCCGCCTGCGGCGGACTGATCGCGGTAGTCGTGCTCCCGGCGTCCTCGTCCGCGGGCTCACCCCCGCCGGTCCGCGTCGGCAGCGCCCCACATACTGCCCGCGACGCGCGGGTCGTCGGGGCCCTCGCGGCCAGCGCGCCGCTGCACCTGACCGTGGTCCTCAAGCCGCGCGATCCCGCCGCGCTCGCCTCGTACGCCGAGGCGGTCTCGACCCCCGGCAGCAACGTGTTCCACGACTACCTGACCCCGTCGCAGTTCGCCGATCGGTTCGGCGCGACGCCTGCCCAGGTCCGGGCTGTGCAGTCGTCGCTCCGAGCGCACGGGCTGTCCGCGGGCGCGGTCAGCGCCAACCGGCTGTCAATCCCGGTCACCGCGACCGCCGGCCAGGCGGAGCGAGCCTTCTCGCTGAGGATGCAGCGGATGTCGCTGCCTGGAGGCCGGAGCGCCACGGTCGCGAGCGCGGCGCCGGCGCTCGATCCGTCGATCGCGGGCGAGGTGGAGGCCGTGCTCGGGCTCTCGAGCACCAACCAGTTTCACCCTCGATATGCGCGGCGAGAGATCCTCCGGGGCTCGAGCCGGACGCAGCTCACCCATAGCGCCCGCCACACCGCGACCGACGGACCGCAGCCATGCTCGGCGGCGAGCTCGAGCGCGTCCCAGCAGGGCGCGTACACCGCCGACCAGATCGCGAGCGCGTACGGGTTCTCGTCGCTGTATCGCGCCGGCGACCAGGGGCAGGGCCAAACGATCGCGGTATACGAGCTCGAGCCGAGCGATCCGAACGACATCGCCGCCTACCAGAGCTGCTACGGCACCCACGCGAATGTGGCTTACACCCATGTCGACGGCGGCGCGGGTGACGGCCAGGGCTCCGGGGAGGCAGCGCTCGACATCGAGAACGCGATCGGGCTCGCCCCGCAGGCCAACTTCCTCGTCTACCAGGGAGCCAACTCGAGCTCGAGCGCACCCGGGTCCGGCCCGTACGACACGTTCAACGCGATCATTACCCAGGACCGAGCGAAGGTGGTCTCGGTCTCGTGGGGGGAATGCGAGTCGGCCAACTCTGACGGGCTGCAGGCCGAGAGCGCGCTGTTCCAGGAGGCGGCCGCGCAGGGCCAGTCGATCGTCGCCGCTTCCGGCGACGAAGGCTCCGAGGACTGCAACGGGCCGCTGCCCAGCATCCCGGACACGTCGCTCGCGGTCGACGACCCGTCGAGTCAGCCGTTCGTGACCGGGGTCGGGGGCACCACGCTCGCGGGCCTCGGGCCTCCGCCGAGTGAGGCCGTCTGGAACAACGGAGCGGTCACCGGCCTCACCGGGACCGGTGGAGCGGGCGGGGGAGGTATCTCACAGACGTGGGCGATGCCGCCATACCAGAGCGACGCGGCGTCGGGCCTCCACGTGATCGGTTCGCTCTCGTCCGGATCGCCTTGCGCCGCGTCGAGCGGCTACTGCCGGCAGGTCCCGGACGTGGCCGTGAACTCGGATCCGAACACGGGCTACATGGTCTATTGGAACGGGTCGCGTTCGGACGTATCGTCGCCCGCCGGCTGGCAGTCGATCGGCGGAACCAGCGCGGCCGCACCGGTGTGGGCCGCGCTGCTCGCGGTCGTCAACGCATCGAGCCGATGCCACTCCGCCGCGATCGGATTCGCGAATCCGGCTCTGTACAAGGCGGCCGGCAGCGCCTACCGGTCGGACTTCAACGACATCACCTCGGGCAACAACGACCTCACGTCGACGAACGGCGGCAACTACCCGGCCGTGAGCGGATTCGACATGGCGACCGGCCTCGGGACCCCGATCGGCGGGGGGCTCGCCTCGTCGCTGTGCTCAGCGACCGTGCGGATCACCAACCCAGGCCCGCGGAAGAGCACCCGGGGACGTGCCGTCTCGCTGCAGCTGAAGCTCGCCGGCTCGCCCGCCGGCGCGGTCACGTGGAAGGCGTCGCGCCTGCCGCCGGGATTGTCGATCTCGGCCTCGACCGGCCGAATCTCGGGCACGCCGACACGCGGCGGGTCCTACTCGGTGGCGGTCTCCGGCACCTATCAGGGCGCGCCGCTGGCCCAGGTCGTCTTCGGCTGGACCGTGATCGGACGGCCAACCGTCTCGCGAGCCGCGCTGACCGGCGTCGCGGCGTGGCGCCCGGCGCTGTCGCTGACGGTCACCAGTGGCTACCGCGCGCCCGCGCTGCGGTCGCTGACGATCGCCGTCCCGAGCGGGCTCCGGCTCAGCTCGAGCAGAGGGTCGCTGACGATCGCCGACGCTCGCGGCCACCGGGTCAAGTTCAACTCGAGGCTCGTCGGCGGACGTCTCCAGATCACGTTCGCCTCGCCACAGACGAATGTCAAGATCAGGTCCTCGGGGATCTCGGCGTCGCCCGGGTTCACAGGGCGCCTCCTCGGCCATCGCGTCAGGAGCCTGCGGGTCACGGTGATCGCGGTCGACACGGCCCATCGCCGCTCGACTGCCGGTGCCGCCGTCAGACCCGCCTGAGCTCACGGCGTTTCTGCGCAGCGAGGCTCGCTAGGGTAGCGCCGGGAATGGCGCGAATTCCGACCAACATTTCCCAACATGTCGGGAACACCCCGGTCGTGCAGCTCACGCGCATCGCGCCGGCCGAGGGCGTAGAGCTGTACGCGAAGCTCGAGGCGTTTAACCCCGGCGGGAGCGTCAAGGACCGGATCGGCGTCTCGATGATCGAGGCCGCCGAGCGGGAGGGGAGGATCGAGCCCGGCCGCACCACGATCGTCGAGGCCACCAGCGGCAACACCGGGATCGCGCTCGCATTCGTGTGCGCGGCGAAGGGATACGACCTCGTTCTGACGCTGCCGGAGGGGATGAGCCGCGAGCGCGAGGGGCTGCTGCGCCTCTACGGGGCGCGGGTCGAGTTGACGCAGTCGCTTGGCGGGATGACGGAGGCGGTCGAGGCGGCCCGCGCGCTTGCGACGACCGACGAGTTCTTCCTGCCCGACCAGTTCTCCAACCCGGCGAACCCCGAGATCCACCGGCGCACGACTGGACCGGAGCTCTGGGATGCGCTCGACGGACGCGTGGACGTGTTCGTCTCGGGCGTCGGGACCGGGGGCACGATCACCGGCGCCGGCGAGCTGCTGAAGGCGCGCAGTCCCGGGGTGCGCGTGGTGGCGGTCGAGCCGAGCTCGTCGCCGGTGCTGTCCGGCGGGCGTCCCGGCCCGCATAAGATCCAGGGGATCGGGGCCGGATTCGTCCCCCAGGTCCTGAACCGAGAGATCCTCGACGAGGTGATCACGGTCGACGACGAGGCCGCGATCGAGACCGCGCGGCTACTGGCGCGGCGCGAGGGCGTGCTCGCGGGGATCTCCGGCGGCGCCGCGGTGTGGGCGGCGCTGCAGATCGCGCGCCGTCCCGAGTCCCGCGGCGCGCGGATCGTGACGATCCTGCCCGACTCGGGGGAGCGCTACGTCTCGACACCGTTCTTCGCTCCCTGAGAGGGGTCGCCGGGCCCAGCTACGCTTTGCCGATGGGCAACGGACCGCTCGCCCGCATAGCATCCGAGGTCAGCTGCGATCTCAGGGCCGCCCGTAGCCGCGACCCCGCGGCTCGCGGCGTCGGCGCGTTCGAGATCCTCGCCACCTGGCCGGGCGTACACGCCCTGCTCGCTCACCGCGTCGCCCACGCGCTCCACCGCGCCGGCGTGCCGCTGCTTCCCAGGGTCATCGCGGCGGTCTCCCGGTCGGTCACCGGGATCGAGATTCATCCGGCCGCGGTGATCGGCTGCGGCCTGTTCATCGACCATGGCATGGGGGTCGTGATCGGCGAGACCGCGGAGCTCGGCGACAACGTCACGCTCTATCAAGGAGTGACGCTCGGCGGTACCGGGTTCGCGACGGGCAAGCGACACCCGACGGTCCAGGACAACGTCACGATCGGCTCGGGCGCGAAGCTGCTCGGGCCGATCATCGTCGGGCATGGCTCGAAGATCGGCGCCAACACCGTCGTGATCCACGACGTCCCACCGAACTCGACCGTGGTCGGCAACCCGGGTCACCCGGTGCGCATCGACGGCCGGCGGCCGGAGGGCCCCGACGCCGACTGGGTCCACCTCCCCGACCCGATCGCGGATGCGATCAAGGGGCTGTCGGGGAGGATCGCCGCGCTGGAGGAGTCTGCCGACATCGAGCCGGTCGAGCCCATCGAGGCCGAGGCGAGCAGCTCGGTCGGCCCGAACCCAGCGGGCGGTTAGTTAGGGCGCTACAGCCCGATGCGCCCGTGCTGCGCCGGCGCGGGCGGCAGCGGCGGCTCGGTCGTCTCGTGCTCGGCGACGTTGAGCCGCGATCGCACGAGGTACAGCGGCCGTCCCTTGACCTCGTCGTAGATCCGCCCGACGTACTCGCCGATGATCCCGA
This sequence comes from Solirubrobacteraceae bacterium, assembly GCA_036490875.1. Taxonomy (GTDB): domain Bacteria; phylum Actinomycetota; class Thermoleophilia; order Solirubrobacterales; family Solirubrobacteraceae; genus Palsa-465. The sequence continues at coordinate 31,925 of DASXDA010000024.1, forward strand.
TCGCGATCAGCTGGATCCCTCCGAGCAGCAGCACTGCGAGCGTGACCGAGCTGAACCCCGGGAGGTAGGAGCCGACGATTCGCAGCACGATCACGACGGGGATCGCAATGAACGCGAGCGTTGAGACGATGAATCCCAGCAGCGTCGCGAGCTGGAGCGGCCGGTGCGAGAACGACGAGATCGCGTCGAGCGAGAAGCGCAGCATCTTTGACAGCGTGTACTTCGTCTCGCCGGCGTAGCGCGGATCGCGGTCATACGGAACCGCCGCCTGGCGGTAGCCGACCCACACCGTCATCCCGCGCAGGAACCGGTTGCGCTCGCGCATCGACAGCAGCGCGTCGAGCGGGTGGCGGTCGAGCAGCCGGAAGTCACCGGAGTTGTGGACGAGGTCGACCTGTGCGAGCTTGTCGAACAGCTTGTAGAACCAGCGCGCTGTCGAGAGCTTGAAGCGGGACTCGCCGTCGCGCTCCTGCCGCACCGCGTAGACGACGTCGCAGCCCTCCCGCCAGTGATCGAGCATCCGCGGAATCAGCTCGGGCGGGTCCTGCAGGTCGGCGTCGAGCATCACGACCGCGTCGCCCTCGGCGTGGTCGAGGCCCGCGGTCAGCGCCGTCTGGTGGCCAAAGTTCCGCGACAGGAACACGACGTGCACCCGGGGATCGGCGGATGCGAGCGCTTTCAGGATCTCGGGCGTCCCATCGCTCGACCCGTCGTCGACGAGCACGAGCTCGAACCGCATCCCCTCGAGCGCGGCGCAGACCCGCGAGTAGAAGACCTCGAGGAGCGCCTCCTCGTTGTACACAGGCGCGACGACGCTCAGCAGCTGAAGCCTGCGGCCGTCGCCTTCGTCGCCGGGCTCTTCGGTCACGTGGCCATCGTAAAGCGCCTCGCTCATGATGCGGATGCACCTCCGATGTGCGGGATGTAGCCGAGCAGCTGAATCGCCTGGATCACGCCGGTCATCACGATCGCGACTCGCCACAGCCGGCGATCCGACGCGAGCGCGGCGAGCGGGATCAGCCACACCACGTACCACGGCAGCAGCGAGCTGGCGGTGAGGAGCAGCGCCGCCGCCGCCCATCCGGCCGCGTCGATCCAGTCGAGCTGACCGCGCCACACCCTGCGCACCAGCCAGACGAACACCGCGGCGAACGCCGCGGCCAGCAGCCAGCTGATCACATGCGCCACCGTCGGCAATCCGATCTTGGTGCCGATGAAGCCCGGAATGCTGTGCCAATCGCCCTCGCTCTGGACCTTCTGGATCGTCCCGAGCAGGTGGGTCGGCCCGAGCCCGAACAACGCGAACGACACTGCGGCAATCGTGGCCGCGGCGAGCCCGGCGCCGATCAGCACGTCGCGCCTCCGGGACATGGCGCGCCGCGCGCCGCCGCTGGCGATCGCGAACGGGAGCATCAGCCCGCCCGTGAGCTTGATCGCGGCCGCGGTGACGGTAAGCGCGCTCGCCGAGCGCACCCGGTTAGCGAGCATCAGGTAGATGCTGGCGACGACGATCAGCATCATCAGCAGGTCGTTGTGGCCGCCGCCGACGCCGTAGATCACGATCAGCGGGTTCAAGCCGACGAGCGCGGCCGCCTTCACCGGGTCGATCCCGCGCAGCCGCGCGGCATTCCAGACGAGCGCCACGGTTCCGATGCTCGACAGTGCGGCGATCGCCTTGTACGAGAGCGCGCTGGCGGCGATCGAGAGCGGTGCGAACGCGTAGCTGATCGCAGTGAACAGCGGGCCGTACACGGTGGGGGTGTAGGACCACTTCGCGCCGATGTATGGAAACAGCGGATCGAGCGCCAGCGCATGCGGGCCGGCGAGGTACGGGTTGGCTCCGTACACCTCGCCCATCCGGCCGTAGAACTGGTAGCTGAAGACGTCGGTCGAGAGCAGCGGAGGTGCGAGCAGCACGAGCGCGTGCATCGCGGCGATGCACATCAACACGGTCCGCGCCGAGAGCCGCTCGGCCGCGTGCGCGGCGAGCACGTAGGAACCGAACATCGCGACCAGCACCACGATCAGCCCGCCGCTGCCGAGGTCGAGCCCCGTGCTCCCGAACGGGCCGGCGAGCCACCGCGGCAAAGGCCGGACGGACTCGGGCAGCAACTGGTCGGTGTTCGCCGCCGCGAGTGCGATCAACAGCGTGGTGACGAGCAGGCCGGCGATCCCGACAGCTCCCGCGCGGTCGCGAAGGGCAGATCGTCGGGTCCCGATTGTGCGCGCGCGAAACTGGACGGCGCCGGGGTCGGCGCCGAGCGGACCGTGGACGCTCATCGCGAAAAGGATGCCCGCATGGACATTTGTTTTACGTTAGGGGACGGGGTCGCTGGAGGCCGCCGGTAGCGCCTCGTCGGCGCGCGCCATGCGTACGTTTGCAAGCGCTGCCGGAACAGTACGGCGCAACCGTGGAACGAGCCACATCGCCTCGATCGCGATCCGGGCCGACATCTTGCTGGTGCCGGTGGTGCGGTCGCGGAACACGATCGGAACCTCGCGCACGCGGAATCCCGCGAGGATCGCGCGGTAGCTCACCTCGATCTGGAACACGTAGCCCTCGGCGCGGACGCTTTCGAGGTTGATCCCCTCGAGCACCTCGCGCCGGATGCACTTGAAGCCTCCGGTCAGGTCGTGCACGTCGACCCCGAGGATCCGCCGCGCGTACAGGCAGCCGCCACGGCTGATCAGCCGGCGCACGATTCCCCAGTTCTCGATTCCGCCGCCCCGGACGTAACGCGACCCGAGCACCAGGTCGGCGTCCTTCGCCCCGTCGAGCAGCGCGCCGAGGTACGCGGGATCGTGGGAGAAGTCGGCGTCCATCTCGATCACAAGCTCGGCTCCACCGGCGAGCGCCTCCGCGAACCCCGCGAGGTACGCGCGGCCGAGGCCCGTCTTCGCATCGCGATGCAGCACCGCGACGGGCTCGAGCTCCTTCGCGATCGCCTCCACCAGCTGCCCGGTGCCATCGGGGGACGAGTCGTCGACCACCAGGATCCGGTACTGGTCGGGTACGAGGCGCTCGAGCTCTGCGGATGTGGCGCGGAGAATCGCCTCGATGTTCTCCGCCTCGTTGTAGGTGGGCATCACGACCCAGACCTGGCCTAGCATCACGGTGGGAGAGTAGACCGCACCCTCAAAGCGCGCTCAAGCTGCTCCGCATACCGCCGGGCGAGTCGGCATCATGGACGCGAGCGAATGCCGGACACAGTCACACCTCCACGGGGCAGATCCGGGGTTCCGCCGTCGCGTCCGCCGTCAGCGAACGCGCGACGCAAGTGGAGCCACGAGCCCCACCACCGCCGGCGGCGGACGTTCGCCGGGCTGGTGGTCCTGCTGCTGATCGTGATCGTGCTGATCGTCGCGGGGTCGGGCGGCGGCGGGGCGCCGGTGCCGGCGACGATTCACCGCGCTGGCCTGTTCGGCCGGATCCAGACGCTGTCGGGCGCCGGCCCGAGCTCATTCGCGGGTATTGAGACCACGGCCGAGAACGCGGCGATCGACCGCACGCTGGCGTACACGCCCGGGATCCTGGTCGCCGGATCCCAACATCGCGAGGTCGCGCTCACGTTCGACGACGGGCCCGGCCCGTACACGCAGCAGCTCGTTTCGGTGCTGAACCAGATGGATGCGCCCGCCACGTTCTTCGAGGTCGGCGCCGGCGAGCACTACTTCAGCGCGGGGACGCGTGACATCGTCGCCAACGGCTATCGAATCGAGGACCACACCTGGTCGCATCCGATGATGTCGCAGCTATCGGCCGCCGACCAGCGCTCGCAGATCGCAAGCGAGGCGAGGGAGATCACGAGGTTCGGCGCCCGGTACCCGCGACTCTTCCGCCCGCCGTACGGCGCCTGGAACAACGAGACGCTCCGGATCTTGAAGCAGCACCGGATGCTGATGGTCCTGTGGAGCGTCGACACAAGCGATTACCGGCTGCCCGGGACCGACTCGATCATCAACACCGTGGTGGGGGGCGCGAAGCCGGGCGCGATCTTCCTGATGCACGACGCCGGCGGGAACCGCGCCGAGACGATCGCCGCCTTGCCGAAGATCATCACGGACCTCCGCGCGCGCGGCTACAAGCTCGTGACGGTGCCGAAGCTGATTCTCGACAACCCGCCGCCTGCAAACCAGGACCTCGGGTCGATGAGCGGGGCCGGCTAGCGCCGGACGTACGCGACGCGGTTCCAGCTCGGCTCGGGAGCGAGCCTGATCGGCTCCCCGCCCCGGTCCGGCTGGACGTAGATGAACGAGCTCGCGTGCTCGTCGAACGCGACGTCGAGCTCGCCCTCCTTGACCCGCTGATCGAGCCAGGCGCTGCGGAAGATCAGCCTCCGCAGCCAGTGGACGAGCGAGCGCTCCGAGGGGCCGACCAGCTCGGGCCAGCAGTCGTTGACGTGATCGCCGAGCGCGGAAGCCGGATCCGACACCTCGCCGTTGACCACCAGGTTGATCAGGTCCTCGGCCTCGTCGGGCTCGATCTCATCCTCGATGAACCCGACCTTCCTCGCGGCCTGCTCACAGCGTTCGCGAAAGTCACGTTCATTGAACGTGAAACGGAGCTCTCCGTACTCGAGCACGAAGTCCTCCCCGGAGGTGTAGTTCCCGCGTCTGTACATCGAGGGCGTCGGGATCATATGTCGGATTCCTCCGACCCTGCATCGCCTGAACGCGATGTTGCATCGAAACCCGACGGGAGGCTCTCGAGAGGCCGGTCGGGCACCTGGGGAGGGGGATTTCCGGCCGCCGCAGGCTATGAACAGTATGGAGGCGTCACCGGCAAGGATCCTGGTGGTCGAGGACCACGTCGCGACCCGGCGGTTCCTCGCCGACAACCTCGCCGCGGACGGCTTCGAGCCGCTGGAGGCGGGTTCGGTGGCGGACGCGCGGGAGCTGATCGAGAACCAATTCCCCGACGTCGCGATCATCGACCTCGGGCTCACCGACGGCAACGGCCTCGACCTGGTCCGCGAGGTCCGGGAGGCCGACCGGATCGCGAGCCGTGTCGATCCCGACCTCCCGGTGCTGCTGCTCACCGGCCGCGGCGGCGAGCTCGACCGGGTGCGCGGCTTCCGTAGCGGGGCCGACGATTACGTCACGAAACCCTTCTCCTACCAAGAGCTGGTCTGCCGGATCGACGCGCTGACACGCCGCAGCCGGCGACGGCCACACCTCGGGCGCCTCCGGGTCGGGGGACTCGAGGTCGACCCGATGTCGCGCCGGGTACTGCTCCACGGCGAGCCGGTCCTGCTGTCAAAAAAGGAGTTCGCGCTGCTTCGCGCGCTCGCGGCCGAGCCGACCCGCGTGTTCACGCGCGAGGAGCTGCTCCGCGGCGTCTGGGGCTTCAGGACGATCGGCGTCACCCGCACCCTCGACTCCCACGCCTTCCGCCTGCGCAAGAAGCTGAACGCCGCCGGTGACGGCTTCGTGATCAACGTATGGGGCGTCGGCTACAGGCTGATGGACGGCGAGGTCGCATGATCGGCTCGGCGCTGGTGCTCGCCGGCTGGCCGGTGGCGGCGGTTGCCGTGACGGCGGCGGCGCTGCTCGGGCGGGCTCACACCCGCCGGCGGGCTGCAGTGGCCGAGGCGTGCCACGAGCTCCGTGGGCCGCTCGCGGCGGTCAGCCTCGGCTTGGAGCTCGAGGCGCGTCGGGGGCGGCTGGACGCGGCGCGGCTCAGGGGGATCGAGCTCGAGCTGGGCCGAGCGGTGGTTGCGCTCGAGGATCTCGAGGTCGCGCGGGGCCTCGGCACGGTTCGTGTGCGTGATGTGTCTGTCGGTGTGCGCCGAATGCTCGAGGACTCGGTCGAGGCCTGGCGGCCGGCGGCGGCCACGCGGGGCGTCGAGCTGCAGCTGCGCTGGTGCGGGCCCGACGCGGTCGTCGCGGGCGACCGGCCCAGGCTCGCGCGGGCGACCGGCAACCTGATCGCGAACGCGATCGCGCACGGGGGAGGAGAGGTCGAGGTGAGCGGGCGTGTCGTCCTTAGCGTCGTGAGGGTCGAGATCAGCGATTGCGGCCCCGGCCTGGACGCACCTGTCGCCGAGCTGATCGCGGGCGGGCGGCCGGGCGCCCGGCACGGCCACGGGCTTCGGATCGCCCACGGGATTGCGGTCGCCCACGGTGGCCGCCTGGCCGCTGCGCCGAGCACACGTGGCGCGAGGCTGGTGTTGGAGCTCCCGGCGGCCGCGGTCAAGTCGGCGCGGGCCAAACCCGGCTGAGGCGTCGCGCACGCCCCGCGCCACGGGCCGTTGCACGTCGCCCGGACGGAGGCGGCCGCGGCATGCAAGCCCGCGCCCATCTCAGCGCGCCGCACCGAACCTTGCAGCGGCGAGGGGACCTCAAAACCCCGAGCAACCTCGCGTATCCCAAGCCCCACAAAGGATCCGGGCACCCCGACGTCAAAGGGGTGATGAGGTGGGGGAGGAGATGGTGGTTGAGTTGCATTGTGGGAGAGAGTGGGTTACAGTGGGGCACGCATGCAATCTGGACCCGGGTGGCAGGGCTCCTCCCACCCAGCCACCCGGGTTCAAAGCTTCGGCCCGAACGATCAGAACCCCTTTGAGCCCTCCGGATGAGAATCACTCGAGAGCGCTGGAGCGAGTCGGATGATCGCCTTCCGTGGGACGTTCGAGCACACGCTCGACGTCAAGCACCGACTCACGATTCCGGCGAAGTGTCGTGCCACGCTCGCGAACGGAGTCGTGCTGGCCGCGTCGCCCGAGACGGCGAAGGACGCGCCCCGCTCGATCGCGATCTGGACTCCCGAGGCCTACGACGAGTACACGAGCGCCACGCTGGCGGGGCTCAACCCGATGTCATCGACGGCCAGGGACCTCAAGCGCTTCTTCTTCGGCTTCTCCCATGACACCGAGCTCGACTCCGCCAACCGCGTGATGATCCCATCGAACCTCATGGAGTACGCGGGCCTCGACAAGGACGTCGTGGTGATCGGCTCCGGAGAGTGCCTCGAGGTGTTCGACCGCGCTCGGTACGCGCCTTACAGCGTCGACGTGGAGACCCGTGTTCCCGACCTTGCGGCGAGCCTTGGCGACACTGCTTGACATGACCTATACCCACATCCCGGTTCTCGCCGGGGAGCTGATCGACATCACCGATCCGCATCCCGGCGAGGTCGCGGTGGACTGCACGTTCGGGGGCGGCGGTCACGCTCGCCTCGTCGCGGAGCGGATCGGCCCCTCGGGGACGTTGATCTGCATCGATCGCGACCCGGCTGCCGAGGACCGGTTCGCCGAGCTGTCGGCGGAGCTCCCTTGCCACACGCGGTTCATCCGGGCCGACTTCGTGTCCGCGCTCGAGCAGCTGCACGACGAGCAGCTCGCCGCAGATCTGATCTACGTCGACCTCGGGATGTCGTCGATGCAGGTCGACACCTGGGCGCGGGGGTTCTCCTACGCGTACGACGCGCCGCTCGACATGCGGATGGACCCGGACCAGGAGCTGACCGCCAGTGAGATCGTCAACACCTGGGACGACCGCCGGCTCGCGCGGCTGCTGCGCGAGTACGGGGAGGAGCGGCACGCGAACCAGATCGCGCGCGCGATCGTCCGCGCCCGGGGTCGCGGCGAGCTCGCGACGACCCACGAGCTCGTCGACGTGATCAAGGCCTCGGTCCCGATCCACGCTCCGTTCGCGAGCGGCCATCCCGCCCGCAGGACGTTCCAGGCGCTGCGGATCGCGGTCAACGACGAGCTCTCGCAGCTCGACGCGGCGCTGCCGCTCGCGTGGGACCTGCTCCCCAACCGCGGACGGTTCGCCGCGATCTCGTTCCACTCGCTCGAGGACCGCGCGGTTAAGCGGTTCCTCGCTGCCCGCGCGCGCGGCTGCATCTGCCCGCCCGACCTGCCGGTCTGCGTCTGCGGCCGCGAGCCCGAGGCAGAGTTGCTCACCCGCCGTGCGGTCGCGCCGACCGCAGGCGAGATCGCCGCCAATCCGCGGGCCCGCTCCGCCCACCTGCGCGCCGCCCGCAAGCTCGAGGAGGCCACCGGATGACGCCCTCGGCGATGACCGCGGCCGGACGCGGCGCGACGGCGCCTCGCCCCGCTCCCGCTCCGACGAGACCCGGACGCCGGCATCCCGGCCGCCCGCAGCAGCCGCCGCGCCCGCGGCGCGTCAGCGGCCCGACTCGTGGCCGAGCGCAGCCGGCCTCGCCCGCAGCAGGGCGCAGGCCGAGCATCGCGGCTCGCGGCCTGCTCGTGATCCGCGGGCTGCCCGAGCACACGCTGCTGGACCGGATCGTCCGCGGCCGCGCGTGGATCCCGCTGCTCGGCGTGCTGCTCGTCGGGATCGTCGCGATGCAGGTTGAGATCCTCAAGCTCGGCGCCGGCATGGGCCGGTGGATCCACCGCAGTACGACGCTTCAGACCACCAACGAGGCGCTTCAGGCGAACGTCGCCGCGCTGATGGACGATCAGCGGATCGAGCGGCTGGCGGCGAAGGCCGGGATGGTGATGCCGGCTCCGACGGCGCTGTCGTTCCTGTCCGCGAAGCCGGCCGCCGACGCGACCCGCGCCGCCGCGACCGTTCACGCCCCTGACCCCTCGACCTTCACGGCGCAGCTCCCGACGCTGACCGACGCGTCGAGCGCCACTGCAACCAGCGCCAACACGAGCACCAGCTCGACGTCCACCTCGCAGTCGAGCGGATCCAACGGAGGCTAGCGCGGGGTGGGGGCGCTCGATCGCCGCATCGGCATCCTGTTCCTGGCCTTCATCGCGCTCCTCAGCATCGCGCTGGTGCGAGCGACCTACCTCGGGTCGTTCAAGGCTTCGTCGCTGCGCAAGGCCGCGGCGACCCAGCAGGTCCAGACGGTCACGATCCCGGCGCCGCGCGGCGCGATCACGGATCGCAACGGCGTCGAGCTCGCGGTCAGCGAGGCCGCCGACGACGTCGTCGCCGACCCGTACCTGATCAAGAACCCCCAGGGGGTCGCGCAGCAGCTCTCCCCGCTGCTCGGCAAGCCTGTCCCGGCCGTGCTGCAGCTGGTGACCAAGCCGCACACCGGGTTCGTCTACCTGGCGCACCTGCTGGATGGCCAGAAGGCGAACGCGATTGGGAAACTGAACATCGCCGGGATCACGCTGATCCCGGGGACCAAGCGCGAGTACCCGCGCGTGTGGGCGGCGTCGCAGGTGCTCGGCAGCGTCGGCTGGGGGAACCGCGGCCTCAGCGGGCTCGAGTACAAGTACAACCCCCTGCTGCGCGGGCGCAGCGGCGTCCGCAAGATCGTCAGCGACGCGATCGGGCAGCCGATCTCGGTCGACGACGTGCGCACCACGAGGCCCGGCAAGACGCTGCAGCTGACGATCGACGCGGCGCTCCAGGACGAGGTCGAGCAGGTGCTCGCGGGCGTCGGCGCCCAGTACCAGCCGAAGGGTGCGACCGCGATCGTGATGGATCCGAACACCGGTCAGATCCTCGCGCTCGCGAACTGGCCCCGGATCAACGCGAACGATCCCGCCTCGGCGCCGTCCTACGCGAACGAGGACCGTGCGGTCGGCTTCAACTACGAGCCTGGGTCGACGTTCAAGGCGTTCACGGTGGCGGGCGCGCTGCAGAACGAAGTCGTGACGCCGTCCACGCAGGTCAACATCCCGTCCGTGCTGCAGGTCGCCGACCGCCAGATCCACGACGCGGAGAGCCACGGTGACGAGACCCTGACGGTCGCGCAGATCCTCAAGGTCTCGAGCAACATCGGCGCGGACGAGATCGGGATGAAACTCGGGCCCCAGCGGTTCGACTACTGGGTCCACCGGTTCGGCTTCGGGGCGCGGACGGGCGTCGAGTTGCCCGGCGAGCAGCAGGGGATCGTGCTGCACTGGCAGCAGTACTCCGGCTCCTCGATGGGCAACCTGCCGATGGGCCAGGGGGAGTCGGTCACGCCGCTCCAGATGGCGACTGCCTACTCGGCGATCGCGAACGGTGGGGTGCTCCGGACGCCGCGGATCGTCAAGTCGATCGGCGGCCAGCCTGTGCGTGCGTCGGCCGGCCACCGCATCATCTCGACGACGGCCGCGTCGCAGATGCGGAACATGCTCCGCGGCGTGCTGGCGGACGGCGGCACCGCATCCGGCGCCGCGATCCCCGGCTGGGACCTCGCCGGCAAGACCGGAACCGCCAACGAGGTGGTGGGCGGCCAATACTCGAGCACCGACTACGCGGCCTCGTTCATCGGCTTCGTCCCGGCCAGCCACCCGCGGCTGCTGGTCGCGGTGATGGTCGACCGGCCGCAGGGCGCGATCTTCGGCGGCGCGGTCGCCGCCCCGGCGTTCCAGAAGATCGTCGGCTGGGCGGTCCCGTACTTCGGGATCCCCGTGCGTTAGCGGCTCAGGCCTCCGCCAGGCGCCGCAGCAGCTCGACCGCTTCGGACAGGAGCGCCTGCTCGTCGGCCGACAGCTCGTGCTCGATCGCGCCGGCGAGCCAGCCCTCCCGGCGCAGGCGATCCGCCGCAAGCGTGATCCGGCCCTCCTCGGTGAGCTCGACCAGCGCCCGCCGCCCGTCGGCGGGGTCGGGTCGACGCTCGACCAGCCCGTCGGTCTCGAGGTCGCCGACCGTCTGGGCCATCGACTGCGGCCTCACGCGCTCGGATTGGGCGAGGTCCGAGACGCTCTGCACGCCCTCGCGGTCGAGCCGGCCGAGCACGGCGCCCTGCGACATCGAGAAGCTGTGGTGGGCGCGCAGCCGGCGGATCAGCTGACCGATCACGACCCGCAGGTCGGCGGCGATCAAGGCGGAGTCGGTCCTCGTCGGCATCTGCGGACTATATCCCGATGTGCAGGCAAACTGCACAGGTTGCCTGTATAATTCTTCTCAGTGAACGGAAGGGGTCGCAGCGACAGCTACAAGTGGATGGCGCTGTCGAACACGACCCTCGCGATTCTGCTCGCGACGCTCGACGTCTCGATCACGATCATCGCGATGCCGGCGATCTTCCGGGGAATCCACCTCGATCCGCTCGTGCCGGCGAACAGCTTCTACCTGTTGTGGATGATCCTCGGCTACATGATCGTCGGCTCGGTGCTGATCGTCAGCCTGGGGCGGCTCGGGGACATCTACGGGCGGGTGCGGATCTACAACCTCGGGTTCGTGATCTACACGGTGGCGTCGCTGATCCTGGCCGTCGACTGGATGACGGGTCGCGCCGGCGCCGACTACCTGATCATCTTCCGGATCGTCCAGGGCATCGGCGGGGCGTGCCTGATGGCGAACTCCGCCGCGATTCTCACGGACGCCTTCCCCCAGAACCAGCGCGGAATGGCGCTCGGGATCAACAACATCGTGGGCGTCAGCGGGATGTTCGTCGGGCTCGTGCTCGGGGGACTGCTGGCGCCGATCAACTGGCGCCTGGTGTTCCTGATCTCGGTCCCGGTCGGGCTGTTCGGGACGGTGTGGGCCTACCTGAAGCTTGAGGAGCTGAGCACGCCGAAGCGGGCCCGGATCGACTGGTGGGGCAACGTGACGTTCGCGCTCGGGCTGATCTGCCTGTTGGTCGCGGTCACCTACGGGATCCGGCCCTACGGCGGGCACGCGACTGGCTGGGGCAGCCCGCGCGTACTGGTGCTGGTCGGCGTCGGGATCACGTTCCTGATCATGTTCGCCGCGATCGAACGCCGGGTGGCGGACCCGATGTTCCGGCTGCCGCTGTTCAAGATCCGCGCGTTCACCTTCGGGACGCTTGCCACGTTCTTAGCCGCGGTCGCTCGCGGCGGCCTGATGTTCATCCTGATCATCTGGTTGCAGGGGATCTGGTTGCCGCTGCACGGATTCAACTACGAGGACACGCCGCTGTGGGCGGGGATCTACATGCTGCCGCTGACCGTCGGCCTGCTGTTCGCCGGCCCGGTGTCGGGGTACCTGTCCGACCGCTACGGCGCGCGGCCGTTCGCCACCGGCGGGATGCTCTTAGCCGCGTTCAGCTTCGGGCTGCTGCTGATGCTGCCGATCGACTTCTCCTATCCCGTGTTCGCGGTGATCCTGGCGCTGAACGGCATCTCGATGGGCCTGTTCGCCTCGCCGAACCGCGCCGGGGTGATGAACAGCCTGCCGCCTGGCGACCGCGGCGCGGGCAACGGGATGAACCAGACTTTTCAGAACTCGGCCCAGGTGGCGTCGATCGGGATCTTCTTCACGCTGATGGTGATCGGGCTCTCGAGCGCGCTCCCACACGCGGTGACCACGGGACTCGAGGCGCACGGCGTCAGCGCCACCGCCGCGGGGCACGCTGCCCACCTGCCGCCGGTCTCGATTCTGTTCGCCGCGTTCCTGGGGTCGAACCCGATCGCCCACATGGTCGGCGCGCACACGCTCGCGACCCTTCAACCGCACGCCCAGGCGATCCTGACCGGCCGGTCGTTCTTCCCGGCCTTGATCTCGGGCCCCTTCCAGAGCGGGCTGCGCGAGGCGTTCTCGTTCGCGATCGTCGCGTGCCTGCTCGCCGCGGGCGCGTCGCTGCTGCGCGGCGGCCAGTACCACCACGCGCACGAAACAGCAACTCAACCGACCCTGGAGCTACAGACCAATGTCCGATGAGACCGCCGCCCTGCTCGTGATGGACTTCCAGGAAGGGATCGTCGAGCGGTTCGGAGACACCGCCGTGGTCGATCGCGCGGCGTGCGCGATCGCCGCCGCCCGCCAGGCGGCGCTCCCCGTGATCTACGTCAAGGTCGACTTCCGCCCGGGGTTCCCCGAGGTCAGTCCGCACAACCGGACGTTCTCGCAGGTCGCCGGGAGCGGGTTCCTCGGCGACAAGGCGCGAGTGCATCCGGATGTGGCCCCCGAGTCCGACGACGTCGTGGTCACGAAGCGACGCGTCAGCGCATTCACCGGCTCGGATCTCGAGGTGGTGCTGCGCGCGAAGCAGATCGGGAGGCTGATCCTCGCTGGGATCTCCACCAGCGGGGTGGTGCTCTCGACGCTGCGCGAGGCGGCGGACAGGGACTACGAGCTGGTCGTGCTGTCCGACTGCTGCGCCGACGGCGACCAGGAGGTCCACCGGGTGCTGCTCGAGAAGGTGTTCCCGCGCCAGGCGGAGGTGCTCGACTTCGAGAGCTGGGCGCGGACGCTCAGCGCGTGAACGCCCGCTCGAGCGCCGCCAGCCGGTCGTCCCACTGAGCACCGACGTGGGCCATCCACGAGACGGCGTCCGACAGCGGCTCGGGGGTCACGCGGTACCGGACCTCGCGACCGGCCCGTTCGCGCTCGAGCAGGCCTGCGTCCGTCAGCGCACCGAGGTGCTTGACGACCGCCTGGCGCGAGATCGGTAGCCCGCCGGCGAGCTCGGTGGCGGTCGCGGGGTGGCGCGAGATCGCGCTCAGGAGCCCGCGCCGGGTCGGATCCGCCAGCGCACCGAATACGTCTGTGCTCATGCGAGCGCCAGCATCGAAGGTCCGTGCGGCGCGCCACCGCCCGTGCCCGGGAGCGGGATGCCCGTGATGTCGAGCACCTCGAGCGGACGGGCCTCGAGGACTCGCAGCCGCGTGCAGCCGTCGGCCTCGGCCTCGGGCTCGAGCGTGAGCTCGACCCGGGAGGCGGGCTCGCCGTCGGTGGACCACCAGAAGCTCAGGCGTGCGTTCTCGTCGGCGCCCGGAGGAACGGCCTCCTCGACCCAGCCCGTGCGCTCGGCATCGCCGTCTCCGAACCGCGCATCACCGCCGGGAAACAGCTCGAGCTCGACCTCCTCGGCGAGGAAGCCCGGTGCGGTGACAACCTCCCACACCTGCTGGGGAGGGGCCGGCAGCAGCAGCTCGCGTTCGATCTCGTCGGTCATGGCGCTCTCCTGGTCGGTCATCGTTTCCTCCTCGACGTCAATGTGGGCGATTTCTCGGACATGGACCGAGTTATCTCCCAAACCTCCGTGATGCGCAATCACACGGTTGCGCGTCTGCTAGGTTGTGTCGCAACTCACCGGTTGCACCTTACCACCAGCACTGGAGGAAGCCAATGCCCCTCGTACCGATGGTCGTCGAGCAGACCGCGCGCGGCGAGCGCTCGTTTGACATCTACTCGCGGCTGCTCAACGACCGCGTCATCTTCCTCGGCGGCCAGGTCGACGAGGACATCGCCAATCTCGTCGTCGCGCAGCTCGTCCATCTCGAGTCCGACGATCCCGACAAGGACATCCACCTGTACATCAACTCCCCGGGCGGGTCGATCTACGCCGGCCTGGCGATCTACGACACGATGCAGTTCATCAATCCCGACGTGCAGACGATCTGCTACGGGATCGCGATGTCGATGGGATCGCTGCTGCTCGCCGGCGGCGCGCCAGGCAAGCGGATGACGCTGCCTAACTCGAGGATCCTGATCCACCAGCCTTCCGGCGGGTTCGAGGGGCAGTCGAGCGACATCGAGATCCACGCGCGCGAGGTACTGGCGCTCCGCGCCCGGCTCGACGAGATCTACGCAGAGCACACCGGCCAGTCGGTCGAGCGGGTTCACGCCGACATGGAGCGCGATCGCTATTTCACCGGCGAGGAGGCGCTCGCCTACGGGCTCGTCGACAAGGTGATCTCCAAGCGGGAGCTGGCCTCGCGCGGACGCGGGTTCGCGGGAGTTTCTGCCTGATCCCATCTCTACACTCCGGCCGCGATGCGGCTCGGAGAGCTGATGCCCGGTGTGCCGCCGGGTGCGCGGGACATCGAGGTTTCTGGCCTCGCATATGACAACCGGGTCGTGACTCCGGGGACGCTGTTCTTCTGCGTCCCCGGCTTCACGCGCGACGGGCACGAGTTCGCGCCCGACGCGATCGCGCGCGGCGCGGTCGCGCTCGTCGTCCAGAGGCCGCTGAGCCTCGGAGTCCCCGAGCTCCAGGTGGACGACGTCCGCGCCGCGATGGCGCCCGCCGCAGCGAGCTTCTACGGCGATCCGACGGCCGCGCTCGAGGTCGTCGGG
>DASXDA010000025.1:0-21293 GCA_036490875.1 Solirubrobacteraceae bacterium
GGGACGCCGATGGAGCTGAACACGATCGCGATCTCGGACGGGATCACGATGGGCACGCCGGGGATGCGTGCCTCGCTGCCGAGCCGGGAGGTGATCGCCGACTCGATCGAGCTCGTCTGCGACGCGCACATGTTCGACGCCGTGATCGCAATCTCGGGCTGCGACAAGACGATCCCGGCGACCGTGATGGCGTTGTGCCGGCTGAACGTCCCGAGCGTGATGCTCTACGGCGGCTCGATCATGCCCGGTCACTTCCACGGCGAGACGGTCACGATCCAGGAGGTGTTCGAGGCGGTCGGCCGCTACGACGCCGGCACGATCACCGAGGAGGAGCTCCACGAGCTCGAGGACGCCGCGTCTCCGGGCGCCGGCGCCTGCGGCGGCCAGTTCACCGCCAACACGATGGCGATGGCGTTCGAGGTCCTCGGCATCTCTCCGGCGGGATCGATGGTGCCCGCGACCAACCCCCGGAAGGCCGAGGTCTCGGCCGAAGCCGGACGGCTGGTGATGGACGTGCTGAGGCGCGGCCAGCGTCCGAGCGACATCATCACCCGCGATGCGCTCGAGAACTCGATCGCCTCGATCGCGTGCAGCGGCGGGTCGACCAACGGGGTGCTCCACCTGCTCGCGGTCGCGACCGAGATGGGCGTCGAACTGTCGATCGACGACTTCGATCGGATCAGCGACCGCACGCCGCTGCTATGCGACCTCAAGCCCGGCGGCCAGTACGTCGCTCCGGACCTCTACGAGGCCGGCGGCGTGCCGCTGCTGCTGGGGCGCCTGAAGGACGCCGGTCTCCTGCACGCCAACGCGCAGACGGTCACTGGCCAGACCGTCGGCGAGGTCGCCGACGAGGCGCGGGAGACCGAAGGGCAGCGCGTCGTGCGGCCGCTCGACGACCCGATCAAGCCCACCGGCGGACTCGCGATCCTCCGCGGCAACCTCGCGCCCGAGGGCTGCGTGGTCAAGCTCGCGGGCCACGAGCGGCTCAAGCAGAGCGGTCCCGCGCGCGTGTTCGAGTCCGAGGAGGACGCGATGGCGGCCGTCCGCACGCGCTCGATCAAGGCGGGCGACATCGTCGTGATCCGCAACGAGGGGCCGTCCGGAGGCCCGGGGATGCGAGAGATGCTCGCGGTCACGGCCGCGCTCGTGGGGGAGGGGCTCGGCGAGGACGTGGCGCTGCTCACCGACGGACGCTTCTCCGGCGCGACCCACGGACTGATGGCCGGCCACGTCGCACCCGAGTCGGTCAAGGGCGGCCCGATCGGACTCGTCCGCGACGGTGACCTGATCACCCTCGACGTCGAGGCCCGCCGGCTCGACGTCGACCTCTCAGACGAGGAGCTCGAGGCGCGCAGGCAGGCGTACAGCCCGCCGGAGCGCCCGTACCCGGGGCCGGCGCTGGCGAAGTACGCCCGGCTGGTGACGAGCGCCTCGCTCGGCGCCGTCACGCGCTAGCGGCTCGCCCGCCCGCCGCATCCTCACCCCAGCGTGAAATTCCCCTGTCGCCGGGGTTTGGTTCCTGAGCGGACTCGGGTAGAATCTCACGCGTCCTGCGGTGCAAGCCGTGTTGCAGGAGGGGGACCGCTCCGGGGCGAATGTTTTGTACGTGTTGGGCGGTCTGTAGGCTTTTCCGAACCACAGTGGCTCTCGTTTCGCAATCACGGCCCCGTAGGCCCATCAGCGGAATCGGGCGCGGTGCGCCGCCCCGACGGAGTCGCCGCGGCTTGTGGGCCCTAGCAGGCGTCCTGCTCGTCGTGCTCATCGGTGCCGGCGTCGGCGCGCTGATCATCTCCTCGGCTTCGGCGAGCCTGACCGCCGACTCCTCGGCGCTCGCCAAGGTGGGAATGCCGCTCGGCGGCGGGAAGATCTCGAGCGTGGTCGTCACCGGCGGTCGCCGCGGGAATCTGATCCCGGTGGTCGTGCGCGGCGACCGGATCTGGCCGAAGGGGACGATCCCCGCCGGTGAGCGAATCACGCTTGCCGTCACGGTCAAGCGTCCCGGTTGGATCTCGTGGCTGACGGGATCCTCGGAGAAGATGCATCTGACGTATGTGACGCCGACCGCGACTGTCAAGCAGTCGTACGTAACACTGAAATCCGGCGCGCCGTTGCAACTGCACTTCACCAAGCCGGTCGCGGCAGTCACCTACGGCCCGAGCGCCCAGCAGATGAAGCGCCATCTGGTCTCGCCGATCGACGACCAGGTGACGCTGGCACGGTCGGCCGACGCCGGCTCCGTGTGGATCTCGGCCGTCCCGCGCACGTGGGAGACGGCCGGGCCGACGGTCGTCAGCTGGTTCCCGGCCGGCACGGCGGCCGCGGCCGTCGCGAACCCGGCCCCCGGTGGCACGATCAAACCGGGGACGCCGATCTCGCTCACCTTCTCGAAGAGCGTGTCGGCGGCGCTCGACGGAAAGATGCCGCCGGTGGGGCCGATCACGCCCGGGACCTGGCATCAGGTGAACAGCCACACGATCGTGTTCCGTCCCGAGGGCTACGGGTACGGGCTCGGCGCGCACGTGACCGTCAGCCTCCCCGCGGGCGTCAAGCTCGTCGGCGGCACGGCGAGCGGCGCGGCCACGCTCGGGGCCTGGACCGTCCCGCCCGGGTCGACCACGCGGCTCCAGCAGCTGCTCGCCTCGCTCGGATACCTGCCGCTGTCGTTCAAGGGCGCCACCGTCGGCTCCTCACCGCAGGACCAGGAGAACGCGGCGATCGACCCGCCGAAGGGAGACTTCACCTGGCGCTACGGCAACGTCCCGGACGCGCTGCGCTCGATGTGGCAGGCCGGCACCTCCGGCGTTATGACCCGCGGCGCGGTGATGGCGTTCGAGAACGACCACGGCATCACTGCCGACGGGGTTGCCGGGCCCACCGTGTGGAAGTCGCTGCTGAGCGCCGCCGTCGCGGGTCACCGCTCGAGCTCTGGCTACACGTTCGTGTCGGTCAGCACGTCGTCGGAGAGCCTGTCGCTGTGGCACAGCGGCCAGACCGTGATGACGACCTCGGTCAACACCGGTATCCCTTCGGCGCCCACGGCGACCGGCACGTACCCGACCTACACGCACTCAGAGTCGGTGACGATGAGCGGCACCAACCCCGACGGCAGCCATTACTCCGACCCAGGCGTTCCCTGGGTCAGCTACTTCAACGGCGGTGACGCTCTTCACGGCTTCCTCCGCGCCTCCTACGGCTCGGCCCAGAGCCTCGGCTGCGTCGAGATGCCGTACGACGTCGCACACAGGGTGTACGGCTACACCCCGATCGGCACACTCGTACACGTGACCTAGCCGGTCCCGATGCCGGAAGGCATGGTTGGTGCCGCGGCGAATAGCGTCCACGCGATGCACTCGCCGGAATGGACAGCCGCGCTGGAATCGTTCGACCAGGATCTCGCGCGGCGAGCGGTCGCGGACAAGACCCGGCGTGCGTACGCGATCGACTCCGGGCAGTTCGCCGGGTGGGCGACGAGCCGGGACCTCGGGCCGGCCGAGGTGGGCGTGCGTGACCTTCGCCGCTACCTCGCCGCGCTGTCCGAGAGCGGCAGGGCGCCGTCGACGATCGCGCGCAAGCTCGCGGTGCTCCGCGGGCTGCTGCGGGTTCAGACGGAGACCGGGCTCCGCACGGAGAACCCAGCGGAGCTGCTCAGCTCGCCGAAGCGCCCGCAGCGGCTGCCGCGGGTGCTGAAGCCCGCCGAGGTGGCGGAGCTGCTCGACCGGATTCCGGCGACGACGCCGCTCGAACTGCGCGACCGAGCCCTGTTCGAGCTCGCGTACTCATCGGGGCTGCGAGCCGAGGAGCTCGTCTCGCTCGACCGTGTGTCGATCGACTTCGACGCCGAGCACGTGCGGGTCGAGGGGAAGGGGTCGAAGACCCGGCTGGTTCCCGTCGGGGAGCACGCGCGCCGCGCGCTCGAGCGGTACCTCGAGCGCGGCCGCCCGACCCTGGATGTTGCAAACCAACGCGCTCTGTTCTTGTCCAAATCGGGCCGGAGGTTGTCGACGTCCGACGTGCGCCGGCGGCTGCGGATCTGGAGCCGGCAGGCGACATCCCGCGCTCCCGCGGTGATCGACGCACATCCGCACGCTTTGCGCCACTCTTTCGCGACTCATTTGCTCGAGGGAGGCGCAGACCTGAGAGTGATTCAAGAACTTCTCGGACACGCATCCATCTCTACAACCCAGGTCTACACTCGAGTAGAGTCGGCCCGGTTGAGGACTGCCTACGAACGGGCGCATCCTCGGGCGTGACTGGTTGGGGGTTGTCGTGGAAACGAACGTCAAAGGGATCGAGCTCCAAGACCTCTGGCGGCGTTACAAGACGGAGGACGACGAGCGGGCCCGCGAGCGGCTGGTCGTCGCCTACTCGCCGCTGGTCAAGTACGTAGCGGGACGGATGAGCTCCGGCCTGCCTGGCCACGTAGAAGAGGCCGACCTGATCTCGTACGGCCTCGGCGGCTTGGTCTCCGCGATCGAACGTTTCGATCTCTCCCGAGAGATCAAGTTCGAGACCTACGCGATCACGCGGATCCGCGGCGCGATCATCGACGGGCTGCGCAACCTCGACTGGGTGCCGCGATCAGTGCGCTCCCGAGCGCGGGAAATCGAGCGGGCGAACATGAAGCTCGAGGCGCGGCTGCAGCGGGCGCCCACCGACGAGGAGATGGCGTCGGAGCTGGAGGTCTCCGTCGAGGAGTTCCAGGACAGCCTGCTGCAGATCTCGACCTCGACGATCGTCGCGCTCGACGAGCTGTGGAGCGTCCAGGACTCGACCGGCGACCAGGTGTCGCTGCTCGACACGCTCCCCGATCGCGATGCGCCCGACCCCGAGCAGCTCGTCGACCAATCAGAGCTGCGCGACCGGATCGCCGACGCGATCGCGGCGCTGCCCGAGCGGGAGAAGCTCGTGGTCGCGCTCTACTACTACGAGAACCTGACCCTCCGCGAGATCGGCGAGGTCCTCGGCGTCACCGAATCGCGCGTCTCGCAGCTGCATACGAAGGCCGTGCTGCGGCTGCGTTCGAAGCTCCAGGGCGAGCTGGACTAACAGGGCCAGCCGGACGCTGGCCCGTGGTGAGCGCCGAGCGAGCGGAGCGGTCTCTGCGCTAATACGGAGAGGAGCGGGCGAGGCCCAGAGCCGGATGCAGTATCCGGCGGAGGTCGGCCGCGACGACGTCCGGGCTCTCGATCAGCTGGCGTCTCGTGTAGCGAAGGACGAGGAATCCGGCGAGCCGAAGCTCGAGGTCGCGCTGATGGTCGCGCTGCAGCTGCGCGGGGGACCGGTGGCCGCGCGGTCCGTCGATCTCGACGACGAGGCCACGGTCGGGCCAATACGCGTCGACCAGCCAACCGTTGAGGTACTGGTTGACGAGCGGGATCGGGAATCCGTGCCGCTCGCAGAACTCGTGTAGCAGACGCTCCGGCTCGCTGCGTGTGCTCGCGAGCTCCGGAAGGTGGACCCCCAGCGCGTCACGCAGGGCGGCGGAGCCGGCGATGCCGCGGCCCATCAGCCGCTGCAGCTCCGAGGCGTCGAGCATCTCGTTGTAGTCGGCGTTTGCGAGCGCGAGCCGCAGCAGGTTGCGCGGCCCGGTGGCGGCGAAGTCGAGCAGCGCTCGCGACGCAGTCGTGACCGGAAGTCCGTTGTGCGGGATCCGCTCCAGCGCGCGGCGGCCGTGAACCCTCACATTGCCGTGGTCGCGCGCGTCTCGCGGCGTGCTCACGTGGATCTCCGCCGACGGGTACTTGAGTAGGCCGAGCCACCACGTCGCCGTCGCGTGGCTGAGCATCGCCCCGGGTCCCGCGTACAGCAACGCCGCGGCGAGGTCGCCTTCCGCTGACGCGGCGGTATGTCCGAGGGCGTAGACGCGCGGGAGCAACCGGTGTAGATAGCCATTGCGGACCCAGCGGCGGACGGTCGTCCCAGCGACGCCGAGCGCCAGCAGCTGGTCGTGCCGAACCCGTCCGACCTGCCGCTCCGCGACTGCCGCCAGACGAACTTTGTGGTTTGGCCGCCCTCCCCAGGCGGTGAATCCGCATTCATCATGGGAGCGGGCTGCCATGCGCCCCAGGATGCGACCGATGCGTGTTACAGAACAAGACGCAGTCGCGCCAACGCTGCGCCAAAACTGCGCCCATTCGGTTACTGGCCTCAAGCGGTAAGGTCGCACTTTCGCTGCATCGACGGAGAGGAGACAGGCATGCACAAGGCCGCGGATCGGATTCGTAACGTGGCGCTCGTCGGCCACCGGGGTAGTGGCAAGACGTCCCTGCACGAGGCGCTGCTGTTCAGCGGGGGCGCGGTAAACCGGCTCGGATCCGTCGTCGACGGCAGCACGGTGTCGGACACGGACCCCGACGAGAAGGCGCGCCAGATGTCGATCTCCACGGCGCTCTCGTCGTTCGCATGGCAGGACCGCAAGGTCAACCTGATCGACACCCCGGGGGACTCGAGCTTCGTCGCCGACGCGCTCGGCGCGCTCAGGGTCTGTGAATCCGCCGTGTTCGTCGTCAACGCCGTGATGGGAGTCGAGGTGCACACCACCCGGCTGTGGCAGCGCGCCGCCGAGCTCGACCTCGCCCGCCTGGTGTTCGTCAACATGCTCGACCGCGAGCGCGCCGACTTCTTCCGCACGCTCGACAGCCTCAAGTCCGCCTTCGGCCAGCACGTCGTCGCCACCGAGATCACGATCGGCTCCGAACACGAGATCTCGGGCGTGATCGACCTCGTCGACATGAAGGCCTACCGGTACGACGGAGACGGCCGGGAGAACTGCAACGAGATCGAGATCCCGGACGAACTCGCTGACCAAGCGCAGGAGTACCGCGAGAAGCTGATGGACGAGGTGTCGGAGTCCTCGGACGAGCTGATGGAGCGCTACCTGGAGGGCGAGGAGATCTCCCATGAGGAGATCGTCGCCGCGCTCAAAGAGGGGACCAACCACGGCCACCTGTTTCCGGTCACGTGCGGCGTCGCGACCCGCAACCTCGGCACCAACCGCCTGCTCGACGCGATCGTCGAGGACCTCCCGAGCCCGGTCAAGCACGGCGGCCTTGAAGTAGGGGACCTCACCCTCGAGCCGGTCGAGGACAAGGAGCTGTTCGCGTACGTGTTCAAGACCCGCGCGGACCCGTTCGCCGGGCGGATCAACCTGTTCCGCGTCTACCAGGGCGTGATGCGCCAGGACTCGCAGGTGCTCAACACGCGCACCCACACCAAGGAGCGGATCGGCCAGCTGGTGACGTTCGAAGGCAGGAATACGAACCCCACCCACCCGACCGAATTCGGCCCCGGCGACATCGGCGCGGTCGCGAAGCTCAAGGAGACGAAGGCGGGCGACTGGCTCGCCGCGCGCGACGAGCCGATCGAGATGCCGAGCATCAAGCTGCCGGCGCCGGTGATGGCGTTCGCGATCGAGCCGAAGAGCAAGGGCGACGAGGACAAGGTGTTCACCGCGCTCCGGCGGCTGCAGGAGGAGGACCCGACGATCGACCTGCACCGCGATCCGCAGACCGGCGAGCAGATCGTCGCCGGGCTCTCGCAGGTGCACGTCGAGGTGATCGTCGAGCGGCTCAAGTCGCGGTTCGGCGCCGAGGTCAACCTCAAGCCGCCGCGCGTCCCGTACCAGGAGACGATCCGCAAGTCCGCCAAGGCACACGGCCGGCACAAGAAGCAGACCGGCGGTCGCGGTCAGTTCGGGGACTGCCACATCGAGATCGAGCCACTGAACGATCCCACCCACCCCAGCGGGTTCGAGTTCGTCAACGCGATCAAGGGGGGCGTGATCCCCACCGGGTTCATTCCCGCGGTCGAAAAGGGTGTGCACGAGGCGATGAACGCCGGCGTCGTCGCCGGGTATCCGGTCAAAGACGTTCGGGTGCGCCTCTACGACGGCTCTTACCACACCGTCGACTCGTCCGAGATGGCGTTCAAGGTCGCTGGCTCGCAGGCGATGAAGCAGGCGCTCGAGCAGGCTGCGCCGGTGCTGCTGGAGCCGATCATGGAGGTGACCGTCAACGTCCCCGAGGACGCGGTCGGCGACGTGATCGGCGACCTCAACTCCCGCCGCGGGCGGCCGCTCGGAATGGAGCCAGTCGGCGCCGGGATGACCGAGGTCAAGGCCGAGGTGCCGATGGCCGAGATGCTCTCCTACGCGCCCGACCTTCGGTCGATCACCGGCGGGCAGGGCGAGTTCACGATGGAGTTCGCGCGCTACGAGGAAGTCCCTGGCCACCTCGCTTCGAAGGTCGTCGAGGAGGCCAAGTCGGACGAGGCCGTGAAGGCCTAGCGCCCCGAATCGAAGATTCGACGACATTGGAGCGGCCCCTGGCCCCGCTTGACGGCGTCCTCGGTCGGGGCAATATGTCCAATATTGCCCCTCACTGCGTCCTTGTCAGTTGGCGCCAGTGACCCCTCTCGGTGCCGCCGAACCTCCGGCTCGGGACGCTAGCGCCCTCGCGGACGGACGCTGCCCACTTTCCGGCGTAATGCGCACAGAGGCTTGCTAACGGGCGCACCCCGTCGCTAACCTCGCCCAGCGTGACCACGAAGGACATCCGTGCGTCCACCGCCGATGCGCCCACCGCCTGCGACGTATGCGGGCGGACGTTGCTGAGGGGCGAGCACGCCCACCCGTATCTCGATGGCACGGCCCGCCGGTCCGTATGCGAGCTGTGCATCGGCCGCGCGATACAGGAGGGCTGGATCCGCGAGGGGACGATGCCCGACTACGAGGGCCGCGACTCGTCGTCCGACCGCCGGCGCTCGCTGCTCGGCCGGCTGCGCAGGCGCCGCGAAGACGTCGCGCCCGCCGAAGTCCTCGACGACGAGGAGGAGGACGAGTCAGCGCGGTGGAGCGCGCCGCCGGCGCGCCAAGCGTCGCGGATCCGCGAGCCCCGCCACGTCCACGCGATCCCCTCGAGCGCCGAGCACAAGGTCAGCGTCGCGATCGACGCGTTCAACAGCTCCGAGCATCCCCGGACGCTCGCCGGGATCGCACGCTCGCTTGGTCTGCCGATCGTGTCCGTGCGTCCGGTCCCGGGACGTCCGAGCCTGGTCGAGATCGTCGCCGCATGGGAGCTCACCTGGTACCGGTACGAGATCGACCTCGCCGACGGCGAGCACGCGGCCGTGCGCGTCGCGGCCCAGGGTGACGAGCTGAGCGAGCTCGACGACGCCCAGCTCCAGGAGAACGTCGTCTCTGACGAGCGGGGCTTTCTCGCCCTAGACGGTTGACCGTGGACGAAGGTTCGATGGCCCCTCGGGGTGCCGCTCATTAGCATCCACCGACCGTGATCTACTGCGTAGTCCCCGAGGCGCTGGCGGATGAGCTGTTCGACAAGCTCACCGCCTACTACGCCGACGACCCCCACGTCACCGTGATCGTCGACCGCCGGCACGCGTCCCGGCGCGAAGCGGGTTCGAGCGGCGGCGGCACCCGCGAGCGCCGCGACCGGCGCCGCTCGCGGGTCCCCGGCGAACTCCCGCCGCTGGCCGGCGACTGACGCGGTGGCCGCCGCCGTAAGTACCGCCACATTCGAGCCGCCCCTGGCGGCGACCACTCGCCGTTGCGGCTGATCCTGCACGTCGACGGCGGCGCGCGCGGCAACCCGGGGCCGGCGGCGATCGGGGTGGTCGTGTCCGAGCCCGGCGGCGAGGTGATCGACGAGCTCGCGGAGCGGATCGGCGTCGCGACCAACAACGTCGCCGAGTACACGGCGGTACTGCGCGCGCTCCAGCGGGCGCGGGAGCTGCAGGCCTCGGAGGTCGAGATCATCGGTGACTCCGAGCTCGTCGCGCGTCAGCTCGCCGGCGCGTACAAGGTCAAGCACCCGGTGCTCAAGCCGCTCTACCAGCAGGCGCTTGCCGCGCTGCGCGAGTTCGATGCGTGGAGCGTCCGCAGCGTTCCTCGCGCGGAGAACGCCGAGGCGGACGCCCTCGTCAATTCGGCTCTCGACGCCGCCTGATTCTCCGTAGAGTGGGCAGGGCATGGCGGATTCGGTGTCAAGCGGCGTGGAGGACGTCCGGCGGCTGATCGCGCACCGGGGTCAGCATCCGGTGATCAGCCTGTACCTCGACCTCGACCCCGAGCAGTTCCCGACCCCGTCCGCGAGGTCGACGGAGATCCGGTCGCTGATCGACACCGGGGCGAAGCAGATCGAGGCCGACGACGGCCTCGACCACGGCGATCGCATCGGCCTGCGAGAGGACCTGCGGAGGATCGACTCGCTCCTCTCCTCGCCGGACGCGCCGTTCAAGGGCGCTCGGGCGCTCGTCGTGTTCAGCTGCTCGGCGGAGAACCTGTTCGAGACGATCAAGCTGAGCCGCCCGGTTCAGCGACAGGTCGTTATCGAACCGACGCCGTATGTCGCGCCGTTGATCACGGCGATGGAGCAGCGCCGCTGGCTCGTGGCGCTCGTCAACCGCCGCTCCGCCCGCGTGCTCACGGGCTCGGGGGACGGGCTCGCCGAGCGCGCCCGCGTGGACGACGACGTGCACGGCCGGCACGAGCGCGGCGGCTGGTCCCAGGCCAACTACGAACGCAGCATCGAGGACGAGGTCGAGCATCACCTCAAGCGCGTCGCCGAGATCGTCAACCGCCGCTGGCGCGCCGAGCGCTTCGACCGTGTCGCGGTCGGCGGTCAGCTGGAGACCGTGCCGCGGTTCGAGAAGCTGCTTGCCGACGAGGTCCGCCGGAGTCTGGCGTCCGGCCGCGTCGACGTCGACCTGTCGAGCGCGACGGAGGATCAGATCCGCGAGGCGGTCGAGAAGCTCGTAGAGGAGGAGGAGAAGCGGACCGAACGCGAGACGCTCGACCGCCTCCAGGACGCGCTCGGCGCGGGCGGCCGCGGCGCCGGAGGACCCGAGGCCACACTCGAGGCGCTGGCCGAGCGGCGAGTCGCGACGCTGCTGCTCGAGCCGGGTTTCGACGGCCGCGGGAAGCGGTGCGGGAGCTGCGGGCTGCTGCTGCTCGAGGGCGATGAGCGGTGCCCGGCCGACGGCTCGGAGCTCGAGGAGATCGAGCACTTGCGCGAGGCGGTCGTCGAGGCGGCGGTCGCCCAGGACGCGGAGGTGCTCGTGGTCCGCTCGTACCCCGACCTCGGCCCGCACCGCGGGATCGCGGCGCTCTTGCGCTTCTAGCGACGTTCGCCGGAGGCCGGTCAGCCGGCGCCGGCGCCGAACATCTCGGGCAAGCGCGCGGCGAGCCCGAAGTCGCCGCGTACCGAGGCATGCCCGGACAGGACCAGCACCACCGCATCGGCGCTGCCGGTCGCGACCCGCATGAAGTCCGGCAGCGACATCGACACCGACAGCCTCGGACGAACCGCAGCACCCGGCCGCGCCCGCGCCCGTCCGTCGGCGATCTCAATCGTCCAGCGGATCGGCGGCCCACCGGTCGCCGGCCTGCTCAGCTCGTACTCGAGCTCGCCCGCGAACCCTGCCGCCGCGCCCGGCACGAACGACCGGGCCATCCCCCCGAAGATCGCGCGCTGGCCGAGGTTCGAGCCGAAGCGCCGCTCGACCTGGACGTCACTCCACGAGCTCACGATCCTCGCGAGCAGGCGGAGCATCGCAGGCCGCACCCTCACGGCGCGAGATGTTATGCGCTCGTGCACGCCGCCGACCCCGCGCCTCACCGGCTAACCTGCTCGGAGTGACCGATCCCCTGATCGAGCTACGGATGCGGCTCGACGAGGCCGCGGCGCGGTTGCGGTCTGGCGAGCTCGAGCCGGACGAGGCGCTGGCGCTGGTCGAGGAATGCGCACGACTGGCCTCTGAGGCATCGACGCAGGTCGAGGAGCGGGCGCGCGCGGCGCTCGAGCCGCTGCCCGACCTGCCGGGCCAGCTGCCGCTCCCCGCCGGATAGTGCATCCGGCGGCGGTGGCACCCGCGTATCCCGACCATCTTCGGGTTGAGGTCGAGCGGTACCTCGAATCGCTGCGCTTCGGCGCGCAGCCGGCCTCCGAGGGGCTCGAGGAGGCGATGCGGTACTCGTTGCTCGCCGGCGGCAAGCGGATCCGGCCGGTGCTCGTGCTGGCGACGGGCCAGGCGGTCGGCGTCCCGCGTCCCGAGCTGCTCCCGCTGGGAGGGGCGATCGAGCTGATCCACACATACTCGCTGATCCACGACGACCTGCCAGCGATGGACGACGACGACGTGCGCCGCGGGCGCCCGACCTGTCACAAGGCGTTCGGCGAGGACGTCGCGATCCTCGCGGGGGATGCCCTGTTCGCGGAGGGGTTCCGGCTGTTGCTCTCAGAGCAGCGTGCGGAGCCGGCGGACCTGCTCGCCGCCGCGCTGAGGCTCGCCGCCGCCACCGGCGTCGACGGCATGGTCGGCGGTCAGTACATCGATGTCTCCGGCACCGCCCCCGCCGGTCCCGACGGCCTCAGGCAGCTGCATGAGCTCAAGACCGGGCGACTGATCGCGGCGAGCGTGCAGTGTGCATTGCTAATCGCAGGTAACCTCGAACCTGACACAATCAACGCCTTCGGCGCCTTCGCCAGCGAGCTGGGCGTCCTCTTCCAGATCGTGGACGACATCCTCGACGTGATCGGTTCTCTGGAGACGCTGGGCAAGCCACAGGGCAGCGACGAGCGCCTCGGAAAAAGGACCTACGTAACCGAGTTCGGGCTCGACGGAGCTCGCGAGCTGTCCGAGCGCTCTCATCAGCGAGCCCGCTCCGCGCTCGCGGAGGCCGCGCCTGGCGGAGCGCCCGAGCTGGAGCAGATAACCGACTTCATCGCCACCCGGACCCACTGAATGAGCCGCCTTCTTCCGAACATCGACCAGCCCGCCGACCTCCACGGTCTGAGCGACGAGGAGCTCCAGGCTGTCGCGCAGGAGGTCCGCGAGCACATCATCGACACGGTCGGCGAGATCGGCGGACACTTCGGCGCGAACCTCGGGACGTGCGAGATCGCGGTCGCGTTGCACTCGCTGCTCCGATCACCAGACGACAAGATCCTCTGGGACGTCGGCCACCAGGCCTACCCCCACAAGATCCTCACCGGGCGCCGCGACGAGCTGCACACGATTCGCAAGTACAACGGGCTCGCGCCGTTCTGCTCGATCGGCGAGTCCGAGCACGACATCATGGGCGCGGGCCACGCCTCGACCGCGATCGGTTACGCCGTTGGCATCAAGGAGGCAATGCGGCGCGGCAGCGGCCCCGACGCGAACGTCGTGGCGGTCGTCGGCGACGGCGCGCTGACCGGCGGCGTCGCGTTCGAAGCGGTCCACCAGGCCGGCGGTCTCGGCACTCCGATCGTCGTGCTGCTCAACGACAACGGAATGTCGATCGCGCCGAACGTCGGCGCGCTCTCCAGGTATTTCAACCGCATCCGTCTCAACCCCAAGCTCTGGCACGCGCGCGAGGACGTCGAGGAGGGCCTGACCAAGCTCCCGGTCGGGATCGGCGCCGCGTTCGAGCGGCTCGGTCCGCACGTCAAGGAGTCGATCAAGGCGTTCTGGGCCCCGGGCCTGTGGTGGGAGGAACTCGACTTCGCGTACATCGGCGTGGTCGACGGCCATGACGTGCGGGCGCTGCGGGGGGCGCTGCGCGACGCGCTCGCAGCCGAGCGACCGGTCGTGGTCCACTGCGCGACGGTCAAGGGCAAGGGCTTCGCCCCAGCCGAGGAGGGCGGCCTGGAGGGGATGGAGAAGTGGCATGCCGCTAAGCCGAAGTCGATCTCCGGCGGTGCGCCGGCGAAGGCCGCGCCGTCGAAGAGCAACGGCGCGCCGCCGCCGCCCGCCTACACGCAGGTGTTCGGCGAGGCGCTGGTCCGCGAGTGCCGCCGCGACGAGCGGATCGTCGGGATCACCGCGGCGATGAACTCCGGCACGGGCCTGAACATCCTCCAGCGGGAGCTGCCCGAGCGCTACTTCGACGTCGGGATCGCAGAGCAGCAGGCGATGCTGTTCGCCGCCGGGCTTGCGCTTCAGGGGTGCAAGCCGGTCGCGGCGATCTACTCGACGTTCCTGCAGCGCGCCTACGACCAGATCGTCCATGACGTCTGCCTGCAGAAGCTGAACGTGGTGATCGCGATGGACCGGGCCGGCCTGGTCGGCGACGACGGGCCGACCCACCACGGCGCGTTCGACATCGCGTACCTGCGGTGCCTGCCGAACATCGTCCTGATGGCGCCGCGGGACGAGGCGATGCTCGTCCACATGCTCCACACGGCATTCGTCTACGACGACGGCCCGATCGCGCTCCGCTACCCGCGGGGGAACGGGATCGGCGTGGAGCTTCCCGCGCAGCCCGACGTGCTCGAGATCGGCACCGGTGAGATCCTCCGCGAGGGGGATCGCGTCGCGCTGCTCGGCTACGGCACCGGGGTCGCGAAGGCGCTCGAGGCCGCTCAGATCTTGTCCCAGCACGGGATCGAGGCGACGGTCGCCGACGCCCGGTTCGCGAAGCCGCTTGACGCCGGCCTCGCGGCGCAGCTCGCGGCCGAGCACGAGCTACTCGTGACGGTCGAGGAGGGCGTGCTCGCGGGTGGCTTCGGATCGGCCGTCTGGGAGACGTTGTCCGATGCCGGTCTCGCGCCGCGGATCCTCCGCGTCGGGCTCCCCGACCGGTACGTCACCCATGGCGCGCCGAAGCTGTTGCACGAGGAGGTCGGCTTCACGGGCGAGCGGATCGCCGAGCGGATCGAAGCGGCGGTCGCCGACCGCGAGGGCGAGCAGCTGCGGCATTGAGGCCCGAACTGAGACGGCCCGCCGTAGCGGGCCGTCTCAGTGGGAGGAGAGAGTTTCGGCTTCCGGGGGTGTCAGGAAGCCGTGGCGTAGCTCGTCACGAAGCTGAGCGACGCCTGCACTGCGACTAGCGCGGACAGCGCGATCGCGGCGGGCGCCTGACCAGCGAGCGCCAGCGCCAGCGCGCCGGCGGCGCTGGCAAGCACCAGTGCGCCGTCGATCCCGGTGTGCGCCGCGACCGAGTCGCGTCGCGACGGCACGATCACGCCGAGCCCGGAGCCGGTGACGAGCGCGCCGAGCAGGCCGAGCACGATCAGCCCCGCCGCGCTCACGGGGAGCACGATCGGGGAGAGCATGATCACCATGCCGCTGACGGCCTCGACGGCCCCATGGGCGGAGAGAGTTAAACGACGTGATCGCCGCATGGGATCAGCGTGGACGATTGCCGCCAGGGACACTGTGAGGTCGATCACGTACCTTTACCCCGCCGTGAAACGAGTTCGGATCGACAGCCTGCTGTCGCAGCGCGGGCTCTTCCCGTCCAGGTCGCGCGCGGCGGCGTCCGTGATCGCCGGCGACGTGCTGCTCGGCCCCGGCCGCCAGCGGGCCCGCAAGCCCGGGGAGCTCGTGCCCGAGGACGTCGAGCTCGAGGTGGTCCAGGCGCCGCCGTTCGTCTCACGCGGGGGGATCAAGCTCGCGAACGCGCTCGACGCGTTCGCGCTGGAGGTCGGCGGCCGCCGCGCGCTCGACGTGGGCGCTTCGACCGGAGGATTCAGCGACTGCCTGCTGCAGCGGGGCGCGGCGCACGTGGTCGCGCTCGACGTCGCGTACGGCGAGCTCGACTGGCGGTTGCGCTCGGACGAACGGGTGACGGTGATCGAACGCACCAACGCGCGCGGGTTGAGGCCCGATGATCTGCCCTACGCCCCGGACCTGATCGTGATCGACGTGTCTTTCATCTCTCTGGCCAAGGTGCTCGCGGCGGTGCTCGCGTGCGCCGCCGAGCGATTTGACTGCCTGGCGCTCGTCAAGCCCCAGTTCGAGGTCGGCCGCGGATCGGTCGGCAAGGGCGGGGTGGTCCGCGACGCGGGTCTGCGCCGGGAGGCGCTGATCGCGGTCGGGACGTCCGCGCAGGAGCTCGGCACGGCGGTGATCGGGTACGCCGGCTCCGGCCTGCCCGGCCCGAAGGGCAATCGCGAGTCGTTCGTCTGGCTCGCCGAACGCGGGCGCGAAGAAGTCGATGATCTCGTGAAGGCTGCGGCGGAGGTGGAGCCGTGAACCCGGTCAGGGTTGCGACGGTCCTGACCCACCGCCGGCCGGAGGAGACCGGGCCGGCGCTCGCGGCGCTCGTCGAGATCGCACGCGAGGCCGGCGCGGTGCTGCGGCTCGACCCGGAGGAGACCGCCAAGCACCAGCTCGAGCCCGGGCGCTCGCTCGAGCTCGACGCTCCGATCGACCGTGATGTCGACATCTGCTTCGCGATCGGCGGCGACGGCACAATCCTCAGCGGGCTGCGGGCGTACGCGGGCACCGAGGTGCCCGTGTTCGCGGTCAATTTCGGCGAGATCGGGTTTCTGGCGACGGTCGACCGCGAGCTCGCCGAGCTCGGCTTCCGGCGCGCGTTCGCGGGAGACTTCGAGGTGCTGGCGCTGCCGGGGATCGAGGCGACCGGACGGGCGGGTCCGTGGCTCGCGATCAACGACCTGGCGATGCACCGCCAGCCGGGAAAGCGGGTGGCGAACCTGATGTATTCGGTCGGGCCCGACGAGGTCGGCCGGGTCCACTGCGACGGCCTCGTGGTCGCGACGCCGGCGGGCTCGACGGGCTACAACCTCGCCAACGGCGGGCCGGTGATGGCGTGGGGGGTGGAGGGGTTCGTGGTCTCGTTCATCGCGCCGCACTCGCTCAACGCCCGCTCGCTCGTGGTCGCGCCGCACGACATCCTGACGGTCTCCAACAGCTCCAATGAGGAGCCGGTCGACGTCAGCGTCGACGGCCGCCCGGTGTGCGTGCTGCCCGCCGGCGAGCGGCTCGAGGTCCGCTTCAAGCGGGCGCAGAGCCACCTCGCGCAGCTGCCCGGGACCACGTTCTACCGGCGGCTGCGGGACAAGTTCGGCCGCCTCGCGACGGCTCCCTAGGGCTCTGAGCGGCCCGGCGGGGGCTCCGATCCGTCGTCGGCGCGTGGTAACACGTTGCACCGTGCTATTCGAGCTCAGAGTCGAGAATCTGCTGCTGCTGGATCGGGCCGAGCTGCGGCTGGCGCCGGGTCTGAACGTGCTCACGGGCGAGACCGGCGCGGGCAAGACGCTGCTCGCCCACGCACTCGACCTACTGCTCGGCGGCCGGGCCCGATCCGGGATCGTCCGGACCGGCGCCGCCGAGGCATACGTCGAGGGGGTGTTCTCACTCCCGGAGGGCCTCTCCTCGGAGGTCGTCCCGGATGGCGCCGAGGAGCTCGTGCTGGCGCGGCGGGTGTGGCCCGACGGCCGCACGCGAGCGTACGTGTGCGGCCGCTCGGCGACCGTCGCCGACCTGCGGGAGCTCGGCGGGCAGGTGTTCGCCTTCTACGGACAGCACGAGCACCGCAAGCTGATGCTGTCCGCGGCACAGCTCGACGTGCTCGACTCCCACTGCGGCCCCGGGCAGCTGGAGCTCCGCGAGCGGCTCGCACGCCAGTACGAGCGAGCGCGCGGGCTCGAGGCGCGCGCCGAGGAGCTCCGCGGGCTCGCGGGCGCGCGCGAGCGTGAGCTGGATCTGCTCCGGTTCGAGCTCGACGAGATCGAGGCCGCCGCCCCAACCGAGGAGGAGGCCGGATCGCTGAGCGCCGAACGGGACCGCCGGCGCAACCTCGACGCGCTGCGGTCCGATGCGATCGGGGCGTCCGCCGCGATCCTGCCGGACGGCGAGGGCGGCGCCACGCAGCTGCTCGCGCAGGCGGCGGCTGGGCTCGAGAACGGGGCGGCGATCGACCCCGCACTCGCCTCGCTCCGCGACCGGCTCGAGGCGATCCGCTACGAGTCCGAGGACGTCGGCCGCGAGCTGCGTTCGTACGTGCTGTCGATCGACGACGAGCCGGGACGGCTCGAGGAGGTCGAGGAGCGCCTGGCGGCGTTCGCCCGGCTCGAGCGCAAGCACGGCGGCTCGATCGCCGAGGTGCTCGAGCACGCCGACCGCTGCCGTGCCCGGATCGATGAGCTCGACAACGCCGACACCGCGCTCGAGATATCCGAACGGGAGCTGGCGAAGGCGCGCCTCGAGCTCGAGGCGCTCGCGGCCGAGCTGAGCGCTCGCCGACGCCGCGCCGCCCCCGAGCTGGCGGCGGCGGTCCGCGACCGGCTCGCGGAGCTGGCGATGCCCGACGCGGAGTTCGAGGTCCGGATCTCCGACCGGCCCGACGGCTGCGGCCCGCGTGGGTCGGACACCGTCGAGCTGATCATCGCGCCGAACGCCGGCGTGCCCGGCGGGCCGCTGAAGGAGATCGCCTCCGGCGGCGAGCTCTCGCGGGTGATGCTCGCGCTGCTGAGCGTCGCCCACGGAACCGATCCCAGCGGCTCCGGGGCCGACCAGCCGCTGCTCGTGTTCGACGAGATCGACGCCGGGATCGGCGGCCACACCGCGAACGCCGTCGGCGCCCATCTCCAGGAGCTCGCGCGGGGCCGCCAGGTCCTATGCATCACGCACCTTCCGCAGGTGGCAGCGGCCGGCGCGAGGCACTTCACGATCGCCAAGGACGCGTCCGTCGTCCCGGCGCGGACGTCGGTCACCGCGCTCGGTGGCGACCAGGTCGTCGGCGAGCTCGTGCGGATGCTCGGGGCGGGCGACGGCGACCGCGCCGCCAGCCAGCACGCCCGGCGGCTTCTGCGGCAGGCGGCCTAGCCGTCTTTTTGGGGCGGCTTGAGCGGTGTGTGAAGATGTGTTGACCGCAATCGGGCTGCGGGAGATGGGGCAAGCACAATGAGACTGGCGAACTTCATCCGTGAACGACGTGTCCGTGCTCGCGCGAGGGGGTTGAGTCGCGCAGTCCGGGCGTTGCCGCCCGAGGCCCGCGATGCGATGCTCGAGGCGCTCGAGAGCGACGAGCTGATCGTCGGCGCGTACACCGACCGGCGGGGCCGGACGTGCCCGATGCTCGCCGCCCACCGCCGCGGGGCAAGGATCGACGTCGGCGACTTCCCCCGCGCCTGGGACGATTTCGGCCGGGCGCGGCGACCCCGGGCGGCCACCTCCAGGGAGCTCGAGATCCTCCGCGCGCTGCTCGAGGAATCGGGGGAGGGCGACGCGCCCGGCTCGGCCGAGCCGAAGGTTCCGACTCCGGCGGTGCGCTGACCGTGGATTCGAGCGTCCGGATCAGCCGCTCCGCGGGGGCGCTCGGGCTGATTCTGCTGCTCGCGGCGCTGCCGCTCGCGCTCTGGCACCGGGTGCTGAGCGACATCCTGGTCTCGTTTCACTGGAGCGTGTCGTATGTCGGCGCGGAGCTCGGGCCGTGGCTGCTGCTGCTCGCCGGCGTGCTGTTCCTGATCCCGGTGGCGGTCTCGTCGGGGCTTCACCCCGAGAGCAGGCTGTACCCGCGCGCACGTCGCTCGTACCTCGTCTGGGGCGTGGTCCTGTATCTGCTCGGCGCGCTGCTCGCCGCGCAACTGTTCGAGGTCTGGGGCTACTCTCACTGAGGAGCCCCGCGCGCGGCGGAACCCGCCCGCGTCGTCCGCTGCGCTCGCTACCTTGAGAGCACGGATAAACTCGAGCCTAAGGACCTATCGATGGCGGCAGGCGAGACTCGCTTCATCTTCATTACCGGCGGCGTGGTCTCGTCCCTCGGGAAGGGCATCGCCGCGGCGTCGATCGGCCGGTTGCTGGTGGCACGCGGGCTCGACGTGCAGCTGCAGAAGTTCGACCCGTACATCAACGTCGATCCGGGAACGATGTCGCCGTACCAGCACGGAGAGGTGTTCGTCACCGAGGACGGCGCCGAGACCGATCTGGACCTCGGTCACTACGAGCGGTTCACGGACGCCAACACGAGCCGGGCCTCGAACGTCACGGCGGGCGGCATCTACAACAGCGTGATCCGTCGCGAGCGACGCGGAGACTACCTCGGCGCGACGGTCCAGGTCGTCCCGCACATCACCGACGAGATCAAGCACCGGATCAGGCTGATGGCCGAGTCCTCCGAGGTCGACTTCGTGATCACCGAGATCGGCGGGACGGTCGGCGACATCGAGTCGCTCCCGTTCCTCGAGGCGATCAGGCAGTTCCCCGTCGATGTCGGTCGCCGGCGGTGCATGTTCATCCACCTGACGCTCGTCCCCTACATCGGCCACGCCGGTGAGCTGAAGACGAAGCCGACGCAGCACTCGGTCAACGAGCTGCGCCGCATCGGAATCGCGCCCGACATGGTGGTGTGCCGATCCGAGTCGGCTCTGTCCGGAGAAATCAGGAAAAAGATTGCGTTGTTCGCGAGTTTGCCGGTCGAGGCCGTTGTCTCCGCCCGCGACGTTCCCGACATCTACCAGGTCCCGATCGTGTTCCGGGCCGAGGGCGTCGACGACTACATCCTCCGCGAGCACTTCGGACTGGAGGCCCCGACGCCGAACCTGCTCGACTGGGAGGCGATCACCCGCAAGGCCGCCGAGGCGAGCCGGTCGGTGCGGATCGCGCTGGTCGGAAAGTACGTCCAGCTCGAGGATGCCTACCTGTCTGTGGTCGAGGCGCTCAAGCACGCAGGCGTCCACCATGGCGCCACGGTCGAGGTCGACTGGGTCGACTCCGAGTCGGTCGCCGATCCGGCGGTCGCCGCGAGGCTCGAGCAGGCTGCAGGGATCCTGATCCCGGGCGGCTTCGGGGGACGGGGGATCGAGGGCAAGATCCGGGCCGCGCAGATCGCCCGCGAGCAGGGGATCCCCTATCTCGGGATCTGCCTCGGGATGCAGATCGCGGTCGCCGAGTTCGCGCGCCACGTGGCCGGGATGGACGGCGCCAACTCGACCGAGTTCGACCCCGAGACGCCGTTCCCGGTGATCGACCTGCTTCCCGAGCAGAAGGAGATCGCGGACATGGGCGGCACGATGCGGCTCGGCGCCGACCCGATCAAGCTGCACGACTCGACTCGGATCCGCGAGCTCTACCGCGAGCCGGTCGTGTACGAGCGCCACCGCCATCGCTACGAGGTCAACAACCACCTGAAGAAGCAGATCGAGGCGGCCGGCATGGTCTTCTCGGGGACGACCCCCGACGGCCGCCTGGTCGAGATCTCGGAGCTTCCACGCAGCGTGCATCCGTTCTACGTCGCCTCGCAGTTCCACCCCGAGTTCAAGTCCCGTCCGGACCGGCCTTCGCCGCTGTTCAGGGAGTTCGTCGGTGCCGCATATGGCTTTCGCGGGCATGAGCGGCTGGTCGAGCCACTGACGCAGGACGACGAGGTCACCGCGACACGCCTTGGCTGACGGCTCGTCGTCAAATCGTCTGCGGGCGCCCCGCCGACGAGCGTCAGTCGCGGCCGAATGAGCGAGGTCTCAGAGTCCGCGCGGCAGCGCCTACACGGAACCTTCGAACAGCTGTGTCGGATCGCCAGCCCGACCGGCGCCGAACGCGGCGTC
>DASXDA010000026.1:0-22365 GCA_036490875.1 Solirubrobacteraceae bacterium
TCCGGGGCGCCGTAAGGACGCGATGCCATTTCGGATTCAGGGCGACCGGCTTAGCCACGGCCAACGGAGCGCATCCCAGCGCTACGGCTAGAACTACTAGGGGAGCGGCTCTACGCATTCGGTCCTCTTTCCGGCTTGCGCGCCGGCCGGTGCGCAAGTACGACCCTAGGACGTAGCGCGCCGCCCAAAGTTGCGGCGTGAGACGAGATCAAGAATGGGAAGGCCGCCGCTGCGTCTTTCGGCTTCGTTGCGAGAAACCGTGTTTGCCGAGGATTTGGGAGCAGCGAGGTCGAAAGCGGCGGTGCTTACCCGCATCGCCGACCGGAAGGGGCCTCGATGGACGCCGATCTCGACCTGGTGCTCACGACCGTTTTTGTCACGACCGACGATCTCCTGCCTGGACGGCAGAACAACACCGCGCGAAGGTGGGCGTATCACGCGATCTTGCAGCCAGACGGGAACTTCGTTGAATATGGCCCGAATGGTGTTGTTTGGGCCGATAACGCGACCTGCTGAAGCCGTCTCGGATCCCCGGCACCCCCGGGTGCGGAACGTGCGATTGACCTCGCCGGCGCCGCCGCCGCGCCAGGACGTCCTGGTCGCCGTTCCTCCAGGTCCGGCCCCCGGCCGGACCTCACTGCCACACAGCGGAGGTCGGCTTGCTGTCACCCGAAGGGCGGCCCGCAGGGCCGAGCGCGAAGCGCTTGACAGCAAGGCGACCTCCGCTACCCGGGCGACTCACAGAGAGCGCGCGAGAGGCCGCCTTTCGTGCACAACCGCTGACAAAACAGTCCAATTTCCCGTCCAAAAGCGGCCGAATCGCCCGTAAACACTGGGAAAACGGTCGGAATCATAATCCGCGTGTCGGGGGTTCGAGTCCCTCCTCCGGCATCGGGAGATTTGCGGGAATTTCCCGTGGTTGCTGGGGATTCGGCGGATTTGGTCGCGGGGCTGGCGACCGCTACGAACCGCCAGAAACCGCTCGCTGGCTGACAATTCTGTCCAACGAACTGTCCAACGTGGAGCAGTCGCGCACTCCGGCGGTTGTGGTGGAGGCCTGGTCGCTGCGGGTGGTCGTCGCCCGCCGGCCACGGATGGCGGGCGGAGTGGCCAAGGACGGCCGGCCCTGCTGAGCGCTTCCGTCCCGGGCTTCGGAGTGTCCAGTTTGGCGGTGGCTGTCGGGCGAAGGGTGTTGCCGTCCGGTGGGTTTAAGACGATTCTGTGATGCCACAGAACTTCATTGCTTGCGACCGGGGGCAGTCGATGTTGATGCCGCCGGATCTGATGGATTGGGTGCCGGACGATCACGTGGTGTGGTCGATCCTCGGGGCGGTCGAGCAGCTGGACTTGAGCGACTTCTATGGGGCGTATCGCGAGAACGGTCAGGGACAGGCGGCGTATGAGCCGTCGATGGTGGTGGCGCTGCTTTTGTACGCGTACGCGCGCGGGAACCGGTCCTCGCGGGGGATCGAGCGGGAGTGCCGCGAGGATGTGGTCTACAAGGTGATTACCGCGATGCGGGTGCCGGATCACTCGACGATCGCGGAGTTCCGTCGCCGCCACGAGCGGCCGCTGGCGGAGCTGTTCACGTCGGTGCTGGCGCTGTGCCGGGAGGCTGGCCTGGTCGAGGTGGGGTGATCTCGATCGACGGCACGAAGATCCGCGCGAACGCGTCAAGGGGCGCGAACCGCACCTACGAGAAGCTGGTCGCCGACATTCTCAAGGAGGCCGAGGAGACCGATCGTTGGGAGGACGGTCTGTTCGGCGCCGATCGTGGCGATGAGCTGCCAGAGCATCTCCGGACCGAGGAAGGCCGCCGCCAAGCGTTCAAGGCCGCCAAGGAACGACTCGCCCAGAAGACCGGCCGCAGCCAGCAGCCTGAGGTCGCAGAGTTCGAGCTTGATACGGAGGGGTTCAACGCGCGCGGAGGGGGTCGCCGGGCGTGGCATCGCGAGGGACGCAAAGAGCTTGGGCGTCAACGCGAGCAGGACGCGAAACCGATCGCGCGCTCCCGGCCGGAGCGGCTGGTTGAGACGCTGCACCGCTTTGAGGAGAACCACCGGGTCGAGATCCAGGCCAACACCGCCTATGAGGCATGGCGGGCAGTGCGAGCCGCTGGTGGCGTGTCCGGCCAGAAACTCGGGATGCCACCGAAGCCGTTCACGCTTTCGCCAGCCCCGTAGGGTGTGATGAACAAGACCGATCACGACTCGCGGATGATGCGCACCGAGGGACAGCCGACGGTGCAGGGCTACAACGCGCAGGCAGCGGTCACCCGCGGGCAGATCATCGTCGCCGCGGAAATCGCGGTCGAGAGCCCCGATTTCGGTCACCTCGAACCGGTCGTCAACGCGACACTGCGCGAGCTCGACGGTGCGGGCGTGACCGAGCGTCCGGAGACAGTGCTGGCCGACGCGGGGTACTGGCACAAGGAACAGCTCCAGAGCATCGTCAGCGACGGCATCCAGGTCCTCGTCCCGCCCGACGGCGGTCTGCGGAAAGACATCAGGCCGGGCTGGAACAAAGGCATGTATTCATTTATGCGACGCGTGCTCGCCAGCGACGCCGGCCACGCGCTCTACAAGCACCGAAAAGCGACGGTCGAGCCGGTGTTCGCACAGATCAAGTTCAACCAGGCTTGCCGAGATTTCGTAAGCGGGTTTGACCATCGGTGTTATGGTTGACGTACGCGGGTGCGGCGGCGACACGTTTTCGTGTCGGTGAGGCAAACGGGGTTGCGCGGGGCACGCGACGGACATGGGGGATGGGATGGGTGCACGGAGAAGAAGCGGGCTTGCTGGAATCGTCGGTGCGCTGGCGTTGATTGCGGTCGGGGCTGGCGCGTCGTCGGCTGGGTCGAGCGCTGCGGCCCTCCAGCGCGCGTCCGGGGCGAAGCTGGTCTCGTTCTTCCGCCCGACCGGCGACACGCTGGTCCAGAAGGGCACCGGCCCGATCCGGGTGATCGTCCACCTCCGGCCCGGCGCGCGCCTCACGAAGGTCGACGTAGACGGAGTGGACGTCACTCGCCTCCTGACGCGGGGGCCGGGGGGCTACTGGGGCGCGATTGTCAACCTCGATCGCCACCTCCACTTCGGGTTCAACGATGCGTTCGCTGCGGCCACCGGACGGGATGGGAGCAGCGCCACCGCGCACGTCCGCTTCATCGTCGCCAAGCGCGACGACAGCCTGCTGCAGCTGACCAGCTTCAGCACGCGAACGGCCGCTGCGCCGCTGCAGCTGGCCCTGCGCCCGACCGGGACGAGCGTCCGGGCGGCATTGAGCGTGGCGCAGGGCGTCAGCGCGCGCGTGTATGTCAACGACCGGCGCGTCGATCGCGCGTTCTTGCTGAAGGGCGGGCGGCTGAGCGTGCGGTTGGGCGCCGGCCAAGGGCTTCGCTTCGGGCGCAACCTCGTCCAGATCCTGGTCCATAAGACGCACCCGTATAAGCGCCAGAGCAGCTACGACATCGAGTCGCGCACCGTGTACATCGCTCGCAACGCGCCGATCGCGAGCGCCGGCGCGGACGAGACGATCGCGCAGGGCGAGCTCGTCCAGCTCGATGGTCTGGCCACCGAGCTACCGCCAGGGTTCGCCAAGCCGTCGTTCCGCTGGCGGATTGCGAGCGCCCCGAGCGGCTCGAAGGCCAGGCTCCGCAACGCCACGGGCAGCCGGCCCAGCCTGGTGCCCGACCGCCCGGGCGTCTACGACGTGCGGGTGTCGGTGCGCGGCACGCGCCCCGGGGCGCCGCCGGGCGGGCTCGGCGCCCGCGACGCAAGTGCAACCGGCACCTCGAACGACACAACGGCGGTCACCGTGCTGCCGGACATTCCGCCGACAGGCGTGCGCCTCGACGCGCTGACCGAGCAGGCCAACATCGCGCTCAACGGAGAGCTGGTCCTCCCCGGAAGCTCAGGCTGCAACCCGGATGTACCAGATGCTTGCACGCAGCTTCAATACCTGGTGCTCGATCGTCGGACGCTTGAGCGCGTGGCGCTTGGATCCGTCGACGCGAACGTCGCCGGGATCAAAAAACTCGGCACGATGATCGACGGGTACAGCGGGTCGCTGAACTATCTCGTCGTGCTCAACTGGGTCGGCGTCGTCGGCGGCGCGGAGCTCGAGTCCGATCGCGACGCGATCAGCGGTCTGCTGCAGAAGATCGGCGCGCCGCCTTTGACCGCCGCGCAACGCCAGCGGATACAGGTCGACGTCGCGGGTGCTACGTACTCACCTGGGTCGGCGGTCGGAGTCGCGGGAGCGCCCGCCGGCTCCGCGTTCTTGAGGCTCGGCTACTTCCCGTCTTGTCCCCGCCCGTGCGTGAACGGAAACCGCGGCGGACTGTCGGGGGCGCTGCGGCTGAACAGCGTGACCGGGAAGTACGACTTCGTCTTCACTGACTACGTCGACTTCGACACCGATAGCAACCAGAACCATGCCAACAGCTCGCCCGCCGAGCTCACGATCAAGCTCGGCGATCAGACCTACACGGAGCGGAACCCCGGCGACGGCGTCTCGGGCTTTCACGTTTTGCTCCTGTACCCGGACACGCTCGTGCCGTTTGGTGAACCCGTCATCACGACGAACGCTGCCGACGGCACGGAGCTCCCCGCCGCGGTTCAGGAGCTCGCGAGCCTGCTGACGCGACAAGCAGACAATCCCGTCAGACCGCTGGTCATCGTCCAGGGGTTCGGCACGCCGCACGGCAGCGACGACGTCTGGGATCAGGCGGCGCGGGAGATCGAGCGCCTCGGCGGGACGCGCCAGGTGTTCGACGCGATGAACACTGACGACCCCCGGCCGCTGAACGGCGAGTCCGCCACGCGCAAGGGGCCGTACGCGTTCGTCGGGCGCGTCGGCTCGAGTGCGCCGCTCGCCGAGTTGAGCTACTCGCTCAACGGCCTCCCGGGCCGTCTCAGCGGAGTGCTGATGCGGGCGCGCGATAGCGGCTTCGAGCCGATGCTGGCCGGTCCCCCCGCGAACATCGACGGCCGGTCGCTGGTCAACACCGAGCTGATCCACATCGCCAACCAGGCGCCGCAGCCGTTCCCGGCATTCAAGGACAGCAAGCAGCGGCCGATCGACGCGGCCAGCGCGGAGGCGGTGCAGAAGTTCCTCGGCGGCCCGGACGAGTCGGCGCTCTGCGCCGCGACTAGACCGACGTGCGACATCCGCCAGGAGTACTACCAGAACTACGACGGAAACTGGCCTAAGGTCCAGGGCGCCCTGCAGAATGCCCAGACGAAGTGCGCCGTACCGCGCACCGGCTTCACCCCAGCCGAATGCGAGGGAATCCGGTTGGAGCTGCTCGACGAGGTCTTGAAGGTCGAGGCCGTGGTGAAGTATTTCGGGCCGGACGGGCTTCAGCAGCCGTTCGGAGCCGCAGACGTGGACGCGCTGGCGAATCTCGGCGACATCGCGCAGACGATCAAGGACGCGGTCCAGCCGCCCGCGGCGGACAACACGACCTCGAGCACGCTCACCGCGCTCTCCTACCTCTCGCAGGTCGGGTACGCCACTCCGGCAACGACCCCGGTCGCCGCGGTCCTGGGCACCGCGCTCTCGCTCGCGGGCTACTTCACCAAAGCCAACGGCGGGCCCGACCTGATCGGCCCCCAGGTAACCACCGCGGCCAGCAAGCTCGGCGTCGAGCTCGCCACAAGCTACAACCAGGCCGGCGACCACCTCGACAACCTCGGCCAACTGATCGTCAGCGACTACGGCAAGCTCACCGAAGTCGCGAACAAGGTCGACGCCGCGCCCGGCCCCGGCGAGACCGACTGGCGCATCGGCAGCGTCGGTAACGCCCGAGAGGGACTCGACCGAGCCGCCAGGCAAACAATCTACGAACGCCTAGTACCGCTCGCCTACCCAGTGATGTACGACCTCGGCGGGGTCGGCAACGCGCGTGACTGGGAGTGCCTCGGCGCCTTCTTCTTTACGGTCGACAAGCATCTCTTCGCCGACCAGTCCGACGGCGCCCAGTTCATCGCGCGGTTCCCGGGCAATTGGAATCCGATCATCGCCGTAGCCGCGGTCCATGCGACGGGGAACGCCAGCGGCGCACGAATCCCCGGCGTCCCCAACTCGATCGCCGCTGCCCTGTTCAACCCGGTCGACGAGGACGGACTCGGCCTGAGCAAGCTCCAGTTCTACTCGCCGCGCAATGGGTTCAAGTACTTTCCCGAAGCGCCAAGCCGCCCGGCACCTGGCACTTTCAACGGACTTGACCAGAGCGGCGTTCGTTGCGAGCTCCTTCCGGACCCGCCCGGCAACTCGAGCTAGGCTGGCGATCTGCGCGCGCGACCAGATCTCCTCGACCGCGCTGATCAGCCCGGGCGCGGCGTCTGCCATGACGAGGCGCAGCGCGGCGAGCCCGCGGCTGGTGAGGTCGCGTCCGAGCTCGAGCCACTCCTCCTTGGCCTCCCGCAGCCCCAGGACCTGGAGACCCGCTGGCAAGCGCACGCCGCGATTGTCCCTTAGCCGCCCGCTTGTCCGCGAGAGCGGTCGCCACCAACAAGCCGACGACATCCCGGCGTCAACCGCGAGCCTCGCGCATGCGGAGTACCGCAGACCTCCTTTCGCCTGCCCGCGCTAACGCGCCCGCATAAACCCGGAGTTGCGCAAAGCGCGGATAGCGCGCCTCGGCGCCTCGAAAAGCTCATCGATCGGTTCACCCGGACGCAGTCAGCGTCGGCCTCGTATTCGCACCGGTCGCCGGCGCCTGCCTTCGCCTTGACCCTTGTAAGTTGCCATCGACTGCGAGGACGGGCCCCGCCGCGGCGGGGCGCGGCGAACGGCGCGTCGCCCGGATTTCCTCGTAGGCGGCGACCGCTTGTGCCTTGATCGTGTCGACCAGCTCGACCCGCAGCCCGCTCCCTTTCGCGATTCCGACGTCTGCGCCGTGCTTGGCGATTCGCTTACAGCCGTCCTGGTCGGCGCAGACGTAGATGACGCCTCCGGTCTGACGCATCGACGCCCACACCGCGTGCCGGGCAAGAATCGCGCGCAAGCGCTCGGCTGATTTCTTCGTGAGCTCGACCTCGATCGCGACACGGCCGCCCGTCCGAGCGAGGACGACCAGGTCAGGACGGTGCGTGGGTTTCTTGAACCCGCTGCGATCCCGCCAGCTGATCTCGCCCGACCACTCATCGCCTTCGAGCAGCTCCCGCGACCCGAGCAGCTGATGGGAGTTCGGCGCTCGGGCGGCGGGCGAGATCGACGAGCTGGAGTGGCAGACCTGGGTCGATCGCTTGAGCCGGAGGGGCTCTCACGCTCGAGGATCGCCAATCACCTCGCGGTTGCGCGCGCGATCTACGGTTGGGCGAGTCGGCCGACGCGACGTTTCGTCGATCGCAACCCGCTCGCGGGTATCGAACTGCCCCCGAACGATGAGAAGCCGCGTACGAGGGTGGCCGACGCTGAGGAGGCGGCGGTCCTCCTCGGCGCCTTGGATCCCGTCGACGCCGTGCCGTATGCGCTGGCGTTCTACGCTGGGCTGAGGAGAGCCGAGATCAAGCGGCTGGAGTGGGCCGACGTTCAGCTCGACGGATACCGGCTTCAGGTACGGAAAGCCAAGAGCGAAGCCGAGAGCAGCCTCCGCCGCCGTCGACTGCTACGCACAGGCGCTCGGATCCGCACGAGACGCCCGTTATGTCCCCTCCGTTTTCGTTGCGGTCCGTCGCGACCACCTTCCACGCGCTCGGGCCGCCCGCCGGATTGCTCGAGCTCAGCACGCGCCCGTGAGAGTCGGATGCGATGCACAGCGCTGTCGAAGGGCACGAGATCCCCAACAGCAGGCCGTGGCCGGGGCGGGCGACACTCCACGACCCGGCCCCGGCGTGGGGTTCGTCGAGCTGACCACGTTGCCCGCGTCGTCGATCGCAACGCACAGGTGGACCGATGGACACGAGACCGCGGTGAGCTTGTGGCCGGCGTCGAGGACGGCGCGGGTCCACGCCGCGGCCCCGCCAGTTGGGTTGGTCGAACTGCTGACGCCCCCGCCGGAGTCGACCGCCACGCACAGCGGCCCGCGAGCGCACGAGACCGCGTTCAGGCCGGCGCTGACGGTCGTCTGTTTGCTCCAGGCGCTCTCGCCGCCGGCCGGGT
The DNA here is from genome assembly GCA_036490875.1 of Solirubrobacteraceae bacterium. Classification (GTDB taxonomy): domain Bacteria; phylum Actinomycetota; class Thermoleophilia; order Solirubrobacterales; family Solirubrobacteraceae; genus Palsa-465. Next base: position 8,107 of record DASXDA010000026.1, read on the forward strand.
TGGTTACGGCGACGATGCCGCCGGAGTCGTCGACGGCGACACACAGCTGCGTCGTGGCACACGCGATGCCGGTCAGATTCGGGCCGGCGGCCGCGGCGTAGTACAGCGAGACGCTGCGCCACGCGGCGGGGGCGCCGGTCGGGCTGACCGAGCTGAGCAGGGATTGGCCGCCCACGGCCACGCACAGCCCCGACGACGGGCAGAGCATGCCTCGTAGTTGAGCGCCGGTGATGTGGGCCCGCCGCCACGCCCGAGGACCGCCGGTCGGCCGCGTCGAGCTGAACGCGTTGCCGTTGCCATCGACGGCGAGGCACAGCAGCGCCGACGCGCACGAGACAGCCCCAACCGCGCCGCCGCCACCAACGCGAGCGGCGCGCCAGGCGCCTGCTGCCCCGGCCGGACGGGAGGAGCTCAGGATCTGCCCGCCGTCGCCGAGTATCAGGCACAGCTGAGTCGACGCGCACGACACTCCGTGCAGGCCGCCGCGAGCGAGGCGCACCCGCTTCCACCCCGTCGCGCCGCGCGCGGGCGCGGAGGAGCTCAGCGCGTACCCGTCGCCGTCCACCGCCACGCACAGCCCGACCGTCGGGCACGAGATCGCGCGCGGGCCCTGCTTCGTCAGCGGATCGATGCGCTTGCGCTGCCAGGCGCCGCTACCCCGCTCGGGTTGACGGTGCTAACCGCATTGCCGGCCCGGTCAACCGCGACACACTTCTGGACCGAGGGGCACGAGAAGCCAACAAGCGGCTTCGGATCCACTCGCACCCTCCTCCACGTAGCTCCAGCGGCGCCGGGATTGGTCGAGCTCACCACATCTCCGTAGCCGGTCACGACAACGCACAGCTGCGCCGGCGGGCACGCGATCGCCGCCGGCGCGGGCAGCTGTGTCGCGGTCCGCGTCCAGCTGCCGATCGCCGGATTGCTCGAGGTAAACACGTTGCCGGCGTCGTCGACTGCGACGCACAAGCGCGCCGTCGGGCACGACACGCCGACCAGCGATCCGCTCGTCGGGAACTGCTGAGAAGGGGCGGGGTCGATCAGGGTCGGCGACGACCACGCGATCGACGCAGCCGAGCCACGGGCCGCTCCGAGCAGCAACACGAGCCCAGCGGGAGACACAATCGCCGAGCGAGCCGACGCCTTCGTGCTTACGAAACGCCTGATCACACCCCACCCCCAAAACTCGACCGTGCTTCCTACACCGGCTGGTCGGAAGTTATCGGCCCCGGTGAGGGTGACGGGCAAAACCGCGACCCCTCGCCCGAGGGGCCGGTGCGCGGCTCGTGCCTGCGCCGCGGCATCATCCAGGCCGAGACCTCAGTTAGTGGAACCCCGGCCGCGCCGAACCGCCCCGTCGGCGTGGGGACCCCGCCGCTGATCGTCTGACGAACCCGTCTTCGCACCCAGAGATGGCCTTGAAGAGTCGCGCGGACGGCACTAGTCGCGCTCGGTCAGACGCCGCGCACCGCCTGTGACCGCGCCCCGAGCACGCCGCACGTGGCGGCCGTACCGACGGACAAACCCGCGTGCCGCCGCTCTCACTCCGTCTAGCGACCCGCCGAGCGCGAGAATGATCGTCCCGCCGGCCGCGACCGCGAGCAGACCGCCGAACACCGGCACCTGGGGAGCCCCGGGTTTCGGCGGACCGAGGATCAGCTCTCTCAGCGCCGCGTTCGCGAAAACGAAGTCTCCGAACGACGGCCCCGGTAGCTTCAGCCGCCCGCGAGTGCGGCGCGCGGCGTCAACCGTCGCGACCATCATCACCGCTGTGGCGAGGTTCGCCTGATCGCGCGGGAGCCCGAGCACCCGCTCGAAGGCGCGGTAGCGACCCTCGTTGACGAACAGCGACAGGGTTCGCGCGTCCGAGACCAGCAATCTCCCCCCGGACGCGCCCCCGCCGTATCGCGGTCCTCCGGTCGATCCGGCGCTGCTGCTGCGGTTGAGGTGCATGAGGTCGGGCTCCTTCCCCGGGCTTGGCAGCACCCGGCTGCTTCGAGGATCACCGCTCGCGGATGCGGACGCAACCCTGCGCTCCTGTCGATTGCCGGGGGCGCCTGCCCCCGGAGTGCTGAGGTCCTCGGCCAACCGGACCCGGTCACCGCCATGCGCGGGTTCCGCGCGGAGCGCCGCTCGACAGGTCGGGCCGCTCACACGGCGGGATTCGTACCTCCCGGCGGCGTAACGGGAGCGGGCTGCGATGGTGAGGGAGGTGTCCGCGGCGAGCCGTTGTCGCCCGGTTCGTCGGACGCTCGCAGCCATTGAACGATGCGGCCGTCTCGGATCAGGAAGGTGACTCGCGCGGTCTGACCGGTACCCGAGCCGCAACCCTGTCCGCCGCCGGGACCGGCGCGATTGGTGAGTCTGAACAGAGCATTGACGTACCGTCCCTGTCTGTGCGCCGAGAGATACGTCGCGCCGCATGGCAGCGCCGCGTTGGCACCCTGCACCTGCGCCACGCTATGCAGCACGATCGGAGCGCTGTCCCCCGCGAAAAAGACGCTCGGAACGCGAAAGTACCGGGCGGCGACAGCCACATGCCCCGCGCGCAGCGCGTCAGACCACCCCCTGATCACGCTCAGCACGGCCACGGGAACGTCCGGAGATCCGCTCGGCGAAGCGGCCCTCAAGCTCCGATGCAACGACACGCCGGTTGAACCGCAGCCCGGGAGCACGACCGTCAACGCCACAACCACAACAAGCAGCTTTCCGGACGCCATGCCGACCCTCGACATACAACGATCATCCCAGGCCCGCTGAGCCGACGCGGATCCTCTCAACGCCGCGATCCTCACAGAGACGGTCCCTTCAAGTGAACGGCAATCTCCTGCCTAGACCCCGCTCCGGCGAGCCGTACACTCGCAGGCGTTGAGCTCCGAGCAGTCGACCGACGTGGTCCTGGCCAACAGCGTCGTCGCCTTTGATGGGCGCGTCCTTGAGCTGTTCGGCCATGCCAGCCGGATCGGCAACCGTATCCACGTCGCTCTCGTAACGGGCATCGCCTTTGATCGCGACGAGGTAGTGATCACGGTTCGCGGCGGCTTCGACTACTCGCTCGTGCTAGACGGCGAGGACGACGCGAAGCGCGCCGAAGTCGAGAATCTCATCGCCGGGGTGAAGGAAGCAGCACCCGGTCTACAGGGTGGCGAGACCTAGCCCGTAGCGGGTGAGATTCGCTCGGTCGCCGGAAACGCCGGACACTCCCGGCACAACGGGCTTGATCCAGCTGCGATCTCAGTTCGTATGACGGAATAGATGATCACCGCCCGTGAGACGAGGCAGTCGGAAGGACCGGGGTCGAGAAGGTCGCCGCTGGCGAGCGGCTCAATAAGCGAGCACCTGCTGCGAGGTGTGGCCGGGCTGATCGCGGCTGTGCTCGCGATCGCGCTTCTTGCCAGAGTCGGCCCGGCATCGCTCGTGTTGCTCCCCATCACCGCGCTCGCGTGGCGCGGCTGCCCGACGTGCTGGACGGTCGGCCTGTTCGGGACATTGGCCGACGGTCGCGCCCGCCGCAGTTATTGCACCGCTGAGCACGGCTGCTGCCAGGCCCGCCGCGGCGCCAGCTTCCAGCTCGAGGACTGACCTGTGCGAGCCCGACTCTCGTCGCTTGGCACACGCCGAGTGGCGCTCATCTGCGGACTCATCTTCGTTCCGGCCGGCCTGGTGAAGTTCGTCTTCTACCACTGGGAGCTCGACGCGTTCCGAGACTTCGGGATCCCCGTGTCGAGCGTGATGGAGCCGCTCGTGGGCTTGCTTGAAACGGTTGGTGGCGTTCTCCTCATCCGTGGGGTGCTGGTCGTGCCGACCGCGTTCGTCCTTGCAGTCATCATGTTCGTCGCGTTCGTCGCCGGCGGAATCATCCACGGCTCTCTGATTCCGAGTGGCACCCTGGCGCCCGCACTACTCGTGGCGATGATCCACCTGATGCGCGTGGGGCTTCGCGCGCCATCCAGCGAGCCGACAGGCTGACGCACGTCGCCCCGCGGCGCCGCGGCCCGTGGCGGACGGGCGTGATCCGATGGAACGCCCGGCCGGGAAGCCGACGCGCGCGGGAGGCGGCAGACGTGGACAGGCCCATCCGCGAGAGCGAACTGACGACCGCATCCGAGGGAGCGTCCTGGACACGCGCGTGTCGAGCCGCACCGGACGCGGTGACCCTGGGCCACTGCCGCACGCTCAACGCACGCAGTTCGAGGCCATCGCTGAGCGCCTCCGCGGCTCGGCGAGTGAAGCCGTGGGTTTCGACCGGACGCTCCTTCAGTGGCGGCCCGAAACCGCTAACGCCGCCGTGAGGTTGATCGACTGCGTGATCGAGAGCCGCTCCGTCGCCTCGAGCGCGCGGTAGTCGGCGATCGTCGCTACCGGATGCAGAACCCGGTGGCGGTGCCGTTGACACACAGCAGGCCCCGCAGCGTGACCCCGTCCGGATCGAGCACGATCAGCCGCGGCTCACTCCGCTCGCGGAGCAGCTCGATCGCCGCCGAGACGGTCGTGTCCGGCGTCACCGTGCTCGGCTGCTCGTCGAGGTAGCGGGTCGCGGGCTCCTGGTCGGAGGCGTCCACGGGAAGACGATCGCGGTCGATCGCCCCGACGAACCGGCCGTCGTCAGCGAGCAGCACCGTGCGGACCGATGGGCGCTCGAACTGGACGCGGACATCCGCGACGAGTGCGCCGCCCGGGAGCGTTTTCGGCCTGCTGATCATCACGTCTTCGACCAGCTGCCCCTCGGCGTCATCGATCGAGATCGTCCGGCTGCTCGAATCCACATCGCGAATGGTACGGATCGGCCGCGGCCGCTCATAGCCACTCGATCCACGCGGCGCCGGGATGGGCGAGCCCGAGGACGGCCTCCAACCGCTCGCCGCCGCGGTAGCTGACCCCGGGCCAGCGCCCCGAACACGGCTCCTCGTCGCTGGCGCTCGAGCAGCGCGCTCGGCGCCGGCACGCCGATCACGGTGTCGGTGGCGGCGTCACCCATCGGCACCAGCGGATCGAGTGAGATCCAGTCGAGGTCCCGGCTGGCGCCGGCCTCGTCGACCAGCGCTCGGAACCGGCGGAGCTCCGCGGGCTCGAAGAACACGTGCACGTAGCTATCGATCAGGCAGACGATCGCGTCGTCGGGGATCGAGGCCAGGACCTCTGGAAGGACGGCGCAGGCGTCGCCGCGGACCATCCTCGCGGGATGCTCGAGCGCGACCTGCGCGGCTCCGTGAAACCGGTTCACGGCCCCGATCTCCTGCGGGATGCATGCGTAGAGCCAGTCCCGTACGCCGCCGTCGCCGAGGTCGAGCGGCTCGATGTCGATGCCGATGGGCTCGGCGATCCGTGGAGGTGCCCGGGCCAGTGGGACGGCGCGAGACCCGCGGACCTCGGTCTCGATCACGACCGACGCGCGTTCCTCGCCCACGGTGCTCCTACGTGCGCCCGGCCCGTCGAACACGTAGCGGTAGCGGTCGAGCTGGAGTGCGAGCCCGGCGCCCGTGCCAATGTCGACGAGGACCAGCGGACGGCCATCGTCGATCGCGGGGGCGAGCGCCGGCAGCAGCTCGGCGCAACGACCGACCTCGTTCATCTGGTAGCGATGCTCTGCGCAGAGCGCGAGCAGCCGGTCGCGGTGGTCGAGACAGAAGCGGCGGTACGCGTCTTTGAACCGGCCGTCGACCGGAGGCTGCGGCTCGCCCAGCCGTGGGAACCAGTTGCGCAGCGGCGCCGGAGAACGCTCGAGCACGAGGAACGTCGCGGCCGCGGTGAACAGCAGCGGTGGCAGCCGGTCCGCGGGGATCGTCGCGGCCAGCGCGAGCAGCTCGGAGTCGTCGCGCAACGCCTCGAACTGGGCGGCGGTCAGGGCCCACGACGCCGGCGCGTCCGCCGGCGACCACGCCGCCGCGATCATCCCGGCCTGCTCGGCCACCACGCTCGGATCGGTTGGCATCGGTGCCCATCATCCCGTGGTTTGACTCGAGCGGGCACTCGCGCTCCGCGTAGCCCTGTGAGAGGCTCCAGCTGATGCCCTGGAGCCCCGAGCTCTTCACTGCCCCCGTGCTCGAGCGAATCCGCAGCCGCGCCGCCGACGCCAGAGTAGCGGAGCCGGTTCCGTACTTTGAGGGCGTCGGATCCGGCGAGCCGGTGGCGCTGATCGGCTCGTTCGCCGGCGTGCCGGAGCTTCACCACCCGGTCTACGGCCGCGTCAAGGGAGAGCGCGAGTTCGAGCGGTTCATCGTCGACACCAACGCATGGCTGAACCGGCTCGGCGCCGTCGGCGGCGAGATCTCGCGGGTCGTCACCCCGCGGCGGGCGGTTGAGGAAACGGTGCTGACGGTCGACCGGGGTGAGGAACGGATCGAGCTGCCAGTGGTGACAGTCGTCGAGCGCGACGACGACGGGCGGATACTCGAGCTCCGGATCTACTACGGCAACTGGCCGCTGACCGGGGGCCACGCCGGCCGCCCACCGCTGCTCCAGCCGGACCCCGATCTGCGCATGCCCGACGTGGTCGGCGACTACCACGGGGCGCTCGCAGCCGGTGACGTTGACGCGGCGCTCGCGGCGTTCGAGCCCGATGGGTACGTCCGCGAGCCGGCCGGAGGCGCGTTCGTCCATCGCGGCCGCGAAGGCATGACCGCGATGTACGAGCGGTTCTTCTCAAACGGAGGCGGGATCCCGCTCGAGATGTGCGCGGTCACCGACGACGGCCGCTCATGCGCGGCCGAATGCAACGTCGTTCGGTGGGGTCGCACCGACCGGCTGCCGGCGGCCGCGGTCGCCGTGCAGGAACGTGGCGCGAGCGGCCGCCTCGCCGCCGTCCGGCTGTACAACGCCGTCGATCCACCGCTCGCTCCGGCCCGGTGACGCGGGCGACCGATCATGCATGCAACCCGGGGAGGTAACGATGAGCTCTGACCATGACTACGACGTGATCGTGTTCGGTGGCGGCGCGCCGGGCGAACACTGCGCGGCGGCGCTGGCGGTCCGCGGGCAGCGGGTTGCGATCGTGGAGCGGGAGCTGGTCGGCGGCGAGTGCTCGTACTGGGCGTGCATCCCGTCGAAGTCGCTGCTCCGTCCGGGAGAGGCGGTGCACGGCGCGCGCGAGGCCGCGGCGACGGCCGAGGTCGACGTCAAGGCGGCGCTCGAATGGCGCGACTACATGGTCTCCAACCACAGGGACGACAGTCAGGTGAAGTGGCTCGCGGACCGGGGCATCGACCTACTGCGAGGGACCGGCCGGCTGGCCGGCACCGGCGTGGTCGAGGTGGACGGGGTCAGGCACACCGCGGGCCACGTCGTGGTGGCAACCGGCTCAGAAGCGATCGTGCCTCCGATCCCGGGGCTGCGAGACCTCGAGGGGGTATGGGGCACGCGTGAAGCGACCAGCATGGAGGCGGTCCCCCGCCGGATGCTGGTGCTCGGCGGCGGCTCCGCTGGGGTCGAGCTCGCGCAGGTCGTCCACCGCCTCGGCGGCGAGGCGGCGATCGTCGAGGGCGCCGACCGTCTGGTGCCGCGCGAGGCTGCGCCGCTCGGACAGGGACTGTCGGAGGCGCTGCGCCAGGACGGGATCGTGCTCCATCTCGGAATGCACGCCACGGCCGCGCGGCGCGACGGCGACGAGTTCGTGCTCGAGTTCGACGGCGGCGAGGAACTGCGGGGCGACAAGCTGCTGGTCGCAACCGGCCGGCGACCGCGCGTCAGCGGAATCGGACTCGAGACCGTTGGGGTCGAGCCCGACCCCCGGGGGATCAAGGTCGACGACCACCTGCGCGCCGGCGAGCGGCTGTGGGCGATCGGCGACGTGAACGGGATCTGGCCGCTCACTCACGTCGGCGAGTACGAGGGCGACGTGGTCGCGGCGAACCTCACCGGGGACTCGCGTCCGGCGAACTACGAGGCGGTTCCGCGCGTCACCTACACCGACCCGCAGGCGGCGTCCGTCGGCGCGACCGACGCGGAATACAGCGGCACCGCCCGCGTCTCCGACGTGCCGAAGACCGCCACCTACACCCACGCCTACGCCGAGTCGAACGGGTTCATGACGCTGCTCTCCGACGGCGAAAGGCTGACCGGCGCGTACGCGCTCGGACCCGAGGCGGGCGAGTGGCTCCAGCAGGCGACGCTCGCGATCCGCGCGCGGATCGCGGTTGAGGTGATGATCGACACGATCCAGCCGTTCCCGAGCTTCTCCGGGATCTACGGGGCGGCGCTGACCGAGCTGCTGATGGACATCCACGACATGCCGCGTCCGATGGAGCCGATGGTTTCGCAGATGGCCGGGCTGATGGGGTGAGCGGAGTAACGATGAGCGAGCCGCAGTTGGCCGGACAGACAGTCGTCGTGATCGGCGGCAGCGCGGGCATCGGACTGGAAACCGCCCGGGTGGCCCAGGCCGAGGGCGCCGAGGCGATCCTCGTGGCGCGCGACCGCGAGCGGCTCGAGCGGGCCGCCAGCGAGGTCGGCGCGCGCAGCACGGCCGCGCTCGACGCTACCGACGGCGACGCGCTCGCGCAGTTCTTCGAGGGCCTGCCCGGGCAGATCGACCACGTGATGGTCACCGGCCCGGGCCCGAACTACGTGCCCCTGCTCGAGATGACCGCCGACCAGCTGCGCCACGGTGTCGGCAACCACCTGGTCCTGACCCTCGAGGTGGCGCGCAACGCTGCCCCGAAGATGCGTCCCGGCGGATCAGTGACCGTGATGGGCGGCGTCGGCGGGCGGCGGATCGTCCCCGGCATCTACTCCGCGGCCACGGCCGCGATCCCTCCGTTCGCGGGGTCGCTCGCGATCGAGCTCGCGCCGGTCCGGGTCAACGTGATCGCCGCCGGGTTCGTCGACACCCCGCTGTCCGCGTCGATCCTCGGCGAGGACCTCGACAAGCGGCGGGACGAGCTCCGCCGCACGCTCCCGATCGGCCGGGTGGTCGAGCCGGCCGACGTCGCCGCGCTCGCCGTTCACATCATGATCAACACGGCGCTCACGGGCGCGACGTATGACATCGACGGTGGCCAGCAGCTCGTCCCGTGAACTCGATCCGCGTCCAACGACTAACTGGAGGTCAAGATGGCTGCTGAGGCAAGCAGTGACCTGGGATACGACATGAACCTCGAGGTTGTGACGTTGCCGGTCGCCGACGTCGACCGGTCGAAGCAGTTCTACCTGAGCATCGGGTGGCGGCTCGACATCGACCTGGTGGTCAGCGACCAGATCCGGACCGTGCAGTTCACGCCGCCGCATTCCGGCTGCTCGATCCAGTTCGGCCTGGGCGGGCGCACGACCGCTGAGCCGGGGTCCGCCCAGTCGATGATCCTGGTCGTCAAGGACATCGACGCCGCGCGCAGCGATCTGAACAATCGCGGCGTCGAGGTCAGCGAGGTCCAGGAGATGAAACCGCCGGGTTTCGACGCGCCAGGGCGCTCGTACTTCGCCCGCGCGACCTTCAGGGACCCGGATGGCAACGGCTGGGAGCTCCAGGAGATCACGACCCGGCTGCCCGGCCGCGAATGGGAGGAGTGAGAATGGACGTCGCGCAACTGGCGAATCTGCTGCACGAGACCTCGGAGCGTCATGGGGCGTTCGAGGCGGTCGCGCCGCCCCACGACTGGTGGGACTGGTACGCGGCCTACATGGACGCTCGCGAGCACGGGAGCGAGCCGGACGAGGCCTCGGCGTCGGCGAACCGCTACATGGCGGAGGTCAAGCACATCGTCGTCCCTGGCGGCTGACAGCGCCGCGCACCCTTGGGCGCGCGCCGGGAAGCTATGCGCCGTGGTCCGGCAGGTTCCAGCGGCGCGGAGCGATCAGCTCGTCCGCCGCGGCGGGACCCCACGAACCGGGTTCGTAGGGCTGCACCGGCGGGGGCGTATCGAGCAGCGGCGCCGAGTTCTCCCACAGCCGCTCGATCGCGCTGGAAGTCGTGAACAGCGTGCGATCCCCGAGCATCACGTCGTGGATCAGGCGCTCGTACGGCTCGAGCAGGCTCATCGGACCGCCGAACGCGTCGGCATACGTGAATGACATCCGCGCCTCGCCGAGCCGCAGCGCCGGGCCGGGTACCTTCGCGAGGAAGTCCGCCGCGATGCTCCCGGGCTCGCCGAGCTCGAACGTGAGGTGATCGCTGTGGAAGGACTCGGGCGCGTAGTCGGGGTCGAGCGGGAAGATCTGCCGCGGCGGCCGGCGGTACACGAGCGTGAGCACGTGGCGGCTCTGTGCCATCCGCTTCCCGGCCCGAAGGAAGAACGGGACCCCCGACCACCTCCAGTTGTCAACGCGGACCCTGACGGCCACGAACGTCTCCGTGTCGGAATCCGGCGCGACCCCCGCCTCGTCGCGGTAGCCGTCGTACTGGCCACGGACCGCGTCGCCGGGCTCGATCAACGCCATCGCGTCGAACACCTTGCCCCGCTCGGCCGCGAGGTCCGTCGCATCGAATGAGGTCGGGGGCTCCATCGCGACAAACCCGAGCACCTGGAGGAGGTGGGTGACGACCATGTCGCGATACGCCCCGGTCGCCTCGTAGAAGGCGGCGCGCATCCCGATCGAAAGCGTCTCCGGGACGTCGATCTGCACCTGGTCGATGTGGTTGCGGTTCCAGATCGGCTCGAACATTCCGTTGGCGAACCGCAGCGCGAGGATGTTCTGCACCGCCTCTCGGCCGACGTAGTGGTCGATCCGGAAGATCTGCGACTCCTCGAAGGAGCCGTGGAGCGTCGCGTTGAGCGCGCGCGCCGACGCGAGGTCGGTGCCGAACGGCTTCTCCATGATCACGCGGGCGCCCGCGCTCAGTCCGGTCGATCCGAGCTGCTCGATGATCCCGCGCGAGGCGTTCGGGGGGACCGACAGATAGTGGATCAGCAGCTTCGCGTTCACTGCCTTCCGGGCGCTCTCCACGGCGGCGACGACCTTCTCGAGCTCGTCGGTCACGGCGGCGTAGGAGAGCCGCTGCACGAACTGCTCGATGTGATCCCCGTCCGGCGACGCTCGGTCGGAGCTCTCGATCGACGACCGCACGCGCGAACGGAACTCGTCGTCGCTCAGCTCGCTGTGAGCCGACCCGACGATCCGGAAGCCCTCCGGCATCAAGCCGAGCTCGAATAGGTGGAACAGGCCCGGGAACAGCTTGCGCCCGGCGAGATCGCCTGTCGCCCCGAACAGCACGATCACGTTGTTCTCTGGCGTGGCGCCGTTCGTCGCGTCCGTCATGTGGTCAGGCTAAACAGATCACGCACCCACGACAACGAAGGAGGAGCATCGTGCGTTCCGACATCGTGCCGGGAGGAGTCTTCCCCGACTACGAACTTCCCGACGAGCAGAGCGAGCCCCGCAAGCTCAGCGAGCTGCAGGGCGACGATCCTCTGATCCTCACGCTCGCCCGCGGCAACTACTGCCCGAAGGAGCACCAGCAGCATCTGGAGCTCGCGGCCAACTACCCCAAGATCAACGTGGCGTACACGAAGATCGTCACGATCTCGACCGACACCCATCACTCCAGCCAGGAGTTCCGCAGCTCGACAGGGGCGCAGTGGCCGTTCCTGTCGGACCCGGAGCGGATCGTCCAGAAGGACCTCGACATCCAGGAGTACACCGATCCCGAGAACGATCCGATGATTCCGTACACCCTGGTGCTGAAGCCGGGGCTACTGATTCACACCGTCTACAACGGCTACTGGTTCTGGGGACGCCCGTCGTTCGCCGACCTGTGGCGCGACCTGCGCGACGCCACGCGCGAGATCCGCCCCGACTGGGACCTCGCCGCGCCGGGTCTGCGTCAGGCGTGGGCCGCCGGCGACCTCGCGCCGTTCCACGGCTGGAACCGCAAACTCAGCTGACTGGCTCGAGCTGGGGCTTGGCGACCGCCTGCTTGTCGCGCTCCTCGAAGTACTCCCCGCCCTCGATGTTGAGGTTCGGGAGCGCGCGGCCGAGCCACTTCGGTAGGAACCAGTTGGCCTTGCCACACAACGTCATCACGGCGGGGACGAGCAGGCACCGGACGACGGTCGCGTCGAGGATCACCGCGACCGCCAAGCCGACTCCGAACTGCTTGACGATCGGGTTGCCGTTAATCAGGAAGCTGCCGAACACGAACGCCATGATCGCGGCGGCGGCCGTGATCACTCGGGCGCTGGTGACGAGCCCGTGCACCACACTCTGCTTGTTGTCCTCCCCGGACTCATGGTGCTCCTGGATCTGGGTGACGAGGAACACCTCGTAATCCATCGACAGCCCGAACAGGATCGCGAACATGAACAGCGGCACGTAGGAGACGATCGGAACCGGGCCGGGCAAGCCGAAGATGCCGCTCGCCCAGCCGTACTGGAACAGGGCGGTCAGCACGCCGTAGGACGCGGCGATCGAGAGGATGTTCATCACAGCCGCCTGGGCGGGAACCACCAGGGTGCGGAATGCCAGCACCAGCAGCAGGAAGCTGAGCACGATCACGACGACGATCTGGAGCGGCAGCTTCTGCCCGATCTCGTCGGCGAGATCGACGAACCCGGCCGTCGTGCCGCCGACGTACGCCGTCATGTTGGTCCCCTTCTCCGATTTCGGGATCGCGCCCGAGCGGATCGCCTTGACGAGATCGGCGGTCTGCGTGTCAGAGGGGAGGTCCTTGGGGACCGCGGTGAAGTACGCGGTCGTGCCGGCCTTGTCGAGCTGAATCGCGCCGGCCGACACGACTCCGGAGGTCGATGAGACGTTCTTCTGGAGCGTCGTCAGCCGTGGGTCGGTCGTGCTCGAGGACGAGCCGCTTGCGGCCTTGGCCGGCGAGCCGAGCTTGACGGCCACCAGCAGCGGCCCGTTGGCCCCGGGGCCGAAGTACTGCGTCGTGAGGTCGTATGCCTGGCGGATCGTGGTCGACTCGGACATCGCGGCGTTGTCCTGCTGGCCGAGGTTCAGCGAGTGGATCGGGATGATCAACGGGATCAGGATCACGAGCGCGAGCGCGCCGCTCCACGCGGGGTGCTTGGAGATCTCGTTCGCCCACTTCGCCCACAGCCCCGAGTTCGAGCGCTTCTCGGAGTACTGCGGGCGCACGCGGAGCGCGTTGATGTGCCCTCCCAGCACCGCGAGCGTCGCCGGGAGCAGTGTCAGCGCGGCGAGCACCGCGATCACGACGGCGATCGCCGCCATCTCGCCCATCGCGGTGACCTGTGGGATGCCCGCGACGAGCAGCGACAGCAGCGCGATCGTGACGGTGCTGCCGGCGAAGAAGACCGCCCCGCCGGAGGTCGCGGCCGCGCGCGCGATCGACTCCCGGACGGGTAAGCCGTCGCTCAGGCCTCGGAAGTGCCGCGTGATGATGAACAGCCCGTAGTCGATCCCGACGCCGAGCCCGATCATCGTCGCCAGCGTCGGCGCCACCGACGGCACCGACGTGACGTTGCTGAGCAGCCGGATCGTCGCGAGCGTCAGCGCGAGTCCCAGGATCGCGTTGATGATCGGAAGGAAGGTGGCGACGAGCGTCCCGAACGTGAACGTCAGGATCACGATCGCGGCGCCGATCCCGATCACCTCGCTGATCTCGGTCGCAGGCACTGACAGCTTCTGGCCGAGCTGGCCTCCGGTCGCCGTCTTGAGGCCGGCGGACTTCGCCGGGTTCGTGGCCGCGTCCACGATGTTCTGGACCTGCTGGGTCGATAGCGACCCAGGGCTGACCGACAGGCCGATCGTCATGTAACCGGTTGACTTGTCCTTGCTGAGCGAGTTCGCCCCCTGCGACGTCAGCGGGTTCACGACGAGCGTGACGTACGGCTGTTTCGCGACGTCGGTCGCTGCCTGGTCGATCGCGTTCTTGTACTTCGAGTCGGTCAGCTGGCCCGACGGGGCGTGGAACAGGATCGGGCTCGTCCCGTTCGCGATCGCCGGGAACGGCTTCTGCAGCGTGTTTGTGGCCTGCTGGCTGTTCGTCCCCGGCAGCGACGAGCTGTCGTTGGTCTTGTTCCCGACCTGCGAGGAGGCGACGACAACGCCGACCGCGACGACGATCCACACGGCAATAACGACGAATCGCTGGCGGATACAGAACTGCGCCAGTCGGTAAAGCACCCCAGTCATCGCTGTCTCCTTGGCGCTCGTGCCCCTGGGTCGAACCCGGCCGAGCATACCCGCTCGTCGGGGCGCTGACCAGCGTTGTGAACATATGATCGGGAGATGTTGCGCCTTGGAAGCTGGATCAGGCCAGTCGGTGAGAGTCCGGTCCGGGTAAGCGCCGGAGCGCCCGGTAGCAGGCCCCGGTCTCGGAGAGAGATCTCCGCGGCTGAGCGGGGCGTCAGAAGC
>DASXDA010000027.1:0-5732 GCA_036490875.1 Solirubrobacteraceae bacterium
GCCGGCGTTCACCGACTTGGCCCACGCCTGGATCACCTGACTCGTGTTCCCGACGGCCGCGGACTCGGGGCCGGTGCAGCTGCAGATCATGCCGACGACGATCGGCTTGCCGTTGAGGGATCCCGTCTGGGCGCTCGCCGAAGAGCCCGAGCTCGACTGAGCGCTTGACGCGCCCGAGCTCGAGGAGCTGCTCGACCCACAGGCGGTCAAGGCGATCGAGCCCAGCGCGAGGGCGCACGCCAACATCACACGTCGCGCAGGACGGTTACAGAACACCAACTCGCTTCTTCTGAACACCAACTCACCTCTCCTAGGTTGTGACACCCGGAATGACACTGGGACGCCGGAGGCGCCCCGGTGGTCGCTTCGGCCAGCGCCCCGCCGGGTTAGGAATCTTGCGGCCCCCGTTTGGCCGGATCGCCTCCCCGAAGGGAGAAAAGCTCATCCGATCGGGGGAGATTCCTCGTGTTTCCAATAGTCAGAGGCCCAACCAATGCATATGCTCGGACTATCGAGTCATGCGGCGATCAATAGCGATCATCGTGAGTGCCTTAGCGGCGGGAGCCCTTGCCCCTCACATCGCCGGCGCATTCGCGCCGGCGCCCGGCCCGGTCACGCCTCCCGCCGACGATCCCTTCTACACGCCGCCGCCCGGGTTCTCCCAGGCTCCGGATGGCGCCGTGCTGAGGTCGCGATCGGTGACCGCGACGGCCTACGGCGCGCCGCTCCCGGCTCATGCCTGGCAGCTGCTCTACCGCTCCGAGGACTCCGCAGGCGGTGCGACGGCCGAGGTCACGACCGTCATGATCCCGAACACCGCATGGACCGGCCAGGGCGCACGACCGGTCGTCTCCTACCAGACGGCCGAGGACAGCGTGGGTAGCCAGTGCGCGCCGTCGTACGCGATCCGGACGGGGCTGGCGGCGGACTCGAACGCCCAAGGCGAGGTCGGAACGATGGCGGGCCTGCTCCAGAAGGGCTGGGCCGTTGTGACGTCCGACTACGAGGGGCCGCAGTCGCAGTTCCTCGCCGGCCGTCAGGAGGGTCACGGCGTACTGGACGGGATCCGGGCCGCGCTCTCCGATCGGCTCGATGGGCTGGGATCCGGTGACCCCGTCGCGCTGTGGGGTTACTCCGGCGGAGCGTTTACGAGCAGCTGGGCGGCCGAGCTCCAGCCTCGCTACGCACCCGAGCTGCGCTTCCGCGGGCTCGCGATCGGGGGTGACCCCGCCGACCTGCTGCGGTCCTTTGCGCAGGTCGACGGCAGCTACGGCTTCGGCCTCGCGATCGGCGGGATGATTGGCCTCGAGCGGGCGTTCCCCCGCGCCGGGATCGGCGCGATGTTCACGCCCGCGGGCCAGCGGGCGCTGGCCGCGAGTCGCGAGGACTGCACCGACGAGCTGCTCGCGCGCTACCCGTTCGGGCACATCGCGAACTACACCTACGACCAGCGTCCGCTCGACCAGACGCCGCTGAGCCGGACGTTGGTCCTCAACGGCCCGCTCGGCAAGGGGGCTCCCAGCGTCGAGACACCGGTCTACGACTACCACGCGATCCCCGACGAGCTCGTGCCGGTCGCCGTCGACGACGAGCTCGTCGCCGGCTACTGCGCGGCACGGGTCCCGGTTCAGAAGGTGCGCTACTCCTACGGCGATCACAACAGCACGCTGTTCACCGGGGCGCCCGGCGCCGAGCAGTTCCTCGCCGAGCGCTTCGCGGGCCAGCCGATCGTCGACACCTGCCCGCCGCGCAGCGCCGGCAGCGGCGCACGTGCACGGCGCCGGACGGTGATCGCGACCGGGCCTCGGAGCAGAGCGCGCCCGGGATCGATCTCGCTGGCCGCCCGCCCGCCGGAAACGCTCGTCGGCATCCGGTGGCGCCGCTGGGGGACACTGTCTGCCACGGCGCGCGCTCGCTTCGTCGTCGCCGGTCGCGCGTTCGGAGCTTACGTCACCGTCGGCCGGCTGCGGCAGTGCGCGGTGACCGGCCCGCCGGTCACGGACGTGTTCGCCTACACGCGGCTGCGTTACGTGCTCTCGGGGCGCCTGCCGCGCGGGCTGCACCGGCGATCGCTCCGCCGGCTCGGTTGCCCGCGTCAGGTGTAGAGCCCCTCAATCTCCTCGGCGTACTTCTCGGCGATCGGCTTGCGCTTGAGCTTCATCGTCGGGGTCAACTCGTTTCCGCCAGCAAGCCACTCATGGTCGAGCACCCGGAATGCCTTGATCTGCTCGACGCGCGCGAGCCGCCGATTTGCCGCCTGGGTATGCCGTTGCCGCGCCCGCGAAGTACGTAGATGACGCGGTCGAGCGGCGCGCCCCGCGGCGTCGCCCGCGTCAATCTTCCGCGCCGCCGTGCCGATCGCGTGCGTGCCCGACGCGCAGGCGGACATCACGCCGAACGCCGGCCCGCGAAGCCCGTGGCGGATCGCCAGCAGCCCGGCGGCGGCGTTGCCCATGATCAGCTGGATCGACCGCGGGGAGACTCGCTCGACAGCACGGCGGGTCAGCGTCCGGTAGTGCGAGCCGGGCTCGCACTACCCTTCCGTGGACCTGTGCCTGGTCCGTTGTCCTTCGATCCGATCGCTGAGGCTCGCCGCCAGTGGGACGAGAATTGGGGTAGCGGTGCGACCGCGAGCATGGCGGCCGTCACGTCGATCATGCGCGCGCAGCAGATCGTCATGGCCAGGCTCAACGAGATGCTGGAGCCGCTCGGTCTTACATTTCCGCGCTACGAGGCTCTGATGCTGCTGTTCTACAGCCGCAAGGGGGAACTTCCATTGGGGAAGATCTCAGACCGCCTGCAGGTGCATCGAGCGAGCGTCACCAACGTGATCGACAAGCTCGTCGAGAGCGGCTACGTCGAACGCGTTCAGCATGGACAGGATCGGCGGGCGGTGCTCGCGCGGATCACGAAGGACGGCAAGCGGATCGCGCGGCAGGGGACCAAGCGTCTGAATGCGGCTGGGTTCGGCATGGCACCGCTCAACGACGCGCGCTGCGAGGACATTTACGAGGTCCTGCGCGCGCTGCGGGCTGGGGCCGGCGACTACCAGTCATCGTCGTTGGCCGCCCCGTCCCGCTAGCCGGTAGCGCGACTGGCGCGCCGCCGCGCGTTGCTGGTCGCGAGTTGAGCGTGTGGTTGACAGGTGGTGGCCAATATGCCACCTTGCAACTATCTGATGTCCACCTTGTTTCGAACGCCCGTGAGCGACGAGGAGTGGCGAGGCGCGTATGGCCTGTCGCCTGAGCGCGACGTCCCGTTCACGACGCTCTCCGGCGAGACAATCGAGCCGCTGTACACCGAGCGGGACCTGCCCGTCGACGATCGGGCCTCGATTGGGCTGCCCGGGCAGTTTCCGTTCACGCGTGGCGTGTATCCGTCGATGTATCGCGGGCGGCTGTGGACGATGCGCCAGTTCGCGGGGTTCGGGACGGCTGAGGAGACCAACGAGCGGTTCCGGTATCTGATCGAGCATGGGCAGACGGGGTTGTCGACGGCGTTCGACATGCCGTCGCTGATGGGGCACGATTCCGACCATCTGCGGTCGTTGGGCGAGGTGGGGCGGGAGGGTGTTGCCGTCGACACGGCGCTGGATATGGAGACGTTGTTCGGAGGGATCCCGCTGGACGAGGTGACGGTGTCGATGACGATCAACGCGCCGGCGGCGATCATGCTCGCGTTCTTCGTGGTGGCCGCCGAGCGGCAGGGCATCCCGCCGGAACGGTTGGGCGGAACGATCCAGACGGACATCCTCAAGGAGTACATCGCTCAGAAGGAGTGGTGCTTCCCGGTCGACCCGGCGATGCGATTGGTGACCGACATGATCGAGTGGTGCGCGGAGCGGATGCCGCGCTGGCACCCGGTGTCGATCTCCGGCTACCACATTCGCGAGGCGGGCGCGACGGCCGCTCAGGAGCTGGCGTTCACGCTCAAGGACGGGCTGACGTACGTGGAGCATGCGGTCGCCCGCGGCCTCGACGTCGATGAGTTCGCGCCGCGACTCAGCTTCTTCTTCAACGCACAGATCGACTTCTTCGAGGAGATCGCGAAGTATCGGGCGGCGCGGCGGATCTGGGCGCGGGAGCTGCGGTACACGTTCGGGGCGAAGGACCCGAGGTCGTGGCTGATGCGCTTCCATACCCAGACGGCGGGGGTGTCGCTGACCGCGCAGCAGCCGTTCAACAACATCGTCCGCACGGCGATCGAGGCGCTGGCGGGGGTGCTCGGCGGTACGCAGTCGCTGCACACCAACAGCTTTGACGAGGCGCTGGCGCTGCCCACCGAGGAGTCGGTGCGGATCGCGCTCAGAACCCAGCAGATCATCGCTCATGAGACCGGGGTCGCGAACACGATCGATCCCTTGGGTGGCAGCTACTTCGTCGAGGCGCTCACGGATCGGATGGAGGAGCAGGCGTATGACTACTTCGGCAGGATCGACGAGCTGGGCGGGATGGTGCAGGCGGTGAAGGACGGATATCCGCAGCGGGAGATCGCCGACGCGGCGTTCCAGCTTCAGCAGGAGATCGACTCGGGCCGGCGGATCGTCGTCGGGGTGAACTCGTTCACCGAGGGCGACGACGCGCAGACCCCGATCCTGCGGATCGACCCGGCGCTCGAGCAAAAGCAGATCGAGCGGGTGCGCGCGGCAAAGGCAGCTCGGGACACCGGGGCGGTCGAGCTCGCGCTGGCCGACCTCAAGGCGGGCGCCGACAGCCGCCGCAACCTGATGCCGCTGCTGCTCGACGCCGCCCGCCTGCATGTGTCCGAGGGCGAGATCGTGCATGCCCTTCAGCAGGTCTGGGGCGACTACCGCGAGAGGCCCGTGTTCTGATGAGCGTCGCCGGGGCCCGCACGATTCGGGTGGTGGTCGCCAAGCCCGGCCTCGATGGTCACGACCGGGGGGCGAAGATCATCGCCCGGGCGATGCGCGATGCCGGTATGGAGGTGATCTACACCGGTCTTCACCAGACGCCCGAGCAGATCGCCGAGACCGTGATCCAGGAGGATGCGGACGCGCTCGGCATCTCGATTCTCTCGGGCGCGCACATGACGCTCGTGCCGCGGGTCGTGGAGCTGCTGCGAGCCCAGGGGCTCGAGGACGTCGTCGTCACGGTCGGCGGAACGATCCCCGGCGAGGATGTCGAGCCGCTGAAGCGTGCCGGGGTGGCCGAGGTGTTCACGCCGGGCGCGTCGACCGAGGCGATCACGGAGTTCATTCGCGGGAGCGTGCACGGCCGATGAGCACCTCGCTGATCGCCATTGCCGGTGCGGGCTTCATGGGCACGGGAATCGCGGAGTCGCTCGCCGCGGCCGGCAAATGGGTACTGCTCTATGAGCCAGGCCAGGCGGCGCTCGACCGGGCGCGCGGGAACCTCGCGGCGTCGATCGCGAGGGCGGCGGAGCGCGGCAAGCTGGGCGGGTGGACCGAGGCCGAGCTGCTCGACCGCGTGATGTTCACGACCGGCCTCGATGACCTCGCCTCCGCCGACGCCGTGATCGAGGCGGTGACCGAAGACCTGACGGTCAAATCCGAGCTGTTCGCGCGCTTGGACGAGACGGTGCCCGATGCGCGCTTTCTTGCCTCCAACACCTCCTCGATCCCGATCGCCGAGCTGGCGGCCGCGACCAGCCGCCCCGAGCGAGTGCTCGGTCTTCACTTCTTCTCGCCGGTCCCGGTGATGAAACTCGTCGAGGTCGTGGTCGCGCTCGACACCGCTGACGACGCGCTCGAG
>DASXDA010000028.1:0-96026 GCA_036490875.1 Solirubrobacteraceae bacterium
ACCCAGCTGAACGTGTTCGCCGAGTTCGAGCCGAAGCTGTCCGGGGTCTCCCGCGATGCGGAGGTCCTGTTCCTCGCGAACATCCAGCCGGACCTCCAGCGCGCGGTCCGGCAGCAGTTCGACGCACCGCGGTTCGCCGCGCTCGACTCGATGAACCTGTGGATCGAGACGGCGCGGGACTCGCTGGTCGAGACGATCGGCGCCGTCGACTGCGTGATCCTCAACGACTCCGAGGTCCGACAGCTGACCGGGGAGCCGAACCTGATCAGGGCGCTCCGCGGGGTGCAGCAATTGGGGCCGAGCGTGGTCGTCGCCAAGCAGGGCGAGTACGGGGCCGCGATGCTGACCGAGGAGGGCTTCTTCGCGCTGCCGGCGTTCCCGCTCGAGGACGTCATCGACCCGACCGGGGCGGGCGACTCGTTCGCCGGCGGCTTCATGGGCTACATCTCGGCCCATCGCGAGGCGGCGATCGGCCACGAGATTCTGATCCAGGCCATGGCCTACGGCACCGCGCTCGCATCGTTCAACGTCGAGGAGTTCGGCGTCGAGCGGGTCGCGCGGCTGACGAGCGACGAGATCTCCGAGCGGGTTGCGGAGCTCCGCCGCGTGACGGTCTTCGACGAGCGCCCGATCGCCCTTCGCGGGTAGGGCAGCCGCGGTCTGATCTTCACCCGTGACAGCGGCGGCCAATAGGGGTAGCATCGGCCGCGAGGTGACTTGGGGATTTGTTTGGCTGATGCTGGCTCTGAAGATCCCGCTGATCGGGCTCATCTGCATTGTCTGGTGGGCGATCAAGCAGGAGCCTGAGGAGTCATCCGAGCGCGGCGACGACGGCGGCATCAAGCGCTACCGCCACCACCCCCGCAAGCCGTTCCCGCGCCACCCCCGGCGCGGTCCCCACGGCGACCCCGCGCCGCTGCCCCCGGCCCGAGTGCGCACGGTGCGCGCGCGGGCGCGGTCGTACGGGCACTAGGGCGCCCCCCGCCGTCCCCGCTGCCACACTTGCCGCGTGAGCGAGAATCCGACCTCCGTCCTCTCCGACGGCACGATCCTCGAGCTCGTCGAGCAGGGACGGATCCGGGTCGATCCGTGGGACCCGAGCCTGGTCCAGCCGGCGAGTGTGGATCTGCGGCTTGGCGACTCGTTCCGGGTCTTCCACAACTACCGCGTATCGACGATCGACCTCCGCAACCCGCCGGAGGGGCTGACCGAGGAGGTCGCGGTCAACGCGGACGAGTCGTTCGTGATCCACCCGGGCGAGTTCTGCCTGGGACGGACGCTCGAGTGGGTCGAGCTGCCGGACGACATCGTGGCCAGAATTGAGGGCAAGTCGAGCCTCGGCCGCCTCGGCCTCATCGTCCACGCCACCGCCGGCTTCTGCGACCCCGGCTGGAAGGGAACGCTGACGCTCGAGCTGAATAACTTGACCCGCGTGCCGATCAAGCTGTACCCGGGGCTGCTGATCGCGCAGCTGTCGTTCATGTCGCTCGACCGGCCCGCGCTGAAGCCGTATGGGAGTCCCGAGCTCGGCAGCCACTACCAGGGACAGCGGGCCGCGACCGAGAGCCGCTACCACGGCGCTCGGGACGGCGGCATCTGAAATAGTTGCGGCCGTGCTGAGCCTGCTGATCGCGGCCGCCGAGCCGTCGAGGGCTCCGTTCTACATCGCGGGCGCGGTGTTCGCGGGATGGGCGGTGGTGCTCTCGACGATCGGCCTGACGCGCCCGAGCTTTCCGTACGGCGCTGCGGGCCAGCGTGCGGTCATCGGCATCAGCTTGATCCTCGCCGGGCTGGCGATCGCGATGGCGATCGTCACCGACCCGTAGCCGGCGCGCTCGCCGCATTCGCCCCATTCCAACTGGGTACTAGAGTGATACGCGGTCGTCGAGCGACCGCCAACCGCGCGTGAGGAGACCCATGACCACTGAGACTCAGCAACAGGATGGTGCAGGCGTAGCCAGCGGCGACCAGACGCTCACCATCACGGACAACCGGACTGGCAGGCAGTACGTGGTCCCGATCGACGACGAGACGATCCGGGCGATCGAGCTGCGCCAGATCAAGGTCAAAGACGACGACTTCGGGCTCATGACATATGACCCCGCCTACCTCAACACCGCCTCGTGCCGCTCCGCGATCACGTTCATCGACGGCGAGCGGGGAATCCTCGAGTACCGCGGCTACCCGATCGAGCAGCTCGCCGAGCGGTCGAGCTACCTCGAGGTCGCCTACCTACTGGTCCACGGCGAGCTGCCGACCACGAAGCAGCTCGAGCAGTGGGTCCACGAGATCACGATCCACACGTTCGTGCACGAGAACGTCAAGGAGTTCATGCAGGGCTTCCGCTACGACGCGCACCCGATGGGGATGCTGCTGGCGTCGGTCGGAGCGCTCTCGACCTTCTATCCCGAGGCCGCGCAGATCAAGAACGAGGAGCTCCGCTACATCCAGGTGATCCGGTTGATCGCGAAGATGCCGACGCTCGCCGCGTTCTCGTTCCGCCATAACCAGGGCAAGCCCTACGTCTATCCGGACAACGAGCTGTCCTACCCCGGCAACTTCCTCTCGATGATCTACAAGATGACCGAGATCCGATACGAGCCCGACCCGCGCCTCGAGCGCGCGCTCGACATCCTCTTCATCCTCCACGCCGACCACGAGCAGAACTGCTCGACCAGCGCGGTGCGCAGCGTCGGCTCATCCCAGGTCGACCCGTACTCGGCGGTCGCTGCCGGCATCGCGGCGCTGTACGGGCCGCTCCACGGCGGCGCCAACGAGCAGGTCCTGCGGATGCTCCGCCGGATCGAGACCAAGGAGAACATCCCGGACTTCGTCAAGGGCGTGAAGGACGGCAAGGAGCGGCTGATGGGCTTCGGCCACCGCGTCTACAAGAACTACGACCCTCGCGCCAAGATCATCAAGACGGCCGCCGACGACGTGTTCGAGGTGACCGGCACGAACCCGCTGCTCGACATCGCGCTCGAGCTCGAGAAGATCGCGCTCGATGACGAGTACTTCATCGACCGCAAGCTGTACCCGAACGTCGACTTCTACTCGGGGATCATCTATGAGGCGCTGGGGATGCCGGTCGAGATGTTCCCGGTGCTGTTCGCGATCGGGCGGACCAGCGGCTGGATCGCGCAGTGGCTTGAGATGATCGACGACCCGGAGCAGAAGATCGCGAGACCGCGCCAGATCTACACCGGCAACCGCGGCCGCGACTACGTCCCGATCGGCGAGCGTTCATAGCACGCGGCAGTGCCCTGGCGTCTGAACGTTAGGGCCGGTCCGAAGGTCGACAAGGATCGGTTCGACGGGCTCGCTCCCGCGCTCGACGAGCTCGAGCGCCGCGGCCGCGAGCTCGTCAAGACCGCACCGCGCGGCGAGATCGATGTGATGACGAGGCAGTTCGAGCCCGTCCAGCAGGTTGCGGCGCGGCTCGAGGTCTCCGGGCCGCAGGCGCTGCTGCCGAAGACCCACGCAGGGGTCGATGTCCGCGGCGACGGTTCGGTCGAGGCGTACGTCGGACGCGTGCGACGCGTCGTTGTGGACCAGCGCAACGGCGAGGACGCGTTCGCGGCGCTCCGGCGCGTGCTCTGGGCGCAAAGCGGCGAGTCCGCCCCGGCGAAGCCGTCCTAGCTGTCCTACACGCGGCTCGCGTAACCGCCGCTACAGCACCAGCGTGGTGCCGTTGCGCCGCAGCCAGCGCATCTGCTCGCGGTAACCGGGGCAGCGGGACTCCACGAGCCTCCAGAACCGTGGCGAGTGGTCGTGCACCTCGAGGTGACAGACCTCGTGCCAGACGACGTAGTCGAGCACCGCCTCGGGGGCGAGCAGCAGCCGCCAGTTGAAGCTCATCGCGCCCGACGACGAGCAGCTCGCCCACCGGGTGCGCTGTCCGCGGATCGTGAGGCTCGAGTACGACAGGCCGGCCCGCGCGCACGCCGAGTCCAGCCGCGCCGCGACTTCACCCCGCGCGGCTCTCCGGTAGAAGCGCTCGATCGCCGGGGGCCGCTGGTCGCCGTCCGGCACCAGCAGTAGATCACCCCGCCGGTGGGCGCGCGTCCGTCCCGGCTCCGCCAGCAGCCGCAGATCGCGGCCCAGGTACGGGACCGTGTCGCCACGGGCGGCGACCGACTCCCGCGCACGGCCGAGCTCGGCGACGCGGCGCTCGATCCACGGGCGCAGCTCGCGGACCGCCGCCCCCGCCTCCCGCTCCGCCGCACGTCGCGGGAGGACCACCTCGACCCCACGGGCTGAATCGATGGTCACGCGTACGCGCCGTGCGCGGGCACTCCGGCGGACCGTGTAGTCGATCTCCGAGGACATTGGAGGCGACAGAGTACGGTCAGCGTCCGACATGCCGTCGTTCCCAGACCTCGACGAACCGCTGATCGACAACGAGGTGCGCGTCCGGCTCGCTGCCGAGTACGACATCCCGGAGGTGCTGATCGCCTACCAGGACGACTCCGAGCTACACGTGAGGATGGGCGAGCCGCGGCCGCCGAGCGGCGCCGAGCTAGGGCGGCTTGCCGAGCGGGGCGCCGATGACCGCTCGGCCGGGGTCGGGATCACGCTGACGATCGTCGGCTCCGGCTCGGACGTGTGCCTCGGGCAGGTCAACGTCCACCGCGTCAACTGGGAAAACGCGCGCGCCGAGCTCGGGATCTGGGTGGCACCGGGGGCCCGCGGCCGCGGTCTCGCGCGGACCGCGCTCAGGCTCGTCGCCGCGTGGCTGCTGCAGGATCTCGGGTTTCAGCGCGTCCAGCTTCTCAGCGAGCCCGGCAACGAATGGCTGATCAGGGCGGCGACCGGCGCCGGATTTCAGCGCGAGGGGGTGCTGAAGGGATTCCTGCGCGGGCAGGGAGCCAGGGTCGACGTCGTGATGCTGTCGCTCGTGCGCTCAGATCTGACAGGCTGATCGGCGATGGCGACGTCGCGGGTGAAGCTTCCGCCGGGCGTCCGCACCCCGTTCGAGGTGTACATCAACGGCGTGCGGCAGGAGCTAGGTCGGGACTACTCCGTCTCCGAGGGCGAGCTCGTGTTCGACCGCGAGCTGGTGCAGCAGAAGCTCGGGCCGTGGGCCTGGTTCATGGGGTTCTGGGGGATCGGCACGTACAAGCGCAACGACGAGGTCGACATCCGCTACGAGATCAACGGGCGCCCGGCCGTCGCCCACGCGCTGCCGATCACGCAGTCCTGACGAGCGGTCGCGGGTCCTTAGGGATCCGCGACCTTGACGACTTCCCTGCGAACCCATGGGCGCAGCAGCTTCAGCGCCGACAGGATCGCTCGCGTCGCTGGCGAGCGGTTGAGCGTGTAGAAGTGGATTCCAGGTGCGCTGCGGGCCAGCAGCTCGGCGCACTGGAGCGTCGCGTACGAGACCCCGAGCTCGACCACCGCGTCGGCATCGCCGGCGCGAAGCTCGAGCTGCTCGAGCAGCGACTCCGGAATCGTCGCGCCGCACATCCCGGTGATCGTCTTGATCTGGCGCACGTCGGTGATCGGCATGATCCCCGGAAGGATCGGGACGTCGATGCCGGCACCGCGGGCCTCCTCGACGAACCGGAAGTACAGCTCGTTGTCGAAGAACAGCTGCGTGATCAGGAACGACGCGCCCGCCTCGACCTTCTCTCGCAGGAACCGGAGGTCGGACGCGAGGTCCGGCGCCTCGGGGTGGACCTCGGGGAAACACGCCGCGCCGATCCCGAACGCCCCGCGCTCGGCGATAAGCGCCGCGAGCTCGGTCGAGTAGTGCAGTCCGCCGGGGTGGGGCCGCCACTCGGTCTCGCCCTTCGGCGGATCGCCCCGCAGCGCGAGCACGTTGTCGATGCCCGCCCCGGAGATCGCGTCGAGGATCTGGTTCAACTCCTCGCGGGTCGCGCCGACGCAGCTCAGATGGGCCATCGCCTCGATCCCGAGGTCACGCTTGATCCAGCCGGTGATCTCGACGGTCCGGTCCTGGGTCGTGCCGCCCGCCCCGTATGTGACCGACGCGAAGTCGGGCTCGAGCGGGCGCAGCGCTTGCAGCGCGGCGCGGAGATTCCGCTCGCCGTCGTCGGTCTTGGGCGGGAAGAACTCGAACGAGAAGACGGGTTCGTCGGCGGAGGCGAGGATCTCGTCGATACGCACGGCGCGGGCTACTCTACCGACCTTGACACGACTGTGTCAAGGTTGGCGGCGGATGTCAGCTGCCACCGAGACGCGTCGCCGTCGCGCTCGGAGACCGCCTCTCCGAGCTGCTGCAGGTGTGTCAGGTACGAGAGCGTCTCGCTGAGCTGCCAGCTTGCGTTCTGGGGCGTGAGGGGGTCCTGGTACACGGACGGCGCGATCTCGAGGGCCGTCTTCGGTCCCTCGGCGAGCGCCGCGCGCACGGCGGTGATCCGTTCCGTCGCGAGCTCCCGCGACGCGGCGATGTGCCCGCGAACGTCGACGAACGGCCGCCCGTGGCCCGACAGCCCGAGCCGGGCGTCGAGCCGGTCGACGACCTCGAGCGACCGCAGGAACTCGCCGGCCGGATCCGGCGTCCACCCGTAGTCATAGAACAGAGAGATGCGCCCGAGCACGTGGTCCCCGGAGATCAGGATCCGGCGCTCGGGCTGGTGGAGGCACACGTGCGACGGCGCATGGCCAGGCGTCTCGTACGCCCGCCAAGTGCCGAGGTCGGTCTCGAACTCGACCCCGTCGATGAGCGCCCTGTCGGGCTCGATGATCTTCGCGATCCCGGACGGGACGTCCTTCGGGAAGCGCTCGGCGTAGCGGTCGAGCACGGGCGCGGGCACCCCGCTCTGGCGGCCGATCTCGAGCCGGCGCGCGAGGATCGCGCCGGGGTCGCCGAACGTCTCGGTCGCGTGCCGGTGGTCGGGGTGCATCCAAAGCTCGCACCCGGCGCGCTCGACGATCGGCGCCGCCTGGCCCCAGTGATCGGAGTGCGCGTGGGTGACGGCAAGCAGCCGCACGTGCTCGATCCGCAGGTTGACCTGGCTCATCGCCCGTTCCAGCTGCTCGATCGAGCCGGGTTCGTAGTAGCCGGTGTCGATCAGCACGACGCCCGAGCCGGCCGCGATCGCCCAGGCGTTGCCGTGCGGAACGCCGGGCCACGGCAGCGGCAGCCGCAGCCGCCACAGCCCCGGCAGGACTCGCTCGCCGCGTCCGAGCTCGCGCTTGGAGGTCACCCGGCGGACGATATTGACGGCACGTAGACTCCGCGTCCTGGTGGCCCCCTTCGGAGATGCGCTGACATTCGAGCGGCCCCCGGCGGCCCTGGACTTCGTCCTCGTCGCCTCGCGCAGCGCTGCTGCGCTTCGGCTCCTGCGTCCTCGTCCAGCATCCGCTGGTGAGCACTCTCGGTGTCACCGCACGCCCGAAGGGCGCCACTAATGGCCACCCCGACCGAGATCGCCAAGCGCTACTTCCAGGCGGCCGCGGATCGCGACGTCGACGCGATGGTGGCCTGCTGGGCCCCCGGCGGGCTAGAGCGGTTCGTCGGCCAGCAGGAGGTACTGGCGCCCGGAGGCGTGCGGGAGTACTTCACCGAGCTGTTCGCGGCGTTCCCCGACTTCCACTTCGAGACGCTCGATACGACCGCGTCGCGCGGCCGGGTGGCGGTGCGGTGGCGGGCGAGCGGGACATTCGCCGGTCCCGGCGGCCTCCAGGGGTTCGCGCCCAACGGCGCCCGGGTCGAGGTCGAGGGGTGCGACGTGCTGAGGATCGTCGACGAGCTGATCCAGCTGGGCGACGCCTACTTCGACAGCGCCGACATGGTGCGGCAGCTCGGCTTCCTGCCGCCGAGCGGTTCACGAGGCGAGGAGTGGCTGACGCGGCTGGCGAACCTCCGGACGAGGATTGCCGCGCGCGTGCGCGGCGTGCGCACCGAGCGGGTCGCGGACGGGGTGTGGGTGGTACGGGGCGGCTTCCCGTCGAAGACGATGAACGTCTACCTGATCGAGGAGGACGGCGGCGTGGTGATGTTCGACG
The DNA here is from genome assembly GCA_036490875.1 of Solirubrobacteraceae bacterium. GTDB lineage: Bacteria > Actinomycetota > Thermoleophilia > Solirubrobacterales > Solirubrobacteraceae > Palsa-465. The sequence continues at coordinate 7,978 of DASXDA010000028.1, forward strand.
CCGGGATCAGCGACATGACGGCCGCTGTCCGCGCGGCGGGCGCGAGGCTCGGCGGCATCCGGCGGGTGGTGCTCGGCCACGCCGACGCCGATCACCGCGGCACCGCGCCCGGCGTCGGAGCGCCGGTGTACTGCCATCCGGCCGAGCGCGAGGCGGCGGAGTCCTCCGACGCCTGGCGCTACTACTGGGACTTCAGCAAGCTGGGGCCGTACGGGCGGGTCGTCCTGAGGCGGGCGATTCCGATCTGGGACGGCGGCGCCGTGAAGATCGCCGGCACCGTCGAGGAGGGCGACGATGTCGCGGGCTTCCGAGTCGTCGAGCTGCCCGGTCACGCGCCCGGACTGATCGGGCTGTTTCGCGAGTCCGACCGGCTCGCGCTGACCTCCGACTGCTTCTACACGCTCGATCCGCAGACCGGGATCAAGGGCCGCGCCCGGGTGCCGCACCCGGCGTTCAACATCTCGACTGGCCAGGCCGCGGAGTCGATCACGAAGCTCGCCGCGCTCGAGCCGTCGGCGGCGTGGGCCGGCCACGCGGACCCGGTCCTCGGCGACGTCGCCTCGCAGCTTCGGCAAGCCGCGGCCGACGCCCCTCGCTGAAGACGGTGGGGCGCCGCCAGAGACAGCAGCCGGACGACTCGCGCGCCGCCGGTAAGCGAGGCGGGAAGCCGAGCAGGCGAGCGCGCGAGAAGCTGCAAGCGCCGTCCGCCGAGTACCGAGACGAGGACGGCAACGTGCTCGCGCTGCGCGGATCGCTGACCCCTGGAGCGCGGCGCGAGTATGCCGCGACGCTCGCGGGCGGCCTCGAACAGGAGGACGCGTGGCAGCGCGCGACCGAGCTGCTGTTCGAGCGGCTCGCGGTCTCGTGGACGGTCGCCGGGGTCGAGACCTCGCGCCAGAAGGAGCTGCTCGGCCGCTACCGGATGGCGTCGGGTGACGAGCGCCAGTTCGTCCGCGACTGCATGCGCCGGCACGTAGCGGAGCACTTCCCGGAGCTTGAGTCGCCGTGATCGATCCCGACGCCTTCGCCGCGCTCTTGTGCGACTGGTGCCTGGAGGTCCGTGAGCGTCAGCAGGTGCTGGTCGTCTCGACGACGCTCGCCGAGCCGCTCGTGCGCGCGATGCACCGGGCGCTGCTCGAGCGCGGCGCGTGGCCGCTGCTGCGGCTCTCGTTCGGCGAGAACGCGCGCGAGTTCTACACGCACGCAAACGACTGGCAGATCGACGCGTTCGCGCCGCTCGAGCTGGTTGAGGTCGAGAGTGCCGATGCGTTCGTCAGGATCGACGCGCCGGCCGACACGCAGGCGCTCGCGGGGGTCGATCCGAGCAAGGTGTTCCGCGCGATGCGGGCGCGGGAGCCGATCCAGCAGGTGCGGCTGGCGAAGCGGTGGTGCGGGACGATCTGGCCGACGCCGGCGCTGGCCAAACAGGCCAGCATGCCCGAGGAGGACTACGCGTCGTTCCTGAACCGGGCGCTGTTCCTCGATCGGCCGCGGCCCGGCGCGGCGTGGGCCGAACTCTCATCCCGCCAGGACGAGCTCGTGGAGCGCCTGTCGAGCGCACGCGAAATTCGGATTGAGGCGGACGGCACCGACCTGCGGCTGTCGGTCGAAGGTCGCAGCTGGGTCAACTCCGACGGGCGGCGGAACATGCCCAGCGGCGAGGTGTTCACCGGGCCGCGCGAGGACTCGGCCGAGGGCACGATCCGCTTCACGATCCCCTCCAACCGCCAGGGAGTCGAGGTCTCGGACGTCGAGCTCACGTTTTCGGCCGGCCGGGTGGTCGACGCTCACGCAGCGGTCGGCCAGGAGCACCTGGCCTCGGCACTCGAGACCGACACCGGCGCTCGGTTCCTCGGCGAGCTCGGGATCGGCACCAATCCCGGGATCGACCGCGCGACCGGCTCGACACTGCTCGACGAGAAGATCGCCGGCACCGTTCACCTCGCGCTCGGGCGGTCTTATCCGGAGACGGGGGGCCGGAACGTATCCGCGCTTCACTGGGACCTGATCTGCGACCTGCGAAGTGGCGGACTTGTGAGGGCCGACGGCGAGGAAATCGAGATTCCAGGCTCTTAACCGGCTACACAAGTCTGGCTGAGTACCGTCAGGGAGTAGATGCGTCGCCGCACCAAGATCGTCGCCACGATTGGACCCGCCTCGCGGGACCCCGAAACGCTCGCGCGGATGGTCGAGGCCGGGATGGACGTGGCGCGTCTGAACTTCTCCCACGGCAACCGGGAGCTCCACGCCGAGAACGCCGAACGCGTCCGTGAGGCCGCTGGGCGCGCGGGCCGTCAGGTGGCGATCCTCCAGGATCTTCCCGGCCCGAAGATCCGGATCGGCAAGATCCGCGACGAGGTCGCGGAGCTGAAGCCGGGCGAGCAGCTGGTGCTCGCCTGCGGCAGCGAGGACATCGGCGACGAGCGGCGGATCTCGGTCAGCTGGCGCGGGCTCACGAGCGCCGTCGATCCGGGCGACGTGATCTATCTCGCCGACGGCGCGATTCGGCTGCGGGTCCAGGGCATCCGCGACGGCGACGGCGAGCTCGAGACCGCGGTCGAGATCGGCGGGTCGGTCGCCTCGCGGCAGGGGCTGAACATCCCCGGATCGACGCGTGGGCTGGACGCGGTGCCCGAGGAGGACCTCGACATGCTCCGGTTCGGCGAGTCGATCGGGGTCGACCTGGTCGCGCTGTCGTTCGTGCGCACGGCCGAGGACGTGACCCAGGTCCGCGAGCACACCCGGCTGCCGCTGGTCGCGAAGATCGAGAAGCCTCAGGCGGTGGACAGTGCGGAGGAGATCATCCGCGCCGCCGACTGCGTGATGGTCGCCCGCGGCGACCTCGGGATCGAGCTGCCGATCGAGGACGTCCCGATCCTCCAGAAGCGGCTGCTCGAGCAGGCCGGCCGGCTCGCCCGTCCGTCGATCACCGCGACCCAGATGCTCGACTCGATGGTCGCTTCCTCGCGGCCGACGCGGGCCGAGGTCGCCGACGTCGCCAACGCGATCCTTGACGGGACCGACGCCGTGATGCTCTCGCAGGAGACGGCTGTCGGCGCCTACCCGGTTGGCACGGTCGAGATGATGGCCTCGATCGCGGAGCGGACCGAGCGCTCGGCGCCGTACCACACCTGGAACGAGTCGCGCGTCTCGCGCGATGCCCGCGACCCCGCCTACACGGTGGCGTACATGGCGTGCGCGGCGGCGAGCGAGCTCCACCTCGCGGCGCTTGTCGTGCCGACCCTGTCGGGCCGCTCGGTCCGGCTGATCTCCGCCCACCGGCCGGAGGTCCCGATCTACGCGCTCTCGCCCGGCCGCGAGACCGTCCGGCGCTGCAGCCTGATGTGGGGCGTCCAGGCGGGATCGATGCGCCGGCACGAGGTGACCGAGGCGCTGATCGCGGACGCCGCGAGGCGGGTCGTGGAGCTCGGATGGGTGAAGCCAGGCGCGCGGGTCGGAATCACCGCGGGGCTGCCGAGCGGGCGGCCGGGGACCACGAGCCTGATCCAGATTCAAAAGGTCTGATCGTCACACCTTGCGCCGGCTGGGCGCGAGGAGTACGGTCTTGCCCTCGGGGCCCGGGGTTGCGGAACCGAAGCCGCCGGGGGGCAGAGACTTAACGGACGGACGGCCGCGCGTCGCCCGCATAGAAGGCTGCCTCCTGGCGGCCCAGCTCCGTGGCCGGGTCGTCGCCGTAGAACCACTCGCGCGCGATCCGGTAGAAGTTCCCGCGCGCGTGGAGCTGCGAGAGAACCGCGAGCGTGAGCACCTCCATCCGCCTGCCGAAGATGTGGTCCGGTGGCGCCGATTCGTGGCGGAGCTGCCCGAAGTAGTCGGACCGCGGGTCGCTCATGTCGATCAGCACCTGGGTCGCATACTCGGGAGTCAGCTCGATGTACTCGTCAACCGTGTACCACGACGTCGCGGCGCGGAAATGCTCGAGCACGCGCTCGGGCTCGAACCGCTCGGGGTCGGGGAAGAACCCGGTCTCGGTCCCGAGCCGCATGATCGTCTCGACGTCACCCTCCATGATCGCCCGCCCGACGGCGATCTCGAGCTCGACGGCCCCCGGCGGCATCCGCTTGAACAGGCCGAAGTCAAGAAACGCCATCCGCCCGTTATCCAGCAGAATCGAGTTGCCCGGGTGCGGGTCGCCCGAGAACTCGCGGTGCCGGTACAGGCAGCCGAAGTAGAACCGGAACAGGATCTCGCCGACCCTGTCGCGGTCCTCCTGTGGATAGCCCTTGAGCTCGTCGAACCGGGTGCCCTGAACGTACTCGGAGACCATCACCCGCTCGCGGGAGAGCGAGGTGACGACCTCGGGGACGACGATGAACGGGTGGCCGCGGAAGATCCGCGCGAGCGTGCGCTGGTTCTGCGCCTCGAGCTCGTAGTCGAGCTCCTCCTCGATCCGGTCGCGGATCTCCTTGCCGATCGCCTGCGGGTCCATACCCGGGGCGATCCGCTTGAGCAGCCGCAGGATCATGCCAAGGTTCTGCATGTCGGCACGGACGGCCGCCGCGACGCCCGGGTACTGGACCTTGACCGCGACCTCGCGCCCGTCGTCGCGCAGGCGCGCGCGGTAAACCTGGCCGATCGACGCGGCCGCGATTGGGTCCTCGTCAAACTCCGCGAACACGTCCTTCAGCGGCTCGTCGAGCTCCTGCTCGATCACCTTGCGCATCTCCTTGAAGGTGACCGTCGGCGCCGCGTCCCGCAGCTTGCCGAGCTTGCGCTGGAACTCCTCGCGGTACTCCTCGGGCACCAGGCCGACGTCGAGGAACGACATCACCTGGCCGAGCTTCATCGCTGCGCCCTTCATGTGTCCGAGGGCGTCGACGATCTGCTCGGCGGCCTCGATGTGCCGGCGCTCGAGCGCCGCCTTGCGCCCGTCCTTGGTGCGTGCGACGTTGGTCACGTGGGTGCCCGCCTGACGGATCGCCTGCCCGGCTGCCAGCCCCCCGATCTTCGCGGTCCGCCCCACGCGCGTGGTGGGGATCTTGTCCTTCGCCACTACCGACCCAATGCTAGCCGCGGTTCTACTCGGATTCGCCGCTCTCGCGGTTTACCTGCGAGCCCGGAACGATGTCGTCGGAGCCGTCGGGCCAGCGAACCCAGGCCTTGCCGCCTCCGTCGTAATCGGTCGCCATCAGGATCAGCGTCGCCGGCTCGCCAAGCGCCGTGCAGGGCTCGTCGCCCTCGGGATCGACGCCGCGCCAGATGCGGACGAACGGGTTGTGCTCGAGCTCGTCGGCGACGGTCGTCGGCTCGGTGTGACCCGGATGGATCCTGGTCTCAGGCGGAAGCTTCAGCAGCTTGTCCATGATCGAGGTCTGCAGGTCGGCGAACGTCGTGTGGCCGGGAGCGCGGACGCCGCCGACGGAGCCCTTGAACAGCGTGTCGCCCGTGAACACGTCGGCTCCGCCGACGAGCAGCGAGAGCATCCCGGCGGTATGGCCGGGCGTGTGGATCGGCTCGATCTCGAGCGCGCCGCTGATGATCGGGCTGCCGGGCTCCATCGTCCCTGTGGCGGCGGCGACCTGCTCGCGCTCGAGCGGGTGGATCAGCACCGGCGTGCCCGGGTGGCGCTCCAAGACACGGTCGATCTCCGAGACGTGGTCGTAGTGGTGGTGGGTAAGCAGCAGATGCGTCAGCTCGAAGCGCATCCGCTCGAGCACCGCGAGCAACGGGTCGACGGGCCCACCGGCGTCGATCATCACCGCGTGGGAACCGAGCTCGTCGGCCACCAGGTAGGTGTTCGAGACGAAGTCGTCGTTCATAGAGCGTTCGATGATCACGACGGGTAGGTTAAGGGCATGAGCCTGATCCATACCTGCTACCGGATCACCGACATCGATCGCTCGGTCGCGTTCTACAACGCGCTGGGGTTCAACGAGATCGGCCGGATCCCGATTCGGGACGAGGCGATCAACGTGTTCATGGGGCTTTCGGACGACGGCGCCGAGCCGCGGCTGGAGCTGACGTACAACATCGGCGTGAACTCATACGAGATCGGCACGGGCTACGGGCATATCGCGATCACCACAGGCGATCTCGACGCCGCTCTCGCAAACCTGGGAGAGCAGGGGATCGAGCCCGAGCGCCCGCCGTACACGATCCGCGAGGGCGGCCCCCGGCTGTGCTTCGTGCGCGACCCGGACGGCTACCGGGTGGAGCTGATCGAGCGCGGGTAACCTGATAGCCGTGGCGCAGACGACCAAGATCGCGGCGCTGCTCGAGCGCCTCAGTCAGGGAGTTGCGGCACATGACCGCGAGAACCCGGACCATCACACCTGGGGGATCGGGATGGCCCACTTCGACATCGATCGACTCGGGCTCGAGGAGGGCGAGGAGATCTTGCCGGGCATCGTGCTCCAGGCCGACGGCGGGATGACCGGACAGTTCCGGATCCTGTGCGACGGGATGCACGACGAGGGCGTCGAGGAGCAGGAGCAGGAAGTCGTCGACGCGGTCGCCGAGCAGGAGCTCGCCGAGCCGGTCTACGCGCCCGGCGAGGGTGCGCCGCCGCCGCTGAAGCCGCCGCTCTAGCTCAGTAAGACGGCACGTCGATCCGCGCGCGCTCGGCGATCACGACGACCAGCCGCGCGATCGTCGGACACTCGATCTGGTGGCGGGTCCCCGCGCGCAGTACCGACCCCGGGATCGCGTCGAGCTCGGGCGACCGGCCGGCGGCGATGTCGCGCTGCATCGAGGAGCCGAGCTCGGCGTGGGCCTCGTCGAGCTCCGCGAGCCGCGCGGCGGGGTCGATCTGCGCGCCGTCGGCGTTGGCCACGGCGGCCCCCTCCTCGATGCAGGCGACCAGCGCCGCGCGCCACTCCGGATCGCTGCGGATGAAGCCGACCTGGCGGTCGGCCGCGCTGGTCGTGCACGCGAGCGCGTTGAGCCTGACGAGCTTCGACCACAGGACCTGGGCCTCGCTCGGACCGATCTCCGCCGGGACCTCGGCGCGCTCGAGCATCGCCTTCACCCGCGTCAGCGGCTCGGCGAGGGACGGGTCGTCACTCGCCAGGTCGATCCGCAGGAACGGACTGGTCTGCACGATCCGCCCCGGCTCGGGGCGGTCTGACTCGATCCGGATCGTTCCCGCCGCGACCCGGTCGGCGCCGAACCGCTCGCGCAGCACCCGCATGTGGTCGAATCCGTTGAGCAGCGGGACGACCAGCTCGGGCTCGGCCCGGATCCGCTCCAGCCCGGCGTCGAGCCCCGTCGACTTGGTCGCTACGAACAGCACCTCTACCGGCTCCTCGAGCGTCGCCGCCGCTCGCGGGCGCGCCGCGAACTCCCCCAGCCGCACGCTCTCGACCTTCAGCCCGTCGCGGTCGATCAGCTCGGCTGTCTCCTCGCGCGCGACGACGACCGGGTCCCCTCCCGCGCGCGAGAGCGCGGCGGCGAGGAAGCCGCCCACTCCACCGGGTCCGAGGATGGCGGCGCGAGGCATGGTCGCGGAGCATATGCTGCCCCGATCATGCGCTTAGGGAGGATCTGCGTGTGTGCGCTCGCGTCGCTGCTGCTTGCGACGCCGGCGCTCGCGGACCGGCTCCCGTACCGGCCGCTCTCGACCCTGCCGCGGCCGGTCGTCTCGCCGCCGTCCGCCGTCGACGCCCCCTACACGCCTCAGGTCAAGAGCCTGATCTCGCAGCTCGAGCCGACGAATCCGGTCACGCCGACGCAGCTGATGAACATCGTCCAGCTACTCCACGGGACGACCAGCTCGGACTGCACAACCGTCGGCTACAACGTCGCGCCGAGCGGGACGAACCCGGCGATCTCTCCGCTCTGCTGGGCCGACGCGCTCGGCGTCAACACGACCTCGGGGGCCCAGGTGCGCCAGACGACGGCGCCGCCGCTGCGGGTCGCAATGGCCTCATCGTGGGATCCGTCGCTGCTGAACACGTGGGGTCAGACCGAGGCGACGGAGGCGCGGTGGCTCGGCGTGACCGGGCTGTACGCGCCCCAGGCCGACATCCTGCGGATCCCGAACTGGGGGCGCAACGGGACGATCTTCGGCGAGGACCCATTCCAGGACGGGACGCTCGCGGCCGCCGAGGTCAACGGGATCCAGGGCAAGGGGCTGATGGCCCAGATCAAGCACTTCGCGATGTACAACGGCCAGATCCTGCTGGTCGACACCGACATCCAGGACCAGGCCGCGCGCCAGCTGTATCTGCAGCCCTATGAGTACGGCACTTCCGGCAGCGGCGTGCTCCCGCGCGCCGGCCAGGCCGCGTCGATGATGTGCTCATACCAGCGGTTCGAGATTCATCCGGCCCCCGGCGCGTCCGGATCGGTGCCGAGCGGGCTCGCGCCGGTCGGGGGCGCACTCGCGTGCGACAACCAGATCAAGAACATCGTCGCCCACAACGGGTGGCGGTGGCAAGGCTTCTTCGCGAGCGACTACGACCTTGCGATGGACTCGACCGTCCAGGCGATCGAGAGCGGCACCGACCAGGAGATGCCGACCTCGATCTGGTTCGGGCTGCCACTGGTGACCGCAGTGCAGGCCGGCGTGGTCCCGCTGAAGACGTTCAATGCCGCGGTCGCCCGGATCCTCTATCAGGAGCAGCGGTTCCACCTGCTCGGCCACCCGGATGCGAACTCGAACTACCTGAGCCCGTCGAACCCGACCGCGAAGGCCGGCTCGTTCGCGCTGACCGCGGCGATGAAAACCCGCGACGGCGCCGTCACCGAGCGCGCCTCCGAGGAGGGGGCGGTGCTGCTCAAGAACGCGCGGAGGACCCTGCCGCTCACCCGGTCCGACCTCCGCAAAGGCGTGCTCGTCGTCGGCGAGTCGGCCGAGTACATGCCGGCCGATCCCGGCACCGAGCAGGCGCTCGGCTACCCGGATCGCGACGCGATCAGCCCGCTCGAGCAGCTCCGGCAGTTCGCTCCGAAGGGATCAAAGATCACGTACCTCCCGTACATGCCGGGGACCGCGCCGACGCCCGGTGACGGGACCGCGGTGCCCCAGAGCGCGCTCTCGAGGAACGGCACGAACGCCGGAAGCGGGCTGCAGCGCACGAGCGGACCGGCTGCGCCGCGCGTCGACCGTCAGCTCGACTTCACATCGGTGTCTGGCCGCGGGCAGCTCGCGTTCGGCCAGACGTACACCTGGAAGGGCTACGTCAATGTGCCGAGCTCAGACGACTACACGTTCCACTTCCAGTTCAGCGTGCCGGGCTACTCGATCACGAACGGCGGCGGCGCGCTCGGCAACGGCGGCGGCGGCGTCGTAGCGCCGTCGTGCACGGACGCCGGCGCGCCTTCCTTCAGCTTCGCGAGCGCGAGCGGCGCGAGCCAGTCGATGAGCACCGAGACGCTGAAATCCTCGCCGAGCACGCCGGCGACGATCCCCACCAACCCGACGATGTCCGGATGGACCGAGCGCGGTCTGGCCAACTGCGTCTACGAGGCCGGCTCGCTCAGCCCGGGCATGCACCAGATCCAGATCAGCTGGACCGCTCCGAGCTCGTTCGGCGACCCGCACCACCTGCGCGAGCCCGGCTCGCACCTGCCCAGCTTCCGGTTCGCGTACTCGCGCGCGAACGGCGACGCGGCCGCCGCCTCCGGCGCCGCACGTCGCTCGTCGAAGGTGATCGTGTTCGCCGACTGCACGTGCGTGACCGAAGACCAGGTCACCTCGCCGCCGGTCAACTCCTACGACGCTCCGCAGGCGAACCTGATCCAGCAGATGGCGCAGGCCAACCGCAACGTCGTGGTGGTGTCGAACACCGACGTCGCGACGCTGATGCAGTGGCTCCCGCGGGTCGGCTCCGTGCTGCAGATGTGGTACCCCGGTAGCGAGGGCGGGACATCGACCGCGCGGCTGCTGCTCGGGCGCGCCAATCCCGGCGGCCATCTGACCAGCACCTGGCCGGCCGCTTCGGGCGACACGATCTTCGGCTACGACGAGACCAAGCCGCTGTATCCCGGCGACAAGACCGGCACGCATCCAGAGCGGCTCTCGAGCACGCCCCCGATCGATTTCAGCGAGGGCATGTTCGTCGGCTACCGATTCTTCGACAAGGAGGGGCTCGCACCGCTGTTCCCGTTCGGCTGGGGCCAGTCGTATACGAGCTTCCGGTTCTCGAAGCTGCAGGTGCGGCGCGCCGCGACCGGTTTGAACGTCTCGTTCTCGGTCAAGAACACGGGCCACCGCCAGGGCGACGACGTCGCCCAGGTGTACGTGGGCCCGGCGCCGACGGTGCCCGCCGGTGCGCAGCAGGCCGTCCGGTCGCTGGCCGGGTTCGCGCGGGTCGTGCTGAAGCCGGGCCAGACGAGGCGGCTGACGATCCACATCGGTCCGGGCACCGACCTGGGTGGCTACGGCGACCGCCGCGCGTTCCAGTACTGGAGCACCGCGTCGCAGTCCTGGGCGACCGCCGCGGGTGCGCGTCGCGTGTGGGTCGGCGATGCCGACACGCCGTCGCGGCTGAACCTCTCCAAGGTCGCCGCGCCTTGACCTACTCGATCGTGGCCCGCGACCCGGCCACCGGGGAGCTCGGGGTGGCGGTCCAGTCGCACTGGTTCTCGGTCGGCTCGATCGTCCCGTGGGCGCGGTCGGGGGTCGGCGCGGTCGCGACCCAGGCAATCGCCGAGGTCTCCTATGGTCCGCGGGCGCTGGCGCTGCTCGGCGAGGGCGCGGACGCGGGCGAGGCGCTGGGGAGGCTGGTGGCCGAGGACTCGGGGGCGTCGAACCGGCAGGTGGCGGTCGTGGACTCGCGCGGCGCGGTGGCGGTGCACACGGGCGAGCGGTGCGTCCGGTTCGCCGGGCACCAGCTCGGGGACGGCTTCGGCTGCCAGGCGAACATGATGGCCTCCGACCGGGTCTGGCCGGCGATGGCCGACGCGTACGCCTCAACGCCCGGGCGGCTCGCCGAACGCCTGCTGGCCGCACTCGACGCGGGCGAGGCCGCCGGCGGCGACGTCCGCGGCCGCCAGTCGGCGGGGCTGCTCGTCGTCCCGGCCGACGGCGATCCGTGGTCGACGGCCGTCTCGCTGCGGGTCGAGGACGACCCCGAGCCGCTGCGCGAGCTCCGTCGGCTGCTCGTCATGCAAGAGGCGTACTCGCTCGCGGCGGAGGGCGAGCGGCTGACGGAGGAGGGACGCCACGGGGACGCCGTCGAGCACGCGGTCCGCTCGTGGGAGCTCGCGCCGGAGAATCCGGAGCTCCGGTTCTGGGCCGGGCTGGCGATGGCACAGGCCGGAATGCTGGAGCAGGGAGTCGAACAGGTCCGCGTGGCGATCGCCGCCCACCCGCCGTGGCGCGAGCTGCTCGGGCGGCTTCCGCCCGAGTGGGCGCCGGCGGCGCCAGCGGTGCTCGAAGCGCTTGGGACCGGCGAGCGCTGACGCTCCGCTACGGTTCCGCGCCGGATGAACGGGTCCACTGAGAACGGCGTCGTGATCACCCCCGTACGGGGCTTCGGCGACCTGCGCCGGTTCGTGTCGCTGCCCTACCGGCTGCACGCCGGGACCCCGTGGATTCCGCCGCTGAAGCTCGAGCGGTACGTGTTCCTCAACCGCCGTCACAACGCGTACTTCAGCCACGGCGAGGCCCAGTACTTCCTCGCCGCGCGCGGGGGCCGCGTCGTTGGGCGGATCACCGCCCAGATCGACCACGCGTTCAACGAGTTTCACAAGACCCGCGACGGGATGTTCGGGTTCATCGAGTTCGAGGACGACCAGGAGGTGGTTGACGCGCTGCTCGCCGCCGCCGAGGAGTGGCTGCGCGAGCGCGGATGCGAGCGGATGCTCGGCCCGATGGACTTTCAGTTGAACGACGACAGCGGAGTCCTGATCGAAGGCTTCGAGCTCGATCCTGTGATCAGGCAGCCGTGGCACCCGCCGTACTACCAGCGGCGAGTGGAGGCGGCCGGGCTGACGAAGGCGATGGACCTCTACAGCTGGTGGATCGACGTCGCCGACCGCGCCAACGTGCTGCCGATCCTGCCGCAGGTCGCCGAGCGCGCGCGGAACCGGTACGGGATCAAGATCCGCAAGATGTCGCGGCGGCACCTGCGCCGGGACATGGACGAGTTCGCGAAGGTCTACAACGCGGCCTGGTCGTCCAACTGGGGCTTCGTCCCGTACTCGAAGGAGGACCTCGACGACCTGGCGCTCACCTACCAGCTCGTCTACGACCGCGACTGGTTCATGGTCGCCGAGATCGACGGGGAGACGATCGCGGCCGCGATCACCGTGCCCGACATCAACCAGGTGCTCAAGAAGATGAAGGGACGGGTGCTGCCGCTCGGCTGGTGGCACTACCTACGGCGCCACCGGATCATCAACGGCGTGCGGGTGGGGTTCCTCGGCGTGCTGCCCGAGCACCAGCACACCGGCGCGGCCGCGCTGCTGTACATGGAGCATTACGACATGGCGGCAAAGCCGCCGCCGAAATGGGGCGAGGCCAGCTGGATCCTCGAGACCAACAGCGCGATGAATCGCGGCCTCGAGGCGATGGGCGGCGAGATCGTGAAGCGGTATCGGGTGTACGAACGCCCACTCACGGGCTGAGCAGGACTCCCGGGTTCAGCGCGCCCGCGGGGTCGACGGCCCCCTTCGCGCCGCGCAGCGCGTCGGCGAACCGGTCGGGGCGCTGGCGGTCGTACCACGGCCGGTGGTCGCGGCCGACGGAGTGGTGGTGGGTGATCGTCCCGCCGGCCGCGAGCAGCGCCTCCGACGCGGCCGCCTTGATCTCGGCCCACTGGGCGAGCTCGGAGCCGCGGCGCGCCGGCGCGAGCACCGTGTAGTACGGCGCGGGGCCATCCGGGTAGACGTGCGTGAACCGGCAGGTGACGGTGCCGGCGCCGCACACCTCCTCGACGGCGGCGCGCGTGCGCTCGAGCACCGACTGGTTGAACTCGGGGAACCGGTCCCACGTGATCGCGGTCTCGAACGTCTCCGAGAGGACGCCGATCGCGACGAACGTGTCGCGCAGGTAGGGGGCGCGCAGGAACGCCTCGCGCCAGCTCCCGACCGCGCCGCCGCCGCGCGAGCCCCCCGAACCGCGGCGCTCCCAGGCGCCGCCGTGGTCCGCGCACAGCTCGAGCGCCCGCGACATCGACGGCTCGACGTCGTGATCGGCGGACTCGAATCCGAGCACGAGCACCGCGTGCGAGCCGTCGCCGGCGCCGGTCACCGCGGCCTCCCGGGCGTCGATCAGCCGGCAGTTCGACGGGTACAGCCCCGACTGTGACAACGCCCTCACCGCCTCGGCGCCGTCCTCGAAGCGCTCGAACCGGACCCCCGCCGAGGCGCGCTGCGTCGGCCGTGGCCGGACCCGGACCCACGCCTCGGTGATCAGCCCGAGGATCCCCTCGGAGCCGATCAGCATGCGGTCCGGTGAGACACCGGCGCCCGAGCCCGGCAGCCGCCTGGACTCCCAGACGCCGCGCGGCGTGATCGCGCGGACCGACTCGACGAGGTCGTCGATGTGGGTGTAGAGCGTCGCGAAGTGGCCGCCCGACCGGGTCGCGATCCAGCCGCCGAGCGTCGAGAACTCGAATGACTGGGGAAAGTGGCGGAGCGTCAGCCCCTGTTCGGCGAGCTGGCGCTCGAGCTCGGGCCCGAGCGCCCCGCCCTGGATTCGGGCGGCGCTCGAAGCAGGGTCGACTTCGATCACCCGGTCGAGCCGCTTCAGGTCGATCGTGACGACCCCGGCGTAGCCCGGCGGGACCGCCGCCTCGACGCCTCCGGCGACGCTGGTGCCGCCGCCGAACGGGATCACCGCCGCGCCCGACGACACGGCCCAGTCGAGCACCGCCTCGACCTCGGCCTCGTCGCGGGGGTGGGCGACGATGTCGGGCGGATGCTCGAACGAGCCGCGAAACGCGCGGACGACGTCGCGGTACGAGCGGCCGTAGGCGTGCAGCGCGCGGTCGTATCGATCGACCGAGCAGATCGCCGATAGCGAGTCGGGCGGCTCGAGCCGCGGCTCCGGGAGCTCGACGTCGTCGAGCGCGAGCGGCTGCTCCGGCTCGCGGCTGCCGAAGCCGAGACTGTCGGTCAGGAACGCGGCCGCGTCACGCAGCTCCTGGGGCGAGGGCTGCTCGTCCTCGTATCCCCACCCCCAGTACTTCAGCCGCCTCTGCACGGGCGGCCAGCCTACCCGGGTACCGTTCGCGGGGTGCGGCAGGCACCAGGCATCCTCGCTCGCGGGCCGTGGGACCCGAACACCGTCCAGGCGCAGTGGCGCCCGGAGCAGTTCCGGCCGCCGCAATCGGCGACCGAAGCGGCGGACGTCGCGCTCGACGCGCTCCGCCGCCGCGGCTCGCCGTCGCACGACGGGCTCGCGGCACGGATGGTCGACTATGAGGTCCGGTCCGCCGGGCTGAGCCTCGAGCTCCAGCCGGCTCGCTGGGCGCTGCGGCTGCTGCCGCAGGGGGCGGCGCAGAGCCTCTCGATCCTCTGTCTCGTTCGCCGCGCCGACGGCTCGTGGCTCGCGGGCAGGCGGGCCGCGTGGCTCGCGTCGTGGGCGGGCCGCTGGGCGCTCGGCGCCGGCGGCTCCGTCGAGGTCGACGAGAACCCGGCCGACGCGATGGCGCGCGAGCTTAACGAGGAGTGGTCGGTGGAGCCCGAGCGGCTCGCGGTCGAAGCCCTGGTGCTGCTCCCGAGCGAGCTGGTGCTGCTGGTCGGCCAGGCGTGGCTGCACGATGGCGCGAGCGTGTCGCCCGACGAGGAACACGACGAGTTCGCGTGGTGGCCGGCGGACATCGCGGCGTGGCCCGAGCACGCGGATGAGCCGCTGCGCCGGATGGCCGGGCTTCTGTCCGGCTCCTAGGGGTGTTCAGACGCCTGGTCACGTTCGGGCGGCTCGAGGTCGTCTCGTTCATCCACTCGGGCGTCTACGTGGTGCTGCTCGTCTGCGCGTTCGCGCTCGGCAAGCCGGAGCCGGCGACGTTCATCCTCGGCCTCGCCCACGGCCTGATCTGGATCGCGATGTCGCTCGTCTGCATCGCAGCCGCGAGGGAGCGGATCATCCCGTTCTGGCTGGCGCTCGTGGTCGCCGTGCTGGGCGGGCTCGGGCCGTTTGCGGGGACGATCGGTTTCCTCGTCGAAAGTCACCGCAGGGCCCAGGGAACCTCGCCCGTCAGTAGATACAGTTGAAGCCGATGGCGGTTGACAGCGGCACGGTCCAGGTCGTGATGCCTGCGATGGGCGACTCGGTCGCCGAGGGAACCGTGCTCGAGTGGCACAAGGGCGTCGGCGACCACGTCGAGGTCGACGAGACGCTCGTCGAGATCTCGACCGACAAGGTCGACGCCGAGGTGCCCTCCCCGGTCGCCGGAACGATCACGAAGATCATCGCCGGAGAGGGCGACACGGTCGCCGTCGGCGCGGTGCTCGCGGAGATCTCGTCGGCGAACGGGGCGGGCGTCACGAACGGCGATAACCCCACGTCCGCCGAGGCGCCACCCGCGACCCCGGAGCAGGCCGTCGCCGGTGCGGTGACCGAGGCCGAGGGTACCGCCGCGTCCGAGGCGGCGAGCGGCCAGACGGTCGACATCGTCACCCCGACCGGCGGCGAGTCGGTCACCGAGGGAACGATCCTCGAGTGGGCGGTGAAGGTCGGCGACCAAGTGCGCGAGGGCGATACCGTCGTCGAGATCTCGACCGACAAGGTCGACATGGAGCTGCCGGCTCCGGCTTCCGGCACCATCTCCGAGATCCTCTTTGGCGAAGGGGACACCGTCACGGTGGGGCAGGTGATCGCGCGGATGACGCCCGCCGATCCCGGCGTCGTGGAGGCGGCGCGCCCTGTGGCTCAGTCCGCGGCTGAGGATGGAGCGGCGCGGGCCTCCACGACGCCAGGGACCGGCGTGCAGAGTTCCAGCACGGACGGGGCCAACGCGTCCCCGGTGGCCCGGCGCGTCGCTGCGTCCGAGGGCGTCGATCTCGGTGCCGTCCAGGGCAGCGCTCGCGGCGGGCGGATCACGAAGTCGGATGTGCTTGATGCAGCCACCGGGAACGGTGCGGCTGCTGCTCCTGCGGCGCCTACCGCCGGGGCCACGCCGCTCAAGGGCGCCGCAGCGGTGCTTGCCCGCTACATGGACGAGAGCCGGAGCGTTCCTACCGCGACGTCGTTCCGGACGACGACCGTGACGGAGCTGGCGGCGCGGCGGGCGCAGCTGAAGGAGGCGGGGCATCGGGTTTCGTTCACGCACCTGATCGCGTATGCGATCGCGCGGGTCGCGACCGACGAGATGCCGGAGATGGCTCGCCACTACGCGGAGGCCGACGGCAGGCCGCAGCGGATCGACGACGGCGCGGTCAACCTCGGGCTCGCGGTCGACGTCGAGCGCAAGGACGGGACCCGCACGCTGATGGTGCCCGTGATCCGCGACGCGGGGCGGGGGACCTTCCCCGAGTTCCTCGCCGCATACAACGACCTGGTCGAGAAGGCCCGGACCAACAGTCTTAGCGCCGACGATCTTGTCGGCGCGAATGTTTCTCTCACCAACCCCGGCGGGATCGGGACCGTGGCGAGCGTCCCGCGGCTGATGACCGGTCAGGGCACGATCGTCGCTACCGGCTCGATCTCCTACCCGGTCGGGCTCCAGCGGATCGGCGACGCGATCGGCGCCGAGAAGGTCATGACGATGACATCGACATACGACCACCGGATCATCCAGGGAGCCGAGTCGGGTCGGTTCCTCGCGCGGATCGAGGCGTATCTCCACGGCGAGGAGGGCTTCTACGAGGGCGTGTTCGGCGACCTCCAGGTGGCGCTCCCCGAGCTGCCGCCGCCGCCCTCGCCGCAGCTGCCCGCGGCGGCGCCCGCCGTGCCCGCGGCCCCGGCCGCCGCGCCGGCCCCTGTCCCCGCCGAGCCCGACGACGAACTGCTGCAGGCGGTCCAGGCCGCCACCTCCCTGCTCAAGGCCCACCGCACGCACGGCCACCTGGCGGCGAAGCTCGACCCGCTCGGCCGCGAGCCGGAGGGCGATCCCGCGCTCGACCCCGAGCCGCTCGGGCTGACGCCGGAGCTGATGGCCAAGATCCCGTCGCGGATCCTCCGCATGTACGTGCCAGGCGAGACGCTGGCCGAGGCGCTCCCACATCTGCGCGAGACCTACTGCGGGCCGATCGCATACGAGATCGAGCACATCGGCTCCCACCGCCAGCGGCTGTGGCTGCGCGAGGCGATCGAGGGCGGCCGCTTCCGGACGCCGCTCGACCCCGACGAGCAGAAGGCGCTGCTCAAACGGCTGACCGAAGTCGACGCGCTCGAGCGGTTCATGCACAAGGCCTACCTCGGGCAGAAGCAGTTCTCGGTAGAGGGGCTCGACATGACCGTGCCGATGCTCGACGAGCTGATCCAGATGGCGGCCGCGCAGGGCGCCCGCGAGGTAGTGCTGGGGATGGCCCACCGCGGGCGGCTGAACGTGCTCGCCCACAACCTTGGGCGGCCCTACGACACGATCTTCGCCGAGTTCGAGGGCACCTCGACGCTCGAGCCGATCACGACGATCCCGCAGGGCGGCACCGGCGACGTCAAGTATCACCACGGCGCGCAAGGCTCCTACCAGCTGCCGAGCGGCGAGTCGATCATCGTCCGCCTCGAGTCCAACCCGAGCCACCTCGAGTACGTCGACCCGGTCGTCGAGGGCGCGACGCGCGCCGCGCAGACGACCCGCCAGGGGCCGCACGTGCACCGCGACACGAACGCCGCGATCCCGGTCCTGCTCCACGGCGACGCCGCGTTCCCCGGACAGGGCGTCGTCGCCGAGACGCTCAACCTGCAGGCGATCGACGGCTACACGACCGGCGGCACGGTCCATCTGATCCAGAACAACCAGGTCGGTTTTACGACCAACGCGGACGACGCCCGCTCGACGACGTGGGCGTCGGACCTCGCGAAGGGCTTCGACGTGCCGATCATCCACGTCAACGCCGACGATGTCGCCGCGTGTGTCTCGGCCACCCGGCTGGCGTTCGCGTTCCGCCAGGAGTTCGGGCACGACGTGCTGATCGACCTGATCGGCTACCGCCGGTTCGGCCACAACGAGGCCGACGAGCCCGCGTATACGCAGCCGTCGATGTACCAGGTGATCAAGAAGCACCCGCCGGTCCGCGAGCTGTTCGCGAGGCAGCTGATCGAGCAGGCCGTGGTCACCGAGCAGGAGTCGACCGAGATGACCGACGCGGTCTGGTCGGAGCTATCGGACGCGCACGAGCTGCTCAAGCAGCGGGTCGCGGCCGCGCGCGACGTCGAGCCGCAGACCGGCGAATACGAGCTCGACCGGACGCCGTCGCCCGATGTCAAGACCGCCGTCAGCGCCGAGCGGCTCAGGGTGCTGGGCGAGGAACTGCTCACCGCGCCCGACGGGTTCATGGTCCACCCCAAGCTCTCAAAGCAGCTCGAGCAGCGGCGCGAGGCGGTCCACCACGCCGACGGCAAGATCCTCTGGGCCCAGGCGGAGGCGCTCGCGTTCGCCTCGCTGTTGACGGAGGGCATCCCGATCCGCCTGACCGGCCAGGACACCGAGCGCGGCACGTTCAGCCAGCGACACCTGGTGCTCCACGACGCGAAGACCGGGCAGGAGTATTCGCCGATCCAGCACCTCCCGGGCGCGCTCGCACCGATGGAGCTCCACAACAGCCCGCTGTCCGAGGCGGCGTGCGTCGGCTTCGAATACGGCTACTCGCAGGAGGCGCCGGAGACGCTCGTCCTGTGGGAGGCCCAGTTCGGCGACTTCGTCAACGGCGCGCAGGTGATCGTCGACCAGTTCATCGTCTCGGGGCTGGCCAAGTGGGGTCAGACCTCGCGGCTGACGCTGCTGCTGCCGCACGGCTACGAGGGCTCCGGACCGGAGCACTCCTCGTCGCGGATCGAGCGGTTCCTGCAGCTCGCCGCCGAGGGCAACATCCGCGTCTCCAACCCGACCACCCCCGCGCAGTACTTCCACCTGCTCCGCCGCCAGGCCCGGATCGCGAAGCAGCGCCCGCTCGTGATCTTCACCCCCAAGAGCCTGCTGCGCCATCCGCAGGCGACGAGCAGGGTCGATCAGCTCACCGAGGGGCGGTTCGAGCCGGTGCTCGCCGAGCCCGGCATCGACCCCGCCGGGGTGTCCCGCCTGATCCTATGCAGCGGCAAGATCTACTACGACCTAGTCGTGCACGAGGCGCACCCGAAGAACCCGGAGGTCGCCGTCGGCCGCGTCGAGCTGCTGTACCCGTTCCCGCAGGCGGAGATCCTCGAGCTGGTCTCGTCCTACCCGAACCTCCAGGAGGTCGTGTGGGTGCAGGAGGAGCCCCGCAACATGGGCGCGCGAGCGCACATGTCCCCGCGGCTGATACAGATTCTTCCCGCGAACCTTCGGTTCGGGTACATCGGCCGGCCGGAGCGCGCCTCGCCGGGGGAGGGCTATCCGATCGCCCACGCGCTCGAGCAGGATCGGATCCTGCTGACCGCGCTCAGCGTCCAGGCACCGGTCTCGCAGTTCCCGCGCCAGCTGCCCGGCGAGCGCTAGCGCTCCGTTGCCGCGACTGGCGCGCGGCCCCCGGGCGCGCTACTGTCCGCCGCGGATGCGTCTGGGGCGAATGAGGATTGGCGGTCTGGCGACGCTCGTCGCCTGCGCTGTCGGGGCGCTGGCCGTCGCCGGTTGCGGATCGAGCTCGAGCAGCAGCAGCGCGAGCTCGAACCAGGTGGTCCGCGCGGCGTTCGTCTCCGGCAACACGTCCGGCTACCAGATGCACTTCACGCTGCAGCTCCACTCCTCGGCGCTGCCGCAGCCGATCAACGCCACCGGTACCGGCGCGTTCAGCGTCCCCGATCGTTCGGGGACCGTGGCGCTCGACATGGACCTCGGATCGAGCCCGCAGATCACTCAGGTACTCGGCTCGAGCACGCTCCACCTCGAGGAGATCCTCGATCACACGACCGTATACCTGAAGTTCCCGGAGGCGCTCGCGAGCAAGATCCCGACGCTCGGCGACAAGCCGTGGATCAAGATCGACCTCGCCAAGGCCGCGTCGGCCGCAGGCCTTCCGGGCATCGGCTCGCTGGTCAACAACCCAGCCTCGAGCGATCCCGGCCAGTTCCTCCAGTACCTGCGGGCGGCGGGCACGGTCACACAGGCCGGAACGGAGTCGATCAACGGGGTCCAGACGACGAAGTACAAGGCGACGATCAGTCTCGACAAGGTCGCGAACTCAATCCCGCCCGCGTCGCGAGCGGCCGCGCAGCAGGGGATCGCGGCGATCGAGAAGGCGACGAATCTCCACACGATCCAGACCACCGTCTGGATCGACGACCAGAACCTGGTCCGCAGGATGCAGTTCACGCTGAACGAGTCGGTGTCCGGCCAGAACGTGGCCAGCACGGTGACGGTCGATTTCGTCAAGTACGGACCGCAGCCGAAGCCGACGCTCCCGCCGGCCGATCAGGTCACGGACGCCAGCTCGCTGGCATCCGGCGCCTTCGGCTCGGGCGGCGCGAGCAGCTCCGGCAGCTCGGGCATCACCAGCCTCGGTTCCTCCGGCGGCTGACAGACTGATTGCGGCTGCTGCCGCGATCGGTCCCGGTCTGACACCCTTAGCGGCATCCCCCGGTTCCGTAGAGAAGGCTCAAGCAGGGACACCGCGCGCCGGCATCTCGCGCCGACGTTCGGCGTCCACGACATGGCGATCGACCTCGGCACCGCGAACACGCTCGTGTACGTCGGTGGCAAGGGGATCGTGGTGTCCGAGCCGTCCGTGGTCGCCTCCGACACCGAGACGGGCACCGTCCACGCCGTCGGCGCCGACGCCGAGCGGATGATCGGGCGCACGCCCGCGACGATCGCGGCCACGCGTCCTCTGCGCCACGGCGTGATCGCCGACTTCGACGTCACCGAGCAGATGCTCCGGTACTTCATCCGCAAGGTGATCGACCGGCGGACGGCTCACCCGCGGCTGATCGTCTGCGCCCCTTCGGGCGTCACCGAGGTCGAGAAGCGGGCGGTCGAGGAAGCCTCGCTCGGGGCCGGCGCGCGGCGCGTCCACCTGATCGAGGAGCCGATCGCGGCCGCGATCGGAGCGGGGATCGCGATCGAGGAGCCGATCGGCCGGATGGTCGTCGACGTCGGCGGCGGCACCAGCGAGATGGCGGTGATCTCGCTCGGCGGCATCGTGGTGTTCCGGTCGGTCCGCGTCGGCGGATACGAGATGGACGACGCGATCGCGAGCTATCTGCGCTCCGAGCATCAGCTGGCGATCGGCTCGCAGACCGCCGAGCGGATCAAGATCGCGATCGGCTCGGCGATCCCGCACAACCCCGAGAGCACGATGCAGGTCCGCGGGCGCCACCTGCTCACCGGCCTGCCGACCGCGGTCGAGCTGTCCTCCGGCGAGGTTCGCGCCGCGATCGCCGGCCCGCTCAACGAGGTCCTCGGCGCGGTCAGGAACACGCTCGAGGAGACCCCTCCAGAGCTCGCGTCGGACATCGCCCGCGACGGGATCCTGCTGGCGGGCGGCGGCACCCTGATCCGTGGCTTCCAGGAGCGCGTCGCGACCGAGACGGGGATGCCGGTGTTCTCGGCCGAGTCGCCGCTGACGTGCGTCGCGTACGGCTCAGGCCAGGCGCTCGACCATCTCGACAAGCTGGCCCGGAACAGCGGGTACCGCCGCCCCACGCTGACGCCCGACTGGCGGACGATGTAGCCGGCGGCGCAGCGCCGCCGGCGCGGTGGCGAGCGCGCACGCGGCGGACAGGATCAGGAACGCGTCGATCGGCTCGCGGAACCGCGGCGTCTCCGCGTTGACGAGCACGACGGTCAGCCACAGCAGCAGCGGGACCGCCCACACCCACGGCGGCGCCGCGCGGACGCGGTGGGTGAACGCTCCGGCGAGCGCCAGCACGCCCATGATCCAGAAGCAGATCACTCCGGTGTCGGCGATCCCGCGAGGGAGGCTCTGCGCTTGGGCCGACGCCCGCCACGCGGACTCTCCCTCGAGCTCGAGTAGCCGCAGGCTGTTGTGGTAGGCGACCTCGAACGGCGACAGCGGATGGTCCGCAATGTAGTGGAGCGCCTGGCTCTCCAGGCGGCTGGAGAGCTCGGGCTCGGTCAGCCGGCCCTCGCGGGCGATCAGCGGCCGTTCGCCGGGGATTCCGTAGAAGATCCGCCACTTATAGGCGACCGGTCTGTTGGCGGCCGACGCCGAGTTGTACGTCCCCCTCAGCGTGATCCCGGCTTCGTCGGTGATGAAGATGAACCGGTGCATGACGACCCCGTTGCGCACGAGCCACGGTGTGACCGTCAGCAGCGCTGCCACGACGAGCAGCGCGGGCGCTCGCCAGCCGCGGCGCGCGTGCCACGCCGCGAGGGCGAGCGGCACGATCATCACGAGGCTGTTGACGTGCGTCAGCGTGGCGAGCCCGGTCAGGACTCCGGCGGCCGCGATCCAGCGATACGGGTGCTCGGAGCGACGCCCGGAGAGCGCCATCCACACCGCCGCCAGGATCAGCAGCGTCATCAGGTTCTCGGCGACGAGCGCCGCCGACAGCTCGACGAACACCGGATAGAACGCCGCGAGCCCCAGCGCGATCAGCGCGACCGTGGCGTCGAACAGCTCGAACGCGACGAGCCCGACGAACGCGACCGTCGCGGTCCCGATCACGGCCTGCGAGAGCCGCCCCGGGTGGATCGAGGAGCCGCGCCGGCCCGTGTTGCCGCCGATCAGGTCGACCGCCGCGAGCAGGTACGGGAACGCTGGTGGGAAATAGGCGCTCGGCCCGAGCGTGCCGCCGGCGCCGCCGCCCGCACGCCGGCTGGTCGAGTAGTCGCCCGTGTGGGCGATCTGGCTCGCGAGCGTCAGGTACGAGCCGGCGTCGTTCCGCGGGCTGTACGAGGTGAGCTCGACCTCGGCGACGCGGACCCCTAGCGCTGCGATCAGCAGCGCCGCCGCGATCAGCGAGATGCGGGTCGGCCGCCGTCGGCCCATCAAGCCGCGGAGCTTAGGTCAGGCGGCGGCGCCGACTTCGGCTGGCGGCGATACGGCTGCGCGTGCGTCGCCGCGGTGGAACTGGAGCGCGCCGTCCTCGAGCGGGCTGCGGCGCAGGCTCCGGATGTCGAGCGCGTAGTTCTGGTACAGACGCCACGGCGCCCTCGATCCCTGCTTCGGGAACTTGTCGATCGAGCGCTGGATGTAACCCGAGGAGAAGTCGATCATCGGCTGCGGCGTGACCGTCGGATCGTGGTTCTCGGGAACGCACTGCGTGTAGCCGTGCTGATCCATGTGGTTGAGCAGGCGGCACACGTACTCGTGCGTGAGGTCGCACTTCAGGGTCCATGAGGCGTTCGTGTAGCCGAGCGCGAACGCGGCGTTGGGGACGCCCGTGGCCATCATCCCGCGGTAGGTCATCGTGTTGGCGAAGTCGACCTCCTCGTCGTCGACAACCACCGACAGCCCGCCGAGCAGCAGCATGTTGAGACCGGTGGCGGTGACGATCACGTCGGCCTCGAGCTCCGCGCCTGAGCCGAGCGCGATCCCGTTCTCGGTAAACGACTTGACCGTGTCGGTCACGACCGACGCCTGCCCGCGGCCGATCGCCTCGAACAGGTCGGAGTCAGGCACCAGGCACAGCCGCTGGTCCCACGGGTTGTAGCGGGGCCTGAAGTGGGTGTCGATGTCGTAGCCCGGCGGCAGCTGGCGCTCGACGCCCTTGCGGATGATCGCCTTCATCAGCTTCGGGCGCCGGCGGCTGAGCTGGAAGCTCAGCATCGTCAGCGCGACGTTCTTCCAGCGGATCACCGAGTACGCGAGCTTCGGCGGCAGGAGCCTGCGGGCGAGCCGCGCGACCGGGTCCTCGGCGGGCAGCGACACGACGTAGCTGGGAGAGCGCTGGAGCATCGTCACGTGGGCGGCCTTGCGGGCGAGCGCGGGCACGAGCGTGACCGCGGTGGCGCCGCTGCCGATCACGATCACCCGCTTGCCCTCGTAGTCGACGTCGTCGGTCCAGAACTGCGGATGCGCGATCCGGCCCTTGAAGTTCTCGGCCCCCTCGAACTCGGGGGTGTAGCCCTCGTCGTAGCGGTAGTAGCCGCTGCACATCAGCACGAAGCCGGCGGTCATCTGAAAGCTCTCGCCGGTGTCGGTCCGCTCGACCGTCACGGTCCAGCGCTGGTCGGGGCTCGACCACTCCGCGGTCACCGCGCGGTGGTTGAAGCGGATCTTCCGATCGATTCCGTTCTCGGCCGCGGTCTCCTTGACGTAGCTGAGGATGTCCGCGCCGTCGGCGATCGACTTGTCGCTGGTCCACGGCTTGAACGAGTAGCCGAGCGTGTACATATCGGAGTCGGAGCGGATTCCGGGGTAGCGGAACAGGTCCCAGGTGCCGCCGATCCGGTCGCGTGACTCGAGGATCGCGTAGCTCTTCTGCGGTGCCGCGGTCTGCAGGTGATAGCCCGCGCCGACGCCCGACAGGCCCGCACCGATGACGAGCACGTCGACGTGCTCGAGCGGCGTGTCCGTTCCCGGGGCGTCTGCTTCGGTCACCGTTGCCACGGACCAAATGCTACAGCACTGAAGCTTTTGCGGTCGAAGTGTGCTGCTTCTCACTCAGTGGATCCCGACGATCCCCGCGCAGACCCAGTCCGACGCGCCGGCGCCGCCGTTCCAGATCCGCGACGCCACCGCGTCCTGCTCGGCCTTGCTGGTCAGGTATGCGGCCGGACCGGTTCCGCCGAAGCCGGTCCAGGTGCTGGGGATGATCTGGTAGTAGCCCGACGCGCCGGCGCTGTTCGGCGGCAGGTTCTGGCCGCCGGACTCGCACAGCACGATCGCGTACGGGATCGCCCAGCCGCCGGAGGGTCCGAGCGCGGTGCCGACGCCGGGGCCCGAGCCGGAGCTCGAGCTGCTCTGCGACTGTTGCGCCTGGGCGGCCTGCGCCGCCTGGGCGGCCGCGGCCTGCTGGGCCTCGATCCGCGAGATCGACCCCTGCAGCTGCCGGCCGCGTGCCCGGCTCGAGTCGAGCGCGGCCTGCTGAACGGCCTGCGCCTGCTTGAGCGCGTCCTGCTTTGAGGTCAGGAGCGACTGCATGCCAGCCAGCGCTCTGGCGCGGAGGGCTTCGTCCGCGGTGATCTGGCGGTCCTTCGCCTCGAGCGCCGCCAGCCGCTTGGCGGCGGCGTCAGCGCGAGCCTTCGCCAACCGCGTAATCCTGATGATGCCCGCCTGCTGGTGCTCGGCGCTCTTCAGGAACGTGATCCGCTCGAGCAGGTCGTTGAAGCCGTGAGCCTCGAGCACGACGTCGACCAGGTCGGGCTGGTCTGACTCGTAGCCAGAGACGAGCTGCTTGGAGAGCGCCGTGCGTGCGCGAGCGAGTCGGGCTCTGAGCAGCGCGAGCAGCGCGCGCTCGCGCTTCAGCGCCGCCTGCGCGGCGGCGAGCTCGGAGCGATCGTTGGCGAGCTCGGACTCGACCGAGGCCTCGCGGTTCTGGACCAGCGAGATCTGACTGTCGAGCGAGCTGACGAGCTTTGACAGGCCGCCGAGGCTGTCCTGGAGGTGCTGCTGGTTGGACTGCTGGTTGGAGAGCTGAGACTGGAGCCGGCCGAGGCTCGGATCGGCGCTGGAGCCAGCCGGGAGCGCCGCGAGCGCCGCCAGGGCAGCGACCGTCGACGCGGTCATGGCCGCGCGTCGCCAAGAGGCTGTCCGCCGGGGTGCAGTCGTCATGTCGGTGCGCCGGCGGGGTTAGCTGTCGGGCTCGCGCGATTCGCGCTACGCCACCAGCAGGCGGCGATTCGCCCCGGAGGCAACCTGGGTCCCCCGCTCTCCCCGGTATGACGGGAGATTAGGCCGGCGCGACACTATCAATCGCATTCGGGGCTCAGGCCGCATGCAATATCTCGTGCATATGCTCCGCGTGGTGCACATCGACCGAGCCCGCCAGATCCTCGATCGCGTGCGCGCGACGCCGCCCGGATTTGTCCGAACGTACGGCGACGTCTCGCCGGGCGCGCCTCGGGTTGCGGGGGCGGTGCTGCACGAGTGCGACGACGGCGGCGTGCCCTGGCACCGGATCGTGCGGGCCGACGGCTCGCTGGCGAAGGGCGATCGTCAGCGGGCGCTGCTCGAGGCCGAGGGCGTCCCGTTCCGTGGCCGGCGGGTCGACATGCGGGTCGCCCGGCTTCCCGACCTCGCCCGGCTGGCCCACGCGTGATGTGGGCCCAGCGCGAGATCTCGCTGGCACCGCGCCCGCGCGGCTTTCACCTGATCACGCGCGAGGTGGTCAACGCGGTCCCCGAGCTCAGCGAGCTTCACGTCGGGCTCCTGCACGTCCTGATCCAGCACACCTCCGCGTCGCTCGCGCTGAACGAGAATGCCTCCCCGGATGTCCGCCGCGACTTCGAGTCGTGGTCCGATCAGGCCGTCCCGGAGCGGGCGCCCTACTGGACGCACACGCTCGAGGGCGACGACGACATGCCGGCCCACATCAAAGCGGCGCTGTTCGGGCCGACCCTGACGCTGCCGGTCTCCCGAGGGCGGCTCGCGCTCGGGACGTGGCAGGGCGTCTACCTGTGCGAGCACCGGGACCGCGGCGGGAGCAGGTCGCTGCTGCTCACCGCCTGGGGCGAATCGGGCGCTTAGCGCTAGCTGCCGAGGCTCGGAAGCGGCGGCGGCTTGATGTTCGTCGCGGTCGAGACGACGTTCTGGACGGTGCTGGGCGCGCTCGAGACGACGTTCTGGGCGGTCGAGGTGACCGTCTGCACAGGATTTTGGGGCTGGGGCGATCCCCCCCCGGTGCTTGTCGGCTGGGTGCTGCCCGAGCTCGTGGATGGCGTGGACGTCGACGCGCTCGAGGGTGCTTGAGGGGGAGTCGACGAGCCGCCCGAGTGGGTGGGGGGCGATCCCGAGCTCGACGGCGCCGTCGAGCGCGGCGGGGTGGATGCGGACGGGGCGCCCGAGCTCGGGGAGGAGGGGCTGGCCGCGCCGGCTGGGGCGGTCGAGCCGGTGCTCGCGGTGGTCGTGCTCGAGCCCGTCGAGGCGGTGCCCGTGCCGGTGGACGGGCCGGTCGCCCGCGGCGACGCTCCCGCTCCGCTCGGCTGGTAGCTCGCGGCAGCGGCGATCGCGGTGGTCGCGCCCGGGGCCTTGTAGTTCTGTTTGACGACGCGCGCGCGGTGGGCGCGGGGACTCCGCGTCTTGGCGCTGGCGGCCGGCTGCGGGACGTTCGAGGCCGTCCCGATCAGCGCGTCGGCGACCAGCGCGCAGGTGGCCGCGACGATCGCCGTGCCCAGCACGGTCGCGGGGCGCGAGAGCGCCGGTCGCAGCCGGGGGGCGGCGAACGAGAGCCGGAACCGGGAGCGCCGGGGCGGCGTGGTCGTGACCGTGGAGACGTCGGGCTCCCAGGTCGTTTCGGGCTCCGTCGTCGGGGGATCGACCGGCCCGTCGCTAGCCGCGGCCGTCCAGTCCGTCGGGAGCCACGGCGCGGACGTCCGGGGCGGTACGGGCGTGGGTGCGGCCTCGCGGGGCGGTTGGGGCGTGGGTGCGGCCTCGCCGGGCGGTTGGGGCGTGACCGGCGCGGCACGGTACGGCTCGGGCGCGACCGGCGCGGCGGGGGGCTCGTGGCGCGGCGCCGAAGTGCCGGAGGTCCTCCGCTGCCTGGCCTCCCACTCCTCCCGGAGCTGGCCTGCTAGCGCTGAGGCGAGCGAGAGCGCTCTCGCTCGAAGTTGCTCGCCCGATACACGTCGACGCGGCACATGAGATACAACGACCGCGCCGCCGATTTCTTTCGGAGTCTGGCTACCTTCCTTTCCACACCGGTGGGCGCTTCTCCGCGAACGCGACCGCGCCCTCGCGGGCGTCCTCGGAGCGGAACACCGGGTCGATGATGTCCCGCTGGTGAGTGAAGAACGCCGAGTCCGGCCAATCGGAGGACTCGACCATCACCCGCTTCGTCGCGATGAGCGCGAGCGGCCCGTTCTCGGCGATCACGCCGGCGAGCTCGAGCGCGCCTGCGAGCGCCTCTCCGGGGTCGACGAGCCGGTTCACGAACCCGAGCTCGTAGGCCCGCTCGGCTTGGATCGGGTCGCCGGTCAGCGCGAGCTCCATCGCGAGGTTGCGCGGCAGCGTGCGCGGCAGCTTCAGCAGGCCGCCGCCACCCGCGACGAGCGAGCGCTTGACCTCAGGGATCCCGAGCCGCGCGCCCCGGGCCGCGACGATCAGGTCGCACGCGAGCGCGATCTCGAGCCCTCCGGCCACCGCGAACCCCTCGACCGCCGCGATCAGCGGCTTGACTGACGGGCGCTCAACGATCCCCGCGAACCCCCGGTCGCCGGCGTACGGCCGCTCGCCCGTGACGAACGCTTTGAGGTCCATCCCGGAGCTGAAGCCCTTGCCGGCGCCGGTGAGCACCCCGACCGAGAGCTCGGTCGTTTCGTCGAGCTGGTCCATCGCCGCGGCGACACCCTCGGCGACCGCGGCATTGATCGCGTTGCGCTGGTCAGGCCGGTTGATCGTGATCAGCAGGACACGTTCGTTGCGTTCCGTGAGTACTGCCTGTTCGTCGCTCATGCTTGGCCTCCGCTCGCCATCCGGGCTCGCATTATGGAGGCCGCATGAGTCATCCGGCTGCCGCGAACAGCGTCAGCTCCGGCTGGCGCTCGCCGCGAAGCACCTCCAGGTCGACCTCTACGCACTCGATCCCCCGGGACTGAGCGAGCACGCGTGCCTGCGGCTTGATCGCCTGCGCCGCCAGCACGCCGCGGCAGGACGCGAACGCCGGGTCGTGCCGGATCCGTCCCAGGTACCGGGTCAGCTGCTCGACCGCCTCGATGCCCGCCACCCGCTTGATCTCGACCGCGATCCAGCCGTCGGCGGCGTCGCGGCACATCAGATCGACCGGGCCGATATCCGTGGGCCATTCGCGGCGGACCAGCCTGAACCCCTCGCCGCACCAGTGCGGCTGGTCGGCGAGCAGCACCTGAAGGTCCGCCTCGACGCCGTCCTTGGCGAGCGGCGCGTCCTCGTCGGGCGGGCCCATGTCGTGCTCGGAGTCCGACAGGATCTCCGCGATCGAGATCTCGAGTCGATCCTCGCTTGCGCCCGCGCGCTTGCGCACGATCATCGTCGCCGCCGACTGCCCGTCCGCGGGCGACTCCTCGATCACCGTCGGTGGGGTCATCCAGTTGAGCGGCTTGTACCCGCCTTGGTCGGCGTGCACGAGCACCGACCCGTCCGCCTTGACCATGATCAGCCGCACCGACTCCGCGAGGACCGCGGTCAGCCGGCCGGAGTAGTTGACGGAGCAGCGAGCGACGATCAACCGCATCGGCCGACCCTAAGCGGGAGACCGGACGAATGACGCCGCTGTTGAGCTTGCGAGGAGGGACTCGACTCGCGTGGCGTTCCGACTTGACGCGCGATCGGGAACCGCTGCGCCGATCGCTCCGAGTCTGGCGCCACGCTCTACGTAGTCGACCGAGCACCGAGCGACGATCGACCGCATCGCGCCACCTAAGATCAAGAGCGGACAAATGCGCAATCAGCTGCGACCCCTATTCGACCGGATCGTGATCAAGGAGCTCGATCCCGACCGCATCCGCCGCTCGGGCCTGCTGGTCCCGGCGGGATCGGACGAGCCGCCGCCCCAGCACGGGATCGTGTTGGCCGTCGGCCCCGGGCTCGACTGGTGGGAACAGGTCGGAATCGTGATGCCGGTGAAGCCGGGCGACCACGTGGTGTTCCCGGCGTCCGCAGGGGCGTGGATCGAGGTCGACGAGGAGCGCCTGCTCGTGTGTCGCGTCGGCGAGCTGCTGGGCGTGCTCGAGCGAGTGGAGGACTGCCCGGAATGCGGCGGGCGCGAGCTCGGCGCCCAGGAGGCCTGTCCGGTCTGCGGGCGCGAGGGCTCGGTGTCCTCGCGGTAGGCGGGCTGCCCTAGGCGGCGGTCCGATCCGAGAGGTGGCGCGGTTGCGCTGCCTCGACCCGGGTCAGCAGCTCCGACACCTCGGCGTCCTCGCCGAGTGACAGCGCGCGCCGGCACGCCGCGAGGCACTCGTTCAGTCGATCCGTCCGAGCGAGCGCGTGCGCGTAATGGGACCACGCCGCCTGGGACTCCGGATCGATCTGCGTTGCCGCCTCCGCCGCCGAAACCTCGGCGCCGACGTCGCCCGCCAGGTGGTAGGCCAGCGCCAGGTCGAGCAGTCCGTCGACCGACGGTCCCATCAGCCGCGCGCGCTCGAGCGCGGTCACCGCTCCGGAGCGATTCATCAGCTTCAGTCTCAGGCGCCCGAGCCGCTCCCAGGCCGATGCGTCCTGAGGCGCCCGATCCGCGGCGCGAGCGGCCGCTTCCTCGGCCTGGTCGATCGCGCCCATGTCCTCGTAGATCCGGGACGCGAAGCGCTCGGGCGTCGGCCGGTCGGTCTCGACTCGGGCCCAGTCGCGGACTGCGCGCGCGGCCGCGGGGAGGTTGCCGGCCTGCCAGAACGCGGTGGTCAGCAGCCGCAGCACCGCCGGGTTCGACGGGTCGGCGTCACGCGCGTATATGAGTCGCTGGGCCGCCACCGCCGGCTCGCCCTCCGCGAGCGCGTGCTGGGCGGCGGTCATGAACCGCGCCACCCGCTCGGCGGCGGGGTCGGGCGTTGAGAAGTCGACGAACTGGAGCGAGCCCGCCGGCACGGTGCGGACGCCGATCGAGAAGTTGAGGCGCGCCCACTGCTGGACCTCCTCGCCCTCGCCGGAGAAGTAGATCCCGGTGACGGTGCCGACGCCCCACTCCGGATAGGAGAGGCACCGCGCGTAGCGGTGCACGACCGAGTGGTCCGGCACGCGCGAGCCGAACGGGTCATGCCGCTCCCGGTCCTGCTCCGCGGCGCGCGCCCGTTGCTCCGCCTCGTACGCACGGCGCCCCGCCTCCTCGCGTGCCTTCCTGGCCGCAGCCGCCGAGGCCCGGACCGCGTTCGCCGACACGCTCCCGCCGCGTGAGGACTCCGCCAGCTGCTCGAGCTGGTCGGCGGCCTCGTTGATCGCCTGAAGATGGCGCTCGTGCTCGTGGCGCCGGCCCGGCGGCGCGATATCCGGGTGCCAGCGCTTGGCCATTCGCCGCCGCGCCAGCTGCACGGTCCGCTGGTCGAAAGGCGGCTCGAGCTCCAGCAGTAGAAGTGCCTGTTCGACGTCGAGGATGCGCGGCATGACCCGCTAACGGTAGCGACGGAACCGAGGTCTTCGTCCGCGGCGGCCGGCGACTCGACACAGGCAGCAAAAACTTCGCAACAAATTGGTTTCAACCGCTCTCGTTGGGTCTTTGCCGCCGTAGCTTGCGGCTCATGAGGCGTCGGCGAAAGGGCAAGGGAGCGCGGGTGGCCGTCGCGGTGATGCTCGCCGGCACCGTCGCGGTCGGCACCGGTGCCGCCGTGCTCGCGGTGCTGCTCGGCGTGCTCGCGTCTCAGACCGGGTGCGGATCCGGTTCGGCGGCGAGCGCTTCGGGTCCCGTCGCGCTCGGCCCGCCGGGGACCGGTCAGACGGTCGGGGCGACCGAGTACGGAGGCCCGGGCGACCCGACCAGCGGCAGCGTCGGCGCGTCCGGCGCGAGCCTGCTCCAGCACCCCGACACTTACGCCGAGCTCGGCGGCTACACGTTCCAGACCGCGACAGCGATGGGCGGCCTGCCGTACATGACCCCGTTGCGGATCACGTGGGGCCGTCGCTCCGCGATCGCGTACAAGCGCGACTTCGGCTTCGGCGGCCCGCCGATCGATGGGCTCCGCCGCGTGATCGATCTGTGGTGGGAGCTCGCGGAGAGCCTCGGAGTCCCGTACGAGAACGGCATGTGGTCCGGGCCGGTCCGGATCGAGCGCCCGCCGGCGTCCGGCGCGGCCGCGCTACTCGGGCCGAGCATCGGCGCGCAGACGATGCTGGTCTCCACCCCCGACCAGCAGCAGAATCCCGCCGCGTGCGCTCCGGGCGCCGACGGCGTCCCGCTGACCAGCGGCGAGCGCGCCACGCTGCTTCCGAACGGAGAGGCGGCGGCTCCGGCGGATGCACCGGCCGCGGTCAAGGGGATCATCGCCGCCGGAAATCAGATCGCCGGCAAGCCGTATCTCTACGGAGGCGGCCACGGCCTGCCACTGTCCGCCGTGGGCCCCTCGTATGACTGCTCGAGCAGCGTCGAGCACCTCCTCTATGGCGGCCGCCTGCTACCGGTCGACTACGACGCGGCGTCGGGCACGCTCGAGTCGTTCGGCCTACCCGGGCCCGGGGCGTGGGTGACCCTGTACGCGAACGCCGACCACGTCTTCATGTACGTCGCCGGCATGCGGTGGGACACCCACAACGCCGCCGGCGCGGGCGATGGAAGCAGCGGGATCGGGTGGCATCCGCTGGTCCGGAGCTCGTCGGGGTTCGTCGCGAGGCATCCCGTGGGGCTATGAGACCGGCCGTCGCGATCGCGCTGATCGGGATCGTCGCGGGAGGCTGCGCTTCGCTCGCGCCGGCTCCGACGGAGCCAACCGCCAGCTCGGGGACCGCGACAACCGGTGGGACCGCGACAACCGGTGGGACCGCGACAACCGGTGGGACCGCGACAACCGGTGGGACCGCGGCAACCGGTGGGACCGCGGCAACCGGTGGGA
Source organism: Solirubrobacteraceae bacterium (assembly GCA_036490875.1). Taxonomy (GTDB): domain Bacteria; phylum Actinomycetota; class Thermoleophilia; order Solirubrobacterales; family Solirubrobacteraceae; genus Palsa-465. The sequence continues at coordinate 40,539 of DASXDA010000028.1, forward strand.
CCGCGGCGTCGGCCAGCTCGCCTGTCGCCCGGGCCCAGACGACCCACGAGTACCCCGGGCCCCCGCCGCCCCGCCAATCCGCGACGGGATTCACGTCGCCCGCGGCGGCGGTGGCGGCCTTCGCGAACGGCTACATCAACTGGAACGCCCAGACCGTCGCGGATGACATGCAGAACCTCGCGGGGCAGAGCATCGGCCAGGCGCGGTCCGAGATGGAGCTCGCCGCCGCGCAGACCGGGTCGGACTACGAGCTGCAGCGAGGCGGGATCGCGAACAGCGGCACGGTCGAGGCGGTCGCGCCGCTGAGCGGACCCGGCGGCCGCTACGTCGTAATCACGCGCGAGCGCACGACCGCGACCGCCACGAACGCCTACCAGGGCCTGCAGCCCGCGTGGCACGTCGCGGTTGCGACCGTGGCGTCGGTCGGCCCGGGCCGGTGGGCGGTGAGCGGATGGCAGCCGGAGAGCTGATCAGCGAGATGCGATGTTCAGCACGACCGCCGCGACGAACGCGAGGAGCGCGCCGGCGCGGATCGCGAGCCCGGCGCGGTCGCTGGGGCGGCCGGTGACCATGCCCGCGATCGCGACGATCATCAGGACCACCGCGACGAGGGCGAACAGGACGGCGAGCACGCGCATCCGCCGAATGTTCCTCCGCCGCGAGCGCGCTGGACCGCGTCAGGCCGCTACGACGTGCAGCTGCCTAGCGCGGCCGTCGTCAGCATCACGCGGCCGAGCGCGACCCACGCAGCGCCGTAGTACGACGGGTGGGCGTCGTTCTGTGCCTGCGCCCGATTCAGCAGCCTGTTCGCCGCGGCGCGGTGGCCGGCCGCGTGGGCCGCCGCCGCGGCGCCGACAAAGCTGGCCGCATGCACATCCGGCGAGGCGGGCGCGCCGTCGAGCGCGTACGCGTCCCGGCCGGGGTTGCGGCGATACATCGGCCAGAGGTCCGCCGCCAGCCGCCGGTCGCCGCGGTTGCAGCTGGCCGCGTAGCGGACCGCTACCCGGGCCGCGTCGAACGAGGACGTCGGCTGCGTGACCGCCGCCGGATCGGCGGGGTTGCCGATCGGCCGGACGGTGCCGGGCGTACCGGTGGTCGTGGTCGCGCCGGGCGTCCCCGGAGCCGCGCCGAGCGTCGCCCAATTGGCCGGCAGAGCGCCGCCGTGGGCGATCAGCCGCCCGACGATCGCGTGGCTCGAGGAGACGAGCAGCCTCCAGCGGAGGTCCGGGTCGGCGCGCGCGAGGTCGGCGTAGGCGCGTGGTGAGAAATAGCTGGGGTTCAGCACGGCCGGGCTGTGGGCCCACGGCCCGGCGACGAGGATGAGCGCCGTGTTCCGGGTATCGCCGCGGACGGTTTCGTTCGCGAGCACCGCGCGGGCGATCGCAACGCCCTGGTCGCGGTAGGAGGACCTGCCGAACCGCTCGCCGGCGAGCACGAGCGCCTGCGCGGCGTCGAGGTCGGCGTCGGCGGCCGGTGGGCTCGAGACGGCGCGGCCGTCGGCCCAGCGGGTGGCGAGCAGCCTGTTCGGCTCGAGCAGGTGTGCCCTGGTCCAGCCCCAGATCGAGTCGAACCTTGCGCGGTTGTCCATCGCGACTGTCAGCAGCATCCCGTAGGCCTGGCTCTCGCTGACCGTGTCGCCGCCCTGGTCGCGGCGGATCACGCGGCCGTCGCGTGAGACGTACTCCTTGAGGAACGAGCTCACCGAACGGTATGCCCGCTGGTTCAGGCTCGCGGGGATCTGCAGCGCGCGCGTGCCGACGGTGCCGAGCAGCACCGGGATCAGCAGCACGACGCCGAGCGCCGCGAGCCACACCGGCTTTGGCCATGGACGGTGCCGCCGGCGGGCGGTTGGCGCGGCGGCGTCGGGCGCGAGCAGCGCGGAGCGGCGCAGCCTGATCGCCGGCGCGGCGCCGATCAACAGGATCGTCGAGTGCAGCGCGGCGAACGCCACGTTGTTGAGCGTCGCCGGGCCGTGGCCTCGAGCGAGCCCGTACGCCGCCGCCGCCGCCAGCACCGCGACCGCGGCGAGCGGCGGGGCGACCGCCTTCGGCTGGCGCCGGAGCTCGCCGTGCTTGGGAGTGACGACGAACCGGGCGGCGCGGCGGAAGACGGCGCCGATCGTCGCCTGCACATGGATCCAGAAGCTGCACGCGGACAGCGCGAACGCGCTGAACGTGTACGTGCCCGAGCCGGCGAGCGCGACCGCTGCGAGCGCGCCGAGGTAGTAGGGGGTGAAATGGATCAGGAACTGGTTGGCGGTGATGCTCGCGAGCGGCTGGACCCCGAACAGCAGCCGGATCACCGGCAGCGACATGTACAGCAGCAGCGTCCAGCCCGACAGGAAGTAGGTCGCGGACAGCAGGTACTGGATTCGCGCACGCCACGGCAGCCGCGAGCGCAGCACGGCGGGGATCGCGCTCAGGCAGCCGCGTGCCCAGCGCTGCTGCTGGGAGACGTACGAGGCCATGTCCTCGGGGCCAAGGCCGGACGCCACGACCTCCGAGATGTACGTCGACTTCCAACCGCGCTCCTGGAGCCGCACGGACAGCAGGAAGTCCTCTGTCAGCGAGCCCTCGGGGAAGCGGCCCGCCTGATCGAGCGCCTCACGGCGGAAGACCACGTTGGTCCCGCAGCAGATCATCGCCCCGAGGCCGTCCTTGCCGCGGGCGATCGGCCCGAAGAACAGGTTCTGCTGCGCCGCGGCGGCGGTGCATATCGGACTGCCGGCTGCGTTCGCGTAGTACTGGGGCGTCTGAACGAAGGCGACTTCGGAGTCCTCGAGGTGCCCGAGCGTGCGCTCGAGGAAGTCGGCATGGGGGACGTGGTCGCAGTCGAGGACGACCACGAACGGGGCGCTGCTCTTGCCGAGCGCGTGGTTGAGGTTGCCCGCCTTCGCGCCGATCCGCGTCCTCCGGCGCAGGTACTCGGCGCCGTAGCGGCCCGCGAGCACGGCCATCTCGGGTCGGCCGCCGTCGTCGAGCAGCCACACGGTCACCTCGGCGCCGCGCATCGCGCACGCGGCGGCCAGCGTCGGCTCGACGATCTCGACCGGCTCGTCGTAGACGGGGATCAGCACGTCGACCGCCTGGGGCTCGCCCGTCAGCGGGCGCCCGCCGCGCAGCCGCTGGCGCGAGCAGGTCCACCAGAAGCCGATCGCCTGGAAGAGGTTGAACGCCTCCGCCGCGACCAGCAGCCCGAACAGCACCGGGTTGCCGATCCGCTTGCCCTCGAGCAGCCACGACAGATACCAGGCCGCCAGCGGCAGGCAGATCAGCGCCATCAGCAGCGACCGCCGTCGCGCGGTGTGCATCGACGGTAGCGGCCAGTGGACCCGTCCGAGGCGGGGGTCGATCTGCCCGGCCGACTCGCTCGGCGCCTTGGTGCCGCGAGCCGTCGCGGTCGCGGAAGCGGGCGTCGTCTGGTCGCGGACGCGTTCGCCGACGCTCATCGGTACTCCCAGAGGTAGATCTTCTCCAGGTGGTCCGTGTGCACCAGGTGCATGCGCGAGTGCTGAAGGGCGTACCGCGCCCCCCCGACGTCGCTGGCGATGCCGGGCTGGTCGAGGAAGCTCGCGAGCAGGAACACCCTGCCGTGCTTCGGCAGCGTCGGCGTGTGCGAGCCGACGATCTCCGAGTGGATCCCGGGCGCGTAGTACGCGACCACGTCGTTCAGATAGACGGGCGCGTACAGCAGCGTGTCGCCGGATCGAGCGTTGCGGTGCACCGTCTGCAGGGCGGCGCGGAAGTCGTAGTCACGCGGATTGCTCTTCGCAAGCTGCTCGTCGCCGATCCCCGCGACGAAGCTTGCGAGCAGCGCGACGGTGACCAGCGCCACCGGCAGCCGGCGCGCGCTCGAGGTGACAACCGTTCGCGCAGCCAGCAGCATCAGCATCGGGACCGCGCCCGAGAAGTACCTGACCTCGAACAGGAAGCGGTCCTTGAACCCGATCGCCATCAGTACCAGCGGCGGGACGACGGCGAGCGCGAGCACCAGCATGCTCTCCGGCGAGCGTCCCCGGCCGAGCAGCGCGAGCGCGAGCAGCATCAGCAGCGGCCACAGCGCGCCAATCGCGAGCATCGTCGAGTTCGCGTGGTAACCCCACAGCGCCCACACGAAGTTCGCGAGCAGCGCGTAGATATCGGGATGGCCAGTCTGCGAGACGCCGGTCGAGGTCGCGCCGGCCGACGGCGCCCCCGTCCCCTGTCCCGTGAGGACGTCGTTGGCGAACTGCTGGTGGGCGTAGGCGGCCAGCGGCGCAATTGCGACCGCGATCGCGATCCAGGTGACCCAGTAGTGCGTGACCAGCTGCTTGACCGGCTCCCCGCGCTTGGAGCGGTGCCAGATCACGGCGGCGAACGCGACCTGCTGGATCGCGATCGGGATCACCGAGAAGTAGTGCGTGTAGATCAGCGCGATCGTGAGCGCGCCGTAGGCGACCCAGTATCGGAGCCGACCGTCGCGCAGCACCTTCATCTGCGCCCACAGGGCGAGCGTCGCGAACAGCATCAAGAACGCGTACGGGCGCGCCTCCTGCGAGTACCAGATCAGCAACGGGCCGAACGCGGTGAACACCGCAGCGAGCACGCCCGTTCGGCGGTCGAACAGCTCCTGCCCCGTCACGTAGACCGCCGGGATCAGCAGCGTCCCGGCGATGATCGTCGGGATGTGGACGGCGAGGTCCCCAGACCCGAGCACGCGGACGGTCCCCCACAGGATCAGGAAGTAGAGCGGGGGGTGGTTGTCGGTCGCGCGGAGGTTGTGGAGCATCCCGCTCAGCGACATGTGCGCCTGGTGAATGCTGATTGCCTCGTCGACCCAGATCCCACGGACGAGCAGCAGCCGCAGGACGATGCCGAGCAGCGCCACGCTCCCGACCACGATCCAGGCGCGGCTCGGTGACCACGCGCGCGTCAACGCGGAGGCGCCCGGGATCGACGCGACCGGCGGCCGGTGCCGCCGGTCGACGTACGTCCCGCCGGTGACGGGTGTCGCGTCAGTCGCCATCGGAGCCGGTCAGGAGCCGCTCGTGGTGGTGGTCGGCGTGGTGGTGGTCGGCGTGGTGCTGGTGCCCGTGCTGGTCCCGGTGGGGCTGGTCGTGGTGCTCGGCGTCGAGCCGTTGGTGGAGCCGGCCGTCGTCGGAGTCGTGCTCGCACTGTTCGGAGTGTTTGAGCTCGTCGTCGTCGGAGTCGTGCTCGTGCCCGTCGTCGAACGCGAGCCCTCGTTGCTCGAGCTGGTGCCGTCGCCCTGACCGCTGTTGCCGGAGCCGGGTCCGTTGGACGCGGGCGTCGTCGTCTGCTGCGAGCTGCCGCTCGAGCCGCTGGGCGTCGTCGTGCCGCTCGGCTGGGTAGTCGTAGGCGTGCTGCTCGGCTGCGTCGTCGTGCCGCTGTGGCCGGACCCCGAGCTCACGTTCCGCGGCGCCGGGGACGGGTCCGTGGGAGCGGTCGTCGGGGGAGCGACCGGCATCAGGATCGGGGGCGTGCTGGGAACGATCGGGGCCGAGGCGGGCGGCCTCGCGGTGTCGCCGGGACCACGGGGGTCCGGCGGCGCTACGGTGCTCGCACCGGGACTGGACTGGTGGGTCAGCGGCGCCGCGACCGCGCCGACGGCCGGACCGACGAGCGGGCCCCCATGCAGGGACGCGGACGACCCCGAGCCGGACGCCCCGGAGCCCGGGGTCGCGGGCTCCTCACCGGCGCCGGCGGCGTGGACCGCCGGAGGCGCACTCGCTCCGGGCAGTCCGGGCAGTCCGGGCTTGCCGGGCAGCGAGCCGAGACCCGCGCCGACGCCGCTGCCCGCGGCTCCGATCGCGACCAGCGCAAGCAGCCCCGCCAGAGGCGCGCCCAACGCACCCGTGGCCTTGCCAATCGGGCCGAGCCGCGGCGCGCCCGCCACCGCGGGCTGAGGCTTCGAGGCAACCCTCGGGGCGACGGACTCGAGTATCGAAACTGGCTGCCGGTTTCTTGCGTGCGTTGCCATTGGCCTCCGATAGGTCGTCGGTTTGCATACGGCGGTCCGGCGGCGGCCCAGTTGGGCTCCGGGTCCGAGCGCGCCAAAGCCGACCGGCGCGCCACGAGCATCCGGCTAAATGGCCGGTCGACCCCGTCCACTGCTTGGTTCCGACCGGTCTGTATTCATCGAAGGGCCCGCCTGCCCGCGAGCCCATCGGCTTCTCGTTACCGTCGCCGCTGCGATCCGAAACCGGCTTAGCCCTTTTTTAGGTTCATGAACCCGGATTCGGGCGCTCGTGTGACGAACCGCACGCCCCCGGGCCGGTCGCTCCTCGGGAATCGGGGCGGCCTCGACCCCGGCGACACGCCGCTCCCTCCTATCCTGCGAGGGGCAGTGTCGACCCAGTACGTCTTCACCACCTCCCGGCTCTCGCGCCGGTTTCCGCCCGACCGGCAGGTCCTCGAGGGCATCTCGCTGTCGTTCCTGCCGGGGGCGAAGATCGGCGTGCTCGGCTACAACGGCGCGGGCAAGTCGACGCTGCTGCGGATCATGGCCGGGCTCGACACCGACTACGACGGCCAGGCGCAGCTGGCCCCTGGCGCGAGCGTAGGGCTACTCGAGCAGGAGCCAGAGCTCGATCCGTCCAAGACGGTGCAGGGCAACGTCGAGGAGGCGGTTGCCGAGGTTCGCGGGCTGCTCGACCGCTTCAACGAGCTGTCGATGAACTACACCGACGAGACCGCGGAGGAGATGGGCAACGTGCAGGAGCGGATCGACGCGGTCGACGGCTGGAACCTCGACACAACGCTCGAGATCGCGATGGATGCGCTCCGCTGCCCGCCGCCCGACGCCGACGTGACGACGCTCTCCGGCGGCGAGCGCCGCCGAGTGGCGCTGTGCCGGCTACTGCTCCGCCAACCTGACCTGCTGCTGCTCGACGAGCCGACCAACCACCTCGACGCCGAGTCCGTGGCGTGGCTCGAGCGGCATTTGAGCGAATACAACGGCACGGTCGTCGCCATCACGCACGACCGCTACTTCCTCGACAACGTCGCGGGGTGGATCCTCGAGCTCGACCGCGGACGGGGAATCCCCTATCAGGGCAACTACTCCGGGTGGCTCGATCAGAAGCGGGCGAGGCTCGAGGCCGAGGCCCGCCAGGAGCAGACGCGCAAGCGCACGATCGAGCGCGAGCTCGAGTGGGTGAGGCTCAATGCGAGCGCTCGCCGTAACAAGCCTAAGGCTCGACTCAACGCTTACGAATCGCTCCTGGCGGCCGATGCGGCCGCCGATTCGCAACTCGACAACGTCCAGATCCACATTCCTGCGGGCCCCCGGCTCGGCGACGTGGTCGTCGAGACCGAGCATCTGCGCAAGGGGTACGGCGACCTGATGCTGATCGACGACCTCTCGTTCAAGCTGCCGCGAGGCGGGATCGTCGGCGTGATCGGGCCCAACGGCGCCGGCAAGTCGACGCTGCTGCGGATGATCGTCGGCCAGGAGCAACCTGATTCCGGCACCCTCAAACTCGGCGAGACGGTCGAGCTCGCGTACGTCGACCAGTCACGAGAGCTAAATCCCGAAAAGACCGTCTGGCAGGAGATCTCGGGCGGACAGGACCAGATCAAGCTGGGCGAGCGGACCGTCAACAGCCGCGCGTACGTCGCGGGCTTCAACTTCAAGGGCACTGACCAGCAGAAGAAGGTCGCGAAGCTGTCCGGGGGCGAACGCAACCGGCTCCACCTCGCCAAGCTTCTGCGCGAGGGCGGCAACCTGCTGCTGCTCGACGAGCCGACCAACGACCTCGACGTGGACACGCTGCGCGCGCTCGAGGAGGCGCTGCTCGCGTTCGCGGGCTGCGCCGTCGTCGTCTCGCACGACCGCTGGTTCCTCGACCGGATCGCCACTCACGTACTCGCGTTCGAGGGCGACTCTCAGGTCCGGTGGTTCGAGGGGAACTTCGAGGCCTACGAGAGCTTCCGCCGCGAGCAGCTCGGCGCCGAGGCCGACCGGCCGCATCGGATCACGTACAAGAAGCTCGTCCGCGCGTAACTAGACCCCGCTGGCGGTGACCGGTCCGGCGGGGTTCGAGGTTGCTTGTCCGGTCTGGTTTTCCTGGTCGGTGGCGGTGACGATCAGCTGGATTAGGTGGCCGATGTCCGCGGCGGTGTTCTTGTAGTAGTAGGGGCGGCCGGGCATGCCGGACACGTCCGTGCAGTTGGTTCCGTCGCTGTCGCAGCGCTGCCATTGGTAGCTGTAGGTAAGCGGGTCGGGGCTTGTCCAGCTCCCGTTCAGCGCGGCCAGTTTCAGCCAGCTCTGGGGGGTGCCCCTGATCGACGGCAACACAGCGTTGTGCGGTGGCGCGTTCGACGGGCAGAACACATCCGCCTGCCCAGCGTCGGATCCCGCGAGGGGCATGCCGGTGACGACCGTCGAGCCGACGAGTGAGATCGCGACCGACCAGCCGAGCGCGTCGCCGGGCTGGCCGTCGGACGCGGTCAGCTTCGCCGTCTCGGTTGCGGTGGTCCACCCGCTCTGAGGCCTCGTGTACGCGTACGCCGCCCCCTGGCCGCTGTTGCCGCCAACGTCCGCGATCGGCGCCCCGGCAGCCAGGGTCGAGCCGTCCGCCGAGATCGCAATCGAGAGGCCCAGTTCGTCCCCAGACGCGCCGTCCGACGCGGTTAGCTTCGCGACCTCGTTCTCATCGACCCATCCGCCTCCGGGCTTCGCGAACACGTACGCTGCGCCCTGGAACGTGTCGCCGCCGATCGTCGAGCCGTCCGCGGAAATCCCGACAGAGCTGCCGAGCTGGTCGTTCAACTGCCCGCCTGAGGCGGTCAGCTCCGCCGATTGGCGGCGGACGGGGCGCTAAATGTCGACGCTATCCACCCGAGTGCCACGGCGGCCAGCAGCAGCGCGATCAGAAGCGGGCGTCGATCCAGGCCCGAGAAACGATCCAGCACCAACGTCATATCGCACCCCTCCGGCGGCTTCCAGCCGCTGATCTGCCCCGAAAACACGCGCCGCGCGACAGCTTCGTCGCGCCTTTTATTAAGCGGCATCCTACATCGCCCGTGATCAACCGTCGAGTTGTCCGCGCCCAACGGATCGGCGATGCTTGGCGGGTTCAACCGAGAGGAGAGGCACGATGACGATCACCGAGCCGATCACCCAGACGGCCGGCAGCGACGAAGCAGCGATCGCCGAGCTCCATGAGCGCTTCGACCTTCAGCGCGCCGCGTTCCTGCGCGACACCTACCCGACCGCCGCCGACCGCCGCGCGCGGCTCGAGGCGCTGATGGGGATGATGATGGGCAACCGGGCCCGGATCCGCGAGGCGCTGAGCGACGATTTCGAGGTTCATCCGGGCGCGCTCTCGGATCTCGCCGAGGTGCTGACGGTCGTCGGGCGCGCGGCCTACGCCCACCAGCACCTCGAGCAGTGGATGGCTCCCGAGCCGCGGGAGACTGACCCAAACCTCCACGGCACGGCTCGCGCGGCGATCGTCCACCAGCCCAAGGGCGTGATCGGGAACATGTCGCCCTGGAACTTCCCGTTCGACCTCTCGGCGGGTCCGCTCGTCGACATGCTCGCCGCCGGAAACCGGGTGATCCTCAAGCCGTCCGAGTACACGCCGGCGTGCTCGGAGCTGCTCAAGGAGATGGTGAGCTCGACGTTCGACCGCGATCTCGTCGGCGTGGTCACCGGCGGGCTCGAACTCGCGAAGGAGTTCCCGACGCTCCGCTGGGACCACCTGCTGTACACCGGCAACACCGAGGTCGGCCGGTTGGTCGCCAAGGCGGCTGCGGAGAACCTTGTCCCGGTCACGCTCGAGCTCGGCGGCAAGAGCCCGGTGGTCGTGCTCGATGACTCGGTCGACGAGAGCTCCGTCGCGCAGATCCTCGGGACGAAGATGGTCAAGAACGGGCAGATGTGCATCTCGCCCGACTACGTGTTCGTTCCGCGCGACCGGATCCCCGAGTTCGTCGAGCTGGCGAAGGCCCACTACGCCGACCAGCTTGCCGAATACGCGGCCAGCGACGACTGCACCGGGATCATCTCCGAGCGCCATCTCGATCGGGTCGGACGGTTGCTCGACGAGGCGCGCGAGAGCGGCTCCGAGATCGTCCAGCTCGGCGGCGACGAGATCGACCGCGATCGGCGGGGGATGCCGGTCTCGCTCGTGATCGACCCCGACCAGAGCCTCGGCTTGATGCGCGAGGAGATCTTCGGGCCGGTCCTGCCGGTCGTGCCGTACGACTCGGTCGACGAGGCGATCGGTCAGGTCAACGCCGGCGAGCGGCCACTCGGGCTGTACGTGTTCGCCGCCGACGAGGACGCAGCGCAGGAGGTCCTCGACCGGACCGTCTCGGGCGGCGCCGCGGTCAACGCGTGCGCGGCGCAGGGCGCGCTGCCGTCGCTTGGCTTCGGCGGCGTCGGCCACAGCGGTACCGGCCGCCACCACGGGATCGACGGCTTCCACGAGTTCTCGAACCCGCGCGGCGTCGTGTTCCGGGGCGAGGGCGGCGCGCTCGACGCGTTCCTCCCGCCCTACCGGGAGCAGGCAAAGGCGCTGCTCGACGGCATCTTCGGACCAGGTCAGTAGGTTCCCGCGATGGCATCGAAAGCGGTCCTGATCACTGGCTGTTCGAGCGGCATCGGCCGGTCGACGGCGGAGCTCTTGGCGGACAAGGGATGGGAGGTGTACGCGACCGCCCGCCGGCTCGAGTCGATCGAAGACCTGAGCGAGCGCGGGTGCAAGACGCTCGCGCTCGACGTAAACGACGAAAGCTCGATGCAAGCGGCCGTCGATGCCGTGACGGCGGCCGAGGGAGCGGTCGGCGTGCTGATCAACAACGCCGGCTACAGCCAGTCCGGCGCGGTCGAGAGCGTCCCGCTCGACCAGGCGCGCAAGCAGTTCGAGACCAACGTGTTCGGGCCGCTGCGGCTCAGCCAGATCGTGCTTCCCGGGATGCGCGCACAGCGGTGGGGGAAGATCGTGAACATCAGCTCGATGGGCGGGAAGCTGACATTCCCGGGGGGTGGCCTGTACCACGCGACGAAGTACGCGCTCGAGGCGATCTCGGACGCGCTGCGGTTCGAGGTGCGTGGCTTCGGCGTCGACGTGATCGTGATCGAGCCGGGTCTGATCGTGACGAACTTCGGCGACGTCGCGTCGGCGTCGGTCGGCGGTGACGGCGGTGACTACGACGAGTTCAACCAGAAGGTCGCGGAGCTCACCGAAGGCGCGTACACGGGACCGATGGCGAAGCTCGGCGCCGGGCCCGAGGCGGTCGCCAAGGCGATCGAGCGGGCGCTGTCCAGCAAGCGGCCGAAGCCGCGCTATCCGGTCACCGCGAGCGCGCGGCTGATGATCTCGCAGCGGAAGCTGGTCACCGACCGGATGTGGGACCGGATGATGCGCACGCAGTTCCCGACGCCCGGGGGGTAGCGCTCAACTGACGGCGGGCAGTCGCGTGAGCTCGCCGTCCAGCAGGCGGGCGAGCTCACGGGAGTCGCCCACGACGCAGTCGGCGCCCGCGAGCTCATCCCCCGAGTAGGGCCCTGACGCGACCGCCACGCAGCGGACACCGTCCGCGCGCGCGCACGCGATGTCTCGCGGGGTGTCGCCGATCACGATCGTCCGCTCGCGGGGATGCGGCGTGCCGACGGCCCCGGCGCGCCGCCGCGCGATTGTCGGCAGCGCGGCACGGTCTTCGGCGTCGGATCCGAACCCTCCCTCCCCGCGCGGGAAGCTGCGCCCGATTCCGGCGCGCGCGAGCTTCAGCCGAGCTACGGCCTCGTAGTTGCCGGTCAGCAGCGCGAGCGTCACATCGGGGCGAGCCGCAAGCGACGCGAGCAGCTCCGGGACTCCCGGCAGCACCGTGTCGCTGAGGTCCGCAGGACAGAGGCGCGCGTACGCCTGGCAGCACTGCTCGCGGACGTCGTCGGCGCGATCGTCGATCCGCTCCGCCGAGATCCCGGCGTCGAGCAGGATCGAGCGGGCGATCTCGGGGTCTGTGCGTCCCGCCGAGACCAGCGGGCGGCGCATCACGCGCTTCGGATCGATCCCGTGGACGGTGTGGAGAGCCTCGTGCATCGCGTCCCGATGGGCGTCGGTGGCCCCGGACACGAGCGTCCCGTCGATGTCGAACAGGAGCAGGACCGGGGTCGGCACGGGCCTACCTGTCGAACGACATGCCCGATCCGAGCGTCTGCGCGAACGCCGCGATCAGCCGTGCCGCGGCGTCGATGTCGACCAGCGAGACCATCTCGACCGGCGAGTGCATGTACCGGCATGGGACCGAGACAAGCCCGGTCGGCACGCCCGCGCGGCTCAGGTGGATCGCGTCGGCGTCGGTTCCGGTGCCGCGGCCGAGCGACTCGAGCGTGATGTCGATCTTCTGCGCCTCGGCCGCGTCGTACAGCAACTCGAACACGCGCGGGTGAAGCGAGGTCCCGCGTGCGACCACGGGGCCGGACCCGAGCTTGTGCTCGGTCATCTCACCGAGCTCCACCCCGGGCTGATCAGTGGCGTGGGTAAGGTCGACCACCACGGCGACGCCCGGCTCGTGGGCGAATGCACTCGTCCGCGACCCAGCAAACGAGGTCTCCTCCTGCGAGACGGCCAGCGCGAGCACCTCGCCCGGAGCGCCGCCGGCGTCGGCGACGAGCCTCGCCGCCTCGGCGGCGACGTAGCAGCCCACGCGGTTGTCGAGCGCGCGCGAGATCACGAGGTCGTGGCGGAGCTCCACCGGCTGGACGTCGATCACCGCGACGTCGCCGATCCGCACCAGCGAGCGGGCCTCGTCGGCGTCGCCCGCGCCGATGTCGATGTGCAGGTTCTTCAGCTCGGGGGCCTGCTTGCGGTCCTCGTCCTTCAGCAGGTGGATCGGCTTGCGCGCAACGACGCCGAACACGGGACCGTCGCGCGTGTCGATCCGGACGCGCTGCCCGACCAGCACGATCGCGTCCCATCCGCCGACCTGGCCGAAGCGGAGCTTGCCGTCCGAGTCGAAGTGGGTGACGTGGAGACCGATCTCGTCGATGTGGCCGACGATCGCGAGCCGCGGGCCGTCACCGGTCCCTGGGACGCGCGCGAACGAGGACCCCACCTGGTCGCTGCCGACCTCGGCGGCGAACCCCGCGCAGAACTCGCGCCAGACACGCGCGGCGTCGGACTCGTGGCCCGACGGGCCCGGTGTAGTCAGCAGTCGCTCGAGCAGCTCTGGGATCGGCACCCAGGGAAGGCTATTGCCCCTGGTCCGGCAATGACACAACCACGCTCGAACTCTGGGTTCCGCCGTCGGTCGAGCCGCCGCTCGATCCGCCGTCCGAGCCGCCGTCTGAGGACGCCGACGAGGCCGCTCTGCCGGATGATCCGGATGACCCGGAGGATCCGGATGACCCCGAAGACCCGGACGAGCCACCGCCGTCCGAGGATCCCGACGAGCCGACGCCGTCCGAGCTGCCGCTCGACCCACCGCCAGTGCCGCCGCCGGTGCCGGAGCCGCGGTGGCCGCCGTTCTCGCCCGAGCCGGAGGTCGCGCTCGTTGCCTGGCTCTCGCCGGAGGTCGCGGCGGAGCCGTCGCCCGGGCCGGAGTTCGAGCCGCCGTCCGAGCCGCCCGTTGAATCACCGCGACCGGAACCGCCGCCGTCGCCGGTGCCCGAGCCCGGGCCGCCGCCGTCGCTGGTCGTCGTCTGAGCCGGCCCGTGTCCGTCGCCAGAGCCGTCGTGACCGGTGCCGGGCGGTCCACCTCTGCCCCGCGCCATGCGCTCGTGCGATCCCGCCCGCAGGTCCGGCTGCGCGCCGAGGCCGGTGGCCGCGAGGCGGACGACGGTGCCCGTGGCCTGGCCCGGCGCCCCAGCGCCGGCGGCGGCGGTCCCCGCCGCCGCTGATGAGACGGCGGTGGCGGGAGCGGCGCCGCTCGCCGGGTGCGCGTGGTGCGCCTGGTGACCGAGCACGATCCCGGCAGTACCGGCCGCGGCGCCGACGGCCAGGACTGCGCCGCCCTTGAGCACCAGCGCGCCGATCCCCGCCGAGGCGGCACCGGCGCCCGCGAGGCCGGCCGAGGTGCCGCCCGCATCCCCGAGCGCCCACTCGATCACGGGGGGCGGGACCAGGGCTGCGGCGGCCGCGCGGAGCGCCGATCGGGCCCGGTAGATCAGGCCACGGACGGATCCGCTCGAGAGCCCTAGTGCGGCTGCGATCTCGTCGTGGCTACGGCCATCAAGCGCCGCGCTCACCATCACCTGGCGCTGCAGCTCCGGGAGGCCGGCGAGCCCGGCCAACGCGTCGCGCGCGGCCATCCGCTGCTCGACGAGCTGATCGACGGACTGCGTCCCCCGCTCGTCGGCGACACCGTCGGGCAGCTCCCTGCTGGCGCGGACCGCGGTGACCGCGACGTTGTGGACGATCTTGTAGAGCCACGGGCGCGCCTCGCGCACCTCTGCCCCGTCGCTGAGCGCCCGCCAGGCGAGCAGCAGCCCCTGCTGGAGGATGTCCTCGGGCGAGGTGCCCTTCGGCGCGAGGCCCCGGCAGTAGCCGAGCAGCGGGCCCCGGTAGCGGCGGACGAGCGCCTCGAATGCCCGCTCGTGGCCGGCGCGAGCGAGCTCGACGAGCCTCTGATCGGGCTGCGTCTGAAGAAACCGGAGTGAGATGGCCAGCGGGCTCATCGTGGCGGGGGTGTCGCACCTGGATAGGCGTGACCCTTAACCGCGAAGACGCCCCGGAGGGGGCCGTCCTTCCCGGCTTGAGCGATTCCCAGCAGAGTGCGGCCGCACGAAGCGGCGGCCCCCGGGGCGGGGCCGCCGCTCGCGCGATCGGGCCCTCCGGTCAGGAGACGAGCTCCACTTTCTCCCACACGGCGCCTGAGCTGCCGATGCGGAGGACGGCCTCGTGGACGACCGCGCCGGGGGTGAGGTTCGCGGTCGTGCAGGTGTTGTTCTCGTTCTGATCCTCGCCCTGGTCGTCGTCGCCAGGACCGTTGTCGTCGCCCTGGGCTCCGTTGTCGTCGCCCTGGTCGTTGCCCTGGTCGCCCTGGTCGTTGGGGCCTCCGCGATCACCGTCCTGGTGCATCGTGCTCGAGGTCTCGGGCGCGGTGCACTCGAGCTCGGTGTCGTTCGTGACCATGCCCTTGACGGTCGAGCCGTCGTTCAGCGCGAGCGTCAGGACGCCGCCCGTGAACGACTGCACCGTGCCCGCGTTGTCGGCGGCGTTCGTGCTGGTCGGGGCGGTGGTCTGATGGCCGAAGTGGCGGAGCTTGGCGTGATGGGCGCGCGAGTGGTGCCTGCTGTGGTGGTTGTGCGCGAGCGCCGACGCCGGCACCGCCCCCGCCATCAGCACGGTCACAGCGACCGTGAACATGACTCGTCTCATTTGGCTACCTCCTTGCCCTGCGCCCGGCCGGGCGCGAGTTGTTTGCCTTCGTGGGGTTGAGACGCGGGCCGGCGGAAAACTTCACGCGGCGGCTTGAGCGCCGGGGCGGACTCGGGCCGGGGATCAGACGACACACCCCGGGTCACCGGCCGACGTCTGTCGTCCCGGCGTCGTTATCCGGGGCTGAGACGACTCACCTTGGGCCTTGGGAGACGGGTGTGTCGTCCCAGCGTCGGCCGAGGCGGTCCGGGGCGCCCTGATTACGCCTGTGCCAGCTCGCGCAATACGAACTGCAGGATCCCGCCGCTCCGGAAGTAGCGCTGCTCCTTCGGCGTGTCGATCCGGACGGTCACCTCAAATTCCCGATCGTCGGCGCGCACGGTCAGCTGCCGCGGGATCTGATCCACGCCGGCGAGGCCCGTGATCGTGAACTTCTCGCGTCCGGTCAGTCCGAGCGAGGAGACCGACTCGCCGTCTGCGAACTGGAGCGGCAGCACCCCCATCCCGACGAGGTTCGAGCGATGGATCCGCTCGAAGCTCTCAGCGATCACCGCTCGCACGCCGAGCAGCCGGGTGCCCTTCGCCGCCCAGTCGCGCGAGGACCCGGAGCCGTACTCCTTACCGGCCAGCACCAGCAGCGGGATCTTCTCCTCCTGGTACTGGACCGCGGCCTCGTAGATCGGCAGTACAGGCTCGCCCTCGGCGGCGCCGGGACCGAGGTACACGGTGAAGCCGCCCTCGGGGAGGGCGGGATCCGAATCCAGCTGGTTGCGCAGGCGAATGTTCGCGAACGTCCCGCGCATCATCACCTCGTGATTGCCGCGCCGGGAGCCGTACGAGTTGAAGTCCTTCGGCTTGACGCCGTGCTCGATCAGGTACTCGCCGGCGGGACTGTCGCGTTTGATCGATCCCGCCGGAGAGATGTGGTCGGTGGTGACGCTGTCGCCGAGCACCGCCAGGACCCGAGCGTCCTCGATATCCGCGATCGGATCCGGCTCGGGCGAGAGCCCATTGAAGAACGGCGGCTGGCGGACGTAGGTCGAGCGGGGATCCCACGCGAACCGGTCGCCGGTCGGGACCTCGAGCGACGCCCACCTCTCGTCCCCCTCGAACACCTCGCCGTAGCTCTTGCGGAACATGTCCGACTGGACCGCCTCCTCGATCGTCTCGTGGACCTCGGTCTCGCTCGGCCAGATGTCCTTCAGGAAGACCGGCTCGCCGCGGGCGTCCTCGCCCAGCGGCTCGTCGTAAAGGTCGATGTCCATCGTTCCGGCGATCGCGTACGCGACGCACAGCGGTGGCGAGGCGAGGTAGTTCATCTTCACGTCGGGGTTAATCCGGCCCTCGAAGTTCCGGTTGCCCGACAGCACCGAGACGACAGCCAGGTCCTCGGCCTGCACGACGTTCGAGATCTCCTCGGGCAGCGGTCCGCTGTTGCCAATGCACGTCGTGCAGCCGTAGCCGACGAGGTTGAACCCCAGCTCGTCGAGGTACTCGGTCAGCCCGGCGCGGTCGAGGTACTCGGTGACGACCTTCGACCCCGGTGCCAGTGAGGTCTTGACCCAGGGTTTGACGGTCAGCCCGCGCTGGACGGCGTTGCGGGCGAGGATCCCGGCGCCGATCATCACGGACGGGTTCGAGGTGTTGGTGCAGCTGGTGATCGCGGCGATCACGACGTGGCCGTGGTCGAGCTCGGTCTCGGTCCCGTCCGCGAGCGTGACGGGGGTGGCGCACGAGGCGCGCTCGGCGACCTGCACGCCGCCGGTGTCGCCGCTCGGCTCGTGACCTGCGCCGTTCTCGAAGTGGCTCGCGACCGGGTCGCTCGCGGGGAAGCTTTCCTCGATCGCCTCGTCCTCCGCACTCTCGTCGGGGAGGATTCCGTCGAGTGCTAGCCGGAAGGCCGCCTTGGACTCGGTCAGCGAGACCCGGTCCTGCGGTCGCTTCGGCCCGGCGATGCTCGGCACGACCGTGGCCAGGTCGAGCTCGAGCCGGTCGCTGAACGTCGGCTCCTCGGAGTTCTCGTCGCGCCACAGCCCCTGCGCGCGGGCGTACGCCTCGACCAGCTCGATCTGGTCGTCCGGCCGGCCCGAGAACCGCAGATAGCGGAGCGTCTCCTCGTCGATCGGGAAGATCGCGCAGGTCGACCCGAACTCGGGCGACATGTTGCCGATCGTCGCGCGGTCGGCGAGCGGCAGGTTGGTCAACCCGGCGCCGTAGAACTCGACGAACTTCCCGACGACGCCGTGGCGGCGGAGCATCTCGGTGACGGTCAGCACGAGGTCGGTGGCGGTCGCGCCCTCCTGTAGCTCGCCGACGAGCTTGAAGCCGATCACCTGCGGGATCAGCATCGACAGCGGCTGCCCGAGCATCGCGGCCTCCGCCTCGATCCCGCCGACGCCCCAGCCGAGCACGCCGAGGCCGTTGACCATCGTCGTGTGCGAGTCGGTGCCGACGAGCGTGTCGGGGTACGCGCGGCCGGTGGCGTCGTCGACGAACACCACCCGCGCGAGGTACTCGAGGTTGACCTGGTGGACGATCCCGGTGTCCGGGGGCACGACGCTGAAGTTCTCGAACGCCCCCTGCCCCCAACGCAGGAACGCGTAGCGCTCGCGATTGCGCTCGAACTCGAGCTCGGCGTTGCGCTGGAACGCGGTCGGCGAGCCGAACACGTCGACCTGGACCGAGTGGTCGATCACCAGCTCGGCCGGGACCAGCGGGTTGATCTTCGTCTGATCGCCCCCCAACTCGCCCATCGCCTCGCGCATCGCGGCCAGATCGACGACCGCCGGAACGCCGGTGAAGTCCTGCATCAGGACGCGCGCCGGCGTGAACGCGATCTCGTCGCTCGGCTCGGCGCCCGCATCCCAGCTCGCCAGCGCCTCGATGTCCTGGGCGCGGATGGACTCGCCGTCTTCGTTGCGCAGCAGGTTCTCGAGCAGGATCTTCAGCGAGAACGGCAGGCGGGCGACGTCGTACTTCGACTGCAGCGCTTCGAGCCGGTAGATCTCATAGTCGCGGCCGCCGACGGCGAGGGTCCCACGGGCATCGAAGCTGTTCATCAATTCAACTCTACGCACCACGAGGCGCTGAGGACCGGCAGACGGGCGCCACGCTCCTACAACTCTCTTAGCGCTGTCTTCGCGCCGGCTTCGTCGGCCGTCGGATGCTCCGCCGCATGAGTCCCGTGACCCTCCTGCGCCGGATCCTCGGAGCCGCCGCGATCGCGCTGCTCGCCGCAGTCGCGCTTGCCGGCATCTACACCGAGGCCCACCGCGCGCCCGACCAGCCGTAGCGACGGGAGGCACCCGTGAGTACCGAATCGCTTCCCCATCCCCTGCCCGCGGCGCCCAGAAGCCGGCCGCGCGAGCTGACGAGCAGGATCGGCGCGCGGGTGCTCGCCCGCCCCGAGCTGCTCGGCCTGATGGGCCTGACCGCGGTCCTCAACCTGTGGAACCTCGGCATCAACGGCTGGGCCAACACGTACTACAGCGCGGCCGTGCGCTCGATGAGCACGAGCTGGCACAACTTCCTGTTCGCGTCGCTCGACCAGACCGGGCTGATGACGGTCGACAAGCCGCCGCTCGCGCTGTGGGTCCAGGCGCTGTCGGTCCGTGTGTTCGGCTTCAACTCGCTGAGCATCCTGATCCCCGAGGCGCTGATGGGCGTCGCGGCGGTCGCGCTCGTCTACGACCTCGTCGCGAGGCGGTTCGGCCGTGTCGCCGGGTTCGTCGGCGGGCTCGCGTTCGCCGTCACCCCCGTGACCGTCGCCGTCGCGCGTCACAACAACCCGGACGAGCTGCTGATCCTGTGCTGTGTCGCGGCGGTGTGGGCGGCCGTGCGCGGGCTCGAGAACGGCCGCACGCGGTGGCTGGTGCTGAGCGGCGTGTTCGTCGGTCTCGGGTTCGAGACGAAGATGGGCGTCGCGCTGCTCATCGTCCCCGGAATCGCTGCCGCGTGGCTGTGGAGCGCACGCGGATCGATCTGGGTGCGGATCAGGCAACTGCTGGCGGGCGGCGCGGCGATGCTCGCCGTCGGCCTCGCGTGGCCCTTGGCCGTGACCCTCACCCCCGCAGCGGACCGCCCGTGGATCTCGGGCACGTCCGACAACAGCATCTGGTCGCTGATCTTCGGTTACAACGGGCTCGGCCGGGTCGCCGGCCAGTCCGGCGGACCGGGGGGCGGCGCGGGCGGCGGCTTCGGCGGCACGATGTTCGGTGGCCCGACCGGCGTCTTCCGGATGCTCCAGACCGGGCTCGGCGACCAGGCCGGATGGCTGCTCGGGTTCTCGCTGGTC
This sequence comes from Solirubrobacteraceae bacterium, assembly GCA_036490875.1. Lineage (GTDB taxonomy): Bacteria > Actinomycetota > Thermoleophilia > Solirubrobacterales > Solirubrobacteraceae > Palsa-465. The sequence continues at coordinate 60,161 of DASXDA010000028.1, forward strand.
GTCGGCGTTGGGCTGCTGGTGCTCACGCGTCTACGCCGCCGCGACCCGCGCACCGGCTGGCTGATGACGGTCGGAGGCGCACTCCTGATCTCAACGGCCGTCTTCAGCTTCTCGAGCGGCATCTTCCACCCGTACTACGTCTCGCTCCTGGCGCCGTTCGCAGCGGCTCTGGTCGGCGCCGGGACCGGACTGATGCTCGAGCGCACCCGAAGCGCGCGCGTGATCGCGCCGCTCGCGATCGCGGGCGGCGCGGTGACCGAGCTCGTCGTGCTCGGCGAGACCGGCGGCCAGCTCAGCTGGGCGATCCCGCTGATCGTTGTGGTCGGCGCGGCGACCGCCGTGGCCCTTGGCCTCGGGCTCGGCCGGACGCGACGGCTGCGGGCGGCGCTGGTCGCCGCGGCGCTCGCGGCGCTGCTCGCAGCACCCGCAACGTGGGCGGCCGAGACGCTCGGTCACGCGACCAATTCGACGTTCCCGACGGGCGGTCCCGCGAGCGCAGCGTCGATGGGTGGCCCCGGCGGTCCGGGCGGCTTCGGCGGCGCCCGCGGTCGGTTCGGAGGCCAGGGTGGTCCGGGCATGGCTCAGCTGTTCGGCGGCGCACCCCCGACGACCGGCCTGGGCGGCGCGCCGTCCGCCGCCGGCGGGGCGGGTCAGGCCCCGGGCGGCGGCTTCTCGGGATCGCCGGGAGCCGGAGCCGGAGCCGGACCCGGAGCGGGCGGTGCCGGCGGCTTCGGCGATGACTCCGCCTCGCTGTCAGCCGCGATCAAGTACGCCAACTCGCACGGCGGCGGCGCGATCGGCGTCGAGAGCCAGAGCAGCGCGGCGTCGGCGATCCTCACGTACAAGGCGGACGTCGCCGGGCTGGGGGGATTCTCGGGCCGCGAGAGCACGGTCAGCGTGTCGTGGCTGGCAAACGCGGTCCGGACAGGCCGCCTGCGCTGGGTGATCGTCAGTTCCGGCCAGGGCCCCCGGCTTCCCGGCGACACCAGGACCGGGAGCCAGAGCGCCATGACCGCGGTCGAGCGTTCGTGCAAGGCGGTGTCGTCCGGCGGGACGAGTGGTACGACGATGTACGATTGTCTGGGGCGGGCGAACACGATCGCCGCCGCCACAGGACGGTGACCCGTTGGGGCGTTCGAGCATTCTGGACCGGATACCGACACTCTCCCCGGTGAGAGCGTGTACCGCGATCTGCGTGTCCGCGATCGCCGCGCTGGCGGCTGCGCCCGCCGCGCTCGCGGACACCACCGACAGCACCAACTGGGGCGGGTACGCAGCCCACGGCTCGGGCGTCGCGTACCGCGCCGTGGAGGGTTCGTGGATCGAGCCCACGGCGTCCTGCACGCGCGGGACGCCGACGTATTCGTCGTACTGGGTCGGTGTCGGCGGCTACAGCCAGAGCTCGCGCGCGCTCGAGCAGATCGGCACTGAGGTCGACTGCAGCGGGAGCGGCAAGGTCAGCTCGAGCGCCTGGTACGAGCTCGTCCCCGCGCCCTCGACTCCAGTTCGCCTGGCCGTCAGGCCGGGGGACGCGGTGCAGGCGTCGGTCAACGTCAGGGGCAACGCCGTGACCGTCGCCCTCTACGACGCGACCCGCGGCAAGGGCTTCCACAAGACGATCCGTGCGTCGGTGCTCGACGTCAGCTCAGCCGAGTGGATCGTCGAGGCGCCGTCGGAGTGCCTGAACGCCTCGAGCTGTCAGACGCTGCCGCTGGCGAACTTCGGCACGGCCACGTTCGACTCGGCGAGCGCCCAGTCGGCGAGCGGCCGGAGCGGGGCGATCTCGAGCCCGCTGTGGCAGGCGACCAAGATCGACCTCCGTCCCGACAGCCGCCGATTCATCGTCAACTCGAACTCCGGTCCCGTGCTGGGAATCGCGACGCCGTCGGCCCTGCAGAGCGGCGGCAGCGGCTTCCGGGTCAACTACACGCAGGTGCCCGTCCCGGGCGCCCCGGTGTTCCGTGGCAGAGGCGCGTCGCTGCGGGCCGGATACATCGTTCATCCGCATCGTTGAGCCGTCCGTCGCGTTAAGGGGTTGGGACCGCAGGGGCGTCAGCGCCGTTGAGTGCGCCCGAGCCGCCTCCGGCCCTCTCTTCCGAGATGCCTGGTTCAATGTCCTGGGTGCGCCGAGTCATTCTCACTTTGGTATGCCTTGCCGGCCTGTTCGTCGGCTCGCTCGCCGGGGCGACAGCGGTGCTCGCTTCCGGGACCAGCACCTCGGCAGGCGATCAGCAGTACGTCGACCCGCTGACGGGGTCGTCGACGACCCCGCACCCGAGCGGCTCGTCGGGCTCCGGCTCAACCGGATCGGGTTCGAGCCAATCGTCCGGCTCGACCGGATCGTCGGGCTCCGGCTCGTCGTCGACGAGCAACTCGACGCTCTCGCAGACGTCTACGACCTCGACGAGCAGCTCGAGCTCTTCGACCGCGACCGGTAGCGGGACCTCGGCCAGCGGCCACGACCCCACGTTGCCGTTCACCGGACTGAACATCTGGGCGTGCGTGGCAATCGGCGCGGGTCTGCTGGGCACGGGGCTCGTGCTGCGCCGGATCGTCCGCCTGAACTAGTGGACCCGTCCGCAAGTCCTGCGGCATTCGATCGGCCCCTGACCGCGCCTGGCTTCGTCCTCGCGAGCTCGCGCATCTACAGATGCGCCACGCTCGCTGTGTCCTCGCCAGGCACCGCCAGTGACCGCTCTCGGTGCCGCACGACTTACGAACGAGCCCACTAGTGGCCGCGGGCGAAAGCCCGGGCGGCACGCTCGGCGTCGCGATCAACGCCCGCGCCGCGGTGCGTGAGCAGATCGGCGGCGTGGAGCGCCTCGCGAGGGAGATGACGATGCGGCTGCCAGCGCTGCGGCCCGACCGGTACCGGGTGATCCGCCCGCCCTCGGGACTCGCGCACGCGGCCGGCCACGTCTGGGAGCAGGGGATGCTGCCGGCGAGCGCGGCGGGCTGCGCGCTCATCTACTCACCCGCCAACCTGGCGCCGCTCGTCTCGAGCCGGAACGTGGTCGTGATCCACGACCTGGCGGCGCTGCGCCACCCGGGCGCGTACTCGAGCTCATACGTCCGCTACCAGCGGCTGATGCTCCCGCAGCTGGCGCGCCGGGCGCGGCTGGTGATCACCGTGTCGGAGTTCTCGCGGGCCGAGCTCGTCGAGGTGATCGGGATCGCGCCCGAGCGGATCGCGGTGATCCCGGGCGGAGTCGGCGAGCGGTTCCGGGTCGACGCCGACCCGTCGGCGGTCAGACGTCGGTACGCGCTCGAGGCCCCGTACGCGCTGGTGGTCGGAACCGTCTCGGAACGCAAGAACCTCGCGCTGCTGACGCTCGCCTCCCGGGCGCTGCGCGACCGCGGCGTCGAGCTCGTCCTCGCGGGCGCCGACCGCGACTACCTTCGAGCCACGGATGTCCCGCTGCGCCGACTCGGGTACGTCCCCGACGATCAGCTGCCGGCGCTGTATGCGGGAGCCAGCGCGCTCGCGATGCCCTCCCGCTACGAGGGGTTCGGGCTGCCATGCCTCGAGGCGATGGCGTGCGGGACCCCGGTCGTCGCCGCGGCCGCGGGCGCGCTCCCGGAGACGGTCGGCGAGGCTGGCCTGCTCGTCGATCCGGCCGACGCGGAGGCGTTCGCGGGCGAGCTGATCGCAGCGTCGTGCGACGACGAGACGCGCGATCGGCTCGTGGACGCCGGGCTCGAACGGGCCGCCGGGTTCAGCTGGGCCCGCACCGCCGAGCTCACCGACGCAACGATCGGCCGGTTGCTGTGTTCGGAGGGGCGTGCCTAGACTGCCGCGCGTGCCTTGGCCGTCCCGCCTAACCGGCGCAGCTTGCGCCGCGCTGATCTGCGCTGTGATCCTCGTCGCCGCCGCGACCGGCGTCGCGCGGACGGCGCACCAGACCAAGCCGGTACCCCAGGGGTTCGTCGGCATGGTCGTCGACGAGCCGGTGTGGCCGGACCCGTTCGTCAGCCTTGGCCCGCAGCTCGACACGATGGTCCACAGCGGGGTCCAGAACCTCCGCGCCGTGTTCGACTGGTCGACCTTCCAGCCGTACAAGCGCTGGAAGGACGTGCCCAAGGCGAGCAAGAGCCAGTTCACGAACGTCGGTGGGATCCCGACGAACTTCACGACCAGCGACGAGCTCGTGGGGCTTATCAGCCAACGAGGAATCACCGTGACGCCCGTGCTCCTCGATGCGCCCGCGTGGGCCGGGAAGAACTACAAGGGCGGGATCATGCGGCTGCCGCGGTCTGACGCCCAGTACGCCACGTTCAGCAAGACGCTGGTCCAGCGCTACGGCCCGAGCGGCTCATTCTGGAAGACGTATCGCGGGATCCGCGTCCCGATCCGGGCATGGCAGATCTGGAACGAGCCGAACATCCCCGCGTTCTGGCCGCCGCAGCCGTTCGCCCCGGGCTATGTCCGGTTGCTCAAAGCGGCGCACGACGCGATCAAGAAGGCCGATCCCCACGCGCGGATCGTGCTTGCGGGGCTGCCCAACTATTCGTGGCTCGACCTCGGGCGGATCTACCGGGTCCCCGGCGCCCGCAGCCTGTTCGACGTGGTCGCCGTGCACCCGTACACGAAGCAGCCGTCGGGCGTGATCAAGATCCTCGGCTACGTGCGCAAGACGATGGCTCAGAACGGCGACAGCACGAAGCCGATGATCGCGGACGAGATCAGCTGGCCGTCCTCGCAGGGCAAGACGAGCCACAACGTCGGCTACGACTTCGCCACGACCGAATCCGGCCAAGCGAAGAACATCGCGGCGATGTTGCCGCTGCTCGTGAAGAATCGAAACGCACTTGTGCCCAAGTTGAATGGGGTCCGGTACGGTATCGCGGGCTTCGACTACTACGACTGGGCGGGTCGCGATCGGCCCAACTATCTCGCCTTCGACTTCTCCGGCCTGTTCCACCTCGGCGCGGGCGGGTTCCATCCGAAGCCGGCCTACGGCGCGTTCGAGAAGGCCGCGCTGAGCATGGAGGGGTGCCGCTACAAGAAGATCGCCACCCGGTGCTCGAGCACGCCTCCGCCCTCGGGCCCGACCGGGCCCACAGGGCCGACGGGACCCACAGGGCCGACAGGTCCGACAGGTCCGACGGGGCCCACCGGTCCGACGGGGCCCACCGGTCCGACCGGCCCGTCCGGTCCCAGCGGCCCGACCGGCTGATCATCTGCCGCACAGCGGGACCGCCGGTGCGGCGACCCGCGCGGCGCGAATCGCCGCGGCGAACGCCGCCACGTCGGGGCTTGAGCCACCCGTCGGCGGGTTGATCCCGAACCAGTCCTGCGGGTCGGCGGGGTCGCGCTCGGGGGTCAGCCACGTGTACAGGATCGTCCCCGCGATCCCGCACTCGACGTGCCCGAGCGTGGCCACCGTCCGCTCGATGTACGTGGGGCGCAGGCGTTCGGGCAGGTAGTCGAGTGCCCCTGGCGGGCTCGTCGTCCAGCCGAGCTCCGTGACCCACAGCGGCACGCTTGCGAGCCCGAGCGAGTCGAGCGCCAGGCGCGCGCCGCGAACGTTGTGCAGCACGAGCGCGGGTGTCCGGCCGTAGGGATGGATCGCGACGCCGTCGATCGCGCCGCGCAGCGACGGATCGGCGGCGAGCATCCCGCGCATGAACGTGCGCGGATGGGTGAGTCCGCCCACGAGTACCTGCGCCTCCGGCTGCACCGCCCGGATCGCTACGCGAGCCTCCGTGTACAGCCGCGCGTACGCGGCGGCGTCGGGTGCCGGGAACCAGAACACCGGGTTGTCGGGCTCGTTCCAGATCTCGTAGTCCTCGACGGGCTCCGCGCGCAGCTCCGGGTGCGCGGTCCAGAATGAGCCGCTGGGGCCATATCTCGCCGCGAACGCCGCCGCGTACGCTGCGTACGCGGCCGGATCGGATGGGGGGGAGTGATCCTGCCCCGCGACCGACTGCGCCCACGGCGCGGAATAGTCGATGATCGGCAGCCATCGGAGCCCCCGAGCCGCGAGCGAGCCCGCGATCCGGTCGGCGAAGCTCCAGTCGTAATGGTGGCTCGCTCCGGTCGGTGCCGCGGGCTCGGCCGCCTCCCAGAGGGCGTCGCTGCGGCCGATCGTCGCCCCGGTCGCGGCGAGCGCCGCGAGCTGCCCGTCGATCTGCGCGGGGGTGTAGGTCTGGGCGTTGAACAGCCGGTTGACGCTCGCGCCAAGCTGCTGTCCGGACGGCGGCGGCGCAGGTCCGGGAGCGGGAGCGGTGGCGGATGTCGTCACCTCAGGCAGGTGCCGAGAGGCTCCTCCGCCCGACAGCGCGATCGGCAGCACCACCGCGAGCACGACCGCCGCGGCGGCCGCGATCGCCGCCACCCAGCGACGGCGGTGGCGGTCACTCACCGCGGCGGGCGGCAAGCAGCGCCTCGAGCTGCAGGCGCTCGCGCGCGGCCGGACGGCCGAGCGCCTGCTTGACGGCGATCCGCGACGCGAACGTAAGCGCCTGCGCGCGATCGTCGACCGCCGCCCGGGTGGCCCCGAGCCTGCGGGCGACGACCTGTCGCCGGGCGCGCGCCAAGAGCTCGAACGGCTCGCCGCCGAACGCCCGCGTCGAGGAGTGGGCGCGGTGGTGGATCACCCGCGCTCCCGGCCACAGCCACGTCTCGATCCCCGCGCGCCTCGCGCGCAGGCACAGGTCGAGGTCCTCGGCGTACATGAACAGCCGTTCGTCGAACGGCCCGAGCCGTCGCAGCGTCTCGCTGCGCCCGACCAGCGCGCACCCGACGGCCCACCCGACGCGGCGCGGGCTCGAGGCGAGCCACGGCGCGATCGTGCGCCCCGCCCACGCCGGCAGCGCCGACGGCGAGACGAGCGCCCCCAGCACGTCGCCCGGCGATCCCGGCTCGGGATGGACGGTGTCCTGGCGCGTGCCGTTCGAGTTGAGCACGAGCGGCGCGAGCAGCCGGTCAGGCCGGTCGGGGCGCCCGAGCTCGGCGCTCAGCTCGAGCAGCGAGCGATCGATCAGCTCGACGTCCGGATTGAGCAGCGCGACGGCCGGCGCGCTCACTTGCCGAAGCCCGATGTTGCAACCCGTGCCGAAGCCGACGTTCCGTTCGAGCTGGGTCACCTGCGCCACCGACGAGCGCTCCGCGACCGCGACCGTCTCGTCGCTGGAGGCGCAGTCGACGACGTGGACGATCGTCCCCGGGAGCTGGCGCTCGACCGAGACGAGCAGCCCGGGGAGCATCGCCGCGGAGTTGTGGGTGACGGTCACGATCTCGAGCCCGGCGGTCGCGGCGCGCTCCCCGTCCACCCTCTCGGCGGCCCGGACGTTCTCCACCGCGTCCGCCCACTGGCGCCGGGCGTGCGCCTGCGCGAACTGCTCGCCGGCCCGCTCGCGTCCGGCCGCGCCCATCCGGGCGGCGAGCGTGGGGTCGGACGTGACCCGGGCGATCGCGTCGGCCGCGGCCCCGACGTCGCCGGGCGGATACAGGATCCCGCACGACGGGTTCACGATCTCGGCGGGCCCACCCGCGTCGGGCGCCACCGCCGGCCTGCCCGCCGCGAGCGCCTCGAGCACGGCCATCCCGAACGCCTCGCGCGCGGCGCAGTGGAGCAGGCACGTCGCGCGGGCGAGCTCCGGCCGTGGATCGTCGACCGCACCCAGCAGCTCGACCGAGCCGGCCAGATCGGGCTGCTGCGCGCGGGCGCGCAACGCAGCCGCGAGCCGCTCGTCGCCGTCGGTCAGCGGCGCGCCCGCCAGCCGCAGCCGCAGTTCTGGCCGCGAGCGCCGTGTGAGGGCGAACGCCTCGAGTGCAAGATCGGGCCGCTTGTAGGTCGTGATCGACCCGAGCACGAGCACCTCCGGGGGCTCGGCCGGAGCGGCACCCGCGTCGAACCGCGCCACCTCGACGCCCGGATGGACGATCAGCAGGCGGTCGCCGAGCGTGCCACGCGGGTCGAGGTCGGCGGCAACCACGCGCGAGGGCGCTACCACCAGGTCGGCTCGGTGCGCGGCGTTCCTGACGAGGCCACCGATCACGCGGTCCGGAAGCAGGTCGCTGTGGTGAAACACGGTTCCGTCGCGGCCGCAAGCCGGTCCTCGGAGCGACAGCCCCGCGATCGTGCTGCGCATCCCGCACAGCACGAGGATCTCCGGATCGATCCGCTCGAGCAGCGCTCGCAGCTCCCGCCTGTGGTCCATCAGCCGGAGCGGCGCGAGCAGCCGCTCGCGGACGCTCGAGCGCACTTCCAGCGAGCGCTTGCGGATCGTGAACACCCGGATTCCGGCGGCGCGCGCGGCGTCCGCGAACGGGCCCTCGGGGCACGCGATGCACCGCTCTCCGTGCAGCGCCGAGGCCCAGTCGACGATCAGCCGCTCGGCGCCTCCGAGCGTCCCGGAATAGCTCACCAGCAGCACCATCTTGCCGAGGCTATCTGGCGTCAGCCCACCCGAGATCACTGGACGCCGTCCGGACGGAAGACTTAGACTCAGGGCGTGGGGCATACGTCCAACCCCGGTACATGGCGGGCGTCCATCGACACCGGTACAGAGCGGCGCGTCGCGCTGGTTCACGACTTCCTGCTCGACGTTCGCGGGGCCGAGCGCGTGTTCATCGAGCTGTGCGAAATGTGGCCCGACGCCGACATCTACACGGCGATCTACGACGAGGAGGGCACCGAGGGCCGCTTCTCCGGACGGAGGGTCCACAGCTCGTTCTTGCAGCGGCTGCGCCCGTCCGCGACCACATTCCGCGCGCTGCTTCCGTTCTATCCGGCAGCGATCGAGTCGTTCGATCTCCACGGGTACGAGCTGGTCGTATCGAGCTCCTCGGCATGGGCCCACGCGGTCCTTTGCGACGAGCGCTCGGTCCACGTGAGCTACTGCCACAACCCCTTCCGGTACGCCTGGAATGACCGCGATCGGACTCTGTCCAGGCGGCGCGACCCGTTGTCCCGGGCGTTCCTCCGCGGGCTGTTCCGCCGCTGGCGCCAGTGGGATTGGATCGCGGCGCAGCGGACCGACCGATACGTCGCGAACTCGCGCACCACGCAGGCCCGGATCAGCGCGTACTTCGGCCGCGAGTCGGCGATCGTGCACCCGCCGGTCGACGTCGCCCGCTTCTCTCCGGGCCCGGTCGGCAGCCACTACGCGATCGTCTCCGAGCTGATGCCCCACAAGGAGATCGACGTCGCGATCGAGGCGTTCAACCAGCTCCGCCTGCCGCTGATCGTGATCGGCGACGGCCCGGACTTCCGTCGGCTGAAGAAGCTGGCGGGCCCGACCGTGCAGTTCGCCGGGCGGCTCGACGACGGCGACGTCGCGAGCGTCTTGAGCGGCGCCCGGGCGCTGATCATGACCGCGATCGAGGAGTTCGGGATCGTCTCCGTCGAAGCCCAGGCCTCGGGCCGGCCGGTGATCGCCCGCCGAGGGGGCGGCGCGATGGAGACGGTCGTCGAGGGCGTGACCGGATGCTTCTGGTCGGGAGGCCCCGCCGAGCTCGCCTCGGCCGTGCTGACGTTCGACGACACCGCGGTCGATCCACAGACCTGCACCGGCAGCGCGGCCCGGTTCGCCGCCGGTGTGTTCCGGCGCCGGATGCTGGCGGAGGTCGACGCCGCGTGCGCAAGCGACACGCGGCCGTCGCTCGAGGAGCGCCAGCCGCTTCCCTCGACGCGCCTCGTGAGGCGCGCCGCGAGGGACGCGAACCGCTGACCGGGCCGCGCTCGTGATCCGCGCCGGTGCCCTCACCGTCGCGCGCCTCGCCCTGCTGGCCGGGCCGACGGTGACCGCGTTCTTCACCGGCGGTTACTTCCCCGAGGCGCAGGCCTGGGCGGGACTCGTCGCCTGGGTGCTGGTCGCCGTCGCGCTCGTCGCGATCCCGTGGCCGCCGCGCCTGGGCCGTCCGTTCTGGCTCGCGGCCGGCGCGCTGCTGCTGCTCGCCGCGTGGAGCATCCTGTCGATGGGATGGGCTCCGATACGGGGCGGCGCCTACCACGCCGGCCAACTCGTGCTCGCGTACCTCGGTGCCCTCGTGGCCGCCGCGCTGCTGCTCGGCGGTTCCGGGATCAGGCGATGGGTCGAGCCGGCGCTCGCCGCGGGCGCGGCGATCGTGATCGGCTACGGGATGGCCGGGCGGCTGCTTCCGGGCGCGCTCCACTACGCGCGATCGCTCAGCGCGCTCGGCCGGCTGGAGCAGCCGCTCACCTACTGGAATGCGATGGGCGAGCTTGCGGCGCTGGGGTTCGTGCTCGCGGCTGGGGTCGCGGGCGACCGCTCACGGCCGGCGTGGCTCCGGGTCGCGGCCGCCGCGGTGGCGCCGCTGCTCGGGATGGGGCTGTACGTGTCGTTCTCGCGCGGGGCGCTGTTCGCGTGTGCGGCCGGGCTGATTGCGCTGGTCGTGATCGTCCGGCGCAAGGAGCAGCTCTGGGCGGTCGTGCGGGCGATCTGCTTCGGCGCGCTGGGGGCGGTCGCCGCGGCGCCGTTCAAGGGCGTCACCGCGTTGACCGGGACCGCCTCCACCCAGCAGCGCGAGGGCGCGATCGCGCTGGCGTTGCTCGTGGTGATCGCGGTCGCGGCGGCGCTCGCCCAGTACCTGCTCGAGCGGCGCGAGGCCGGCGGCGAGCTGAGGCTGCCGCCCCGCTCGCCACTAATCGCGACGGTCGCGATCGTCGCTGGCCTGGGGCTCGCGATCGTCGTCGGCGCGCACGAGACGAGCGGCGCCAGCACTCCACGGCTGTCGGGGGGCGCGACGCGGCTCGCGTCACTGCGGAGCGACCGCTACGACTACTGGTCGGTCGCGCTGCGGGCGTTCGGCACGCAGCCGTTCCACGGCGTCGGCGCGGGCGGGTGGAGCGTCTACTGGCTGCGATGGCGGACGATCCCCGAGGGCGCGCAGGACGCGCACTCGCTGTGGCTCCAGACGCTAGCCGAGCTCGGGGTGGTGGGGTTGGCGCTGCTGCTCGCGTTCGTCGTCGGCATCGCGCTCGGGGCCGCCCGGGCGCTGCGCGCTGCCGCGCCACCGGCGGCGGCGGTCGCCGCTCTGGTCACGTACCTGGTGCACTCGCCGCTCGACTGGGACTGGCAGATGCCCGCGGTGACGCTCGTCGCGATCCTGCTCGCCGGCAAGGTGCTGGCGGTCGCCGCGGAGAGCTACAGCGCTTCGGCGATCCGCGGCGCCTCGCGGCGAAAGACCCAGACCGCGAGCGCGCAGACCACCGCGTAGATCACGAGCGAGATTGCGAGCCGGACGGGCCCGCCGAGCGCGGCCGACCCCGGCCACGGCGCCGACGGCTCGGTGATCCACTTCTGGGCGAGGGTCATGATCGGCGTCAGCGGATTCAGCGCGACGATATTGCGCAGCGTGCTCGAGCTCACCACCCACAACGGGTACAGCACCGGAGTCGCGTAGAACAGCGCCAGCGACGCCACCGACCAGATGATCGATACGTCGCGGAAGCGGGGGTACAGCGCGGAGACGATCATCGAGACCGCGGCGGTGAACACGAACAGCGCGAGCAGCACCGGGATCAGGCCGAACCAGGTCCATGACGGCGAGATCCCGAACGCGAGCACGAACACGAACGCCACGACCAGGTTCAGCGCCAGGTTGAAGAGCGCCGTGAACACCACCGCCATCGGGATCACCAGCCGCGGGAACTGCGTCTTGCGGACGACCGCCTCGTGGCCGACGATCGACCCCACCGCGATCGTCGACGCCTCCTGGAAGAACCCGAAAAGGACGATGTTGAACAGCAGGAACGCCGGATAGTGGGGGACCTTCGCGGCGAAGTGAAAAATATGGGTGAACACCGCGAGCAGCACGCCGAACGTCAGCAGCGGCCGGGCCAGCGACCACAGGTACCCGAGCGCCGTGTCCAGGTAGGTCTTCTTGAAGTCGTTGACCGCGATCACGTAGAGCAGCTCGAACGCGCGGCGTGCGCCGCCGCCGAGCGCCGACGGGCCGGGCACGTCGCGGAGCTCGACCGCGTGGTCGCTCATTGCGCGCCCTCGATCGATGCCTCGACCGCGGCGTCGACGGTGACGACGCCGTCGCGCGCCGAGGTCCCGTAGACGACGAACGCGAGCAGCCGCAGCCCCTGGACAGCGACGATCGTCTGGCTCTCGTACTGGCGCACCCAGCAGTCGAGGTAGTAACGCCCGGGCACGAGCCGGTTCTCGATCGCGCCATGCAGGCGCATCCGCCGCCCGGCCGGGACCGCGTCCTCGAGCGAGGTGTTGAACGCGAACACGACCATCCCGTCGTCGTTTCGCACGTGGAACGCGAACGTCGGTGCCTCGAGCGGCCGTGCCGCCTCGAGCACGACGTCGATCTCGAGCGGCGTCCCCTGCTCGAGGTTCTCGACCGCCTCGCCCGAGGGGTCGCGCAGGGTAGCGCTGATTGCCTTCGCGTTGAAGTCGACCATCGGCTCGCGGTCGTCGATCATCGTGTCCTTCCGCGGGCCGGCGAAGTTGAGCCGGTAGTACTCGAGCGCGGTCGAGTCCGGGTCGCCGACGTACTTGACCTCGCCCCCCTCGATCAGCATCGCGCGGTGGCACATCGCTTGGACCGTCGCCATGTCGTGGGTGACGAGCACGATCGTCTTGCCGGCGGCCTTGCGCTCGTGGAACACGTCCATGCACTTCTGCGCGAACGAGGCGTCGCCGACCGCCAGCACCTCGTCGATCAGCATCACGTCGGCGTCGGCCTGGACCATCACCGCGAACGCGAACCGGACCATCATCCCGCTCGAGTAGTTCTTGAGCTTGAGCTCAGCGAACTCCTCGAGCTCGGCGAACTCGATCACGGCGTCGAGCCGGCGTCGCGCCTCGCGCCGAGTGAGTCCCATCATCACCCCGTTCAGCACCGCGTTCTCGCGGGCCGTCAAATCAGGGTTGACGCCGACGCCGAGCTCGATGAACGGCGCCACCCGCCCCGCCATCCGCACGCGCCCGCGGTCGGCGCGGTAGATGCTCGCCATGATCTTCAGCAGCGTGCTCTTGCCCGAGCCGTTGCGCCCGACGATCCCGAAGAATTCACCCTGGTGGATGTCGAACGAGACGTCGCGCAGCGCATGCAGCTCGCGGTGCTCGATCCGGGTGAAGGGGTGGACCGCCCGCTCCTTGAGCGTCTCGACCTTCTGGTCTGGGATCCGGAACGTCTTGTAGATACCGCGCGCCTCGATCACCACGGGCCCACGCGGGCGCCTGGCCTCACGCAGCGAGTGCGCCGGCTCGTCCAATCCGTCGACGATGGTTGGGCTCCTGTCGGACATCTACACTCGTCCGCGATGCAGCGGAGGGGGTCACCATGATCGCATTCGGCTCTTCGGTCACGGAACCCGGCGTCTACTCGAGGTGTGCGGAAGTCGGGATCAAACGCGCCGCCGAGCGCGATTCGGAGATCCGCGCGACGCCGTCGATCGGCTCGATCTTCCGCTCCTACAACGCGCTGCTCGACGCATTCTCCGAACGAGAGGATCTCGAGGCGCTGGTGCTCGTCCACCAGGACGCCGAGATCGTCGAGCCCGACTTCTGCGCGATCGTCAGGCGCGAGCTGGCCGATCCTAAGGTCGGGCTCGTGGGGTGCGTGGGCGCGATCGGGGTGCGTTCGATCGCCTGGTGGGAGGCATCTGTCACGTGCGCCTCGTTCATCAACCGCTACGAGGAGCACGGCGGCGGCGACCTGCCGTCGTTCTCGTGGGCATGGAACGACGCCCCGGCGTATGCGCGGGTCGGGGAGGTCGAGACGCTCGACGGATTCGTGCTCGTCCTGTCGCCGTGGGTGGTGCGGAACGTCCGGTTCGACGAGGGCCTCGGGAAGTTCCACGGCTACGACCTCGATTTCTGCCTGCAGGTCCGCGACGCCGGGCGCAAGGTCGTGACCGCCGACTTCCGCGCGATCCACTACCGGCAGCTCGAGATGGTCCCGGACCCCGAGGACTGGATCGACGCGCACGTCAAGCTCGCCGACAAGTGGGACGGGCGGATGGGGATCGGGGCTGGCGCCGGGAGCTGGCGTCAGCGCGCGCTCCGGGCCGAGGCCTCGGCCGATGCCGCGCGACTCAAGGACCACATGAACGAGCTCGAGATGGAGGCGCGCGTGCGCGAGCTGCACCGGGCCCTCGCGGAGACGACCGACAGCATCTCGTGGCGGATCACCGCCCCGTTCCGGCGGCTGCGCAGGCAGCGGCCCCACGCGCCGGCGCAGGTCGCGCGCCGGAGCGCGCTTGAACCGACTCAGTGATCGCATTCGGCGCATCGATCCAGGGCGCCGAGGCGTACCAGCGCTACGCCGAGCCCGGCGTCAGGCTGGCGGCCGAGCCGGACTCGGCGGTGTATGCGTTCGCGTCGGTCGAGCCGCTGGCGCGGACCTACAACCTGATCCTCGATGCGGCCGCCGAGCGCGACGACCTCGAGGCGCTGGTGCTCGTCCACTCGCACACCGAGATCACGGACTCAGCGTTCTGCGCGAAGGTCCGCTCGGCTCTGCTCGACCCCGACGTCGCGGTCGTCGGGTGCGCTGGGGCGATGGGGGTTGCCGGGATCGCGTGGTGGGAGGGGAAGGTGGTCGCCGGGCAGCTGGAGCACGCCTACGAGGAGTTCGGGGGCGGGTCGTTCCCGGCGTACTCGTGGACCTCACGCGAGCGGCCGCCCGCCGAGGTCGAGGCGGTCGACGGCCAGCTGCTCGTGCTGTCGCCGTGGGCGGTCCGCAACCTCCGCTTCGACGAAGCGCTGATCCTCAACTATGGATTCGAGGTCGACTTCTGCCTCCAGGCGCGAGCCGCGGGTCGTCGGGTCGTGGTCGCCGACCTCCGCGCGGTGTACCACCGCTCGGTCGAGCTGGTGGGCGACCTCGACGTGTGGATCGCGGCGCACATCGAGCTTGCGGAGAAGTGGGGCGATGCGTTGAACGGCGCCGTCGCCGACGAGGTCGGCTGGAAGCGCCGCGCGCGGCGGGCCGAGGCGGACCGCGAGGCGCAGCGGGCGATCGCGTTCTCGACGTCGTTGAAGCTCGACGCGCGGGTTTTGGAGCTCGAGCGGGACCTCGACGAGAAGACGTCGAGCCTGTCGTGGCGGCTGACCGAGCCGCTGCGGGCGCTCAACCGGTGGCGGCGGGAGCGGTGATCGCGCGAACTTTGCTTCTCAAGTGCGATATCTCGTACTCCAGAAGCATCGTTCGCCCCTAACCCCCCTCCAGCGCCCGGCGGATCTCCTCCTTGGAGACGGTCGACTGCTCGGTGGCGACCCCAGCCCGCGCCCGCAGCTGCGACAGCCGCTCGGCGACGCCGAACGCGCTCGAGTCGAGCAGCCGCTCGAGCACCGCGCGCTGGCGGGAAAGCTGCGCCTGGAGCCGCCAGATCTCCGTCTGGCGCCGGTAGGCGAGTGCCAGCTGCCCAACTCGGTTGGCCTCGAGCCGCTCGAGCACGGGGTGACGGTCGAACGGGGCGACGATCCGCGCGAGCTCGTCGCCAAATGAGGCCGTCGTGTCCCACGCAACCGCGAAGCCGAAGAACGCGGGAACGACCGCGAGCCTGACTCGGTCGTGGCCGGCGACGAACTCCTCGATCGCGGTCAGCACACCGTTCCGGGGGCCCCCCTCGTGCGCCGCCGAGCGCGGATACGGCAGCCCTCCGGGGCCGGACCCCGGCTCGCCGGGGGTGATCCCGTCGGCCTCGGGGACCACCGGGTGGCGGGCGTCCGGCGGGATCGCGGAGGCGTCGAAGTAGTCGTCGCGGCGGCCGTGCGGCCACAGCACGTCGTGGAAGAACAGCAGCGGGAGCCGGCCGTCCGCCGCGCGCTCGCCGATCAGCCGCAGCTCCTCGGAGACCGTGTAGTAGTTGTGGTCGCCGTCGATCACGATCGCGTCGGGCAGCGGCAGCTCCGGGAGTGCGTCGAGGCTGGTGCGGCGGATCAGCTCGAGCTCGGGGTGCTCGGCGGCGAGCTGGACGAGCCCTCGTTGTGGCTCAGGGTCGATCGCCTGCACCCGCGCGTCCGCGGTCGCCGCCCATTTGATCAGTACACCCGTCAAATCGCCCGCGAACGCCCCGACCTCGGCGACCGACTTCGCCCGGGCGGCGTCGAGGCAGGCGACGATCAGCTCCGTCACCTGTGCCATCGAGACGCCCCACCGCGCGGGGTCGCTCAGATACGGGTCGAAATCGAATCCGGGGCTGCTCACGGGCGGCGAGTCTAGTGTTGGCGCCGTGGTCATCACGGAGCAGTTCGCGTGGGCGCACCTGCCGAAGACCGGCGGCGACGCGACCCACGAGATGCTCTGCGCGGTCCCGGGGCTGGTGCGGCTGGCCGATCCGCTCGACTCGAATGACAAGCACATGCCGTTCTTCGGCCGCGAGCGCGAGGTCGCGGGCAAGCTCCTGGCGATGAACATCCGCCGGCTGCCGGCGTGGGCGCTGAGCGGCGGGCAGCACCGGGCCGCCCACGGCGAGTACCCGGACTACCTGCCGCAGCCGCTGCAGACGGCGGACGAGATCGCGGGACGCACCGACGCCGACGACCTACTGCGGTGGATGACAGACCACGGCCGCTTCCGGGTCGACCGCTGGCTGCGCGCCGAGTCGCTCGCCGACGACCTCTTGGCGTTCCTGGCGGAGCTCGGGTACGGGGGGCCCGAGGTCCGTGAGGCCGTCACGTCCGTGGGCCGGGTCAACGAGGGCTCATACGACCATCGTCTCGCGTTCACCGACGAGCAGATCGGTCGCCTCTATGAGCTCAACCCGACGTGGGCGTCGATCGAGCGCCGCGTCTACGGAGGCCTGGATCAGCCCGGATTGCGCGCGAACGCCCACACCTGAACCGGGAGCTTGGGCTCGTCGCGCAGCGAGTGCCAGCGGCGGTAGGCCGGCCAGCGGTCGAGGTTGGCGGCGATCACACGGCGGTTTCCCCACGAGCCGACCGAGTCCACCTCCAAGCCGGCGCGCTCGAGCAGCGTCCGCAGCCCGCGGGGCGTGAACCGCCAGTAGTCCTGCATCCCCCATTCCTCGTGGACCCGGATCAGGAACGGCGTCGAGACGATCACGTGGCCGCCGGCGACGCACAGGCCGCGGAGGTTGGCGGCGGCGGCGCACGGATCCTCGACGTGCTCGATCACCTGCTCGCAGATCACGACGTCGAACGGGCCCTGGCCGGCGAGTGCCGCAACGAGATCGAATTCAGGGTAATTGGTGCTCAGGTACTCCCGCCACCCCTTGTCGGCGTGGGCGTCGCCGCTGATCTCGACCGCGCTCAGATTCGCCGGCCCGAGCTTGACGAGGTAAGAATCGACGGCGCGGTTCAGCGTCATGCGCTGCCACTGGTCGGCGCCCGAGCTCGCGTCGGGCGCGAGCAGCCGGCTCAGAAAGCCGCGCGCCATCGCTCCGGGATCGGCTCGGGCTTGACCGCGAACCGGTCGAAATACGCGTCCTCGTAGAACCAGCGATCGAACTCTTCCCCGTCGACGATCCGGTTGTGACCGGCCCAGCCTCGGCGGGCGTCGAGCCGCGCCCACCGCCGCTGGCTCCGGGTGCGGTGGCGCTCGAGGCACAGCTCGTAGTCCATCCGGTGCAGGTGGATCAGCCGCAGGTCGGGGTCGAGCGCGTACTTGCCGTCGGTCCGCCCGTGGAAGCCGGGGGTCCAGTCCATCGGCTTGGTCGCGAGTGCCGCCTTGTTGTAGGCGTCGTTGAAATACCAGTAATGGCGCTGGGTGAGGATCGGCTCGTCGAGGCGCAGCGGCGGCTCGTCGCGGCCGTGCAAGAGCTCGTAGCCGAGGCAGTTGACCCAGTCCTCGTCGAACCGGTCGAGATAGTCGCCGAGCGTTCCGCGCCGGGGATCAGGCGCGACGATCTCGTCGACGTCGGTGACCAGCACGATCTCGTAGCTGTCGAGAAGCTCGTGCTGGAGCTGCTGGATCGTTCGCACCATCCAGCGGTGGTCGACCCGGTTATGGCGCACGGGAAGCCGGACGAAGCCGTCGCGAGCGGTCGACCCGTCGTCGGTTTCGTTGTCGAACACGTAGATGTCCTCGGGGGCGAAGAACCGTGAGTAGTAGCCGAGCCAGATCGGCAGGAACACCGGCTCGTTGTGGACCATCGTGATCAGCGCCCGGCTGCGGGTGCCGGGCTCGCGGAGCGGGCGCGACGCGTAGTGGCGGATCCGCGTCTGCCGGATGTCGTCGAACCACGCCGCCATCGGGTGGTCGGGGCTGTCGCCCGGCTCGAGGACGAGCCGCTGTTGTTCGTTCGCGCTAGACGGCAATCGGCGCGTACTCGCCCGGGAACGCCGATCCACCGAAGAACCAGTTCTCGATCGCGTACCGAGGCCTCTGCATCGACGGATCGGAGCCCGTCTGATGAAGGAACAGCTCGTCGAAGAACAGCGCGTCGCCGGGCTCGAAGATCGGGCGCAGGATCGGGATCTCGCCCCGGGCGACGTCGACCTTTCGCTGCGAGATCGTGTAGTCGAGCGCCGCTTCCTCGGTGGCCGTCGCGAGGTAGTGGTCGAGGCGGGTCGGGAGCAGGTCGAGGCCGGGAGACTCGTCGCCGCAGCGCGACAGCGACAGCCACATGTTCAGTGAGCGGACCGGCCCCATGAAGAACCCATCCTGGTGCCACGCGCCGGGGACGGACGGGTCGGCCTTGCGCAGCGTGGTCTTGTGGACGGAGATCAGCGCCGGCTCGCCGAGGTAGTCGCTGACGAGCTCGCGCAGGCCCGCCGCGGCGAACAGGTCGATCATCTCCGCGTGGAGCATCGGCGCGTCGGCCGCGAGCAGGCCACCGCCCTGCTCGATCCAGCCGCGGACGACGGGCTCGCCGGCGCCCGGCTCGGGCAGGAACTCCTCGTAGTACCCGGCGTCGCTTCGCTTCCCGGACGTGTGGCGCGTGCGCTGCCCGAACGCGTGGTCGATCTGCTTGGCCATCGACTCCGCGCGGTCGCGCGGGACGAGCCCGCGGACGAGCAGGCATCCGTCGCGGAGGATCCCAGCGCGGATCAGACCGGCCGCGAGCTCGCTGCCGGAGACCTCGGGCAATGGGTCGCCCTGCGGGAGCCGGTCGACCGCGGGGGTGACGAACTCGGGGTCGCCGGGCGCCTCGTCGACGAGCTTGACGCCTTCCAGGTGCCGAAGCCGCACGAGCCGCCGTTCGGCCTCGCGGTCGGGAGCGACCCGGTTGGCCTCGGCGACCCGCTCGATCTCCTCGCGCAGCTCCTCGAGCCCCCAGTCGCTCGCCGCGTCCGCCTCGATCGTCGCCGTCCCACCGCCGGGTGCCGCTTCCACCCTGCGCTTACGCCACAACACGCGTAGCACGTTACATGAGTACCCGGCCCTCTAAGGTCCCGGCCGATGGCGGTTCAGAACGTTGCGTCGCCCGCGGTGGGCGCCGCGGGCGGGTCGGGGGCGGAGGCGCGGTCGCGTGCCCGCCGGATCTCCCCGGCGATGCTGATTGTTGCTGCGCTGACGGTCGGCGGCGCGGTCCTGCGGGTGATCGTCGCCCGCCAGTCGGTGTTCGCCGACGAGCTCTCGACATACTGGATCTCGGCCACGCACGGGCTCGGCGGAGTGCTGTCGCTGCTCTACAGCACCGGCCGGATCCACCACGCCGAGATCACCCCGCCGCTGTCGTTCCTCGCGTCGTGGCTGACGACGCGGATCGGCAAGAGTCCGGAGTTGCTGCGGCTGCCTGCGCTGATCGCCGGGACCGCGACGATCCCGCTCGTCTACGCGCTCGGCCGCCGCGCGGTCGGCGCCCGGGCCGCGCTGCTCGCGTCCGCGCTGACGGCGCTGTCCCCGTTCATGATCTATTACTCGGCCGAGGCCAGGGCGTATGGGCTGCTCATGTTCCTGCTCACGGCGGCGACGCTGTCGATGCTGCTCGCGCTCGACACCGGCCGCCGCCGCTGGTGGGTCCTCTACGCGCTCTGCTCCGCAGCCGCGTTCTACACCCACTACACGTGCCTGTTCGTGCTGGGCGTGCAACTCGTCTGGCTGCTCTGGACCCGCCCCGAGGCGCGCCGCCCGGCGCTGATCGCAACCGCGGCCGCGGTCGTGCTGGTGCTGCCATGGATCCCGGGCCTGATCCAGGACCTGCGCTCCCCGACGGTCAAGATCCTGTCCGCGCTGTCGGCGTTCAGCCCGAACGCGATCCGCGTCGACATCCAGCACTGGGCGCTCGGCTACCCGTACACGGTCGCGGGCGGCCTGCGCGAGCTGCCGGGGACCGCGGCGCTGGTGCTGCTCGCGGGCGCGGCGGTGGCGGCGCTGGGTGGGATCGCATGGCGGGTCTTCGGCCAGGGGGCGCGGTGGAGCGACCCGTCGCGCCGGATCGTGCTGGTGGTCGCGCTGCTGCTCGCAACGCCCGTCGGAGAGGTGATCGCGAGCGCGCTGGGCAACCACATCATCGGCGTGCGTGACCTGGCGGCGTCATGGCCGTACCTCGCGCTCACGGCGTCCGCGATCGTGATGGCGGCCGGCCCCGTGCCCGGGACGAGCGCGGCGGTACTGGCGGTGGCCGCGTTCGCCCTCGGCGCCGAGAAGATGCTCGAGGCGCGGTTCTCGCGGCCGAACTTCCAGGCTCCCGCCGACTACATCGCCGTGCACGCCCGCAGCGGCGACGTCGTGGTCGACGGGACCGGCGCGCTCAGCCCCGGGCCGACGACCCCGCTCGACGTGACGCTCCACAGCCGGCTGCCGGTCGTCCGGGCGCTCTCCCCGGCGGAGAACGACCATCCGTTCAACTTCCTGACGCCGAGCGTCCGGATCTCGACCGCGTTCGCGCGCGCCGTCGCCGCCGCCGACGGCAACCGGATCTTCGTCGTCTCGGTGCGGCTGGCGGCGAAGGCGACCGGCCCGACGCTGACGCCGGCGAGCATCCCCGGCGGCTACGTGCGGTGCGCGCAGCGGCGATACGAGGGCTTCGTGCTGACGCTCGTGACCGTCTACGCGCGATCGTGCCCGGCGCCGTGAGCGTCGCGGTAGGCGATCCCCGGCCGGCGCGCGCCGAGGGCGCCTCGGATCGGGCGCCGGGCGGGTTCGCGGCGGCGCTCGTGATCACGGTGACGCTCGCGATCGCCGCGGCGCTCGCGCTGATCGCCGCCCAGCTGCTCGTGATCCACTCCGACATCGCGGCGAACAGCCCCTACTACAACCTGATCAACCAGCAGAACCAGTCGGTCAAGACCGACGTCTATCTGATCTCGTTCCTGGTGATCCTGCCGCTGTCGCTGTTCGCGGGACCGCGGATCGCCGACGCGATCGCGTCCCGGGCGAGCGGGGATTCGCTGCCGGCGTTCGCCGCCCTGCTCGCGAGCCTGCTCGCGGCGGCACTGATCGTCGTGCATTTCTCGAGCGGGCTGCCGTGGGGGAGTGGCGTCAAGGGCCTGCTCGTCGGTGTGCTCGTGTGGGCTCTGCTCGCCGGGCTAGCCCTCTGGCGGGTGCTGCGGGGCGATCGCTGGAGCGCGCTCGAGCGCCTTCAACGGAACTGGCCGGCGCCGGCCGCCGTAACCGCGCTGCTCGTATTCGGGGTGCTGCTGTGCCTGACGAGCTCGGGATCGCTCGGCGCGGTGCCGCTCGTCGTCGGCGTGGCGGCGGCCGCGCTGGTGCTGATCCTGTACCGGAGGGCCCGCCTGCCGCAGATCGGTCGGTGGGGCCTCGTGATCGACGCGGCCGTCGTCGTGCTCCTGTTCCTCGCGATCCCCGACGTCGTCGCGTTCAAGAACCCCTCCGGGATCCCGGACATCTTCGTCGACCCGGGGATCGTCCAGTTCCAGCACGACTACATCCTGGGCTCGGTCAACCAAGTCCTCGGCGGCGGCGCGCTGCTGGCGGGCGACCCGGTCTCGCAGTACGGGGTCGGGCTGATCTATTTCGTCGCCGGCTGGTTCCACATCGCGCCGATCGGCTACGGGACGTTCGCGCTGCTGGACTCGCTGCTGACCGCGCTCTTCTACATCGCGGGCTACGCCGTGCTGCGGCTGGCGGGCGTCCGGCGGCCGCTGGCGATCGGCGCGATCGGGGTCGGCGTGGTCGCCTTCGTCTACAACTTCCTCTACTTCGTCGGCCAGCTGCCGGAGGAGGGGCCGCTCAGGTTCGGGCTGCCGATGGTGGTTCTGATCGGCTTCGTCGCGGCGACGCGGCTCCCACGGGCGGCGGTGTGGTGGCGGGCGCTGTCGCTCCTCGGGCTCGCGGTGGCGGCGGTGTGGGCGTTCGAGGCGTTCGCGTACACCGCGGTCACCTACGTCGCGATCGTCGCGGTCAGCGCGTGGCTGGGCCTCCCGGTGCAGCGGCGACGGTGGCTCGTCACGTGGCTGCTCTACGGGCTCGGAGCGGTCCTGGCCGGCCACCTCGTGTTCGCGATTGCGACGCTGATCGGCTCCGGGCACCTGCCCGACTGGGGCCAGTACCTCGCGTACGGTCGGGAGTTCCTGTTCGGCGGCAGGGCGGGGTCGATCACCTACGGCTTCGCCAACTGGTCGCCGGGCCTCGCCGTCTACGCGGGCGCGCTGATCTCGGCCGCGGCGCTGGTGCTGCTGTGCTGGCGCCGGCCGGAGCTGGCGCGGTCCAATCCGGTGCGTACGGTGGCGCTCGCGGGGAGCTCGTTCTACGCGATCGTGGTGCTGTCCTACACCGACAACCGCTCCTCGACCTACCTGTTCCTGTTCGTAGCGCTGCCGCTGTTGCTCGCGGCGACGCTGTGGCTGTCGCTGATCCTGGCGCCGGGGTCCGCGCTGTCGTCGCGGATTCGTCTGAGCAGCCTCGCGGGGGCACTCGCGGTGTCCGTGCTGCTGCTGGCGGGTGCGTGGCCGGCGGCCGGGACGCACTTCAACCGCACCGCGCTCGCGCACTTCTACCCCGGCGGTGGTCTGCGGGCGGCGCTTCACCGGCTCTGGCACGCGCCGGCGTTCGACCCCCGGACGCCGGTCGGGATCCGGCTGCTCGACCGGCACGTGCATTCGCGGCGGGTGATCATCCTGCTGCCGACCGTCCCCGATCTCGGCACCGAGATCCTGATCCGCAGCCACCGCTCGAACCTGCTGCCGATCGGGGATCCGAAGGCCGACGGCCTGGTCCCGTCCGTGTGGTTGCCGCGCGTCCGCTCCGCGCTCCACGGGATCCGTCCCGGTCAGCGGATCCTGATCGACGACGAGGCGCTGAAGGCGATCCGCGAGCTCCGCAACCCGGCGGTCGACCCGTTGAAGGCGCCCGTCGACGGCGGCGGCGTCGAGGCCGAGTGGATCCTCCGCTACCTCGATCAGCGGTTCGTGATCAAGCCGATCGCCCGGGCGCCGGATGGGCTGATCGTGGCGGAGCTGGCGGCGCGGTAGTCGAGGTTGGGCTCTGGCGGGTCGCGGGCCCGGGAGCGACCCTTCTCCGGCTCGAGCTCCTTCGACTGGCGGTCCGAGCCGGAAAAGGGTCGGAAATCGACCCCTATGCGGCTCGGAGTCCTTCTGCGACCGGACCGAGCCGGAAAGGGCGCTCTCGGGGCGCTCTCGGGACGCTCTCGGGACGCTCTCGGGGCGCTCTTCCACCTTCGCGGGCCCCTACCAGAGCTGCTTCGGATCCTCGAACCCCGCCTGCCAGCGGACCCGGACCTCCTCCTCGCTCTCGCCGCCCGCCCGCGCCCGCGCGCGGACGAGCGAGACGTCCTCGGGCCAGGTCGACGGGTCCCAGAGCGCCGAGCGGTGCAGCGCCTTGCCGCAGTGGATGAACGCGGTCTCGACCTCGACGACGAGTGCGAGCTTCGGCGGCGCGCCGCCGGTCGCGAGCGCGGCGAGCAGCTCCGGGTCGGTCGACAGCTCCGCGCGCCCGTTGACGCGCAGCGACTCCTTGACGCCGGGGACGAAGAAGACGAGCCCGACGTAGGGGTTCTCGAGCAGCTTGCGATGCGAGTCCTGGCGGCGGTTGCCGCTGTAGTCGGGGAGCGCCACGCGGCGCGAATCGAGCACCGAGGCGAACCCGGGCGGCCCGCCGCGAGGCGAGGCGTCGCAGCGGCCCTCGCCGTCGGCGGTCGCGAGCACGGCGAACGGGGACGCCGCGATGAACTCGGCGCAGCCCTCGTCGATCGACGGCTGCTCCTTGTCCCAGGCCCGCTGCGGCGGGTCGGGCACGATCTCCCGGAGCGTGGTCTCGCTCTCGACTCTCATCGTCTGGAGATCTTCGTCGCAACGACGACGTTGTGCGCTGCGTACTCGCTCACTGCCGGCGCGCGCTCGAACAGCCGCTCGAGCGCGGCCGCCGCGCCGAGTGCCGCGCGCGGGGTGAAGTCGGGGACAACGCCCAGCTGGTCGACGCTCAGGACCTGAGCGCCGGCCGCGTTCAACCCGCCGACGAGCTCGTCCGCTCCGATCAGCCGCTCGTCGCCGGTGTCCTGCGGGACGCGGGCCATCAGCGACGACCAGTACGGATTGCGGGGGTTGTGGTCCCAGATCAGGATCCTGCCGCCGGGCTTCGAGACCCGGGTCATCTCGGCGAGCGTCGCGCGGACCCCGTCGGCGTCGGCGATGTGATGGAAGGTCGCGACGCTCAGCACGATCTCGAAGCTATCTGACTCGAACGGGAGCTCAGAACCCGGCGCCTGCACCGCGCGGATCCCGGGACCGCGGGCGCGCATCACCTGCAGCATCCCGTCGGACGGGTCGACCCCGGTGACGTCATAGCCGAGCGAGCTCAGCCGCAGCGCGAGCGAGCCGGTGCCGCAGCCGACGTCGAGCACCGAACCGCCCGGGCGCAGCCCGAGCACGAACGCCGCGCGCTTGCGCAGGTAGTGCTCGACGACGTGGGGCGGGAGCGACTCGTCGTAGACGGCCGCGATCTCGTCGAAGTTGGTGCCGTGCTCAGAGTGGGAGACGCTCATCCGGCTGCGGCTGCTCGATGGTGGGCTGCGGGGCCTCGAACGCGGGCGGGCGCTGCGCGCGCCGCGGCACTCGGCGCCGCAGCTGCAGGACCAGCCCGATCATCTGCAGTCCGACCCCCGCCGCCTTGAGCGGGTCGCCGGTGACCGACGAGGTGCCGACGCGCGGCAGGTAGTTGACCGGGACCTCGACGAACCGGGCGCCCGAGGTGATCGTCAGCAGCATGATCTCGACGCCCGCGTGGCTGCCTCCGACGGTCATCGTCTCGGCGACGCGCTTGGCGGTCTCGGAGCGCAGCAGCTTGTACGTGCAGCCGACGTCGCTCAGGTGGCTGGTGTTGTAGAGCGCCTCGATCAGCTTCGCGACCGCCCAGTTGCCCCAGCGCAGGAAGCGGGCCATGTTGGCCCCGGCCCAGATCAGCTCGCGGGTGGTCCGCGTGCCGAACACGACGTCGCACTCGCCGCTGTAGACGAGCAGCTTCGAGATGTCGCTCGCGAGGAAGGTGCCGTCGGGCTCCGCGAGCACGACCAGCTCGCCGGTCGCCTCGACCAGCCCGCGCCGCGTGGCGTGCCCGTAGCCCTGCTTGTGCTCATGCACGAGCCGCGCGTTCGTGCGAGCGACCTCCTCGGCGGTCCCGGGCTGTGCGTTGTTGTCGATCACCAGTACCTCGTCGACGAGCCCCGTCTCGTAGAAGTCCTCGATCACCGAGCGGATCGAGTCGCGCTCCGAGTAGGTCATCAGGACCACCGACACGCGCTTGCCATTCCACATCGCTGCGACCTCGGCTACAGCGCCAGCGGGACGTAGTTCTCGGGGAACGCCGAGGCGCCGAAGAACCAGCTCTCGAGCGCGTATCGCGGGCGGCGCATTCGCGGGTCCGAGGCGGTCTTGTGCAGGAACAGCTCGTCGAACAGCAGCGCGTCCCCCGGCTCGAACACGGGACGGAGGATCGGTAGCTCGCCGGCCGCCTCCTCGGCCACGCGCTGGGACACCTGGTTGGGCATCATCGCCTCGTCGGTCTGGGTCGCGACGTGCTGCTCGAGCCGGCGCGGCACGAGGTCGAGGCCCGGCGCCCGCTCGCCGCACTCCGTGAGCGCCAGCCACAGGTTCAGCGCCTTGACCTCGCCCATGAACTTGCCGTCCTGGTGCCACGCGCCACTCACCGACGGCTCGGCCTTGCGCAGCGTCGTCTTGTCGCTGGCGACCAGCGGGGCCTCGCGGAGGTAGCCCTCGACGAGCGCCGGCAGCCCGGTGTCGCGCAGCAGCTCGCGCATCTCGAAGCTCAGCATCGGGGAGTCGACCGCGAGCACGCCGCCCCCGGCCTTGATGAAGTTGCGCGGCGGGCGGATCCCGCGCCGCGGGTCGTGCTGGAAGGGCACGTACAGGCGGTCGTTGAAGGTCTTGCCCGCGTCATACCGCTCGCGCTCGGCGAACGAGCGGTCGATCTTCCCTGCGAGCTCCTCGGCCTCGGCGCGGTCGAGCAGCCCGCGGACCAGGACGCAGCCGTTGCGAAGGATCGCGGCGCGCAGCAGCTCCGGCGTGAGCGCGCCCGGCTCGATCTCGGGCAGCAGCGAGCCGTTGGACGGGAGCGCGGCGTAATCCGGCTCCGGGAAGCCGCCGTCGTCGGCGCGGCTTTCGAGCAGCCTGATCCCGAGCAGGTTGCGGAGGTGGAGCAGCCTCCGCTCCTGCTCGACCGACGGGTTCCAGCGGTTGAGCTCGGCGAGGCGCTCGATCTCGGCCGCAAGTTCGGCGTCGGCGCCCGGGAACTCCTCGATCGCGGCCTCCTCGTCGAGATCCTCGTCCCGGCGTTCCCGCCGCTCGCCTGCGGTGCGCCACCTCATGCGATCAAGTTAAACACGCCCCGGACGAGCCGGGACTCCGACAACGGTGGCGCCCGGCGGAACGTCGGCGACGACGACCGCGCCGGCCCCGACCGTCGCGCCCTCGCCGATCGTCACCGGGCCGATCAGCTTCGCGCCGGTGCCGATGCTCGCGCCGCGGCCGATCGTCGGTCCGGTCACGTCGCCGGCGCGCAGCCCGATCGTCACGAACGGCGAGATCACAACGCCGGTCTCGACCCTGACGAGCCCGTCGAGGACCACCTGGCCGTGGACGATGTAAACGCCCGGGGCGACCACGACCGGGTCGCCGATCGAGACCTGCGCCGATGCCATCGCGAGCTTGTGCAGCAGCCTCGGCACGAGCGGGACGCCGAGCGCCTGGAGCCGCGCCTTCGCTCGGTACAGCGCCTGCGCGAGGAACGCGTCGCTGACCCACGCGAGCCGGATCGCCTGCACGGCCGCGTCGATGTCCGAGCTGAACTCGTGCCGCTCGCCCCGGTGCAGCGCCGTCATCCGGGCGTCTTCGGTGACCGCGGCCCAGAACCGCGGGTGCTGCGCCCGCAGCTCCTTCCAGAACGCCGCGCGGGCGGCCGTGGCAGCGGGTTGCTCGTCTGCGGTCGTCCCCACGGCCAAGCTACGGTAGCCGAGGTGACGAGCGCAGGCCTGCATGTGCAGCTGGACTCAGAGCTCCCGGAGACAGTCAAGGTCGGCCTCGGGACCGCGGTGTTCGTGTGTGGCTGGTGCGTGACCCCGGGGGGTGGGATCGCGTCGCTCGAGTTCGTGCTCGACGGCGAGCCGCAGCCGGTCGACAGCTACGCGATGCCGCGGCTCGACCCGCTCGAGGCGCTGGGCGAGCCCGCCGCCTACCGAAGCGGGTTCTGGGGGCTGGTCCGGATCGAGCGGCCGCCGGCCGACGGCGCGTACGCGCTCGCGCTCCGCGCGAGGCTCGACGACGGCAGTGTCGCCGAGGCGGAGCTCGGGCGGATCGCGGTCGGGCGACCGGCCGAGCCGATGGCGGTGGCGTGGCCGGACGAGGGGGCCGGCGCTCGCGTCGCGATCGCGATGGCGACCTACGACCCGCCCGACGACCTGCTCGCCCGCCAGCTCGACTCGATCCGAGCGCAGAGCCACCCGAACTGGGTGTGCGTGATCTCGGACGACTGCTCGCGCCCCGAGCGGTACGCGGCGATCGAGCGAGCGGTGGCGGGCGACCCGCGGTTCGTGCTCTCGCGCTCGGAGCGGCGTCGCGGCTTCTATGGGAACTTCGAGCGGGCGCTCGAGCTGGTGCCCGGCGACGCCGAGTACGTCGCGCTCGCCGACCAGGACGACGACTGGCGGCCCGGCAAGCTCGCGGCGCTGCTCGCCGAGCTCGGCGACGCGCAGCTCGTCTACAGCGACGCGCGGGTCGTCGCCCGCGACGGACAGCTGATCTCCGAGACGTGGTGGAACCGGCGGCGCAACAACCACGAGGACCTGCTGTCGCTGCTGGTCGCGAACTCCGTGACCGGCGCCGCGTCGCTGATCCGCCGCGAGCTGCTCGGCTACGTGCTGCCGTTCCCGCCGCGCCAGTTCCACCACTTCCACGACCACTGGATCGGCGTCGTGGCGCGGACGCTGGACGGGATCGCGTACGTGGACGCGCCGCTGTACGACTACGTCCAGCACGGTGCCGCCTCGCTCGGCCACGAGCGTGCCAACCGGATGGTGTCGCTGCGCGAGCGCCTCGCGCGCCAGCGCAACCTGGGCGAGCGCGTGCACATGTGGCGGCTGCACTACTTCGTCGACATCTGGCGGCTGCGGCAGTTCTGTCTGGTGCTTCTGCTCCGCGCCGGGCGGCTGATCGACCCCGACCGCCGCCGCGTGCTCGAGGAGGTGCTGGACAGCGATCGGTCGCTACGGATGCTGACCGTGCTCGGCGCCCGCGGCGCCCGCGAGCTCGTCTCCTCGAAGCCGGAGACGCTCGGCGCCGAGTGGGGCCTGTTCCACGCGCTCGCGTGGCGCCGGCTGCTGGGGCTCACGGCACGCGCGGAACCGCAGCGGCGGTTCCGCCTCGACGCCCTGCCGCCGCCCTCGCTGATCCTCGAGCCGGGCTGGGCGGAGCTCGACGAGGATGTCGCGGTGATCGCCCGGAAGATCGCGCCGCTGCGCTGGAGCGTCGCCGAGCGCGCGCCCGTGCGCGTCAACCTGCTGATCCCATCGATCGACCTGCAGCACTTCTTCGGCGGCTACATCGCCAAGTTCAACCTCGCGCGGCGGCTGGCGGCGCGCGGTTTCCGGGTCCGGGTCGTGACGGTCGACCCGGTCGGCCCGCTGCCCGCCGACTGGCGCCGCCGGGTCGAGGCGTTCGCCGGCCTCGGCGGGCTGTTCGAGTCGGTCGAGGTCGAGTTCGGACGCGAGTCGAGCGGGATCGAGTGCAGCCGCCGCGAGGCGTTCATCGCGACGACCTGGTGGACGGCCCACATCGCTCGCGCGGCGCTCGAGCAGCTCGACGGCCAGCGGTTCGTGTACCTGATCCAGGAGTACGAGCCGTTCACGTTCCCGATGGGCACGTACTCCGCGCTCGCCCGTCAGTCCTACGACTTCCCCCACTTCGCGGTGTTCTCGAGCGAACTGCTGCGCGGGTGGTTCCGGGAGCAGGGGATCGGGGCGTTCGGGACCGCCGGCTCCGCTCCTACGCATCGAGATTCGGACTCAGTCTCATTCCAGAATGCGATCACGAGCGTGGCCCCACCGCCCGCGCAGGAGCTGTCCGGGCGCAGGCCGCGGCGGCTGCTGTTCTACGCCCGTCCCGAGCCGCACGCCGCCCGCAACATGTTCGAGCTCGGGGTGCTAGCGCTCGCCCGCGCGCTGCAGGACGGAGCGTTCGGCGGCGACTGGGAGTTCAACGGGATCGGGTCGGTCAGCGGCCGCAGCCGGATCTCGCTGGGACGGACGTCGATGCGGCTTGTGCCCCGCTCGGATCAGTCCGCGTATGCCGAGCTGCTACGTCATCACGACGTCGGGCTGGCGCTGATGTACACCCCGCACCCGAGCCTGGTCCCGCTCGAGATGGCGGCGGCGGGGATGGTGGTCGTGACCAACACCTTCGACAACAAGGACGCCGACGCGATGCGGTCGATCTCGGCCAACATCGCCGCGGCCCAGCCGACGATCGAAGGCGTCGCCGAGGGGCTCGGGGCCGCGGCCGCGCGCGCGGACGACGCGCCCGCGCGGGTCGCCGGCGCCGACGTGAACTGGGCGCGTGACTGGGACGAGGCGCTCCCGGACTCGCTGCTCGACCGGATCGTCGAAGCGCTCGGGGTCTGAGCGTGCTCGGTTTGACACGGACGTCCGTGTCAAACCGACCACGCTCCGGCGCGGGAGTCCGGCGCTTCCCCTACTTCACCCGCGGGATCAGGATCGCGATGTGGCGCCCGGCGACGGCCAGCAGAGTGCGGTCGCCGACCTTCGCCGCGGCGATCCCGAGCTCCGCCCACGCTGTCAGGTTGAGCGGCTCGCGCATCGTGACCGAGCCGAGGGTTCGGGTCGCAACAACGTAGTTCCCCTGGTCGATCGCCAACTCGCCACGAAGAACGTCCACCGCGCGATCCGGGTTCAAGGTCCCGGCCGAGTCGAGTGCGGTCCGGGCCTTGCGGGCCTGGCTCGCGGTCAGCCGGTTACCGCCGGCGACCAGCGCCGTGGCCTTCTGAGTCTGCTGGTCCTGGTACCAGCCGAGGCCGAACCAGGCGGCTAGGACGAGCGCCACCGCCACCAGCGCGATCCGTGCGACCACGTTCATGCCGTGGATGATCGCCCATATCCTCTGGCGGTGGGCATCATCACCGGCGAGCGCGTCACCACGGGTGCGGGTGGCTTCAACCCGAGCTTCCAGCGCCACCGCGCCGAGTACCGGCTGTCGGCGACGCTGCTCGGTCCGGGCCGGGTGCTCGATCTCGGCTGCGGGACCGGCCACTCTTACACGGAGCTGGCCCCGCGCGAGACCGTCGGAGTCGACATCGAGCCGGCCGCGCTCGAGGGCCAGGACCGCGAGACGCGGGTGGCCGACATGCGCTCGCTGCCGTTCGGGCCTGACGGCTTTGCCTCGGTGGTCGCGATCCAGTCGATCGAGCACGTCGCCGACGCCGACCGGATGCTGGCCGAGGTCGCGCGCGTGCTCGAGCCCGGCGGTCGCGCGATCTTCGTCACGCCCAACCGGCTGACGTTCGGGCGGCCCGACGAGATCATCGACCCCTACCACTACGTCGAGTACGACCCGACGCAGCTCCACGCCCTGTGCGGGCGCTTCTTCGAGACGGTGGAGGTCAGGGCGCTGCACGCATCGGACCGGTACATGGCGATCCACGACGACGAGCGGCTCGAGCTCGACCGGCTGCTGAAGCGCGATCCGCTCAGGCTCCGGCGGCTGGTCCCGCGGCGGGTCAAGCAGCACCTCTACGACCGCCGGCTGAGCGGGGACCGCGTGAGGCCCAGGGCGGGCGCACTCGAGATCGGCCAGGACGACTTCTGGCTCGACGGCGACCGGCTCGAGCAGGCGATCGACCTGTTCGCCGTCTGCGATGGGCCGCGCACGTGAGCACCGCCGCGCAAGCCATCGAAGTGCAGGAGGCGCCGAACCTGGCGCCACCTCCCGGCAACCCCAGGTTCCCGTTGCTGGACTCGATGCGGGCGATCGCCGCGCTCAGCGTGTTCGCCGGCCACACCGTCACCGGCGTCTACAGCCTTCGGGCCCACCCGGGCCTGTTCCTGTGGGCGGTCGAGATCGCCTACGAGGGGGTCGCGATCTTCTTCCTGATCTCGGGGTTCCTGTTGTACCGGCCGTTCCTCGTCGCGAGGCGCGAGGGGCGCCCGTTCAGGATCGGTTCCTACGCGAAACGGCGCGTGCTGCGGATCGTCCCGGCGTACTGGGTGGCGCTGACGATCTTCATCGCCGCCGGGTTCGTCAGCGGGGTCACCACGTCCAACTGGTGGATCTTCTACTTCTTCGGCCAGATCTACAGCCCGGTCAACATCGGGCGCGGCATCGGCGTCGCATGGACGCTGTGCATCGAGGTCACGTTCTACGCCGCGCTGCCGGTATTCGTACTCGTGTGCGCGTGGCTGGCGCGGCGCCGGGGCTCATTCCGTCCCGACGTGGCGCTGATCGTCCTGCTGGCCGTAGGGTCGCTCGCGTTCCGCGCCCACTTCAGCGAGTTCACCCAGGTCGCGACGGTTTCGACGCTCGCGGGGACGTTCTTCTGGTTCGCGCTCGGGATGGCGACGGCGATCGTGAGCGTCGAGCTCGAGCGGAGGCTCCGCGAGCGGGGCCGCCTCCCGGCCCTGTGGCCGGTAGCCAGCTGGGCGCTCGCGATCGGCCTGATCGTGCTCAACCACCGGATCCAGAAGGGGTCACTCGGCCTCGATCGGCAGGCCGCCGTGGTCGTCACGCATGTCCTCTACGGACTGAGCGCGCTGCTGATCCTGCTACCCGCGGTGTTCGCCGAGCGCACCCGCGGCCCGATCCAGAGTGTGCTGCGCTTGCGGGTGCTGGCGTGGGTCGGGCTGATCTCCTACGCGTTCTACCTCTACCACACGATCGTGATCGATCAGCTGAACAAGGTCGCGAAGGACGCCGGGATCCCATCGAGGTACGCGTTCGTCGCGGTCTGCTCGCTGGTCGTCACGCTCGCGTGCGCGTCGGCGAGCTACTACCTGCTCGAGCGGCCGATCATGCGCTGGGGACGGCGCACTCGGGGTCCTAGGGCAAGAACTTCCTCGAGCGGATCAGGTGGGCCCGGTGAAGCAGCAGCCGGGCAGCGGCGCACAGCGTCTTGAACCCATAGACGACCGACTGGCCGAACGAGGCCGACGAGGCCTCCGGGAAGTACCGGGTGCGCGCCGGCACCTCGACGATCCGGAACCCGAAGTGCACCGCCTGCATGACCATCTCCGAGTCGAACACGAAGTCGATCGAGTTGCGCAGGAACGGGACCGTCAGCAACAGCTCGCGCGAGAACGCGCGGTAGCCGGTGTGCAGCTCGGAGAAGTCCGTCCCGAGCAGCACGTTCTCGATCACCGTCAGTCCCCGGTTGGCGAGGAACTTGTACCGGGGCATCCCGACCTGCTTCCACGACCCCGGCTCGGTCAGCCGCGAGCCGAGCACCATGTCGGCCTCGCCGCTGAGGATCGGCGCGACCATCCGCGGGATCAGCGACGGCTCGTACTGGCCGTCGGGGTGCAGCATCACGACGGCGTCGGCCCCGCGCTGGAGGGCCTCCAGGTAGCACGTCTTCTGGTTGCCCCCGTAGCCGACGTTGTGGGGGTGCCAGATCAGCCGCAGCGGCAGCCGCCGCGCGACGTCGAGCGTGGCGTCGGTCGACTTGTCGTCAACGAGGATCACCTCGTCGACGACCTCGGTCGGGATCGCCGAGACGGTCGCCTCGAGCGTGCGCGCCGCGTTGCGGGCGGGCATCACCACGATCACCTTCGCGTGGGCGGCGGCCGTCGCCGCCGCGCGCTCCGCGACGCTGCGCTCCTCGGTCGCCACGTCAGTCGCCGGCGTCCTCGCGCGCGGGTTGCTTGACGGCGTCGCCGGCCCCGTCGCCGAGCTCCGGCGCCGGGCCGAGCGCGCCAGCGGCGCCCGGCTCGAGCGGGCGCCGCTCCTGCTCGTCGCCGCCGTCGGCCGTCCTGCGGCTGATCGCGTCGACCATCGGCTTCATCAGATCTATCGGCATCGGGAAGACCACGGTCGAATTCTGATCGCCGCCGATCTCGCGCAGCGTCTGGAGGTAGCGGAGCTGCAGCGTCGTCGGGTTGCGGCCGATCACATCTGCTGCCTCGGCGAGGCTCGCGGCGGCCTGGGCCTCGCCCTGGGCGTTGATGATCTTCGCGCGGCGCTCGCGCTCGGCCTCGGCCTGGCGCGCGATCGCGTGCTGCATCGACTGCGGGATCTCGACGTCCTTGATCTCGACCGTGGTCACCTTGATCCCCCACGGCTCGGTGTGTGCGTCGATCACGTGCTGGAGCTCCTCGTTGAGTCGTTCGCGCTCGGACAGCAGGGTGTCAAGATCGGCGCCGCCAAGCACTGAGCGCAGCGTCGTCTGCGCGATCTGGAGCGTCGCCTGCTCGAAGCTCTCCACCTGATTCACGGCGTTGCTGGGATCGACGACCCGGTAGTAGGCGACGGCTGTCACCCGCGCCGGCACGTTGTCGCGGGTGATGATCTCCTGCGCCGGGACCGTCAGCGTCACCGTCCGCAGGCTGACCCGGACCATCCGGTCGATCGCCGGCGTCAGCAGCACCAGGCCCGGCCCGCGCTGGTCCATCAGCCGCCCGAGCCTGAACACGACCCCGCGCTCGTACTCGCGCAGGACCCGCACCGACATGCCCGCGGCGGCCGCCGCCAGCGCCAGCAGCACGAGCACCACGATCACGATCGCGGCGACCATCAGTGTGCCGCCCGGTGCACTAGTTCGGCTCCTGCCTCATACGAGCTCCCAGTCTTCGGCAGGCCGGATCGCGAGCGTCAGCCCCTCGAGCCACTCGACGACGATCTGGTCGCCCTCGTGGAGCTCCGGCTGGTCGTGCTCCCCGTCCGGCCACGAGCGGCGGGCGTGCCACAGCGCGCCGTCGACGAGCACCTTGCCGCGAGGCTCATCCCAGCGGCGGACCACGCCCAGCTGCCCGATCAGCCGCTCGGGCCCCGACCGGATCCGGCGCCGCTGGACCGCCAGCCCCTTGCCGAACGTGAGCGCAAGAAATCCCGCGCCCGCGCCCGCGAGCGCGAGCGCCGCGACGATCGCGACCGCGGCTCCGCCGCCGAGCCCGGCGACAGCGAGAATCGCCCCCGCTCCGAGCGAGATCACCCCGGGAATTCCCAGCACGCCCAGCCGGGGCACATGCGCCTCTACGAGGACCAGGATCACTCCGACCACCAGCAGCGCTAGACCGAGCGCCGTCATGTTCCTAATCGTACGCCGGTCCAGGTGCCGGGCATCATCGGCAGTTTCCCTCACCAACAGACCGGGAAGCCAGCGTGCAGACAATCCCCAGGAGAGGAGCAGCGGATGTCTACCGGAGTAATCGTCGCGATCGTTGTCGCGGCAGTGATCGTGGTCGGCCTGGTGATCGCACTGACCGCCCGGGCCAGGAGTGGTGAGCGGGCGCTCAGGCGTCGCCGTAACGAGGCGGCTGCGGCCAGCCGCGCAAATGCGGAGCTGAAGGTCAGGGAGGCCGAGCAGGCCGAGCACCGCGCCCGCGTCGCGGGGGCCGAGGCCGAACGGCATCGGGCCGAGTCCCGCGTGCGCAGCGAGCGTGCGGAGGCATTGGAGCAGGGCCTTGCCGACGAGCACCTGCGCGACGAGGAGGACACCCCGGCGCAGGACAGTCGCTCGCGTTCCGAGGTATAGGGTTTCACCCCCGAAACCAAACGCTGGAGCGAGCAATGACGACGCAGAACGCGATGTCGGTCGCCGAACTGAGGGAGTCGGCCGGCAAGCATCTTGGCTACACGGACTGGGAGGAGATGACGCAGGAGCGCGTCAACCAGTTCGCCGACGCGACCGAGGACCACCAGTTCATCCACGTCGACGTCGAGGCGGCCAAGCAGACCCCGTTCGGTGGGACGATCGCGCACGGCTACCTGTCGCTGTCGCTGATGGCGTACGTGATGGGCCAGCTGATGCACGTCTCCGACGCGACCATGGGCATCAACTACGGGCTCGACCGGGTGCGGTTCCCGGCGCCGCTGCCCGTCGGTGCCCAGTGGCGGGGCGGCGCCGAGATCCTCGAGGTGAGCGAGGTCCCGGGCGGCGTTCAGGTCAAGGCCAAGGGCACGATCGAGGTCCAGGGCCAGGAGAAGCCGGCCTGCGTCGCCGAGACGCTCGTCCGGATCTACGGCTGACCGGCGGCACCGGTGCACCGTCCGGCGATTAGGGCACACGTATCGCGGTCCCGGGTGACCGCCATACTGCGTCCTCGAAACCTCGCGCAGCGCTGCTGCGCGACGGTTTCTGCGTCCTTGCCTGGCGGCCCCCGGGACTCGCGCTCCATGCACCCCAATCACCGCACGGCACACTCATGACCGCCTCACGCGAGATCCGGCTCGCGGATCGACCGGTCGGAGAGCCCCGGCCGAGTGACTTCGAGCTGGCCGAGGTCGACCTGCCCGACCCACGGCCGGGCGAGGTCCTCGTCCGCAACCGTTGGATGTCGGTGGACCCGTACATGCGCGGGCGGATGAACGA
>DASXDA010000029.1:0-34508 GCA_036490875.1 Solirubrobacteraceae bacterium
GGCGTCGAACATGTGCGCGTCGCAGACGAGCTCGATCGAGTCGGCGATCACCTCCCGGCTCGGCAGCGAGGCACGCATCCCCGGCGTGCCCATCGTGATCCCGTCCGAGATCGCGATCGTGTTCAGCTCCATCGGCGTCCCACCGGCCGCGCGGATCCCCTCCTTGACCTTCGCCGCGAGCGCGCGCAGGTGGAAGTTGCACGGCATCGTCTCGATCCACGTGTTCGCGACCGCGACGATCGGCTTGCTCAGCGCCTCGTCGTCGTAGCCGATGCCCTTCAGGTAGGCACGAGCCGGCGCGCGCTCAGGACCCTCGGTCAGCGAGTGGCTTCGGTGCTTTGGGTCGAGCGTCGCCATGACGCGGGCACTGTACCGAGCGATCGGTGGCGCGGGACGCCGGCCGATCCGCGCTCAGCTGTGCGGCTGCTCCTCGGTCGCGGCCGTCCCCGCGGCGGCCGAGCGCATCCGGCTGCGCTCCCATTGCGACAGGCGCCAGAGGTCGCGCTTGACCTGGTCGGGGTCGAGCTGGCGGCCCGGGAGGTGCATGTTGGCCTCCCCGATCAGCCTGCGCTCGTCTCCGGTCAGCGCCATCCACTTGGCGAGCACGTCGTCGGAGTCGGGCAGGCGGGCGCTGCCGTAGGGCCGAGTCTCGTCAGGGAACGCGACGCAGTACTCGCCGAGCAGCCGGTGGGTCTGGGCGAGGTAGGCGACGATCGGCCGGTGGGGATAGATCAGGTACGCGTACGCCGCGCCGGCGATGCCGTCCGCGTCGGCCGGACCGTCGGCCTGCGCGCCCCACACCCGGACGAACCCGAGGTCGCGGTACATCGTCCACTCCTCCTCGTCGACGCACGAGCGCAGCAGCGACCGGGCGCGAGCCTCAGCGCGGCGCTCGCGGCCGGGGTCGTATAGCAGCGTCTCCGGCACCCGCTTGCGGCGCGCGCGCATCCGTTGCCACGCCGCGTCGAGGCGCGGGATGATCAGATCTGACAGCAGCGCGATCGCGACTAGCGCGGTGGCCGCAAGCGCCAGAATCACGCGGGCCTACCGGCCGCCGGCCGCCCGCGGGAAGAAGATCACGCGGTCAGCATCCCGTGGGATGTCCTCGAACGAGCGGACCATCAGCGACTCGCGCTGGCCGCCGGGCCCGGCGACCGGCACCGCCGCCCACAGCCCTTCGTCCAGCTGCTTGCGGAACTCCTCGACCAGCCGTTCCTCGTCGTCGGCGACCTCGACGTCTCCCTCGGCGATCAGGACCTCTCCATGGCCCGGCTTCATCCGCAGGAAACGCATGTGGAGATTCTACGACCTGAGTCTCGAAATCCCGAGCACGTCCACCGGCCCGGCCCCGGCCCCGACGTCGCGCAACCCGTCGCGGACCGCGCGCGCAGCCATCTCCCTGGCGACGCCGGCCGCCTCGAGCGGATCGTCCCCCCAGGCCAGCCGAGCCGCGAGCACCGACGAGTGCGTGCAGCCGGAACCGTGCGCCGCCCCCACCGAGTGACGCTCGCCCGCGAGCTCCACGAGCCGCTCGCCGTCGAAGAAGACGTCGACGGGCTGATCGCGGTGCCCCCCGGTGACGATCACCACGCGCGGGCCGAGCGAGTGGACCCTGCGAGCGAGGACGTCGGGCGGGAGTCGGTCGGGTCCGCCGGGGGCGGGCCCCTCCCCCCCATCCGACCCCGCCAGCGCCCTAGCCTCGGGCACGTTCGGGGTCACGACGGTCGCCCGCGGGAGCATCAGCGCGACCAGCGCCTCGCGGGCGTCCGGAGCGAGCAGGACCGCGCCTGACTCGGCGACCATCACCGGGTCGAGCACCACGGGGACGTCGTCCGGAAGCTCCTCGAGCGACCGCGCGACCGCCTTGACCGTGGTCGCGTCGCCCAGCATCCCGATCTTGACGGCGTCGACACCGATGTCCTCGGCCACGGCGCGGACCTGCGCGAGGATCACGTCGGGAGGGACCGGATGCACCGCGGTGACGCCCACCGTGCTCTGCGCGGTGATCGCCGTGATCGCAGTCATTCCGTGGACCCCGCACGCCGCAAACGCCTTCAGATCGGCCTGGATCCCGGCTCCGCCTCCGGAGTCCGAGCCTGCGATCGACAGCACTCGCGGGATCCGTCCGGGGGCCATCGATCGAGCTTAGTGGTCGTCAGGGCGCTCGCGGCGGCGGCCACTAGACGCCGGGTTGCACGCCGAACCTCCCTCCTGGCTCGCGACGGATGTGGCCGCCGATCTCGAGCGCCGCGAGCGCGACCAGCGCCGCCGCCGGCTCGATCCCGGCTCGCGCTAGCGCGTCCATCGTGTCGTGACCGCTAGCGACCGCATCGAGCAACCGCTCCTGCTCGGGCTCGAGCTCGGCCCGCGGCGCCGCTCCCGCCCGGCGGACGCCGGCGCCGAACAGCGCGTCGAGCACGTCCTGGGCGTCGCGGACGACCGCCGCCCCCACGGCGAGCAGCCCGTTGGGGCCGCCCGACTGCGGCGAGGTGATGCGCCCGGGCACGGCGCCGACCCTCCGTCCCAGGGCCGCCGCGTGGCGCGCGGTTACGAGCGCCCCGGAGCGATGCCGCGCCTCGACCACCACGGTCATCGCCGACAGCGCGGCGATCAGCCGGTTGCGGGCGGGGAACATCCACCGGCGGATCTCGGCGCCGGGCGGAAGCTCCGACACGGCCGCGCCGAGCTCGACCAGCCTCCGATGCAACGACCGCTTCGCCGCCGGGTACGGCCGGTTCGCCGCGCTCGGCATCACCGCGATCGTGGGCCCGCGGACCGACAGGGCGCCCTCGTGCGCGGCGGAGTCGATCCCTGCCGCCATCCCGCTGATAACCGTCACGCCGCTGCACGCGACGCCACGTCCGAGCGAGCGCGCGACCTCGAGCCCGTACTGGGACGCCCTCCGGGCTCCGACGACCGCGACCGGCTGCTCGCGGAGCAGCTCGAGGCAGCGTTCGAGTCCCCCGGCCACGTACAGCACCCCGGGAGCACTCGGGAGTGCCCTGAGGCCAGGGGGAAAGGCGGGGTCGCACTGACAGATCGCCTCGATCCCGCCCTGATCAGCGGCCGCCCGCGCACGCTCGGCGTCGAACCCGTGCAGCGCCGCTCTCAGCCGCGGCGCCGCGTCGCCACCCACCGCCTCAATCAACTCGAGGTCATCGAGCGCGAGCAGCTCGTCGATCCGCGCGCGGACGAGGTCGAGGTTCCCGGAGAGGCGGTCGAGCAGCCACGCCCGCGCGAGGTGACGGTCGCACGCCTCGGTCATCCCGACGCGGCCTCCGCGCACGACGAGTCCTCGCCCGACCCGCGCTGCCGCAGGCCGAGCGCGCTCAGCACATTCTCCGCCGCGACCACCTCGCGGCGCTGAAGGTCCGCGATCGTCCGCGCGACCCGCAGCACGCGGTCGCGCCCGCGCGCGCTCAATGCGCCGGCGGCGTAGGCCCTCGCGAGCACGCGATCGGCGGCCGGCTCGAGCCGCACGTGGCGCCGCAGCGCCCGCGCCCCGAGCTCGCCGTTGCACCGCGCGGGGTCGCCGGCGAGGCGCGAGCGCTGTCGCTCCCTGGCTTCCGCGATCCGGGCGCTCGCCGCCTCCGAGGAGGTGACCGGGGGCGCACGGAGCTCCTGCTCGGTCGGCCGCTCGACGGTCACGAGCAGGTCCATCCGGTCGAGCAGCGGCCCGCTCAAGCGCCGGCGGTGACGGCGCAGATCGGCTTCCCCGCACTGGCACCGGTCTCCCACCCCCGCGAACCCGCACGGGCACGGGTTGGTCGCTGCGACCAGCATGACCTGCGTCGGGAATACGAGCGCGCGCTGGCCGCGGACGATCGTGACCCGGCCGTCCTCGAGCGGCTGCCTGAGTGCCTCGAGGCTCGACCGCTGGAATTCCGAGAGCTCGTCGAGGAATAGAACCCCGTGGTTGGCGAGCGTCGCCTCGCCCGGCCGCGGCGGCGAGCCGCCGCCGACGAGCCCCGCCGCGGAGATCGTGTGGTGCGGCGCGCGGAACGGCCTGCGGGTGATCAGGCCGTCGGCGCACAGACCCGCGACGCTGTGGATGCGCGTGACCTCGACGGCGTCGCGCCGGCTCAGCGGCGGGAGGATCGAGACGAGCCGCCTCGCCAGCATCGTCTTGCCGGTTCCCGGGGCGCCCTCGAGCAGCAGGTTGTGACCGCCGGCGGCGGCGATCTCGAGCGCGAGCAGCGGCGTCGCGTGGCCGCGGACGTCCGCGAGGTCGGGCTCGCCGGCACCTGATGGCGTGGGTCGACGAGGAAGGTCGGAGAGATCGGGGGCGCGAGCGCCCATCACCACCTCGGCCGCCGCTCGCAGCGTCGGCACGGCGATCACCTCGAGCCCGTCGACGAGCGCCGCCTCGCGCCCGCGCTCGGTCGGCACGATCAGGCGCGTGAGCCCCGCCCGGCGGGCGCCCTCGGCGACGGCGAGCGCGCCGGGTGAGTCGCGCAGATCGCCGCTCAGCGACAGCTCGCCGAACACGGCATAGGAGCGCAGGGACGCCGCCGTGACCTGCCCGCTCGCCGCGAGCACCCCCAGCGCGAGCGCGGCGTCGAACCCCGGGCCGACCTTCCGCAGGAACGCGGGCGCCAGGTTTGCGGTGATCCGGGTCTGTGGAAAATCAAAGCGGGAATTGAGGATCGCGGCGCGCACCCGGTCGCGGGACTCTCTGACCGCGGTGTCCCCGAGCCCGACGATCGTGAACGTCGGCAGCCCGGAGCGGATGTCGACCTCCACCCAGACCTGGCGGGGTTCGACACCGTCGATCGCAAATGTGGCGAGGCGTGCGAGCACGCCGATGACGCTACGTGCGTTCGTGTGAGACGTGGGTGACGCCGTGTTCCAACTGTGTTCAAGCCGGCCGGGCGGAATTGCGCAGAGTTGGAACAGAGCGACGCACACGGTTCACGGGATGCGGCGTAGCGTCGGCTCGGTGAGTCAGGATCGGCGCAAATGGCTCGGCGACGCCGGCGAGGAACTGGCCGCCGAGCACCTCGTCAGGCGGGGATTCCGGATCCTCGAGCGCAACTACCGGACGCGCTGGGGCGAACTCGACATCGTCGCGTTCGACGGCGAGACGCTGGCGTTCGTCGA
This sequence comes from Solirubrobacteraceae bacterium, assembly GCA_036490875.1. Taxonomy (GTDB): domain Bacteria; phylum Actinomycetota; class Thermoleophilia; order Solirubrobacterales; family Solirubrobacteraceae; genus Palsa-465. The sequence continues at coordinate 5,101 of DASXDA010000029.1, forward strand.
GGTCAAGTCGCGGCGGGCGGCGGCAGGTCGCACCCCATTCGAGTCGGTTCACACGCGCAAGCGCGAACAGGTGCGAAGGATGGCGGCGAGCTGGCTGAGCGACCGGCCCGGGCGGCCGTTCGCGAGCGCGCTCCGGTTCGACGCGATCGGGATCACGTTCGACCGCTCGGGGCGCCTGCTCGGGCTCGAGCATCTCGAGGGCGCGTTTTGAGCGGCCGGTGTCGCCTTAACCACGACGGCCCGGCGCGTGGGCCGGGCCGTCGCGAGACAGGCGCTTTGCGCTCAGGTGACCTTGATCACCGGGGAGCTGGCCAGGTTGGTCAAGGTGCCACCGGACGTGGACCTCTCCTTGGCCTGCCAGGTCTGGTTGCCAACGCCCGTGCTCGGGGTTGTCGCGCCCGGGCCGCCGGAGCCCCGGGCCCCGTAGGTGATCGTGATCGGCTGGGTTGTGCCGCGGCTCAAGCCGGCGACAGTGATCGTCTGGCCGGAGACCGAGGCGGTCCCTGCGCTCGCGGTCGTGAATCCGGCCGCGGTCCCCGTCGTCGACGGGGCGCTCCAGCCGGCCGGCACCGTCAGGGTGACCGCGCCGCTCTGCATGCCCCCGGCTCCGGGGGTGTACGTGAACGCGATCGTGTGAGCGGTGGTCGCATGCACGACCGATGTCGTGTTAGCCGCGAGCGTGCCGGCACCGTTCGCCGAGCAGCAGACCGACACCACGAACGTCTTCGTGCCGACGACGCCGTAGTTGTCCTTCACGCTCAGCGTGATCGTCCGGTTCACCGCGCCGGTCGTGAACGTGTGCGGCGTCGAGTTCGTGAGGCTCGTCGAGTTCACCGTCGTGGCGGCGGTGCCGTCACCCCACGCCCACGTGTAGCTCGTGGGCGTGCCGCCTGGGAACGGGTCGGTGACCGTCGCGTTGAACGTGGCGGCCGTTCCGGGCGACGCCAGGGCCGGGCCGCTGGTCGTCACGACCGGAGCGGTCGCGGTGAACGCGGCGAGGCTGTTCGGCGTGCCGACGCCGGTCGGACCGTCGTAGCCGGGGCCTGCGTCGCAGGCACCGTTCCCGGCGGCCACGGCGGTGCCCGCGTTGTTGTAGTCACAGTCGAGCGGGCCGTCGCCGAGGTTGTTGACGTTCCCGCAGCCGGCTGCGCCCATGCCGCCGCACCACCCGTTGCCGCCGACGGTCACGTCGTACAGCGCCGAGCTGCCGTTGTGGGCGTAGAGCGTCAGTGAGGGATAGTTGATCCCGTGCGCTCCGCCGGCGAGCGCGAACTCCGCAGCGATCGTCGGTGCCGAGAACGAGGTTCCGCCGATCGTGGACCAGCCGGCGGAGCCGGTCGTGTCGTAGGTGTCGATCCCGGTCAGGTAGTCGGCGTCCGAGGAGACGTCGGCATCCAAGCGGAACTTGCCGCACGTCGTATTCGCCCAGCCGGGCACGTGCGACTGCCAGCCCTGCGCCTGGACCGTGGTGCTACACCCGCCACCGGTGGCACCGAGCGGCTGGAAGAAGTTCTGCTCCCAATAGTCCTTGGTGCCGTTGTCGTTCCACACCGACTCGGACTGTCGCGCGCCGCCCTGGCCGAGGAACAGCGAGGTTCCGCCGACCGCGACGACCGTGTTCGCCGACGATGGGAACTCCGGCAGGCCGGGATTGGTCCCGGAGCCGCCGAGCGCGAAGTTGTCGAAGGCATACCAGCCGTCGTCGCCGGTCGAGACGGTGACAACGGTGCCGGGGTGGTTATAGGCCGCGAGATCCGTCGAGGACGGAGTCGCCTGGCCACCGTAGGAGTTGCTGATCTCGGTGGCATGCAGCGTCGCCGCCTCGTTGGCGGCGGCCTCGAGGTTGGCGAACGAGTTTGTGGTCGCCTCGACCAGCAGGATGTGGCAGGTCTGGCAGACGGAGTGCACGCTCTCGACGTCGAGCGCGATCTCACCCGCCCAGCCGGTGTTGGTCGCCGGAAGCGGCGACGGCGCGCCGCTCTGGTTGACCTTCTTGAAACAGCCATTGGCGGTGGTGCAGGTCGCAAGGCCGTACTGCGTGTCGAACGTCTGCAGGTCGCTCTCGATCGTCGGGTCGTCGAACGCGTCGACGATCGCGACCGTCTGGCTCGATGCGCTCGCGGCGGAGTTGAATCCGTACGCGGTCGCGAGGTCGAACGGGGTGATCCCGCCCGCCGGCCCGATCGTCTGCGCGTTCGGGTTGACGGCGTTCGCGGTCGCGCCGGCACCGGGCTTGAACGCCCGCGCACCCGGGGTGCCCTTCTTCACGAGGATCTTGCGCTCGGCGAAGCAGGTCGCCTGTTCCGGCTTCGCCGCCTTGCACAGCGGCTTGCCGATCGCGTACTGCGTCGTTGCCGCGAATGCGCTCGGAGCGGTGATCAGCGCCGCGGCGACGGCTGCACACGCGAGCGCGCCAGTCCTGAGACCGTTTGCGGTCTTCATTTACCTCAAACCCCCTCCACTAGTTCTCTTCTGGACGCTGTGCGTCCCTCCGGCCGTGCCCCCGAGGTGGGTACGTTCTACGGCCACTATACGTCCGCACATAGACGCCATGTAGGTAATTCGACGCGCCCGGCGAGGGATCTGTACTCGTTCGGGAGGCCCGAGGGAACGGCCGAGGCGGCTACAGCGCGAGCTGCTGGTAGGCCGCCGACTGGAACGAGCGACGGTGCAACGGCGAGACCCCGATCCGCTCGATCGCGTCGCGGTGCTCGGGGGTCGAGTAGCCGACGTGGGCGGCGAACTCCCACCCCGGGTGGGTCGCGTCCGCCCGGCGCATGTAGCGATCCCGCGTCTCCTTCGCGATCACCGACGCGGCCGCGATCGCCGCGCTCTTGGCATCGCCGCCGACCACCGCCCGCTGCTCGTGCTCGAGCTTGGCGACCGGGAACCCGTCACTCAGGCAGATGCAGCCCGGGCAGGCAATGCGGGCGAGCGCGTCGTGGAGCGCGGCAAGGTTGGTGACGTGCAGGCCGCGGGAGTCGATCCCCGGAGCGCACCTGGACACGACGACAACCTTCGCGGCCGTACGGAGGATGATCGGGAACACCTCCGCGCGCGTTTCGGGCAGCTGCTGCTTGGAGTCATTCAGGGCGCCGAGCGCGCGGACCTCGGCCGGGCCGATCCGCTCAAGGTCGAACAACACGGCTGCGGCGACCAGCGGGCCGGCGAGGCAGCCCCGTCCAGCCTCGTCCGCGCCCGCCACGAACCGGATGCCCAGCTCGCGGTCGAACTTGAACAGCCGGCGGGCGGCGCGCCCGCCCCGCCTCCGCGGCCGGCCGCCGCTCTTCGCGGCCTTGATCGAGACAGGCTTAGAGGAAGCCGATTCGGTCCGGCGGCCAGTACGTGAAGAAAGCGACGCCGATGAGCTGTTTGTCGGGGACGGGTCCCCAGAATCGGCTGTCGTCCGATGCGCCACGGTTGTCGCCCATCATGAAGTAATCCCCGGGTGGAACCTTGATCGGAACCGGGAAAGTGCAAGAAGGATCTCCCCCGCAGGGCAGGATGTAGGAGTCCTTCTCGCGCACGCCGTTGCGGATCACGTGCCCGTTGATGATCTTGATCGTGTCGCCCGGCATGCCGACCACTCGCTTGATGAAGGTCTGGCTGGATTGCTGCACAGTGGGGGTGTCGCACGCCTGCAGGTGCCCGGCGCCCTGGTTGGAGTCGCCGCACCTGGCATCCTGCGGATCGGCGCCGGCGGGCGGGTGGAACACGACGACGTCGCCGAGACCCGGGGTGCTGGTGAGCCGGTTGGCGAGGATCCGCTGCCCGATGTGGAGCGTCGGCTCCATCGAGCCACTCGGAATCCGGTAGGGCTTGACGATGAACGCCTGGATCAGCAGCGCGAGCCCGACCGCGATCGCCACCGTGATGATCAGCTCGATGATCGACTTCAAGGTCGACTTTGGCGCCTTGGTACCGGAGGATCTGGCCATCTGCTTGTCCGGTTTCGTGTCGAGCGCCCCCGGCGACCGCCGCCCGCTCGTCACTCCTCCGGCTCTTGAGCCTTAGCAGCCTTGGTAGCCGCCTTGGGCTCCTCGGCACCGGCCCCGTGCTCCTCAACGGGCGCTTCTGACGACGCAGCTGCTCGCGCGGTCTGATCCTGAGCTACCGCCTCGTCCGAGCGCGTCGCAGCTGAGTCGTCGGGAGCGGCCGCTTCCGCCGCAGCTGAGTCGGCGGGGGCCGCCGTATTGAGCAACTCCCGATCAACCGCCTGCTCGATCCCGACATTCCGCCGCTCGCGCACGCGCGCTCGCTTGCCGACGCGGCCGCGCAGGTAGTACAGCTTCGCGCGGCGCACATCGCCCCGAGCCGCGACCTCGATCCGCTCGATCTTCGGCGAGTGGAGCGGGAATGTCCGCTCGACCCCGACGCCGAACGACTGCTTGCGGACGGTGAAAGTCTCGCGGGCTCCGTGGCCCTGGCGCTTGAGCACGACGCCTTCGAACACCTGTGTCCGGCGCCGCTGGCCCTCTACGACCTGGAAGTGGACGCGGACGCGGTCGCCAGCGTCGAAGGCCGGCGCCCGACGGAGCTGCTCGCGCTCCAAGCTGTCGATCACGGTGCTCATAACAATCATTGGGCGCCGAAGCGCCGGCAGAGTGAAGCGCGGGGAAAGCTGGGCACACAACCGCTCAGCCCCGCCCGCGAAGGAGTCATGGTAGCGGACCGCTCTGCGCGCGTGCCCGGCTCTGTTCGCGCCGCCATTCCTCGATCCTGGCGTGGTGGCCGGAGAGCAGCACCTCGGGCACACGCCAGCCGCGGTACTCAGCGGGCCGCGTGTAGTGCGGGTACTCCGGCGCGCCCTCGAGCGCGGCACTGAACGACTCCTCGACCGCCGAGCGCTCGTCGCCGAGCACGCCCGGCAGCTTGCGCAGCACCGCATCGGCCACGACCATCGCTGGGAGCTCCCCGCCGGCGAGCACGTACCGGCCGATCGACAGCTCGTCGCTCGCGAAGTGCTCGACGATCCGCTGGTCGAAGCCCTCGTACCTGCCGGACAGAAGCGTCAGAGCGGGCTCGCGTGCGAGCTCGTCGACGACCGCGTCGTCCATCAGCCGGCCGGCCGGGGTCAGCGCGATCACCCGCCGCTGCTCCCGCACCGCGACCGGGTCGCGCCCGTAGCGGGCGCGGAGCGCCGCTTCGACCACGTCGACGCGCAGCACCATCCCGGCGCCCCCTCCGAAGGGGGTGTCATCCACCTGGCCGGCGGTCAGCGGCGTGTGATCGCGGTAGTTGACGTACTCGAGATGCGCGCCGAGGGCGAGCGCGTTCGCAACGTGGCGCTGGCGCTCGAACCACTCGAACGCCTCGGGGAAGAGCGTGAAGACGTCGATCTCCATCAGCCCTCGCCGAGGAACCGCAGGTCGACTTCGATCTCCCGTCGGTCCGGGTCCACAGCGCGGACCGCGTCATGGATCAGCGGTACCAGCAGATCCGCTCCGCCGTCGGCACGCGCAACCTCCAGGACATCCACGGAAGGAAGCGCGAGCACCCGCCGCACGGTTCCGACGGACCGCTGCCCGTCCCGGACCGCGCAGCCCTCGAGCTGCTCGGGCCACCACTCGTCCTGCGGCAGCTCGGGCGCCCGGACTCGGTCGACCATCAGCTCGAGCCCTCGAAGCTGCTCGGCGGCCCCGCGGTCGCCGACCCCCTCGAGCCTGATGAGCGGCCGGCGGTCGTCTCCCGCGCGCCGGACGATCACCAGCTCGCGCCCGTCGACGATCACCCGCTCCCCGGCGTCGAGCAGCGTCGGCGTCGGATCGATCACGTGAAAGCTGCCGTCGAGCCCGTGGGGCCGCCCGACGCGGCCCGCGCGGAGGGGCCCTCCGCGGGTCACGCCTAGTCCTCGACGATGTCCAGAAAGACGCGGCGCTTGTGCTTGACGCCGGCGCTCTTGATCACGGTCCGGAGAGCACTCGCTGTGCGCCCGCCCCGGCCGATCACGCTGCCGTAGTCGTCGTCAGCCACGGACAGCTCGAGCACGGTCGCGTCGTCATCCTCGACCTCCTTGACACGGACCTCGTCGGGATGCGCGACGAGCCCCTTCGCGAGGTACTCGAGCAGCTCCCTCATGAGATCGAGGCCCCGGCCCGCTAGCTGATGCCCTGCGTGCGCAGCAGCTTCTTGACGGTCCCGCTCGGCTGCGCTCCGCGAGCCAGCCAATCCCGGACCCGCTCCTCGTCGAGCACGATCGTCGACGGGTTGGTCTGGGCGTTGTAGTGCCCGACGGTCTCGATCACCCGGCCGTCGCGCGGCGAGCGCTGGTCAGCGACCACCACCCGCCAGATGGGGTTCTTGTGGGATCCGATCCTTGTGAGCCTGAGTCTGACTGCCATGTGGCCGATGAGCTTAGCGTGCGCCCCGCATCAGGGCTCCCAGATCTGGCATACGGCCCTGCGCGACCTGCTTCATCACCTTGCGCATCTGCTCGAACTGCTTGATCAGCTGCTTGACGGCGTGCACGTTGGTTCCCGAGCCCTTGGCGATCCGCAGCCGACGCGAGCCGTTGATCACCTCGGGGTGGCGGCGCTCCTGAGGGGTCATCGCGAGGATGATCGCCTGGATCTGGTCGAACTGCCGCTCGTCGACCTTGACCCCGCGAAGCTCCTTCCCCATTCCGGGGATCATTCCGAGCAACGACTGCAGCGGGCCGAGGCGCCGGACCTGCCCCAGCTGATCGAGAAAGTCGTCGAGCCCGAACTCCTGCTTTCGGAGCTTGCGCTCGAGCTCGGCCGCCTGCTCCTCGTCGTAGGTGCCCTCCGCCTTTTCGATCAGCGTCATCACGTCGCCCATGCCGAGGATCCGCTGGGCCATCCGGTCCGGGTGGAACCGCTCGAACTGGTCGAGCTTCTCGCCGGTCGACGCGAACAGGATCGGCGTGCCGGTGACCGCCTTCACCGACAGCGCGGCGCCTCCGCGGGCATCGCCGTCGAGCTTGGTCATCACGACCCCGTCGAACTGGACGGTCTCGGCGAACTGCTCCGCGACGTTGACCGCGTCCTGACCGGTCATCGCGTCGACGACGAGCAGCACATCGTGCGGCTTGATCGCCTTCTTGATCTCGGCCAGCTCGGCCATCAGCTCCTGATCGACGTGCAGCCGACCGCTCGTGTCCACGATCAGCACGTCCTTGCCCTCGGAGATCGCCCGCTCGCGCGCCCACTTCGCGATCTCGACCGGGCCCGAGTCGGTCCCCTGCTCGTAGACGGCGACGCCCAGCTGGGCGCCGAGCTTGACCAGCTGGTCGACCGCGGCGGGGCGGTAGACGTCGCACGCGGCCATCGCGACCGATGAGGAGTGCTCCTTGCGCAGGTAGCGGGCGAGCTTGGCGGTCGCGGTCGTCTTGCCGGAGCCCTGGAGGCCCGCCATCAGGACGATCGTCGGCGGCTTCGGGGAGAACGCGAGGTCGCGGGCGGCGCCTCCCATCAGCTCGGTCAACTCGTCGGAGACGATCTTGACGACCTGCTGGCCCGGGTTCAGCTGGCCGACGACGTCGGCGCCGAGCGCCCGCTCCCTGACCGCCTCGGTAAAGCTCTTGACGACCTTGAAGTTGACGTCGGCCTCGAGCAGCGCCAGCCGGATCTCGCGCATCGCCGCCTTGATGTCGTCCTCGGTCAGGGTCCCACGGCCGCGGACGTCAGCAAGCGTGACCTGCAGCTTCTCGGAGAGCGAGTCGAACATCTTGATTTGAGGTTAGTGGGGCGCGCCGGTGGCTTTAGCGGCGTACGTTCGCCCCGCCCGCCGCCGGTGCGGCTGGAATCGCTCGCGGCCTGGTGCCGGCGTCGGTCGCGGCATCCCCGATCAGGATCCCGTCACGGATCTGCGACATCAGGTCGCCCACCGCACTCGGCGAGTGCGGCAGCAGGACCGTGTTGGTGTTGGAGGACTCCCCCAGTGCCCGGATCATGTCGGTGTACTGGGTCAGCGCCACAAGCGCCATCGCCTCTTTGAGGTCGAGTCCGTGCTGGGCGATGACATCGAGCGACTCGTGCAGACCCTGGGCGATCGCCATGCGCTCGGCGGCCACGCCTTCGCCCTGCAGGCGCATCGTCTCCTTCTCGCCCTCCGCCTTCTTGACGGCGAGCGTCTTCTGGGCATCGCCCTGCGCCGAGGCCGCAACCTGATTTCGCTGTGCCGCGTTGATGTTGTTCATCGCGTCCTTGACCCGCTGGTCGGGCTCGATGTTCGTGATCAGCGCCTTGACGATCTCGTAGCCGTACTCGCCCATCTGCGCGTGCAGCGTTTCCTGGATGTGCATCGCGATCGTGTCCGCGTCGGCGTACGCCTCGTCGAGGTCCATGCTCGGGATGTGCGAGCGCACGACGTCGAACGCGTAGGACTGCATCTGGACCTCGGGGTCGTCGAGCTTGTAGTACGCGTCCTGGACCTGCTGCTCGCCCATGCCGACCTTGTACTGCACGGCGAGCTTGACCTGGACGAACACGTTGTCCTTGGTCTTGGTCTCGATCTGGGAGTTGAGCTGCTCGACCTGGAGGCTCATCCGGCCCGCGACGCGCTCGATAAACGGCGTCTTGGTCTGAAGGCCGGGTCCCGCGACGCGGACGAACTTCCCGAAGCGCTCCACGATCGCGCGCTCTTGCTGCTCGACGGTGAAGAAGAAGAGTGGCATGTCTAGTCCCCTCGAATGGGTCGCGGCGTGTCACCTCGGAGAGTACCTTCACGGCGATGCCCCCGGAAGAGGATCTTGCGGAGCTGGTCGGCCGGCAGCCGGACGAGCGGCTGCTCGGCGAGGACTTCGACCAGCTGCCGGCGGTCGTCGGGCGACCCCAGGAGACTCGCCCGAGCCCGGCGCGCAAGCAGGTCGTCGCGATAGGCGTGACGCTCACCGCGGTCACACTCGTGCTGGGCGTGCTGCTGACGGGGTTTGGGGTGATCGACGGGTTCGCCTCGGGCTTCGACGGGACCTCGCTGGTGGCGCTGGTTGTCGGGATCGTCCTGGTCACGACCCATTGGGGCTGGGCCCACGTCGCCGAGCTGACAGGGCAGGGACTCGAGCGCCGCGGCAACCGCGACGTGCTCGACAGCCGGCAGCGGTGGCTCGCCGCGATCGAGCCATACACCCGCTGGGAGGTGACGGCGAGCACCGACGACGACGGCTCGATCTCGATCGCCACGACGCGCTACCGGCCGGTCCGCACCGGCGAGCATCAGTTCACCTTCGCGAAGGAGGAGGTCGCGCGTGAGCACCACTCGGCCGACGAGCCGGCGGCGGTGATCAGCGAGCGGGCCGAGCTGCTGCGCCGCCAGGCCGCGCAGGACACCGGGCGGGAGCGCAAGCTCTACGAGGCAGCGCATGACGCCTACGAGCAGGCGATGCTCGAGAACGCCGACGAGCAGGAGCGACGAGCGGCCGCGAGAGCGGCATCCGAAGCTCTGTCGGAGCAGATCAACACGAACCTGCGCGAGCCGCCGCTCGTGGAGTAGCGCTCGCCTGCGGCGCGCAGCGCCGTTCAGCTGATCAGCGCGCGGGCGTAATCGGTCGGGTCGAACGGCCGCAGGTCCTCGAGCTGCTCGCCGGTCCCGATCAGCTTCACCGGGATCCCGAGCTCCGATGCGATCGCGAGGGCGATCCCGCCCTTCGCGGTGCCGTCGAGCTTCGTCAGCACGAGCCCGGTCACGCCGATCGCCTCGGAGAACAGCCGGGCCTGGCGCAGGCCGTTCTGCCCGGTCGTCGCGTCGACGGTCAGCAGCGTTTCGTGCGGCGCCTCCGGGATCTGCTTGGTGATCACCCTGCGGACCTTGGCAAGCTCAGCCATCAGGTCGTCCTGCGTGTGCAGGCGCCCGGCGGTGTCGATGATCACCACGTCCGCGCCGTCGCGGCGGCCCGCTGCGATCGCCTCGTAGGCGACCGACCCCGGATCGGCCTCGGGCGCCCCCTTCACGAACCCGACGCCGGCCCGCTCCGCCCACAGTTCGAGCTGCTCGACCCCGGCAGCACGGAACGTGTCGCCGGCCGCGAGGACGACTTTGCGCGAGAGCTCCTTGCTCAAATGCCACGCGAGCTTGCCGACGGTCGTCGTCTTGCCGGTGCCGTTGACTCCCGCGACGAGGATCACGGTCGGCTCGGCCCGCAGATCGATCCGATCCTCGCCGGTGCGGGCGATCCCGGCGAGCAGCTCTGTCAGCCGCTCGGTCAGCTGCTCGCCCCCGGAGACCTCGCCGCTGGTCGCCTCGAGTTCGAGCTGGCCGACGACCTTGGCGGTCGTCTGGGCACCGACGTCCGCGTAGATCAGCGCCTCCTCGAGGCGCTCCCACGTGTGATCGTCGAGCTCCTCGAACAGCGTCGAGTGGATCTCGGAGGTGAGCGCCTGCCGCGTCCGCCGCATGCTCTCGCGCAGGCGCCGGAAGCGGCCGACCCGTGGCTCTCCGGACTCGGTCTCGGGCTCGGGCTCGGGCGTCTCACCGGCACCGGTGCCGTCCGAGATGAACAGATCGCTCCAGTCGCGCGCCATCGGCGCGCGAAGTTAGCAGCGCCCGATCAAGCCACCGGCGACATACCCCAGTCGATCGCGACCTCTCGCGTCGGGTTGGCCGGGTTGACCGCCACGCCGAGCTGCTCGCCCAGCGCCAGCGTGCTGACCTTCGCCTCCGGCACTCGGTGGATGAAGACCGCCTCGATCGGGCTGCCTGCGCCTGTGGCCATCTCGACCTTGAACACGTACAGCGGGTCGTTGGGATCCGGTTTCGTCGGGTCGACCTGCCCGACGGTCTGTCCGGTCGGCGAGAACTCGCGCACCGTCGCCGCCATCCGCTGGCCGGTGGCGAGCAGCTCGGACGCCGATCCGCGCTGCACATCGCCTGGATCCGCGGCGGCCGCCGCCGCGATCTGCCCCGCGTTCGCCGTATCGAGGAACGGGTTCTCCGCGCCCACGGGTGCGGCGCCCGCGGTGTCCTCGGACGCCGCGACGAACTCGAAGTTGTCGTGGTCGGACGGGTCGTAGCGGACCGCGAGAGCGTCTCCGGGCCGGGGAATCGAGACCCGCGACACGGTCACCTTCTTGTTCACCTGAAACGGCGGCGACCCGTCCGTCGGAGCCACCTGCAGGGTCAAGGCGATCCGCGGATTGTTGTTGATCGTCATGCCCGTGTCGTTGACCGACACGATCTGCGCCGCCGCGTTGACGCCGGCCTCCTCGAGTCGCTGCTTGCGCTTGCGTCCACCGAATAGCGCCATGGTCCCGATCCCTTCGATCGTGGGTCAGCCGAGCGCCCGCGAGCCTAGTCCGGACGCCGGGGGCGGTCAATCGACGGGGCCCGGCTACGCCGCGGCTTCGGCGCGTGGCGCGCGCTCGTCGCGCGGCGGTAGCCGCTGCGAGATCACCTTCGAGACGCCGTCGCCGCTCATCGACACGCCGTAGAGGAAGTCGGCCGCCTCCATCGTCCGGCGCTGATGGGTGACGACGATGAACTGGGCGCGCTTCGAGTAGCTGCCGAGCAGGCCGAGGAACCGGTCGATGTTGAGGTCGTCGAGCGCGGCCTCGACCTCGTCGAGGATGTAGAACGGGCACGGTCGCGCGAGGAAAACGGCGAACAGGAACGCCAGCGCGGTCATCGACTTCTCCCCGCCGGACAGCAGCGACAGACGCTTCATCTCCTTGCCGGCTGGGTTGATCTCGATCTCGACGCCGAGCACCTCCTCTTCCTCCTCGTCCTCGACCGACTCGGCGTCCGACTGCTCGGCGCCGTCGCCCTCGGCCTCGTTGTCGCTCGGCGGCTGCTCGCCTCCGAGCGTCCGGGCCGGGCCCTCCTTCTCGGCGACGAGCCGCAGGCGGCCACTTCCTCCCGGGAACAGCTGCGCCACGACCTCCTCGAAGTTGCGGGCGGCCGCCTCGAACGTCTGCTCGAACGTCTCGCGTATCTGGCGGTCGGTGTCGGAGATCAGCTTCTCGAGCTCGCGGAGCGCGGTCTCGAGATCGGCGCGCTGGGTCTCGAGCTCCTCGACGTGCGCGACCGCCTCGGCGTATTCCTCCTGTGCGAGCGGATTGACCGGGCCAAGCTGCTCGCGCCGGCGCGTGAGCCGCTCGAGCCGCGCGCGAAGCGACTCTCGCTGCTCGTCGTCGATCGGCTCGGTCGCCGGAACCGCTTCGAGCTCGAGCCGCTTCGCAAGCGCCCGCAGCTCCTCCTCGGTCTCCTCAGCCCGGTCGCGAGCGCGCTGGAGGCCCACCTCGGTCCGGGTCAGTGCCTCACTCTCGGCGTGGAGCTTGGCCTGCAGCGACGCCTCCTGCTGGGCGCAGACGCGAAGCTCGGCGGCTACCTGCTCGCCCGCCTGTCGGTCCTCCTCGAGCGCCGCCTCGAACGTCCGGTGCTGTTCGGAGATCGCCTCGGTGGCGCGCTCCAGCGTGACGATCAGCGAGGCCGCCGCTTCGGTCAGCGACTCGTGCTCGGCGACCGAGGTCATCAGCCGCTCGATCGCCCCTTCGCGCTCGGCGTGGGCGCGCTCGGCTCGCTCGAGCCGGTCGCGTTCTCCGTTCAGCTCGGCCTGGAGCTGGAGCCGCCGCGTCTCGGCGGGACCGCCGTCAGGCGCGCTGCGTCGCAGCTCGATCACCGCCGCGGTCCGCCGCTCCTCCTCGGCCGCGCGGTCGCGCTCGGCCACCGCGGCGCGATGCGCGGCGATCGCCTGCTCGCGCTCGGCCTGCGCCGAGCGGTGCGCCTCGACCGCACGCTCGAGCGCCCCGGCCGCGCCGTGCTCCGAGGTGGCCGCCTGCTCGCTGGCGTGCATCAGCTCGTCGCGGCGGTTGCGCTCGGCGAGCACCCGTTCCTCGCCGACCGCGGGTGCCTGCCGGAGCTCGCGCGTCGCGGCGGACCAGACCCTGCCGGCGCGCGTCACGGCGACGGCGGTGAAGGACGCCGGGAGCTCGTCGAGCGTCTCGAGCACCCAGGTGTCCCGCAGCAGCGCCCGCGCCAGCGCGACGGCGTCGTCGGGGCCGCGTACGCGATCGGCGAGCCGCTCGGCGCCCTCGACGGGCGGGCTGGTCGCGGCGGGGGCCGGGCGTGATTCGCCGAGCTGGGCGACGAGCGCGCGGCCCCCCTCGGCCCCGGCCCGGTCGAGCAGCGCCGACGCTTCGGCGTGGTCGCCGACGAGCGCCGCCCTCAGCCTGCCGTCGAGCGCGGCCGCGACCGCGAGCTCGTAGCCGACGTCGACGTCGAGCCGGTCCGCGAGCACGGACGCCCCGCCCGGAGCGCCCTGCTGACCGCGGAGGAAGTGGTTGACCGCCGCGAGCTCGCCGCCGACTCTGGCCGCCTCGCGGCGGGCCGCCTCGACCCCGCGCTCGGCCCCTCGGACGGCGGCGTCGGCCTGCTCGACGGCGCCGTCGGCGAGTTTGCGCTCCTCGGCCGCCGCCTCGAGCCGGGCGGCCAGCTCGAGCACGGTCGCCGCGGCTGCTGCTCGCTGTTGCTCGAGCTCAGTGAGCTGCTCCGCGAGCTCGCGTTCGCGTTCGCGCTCGAGCTCGGCCAGCGACGCCTCGAGCTCCGCGATCCGCTGAGGCGCGCCGGTGTCCGGCACCTCGTCGACCGCGCTCGCCCGCAGCGCCTGGAGCGTGTCGCGGGAGCGATGCAGCCGCGCGTCGACCCTGGTCGCGGTCGCGCGGACCGAGTCGAGCCGGTCGGACACGCGACCGGCGGCGGACTGCGCGACGTAGCAGCGGCGCGAGAGCTGTTCCCGGTGGGCGCTGCGTCCGGCGAGCGCCTCCTCTGCCGCCTCGCGACGGCCGGCCACCTCGTGCAGCTCGCGCTCGATCGCCTCGCGCCGGCGACGGGCCTCGGCGGCCTCGGTCTCGGCGGCCGCGCGCTCGTCAAGCTGGGCGCGGAGCGCGTCACGGACGAGATCCCACCGAGCCTCGAGCGTCTGGCGCTCGAGCCGGGCGTGGAGCTCGGCCGCCTCGGCCTGGCGCTTGAGCGGCTTCAGCCGGGTGCGGGCCTCGCGCTCGACGTCGAGCGCGCGGTCGAGATTGTCCTGGGTGCGGACCAGCTTCAGCTGCGCCCGCCGGCGGCGCTTACGGTGCTTGCCGAGACCGGCCGCCTCCTCGATCAGCAAGCGGCGGTCGCGCGGCTTCGAGGTGACGAGCGACTCGACACGGCCCTGGGAGATGACCGAGTGCATCTCCTTTCCGAGGCCCGTGTCGGACAGCAGCTCGATCACGTCGACGAGCCTGCAGCGCGCGCCCGCGAGCCGGTACTCGCCCTCGCCCGAGCGATCCAGCCGGCGGACGATCGACACCTCGGGGGTTCCGAGGCCGAGCGTGCCGTCGCTGTCGTCGAGCACCAGCTCGACCTCGGCGCCGCGACTCGCCTGACGACCGGGCGCCCCGGCGAAGATCACGTCCTGCATCGACTGGCCGCGGACGGCGACCGGCGACTGCTCGCCGAGCGCCCAGAGCACGGCGTCGGTGACGTTCGACTTGCCGGAGCCGTTGGGGCCGACGATCACGCTGACGCCGGGCCCGAACTCGAGCCGGGTCCGCTCGGGGAACGACTTGAAGCCCTTGACCGTGATCGATTTCAGGTACATGGCCGGGTCCTCATTGCTCCAACGCATCGAGCGCGGTCTGGGCCGCTTCCTGCTCGGCGTCCTTCTTGCTTCGACCCGAGCCCCGGCCGACCTCCACGCCACCGACCGTCGCGACGATCGAGAAGGTGCGGTCGTGCGGCGGACCCTGCTCCTCGATCACGTCGTAGCTGACGAGCGCGCCGCGGCGGGCAAGCCGCTCCTGCAGCGCGGATTTGAAGTCGACGGGGTGCTCGAGCGCATCGTCGATCCGCTCGCGAAACGCCTTCACGACGGCGCGCGCGGTGCGGTCGTAGCCGAACGCGAGGAAGCACGCACCGATCACCGCCTCGATCACCGACGCGAGCACCCGCTCGGTCCCGATCAGCACGCGCACGCTTCCCTCGGCACCGGGTGGGGCGGCCTCCCGGAGCCGTCCGGGGATTTCGAGCCGCTGCGCGACGGCCATGCACGAGCGGCCCGAGACCGCCTGCGCCCGGATCTTGGTCAGCCTGCCGGCGCCGAAGCGCTCCGCTTCGAGTCGCGGATAGAGGTGCGCGGTGATCGCGAGCGCGAGCACGCTGTCGCCCAGGAACGCGAGCCGCTCGTAGGAGTCCGACCGCCGCTCGGTCCATGAGGAGTGGGTGAAGACCTGTCCGGCGAGCTCGTCCGGAAGCAGCCCGAGCAGCTCGTCCAGCCCCTCGCCCGGCTCGCTCTCTTCCCGCCTGGCCGTTCCGATCACTCCGGGTCTGGACCCCTGCTCGCGGTCGCGGATTGCGGCGCGTTCGCCGCACCGCTCGCGAGCACGAAGTCCACGGCCTGACCGACGGTCAGGATCCTCGCGGCCTCCTCATCGGAGATCTTCACACCGTACGAGTCCTCGAGCTCCTGCACGAGCGTGTACAGGTCGAGCGAGTCCGCGTCGAGGTCCTCCTTGAAGCGGGTCGCTTCGGAGATCCTGCCCGGGTCGAGCTCGAGCTCATCGGCCAGGTGCGCGCGTATCAGCGAGAAGATCTGCTCGCGATTCATCCGTTCGACACCGTAGCCGGACTCTCGGACATGGCTTCGGACTCTGTTTCGGCCGGCGCCTGCCGCAGCGCTCCGGCCTCGATCAGCGCGGCGCGGGTCTTGCCGATCACGTCCTCCTGGACTCCGCGCGCGGCGACCTCGACCGCCCGAGCGAATCCGCGCCGGCTGAAGCGGCCGTGGGCGATAACGCCGATCTGACGCAGCCCGAGCATGTACGCGCCGCCCTGGAGCTCGGGGTCGATCTCGTCGCGGAGCGCCCGCACCGATGGTCTCAGCAGCAGGCCGCCGAGCCTGCCGCGCCACGAGCTCATCGCCGACTCGCGAATCGCGCGCAGCGTCCGCCCGGAGATCCCCTCGGTGAGCTTCAAAGCGATATTGCCGGTGAACCCGTCCATCACGACGACGTCGGCGGCCCGCTCCGGCAGCTGGGTGCCCTCGATGTTGCCGACGAAGTTGAGGCCGGCGCCGGCGGTGCCGGCTAGCTCCTCGTGCACTGCGACCAGCTCGGGGGTGCCCTTTCCGGGCTCCTCGCCGTTGGACAGGAGCGCGACCCGCGGGGATTCGATCCCCATCACGGCCTGCGCGAACGCCGAGCCCATGTGCGCGAATTGGACCATGTGCTCGGGCCGGCAACTGACGTTGGCGCCGACGTCGAGCAGCAGCACGGGCGATGAGCCGGGAATCGGCAGCGGCAGCGCGAGCGCGGGCCGGTAGATGCCGCGGTCCCGCCGGAGGTTGAACAGCGCGGCCGCCAGCGCGGAGCCGGTCGAGCCGCCGGACACGAGCGCCTCGGCGCGGCCCTCGGAGACGGCGCGGGCCGCCTGGACGATCGACGCCTCGGGCGTGGTCCGGACCGCGAACGCCGGGTCCGCGGCCTTGGCGATCGACACCGGCGCGTCCACGACCTCGACTCCGTCGCCGACCGACTGGATCTGGCCGGCAGGGCCGAACAACAGCACCCGGATGCCGCCGCGGGCGGCCTGCGAGGCGCCCGCTGCGACCTCGTCGGGCCCCAGATCCGCGCCCCCCGCGTCGACGGCTACCGTGATCATCGGCTCAGGCCGTCAGAGGGCCTGCTCGCCGTCGTCCGGCCGGACCACCTCCCGTCCCCTGTAGTACCCGCATTCGGGGCACACGCGGTGGGGAAGGCGCGCGCTGTGGCAGTGCGGGCACTCGTTGTACCCGGGTGCGGTCAGCTTGTGCTGCGCGCGGCGCTTGGTAGTGCGTGCGTGTGATTGCTTCTGCTTGGGGACGGCCATCGCGGTGAGTGTAACCGCAGCAGAGCGGACAACCCCGAGCTACTCGAATCGGAGCTCCGAGAGCTTCGCCCAGCGCGCGTCCGGCTCGCCTTCGTGCGCGTGCCCGGGCTCCGCAGTGTTCAGGTCGACGCCGCACATCGGGCACAGGCCGGCGCACCCCTCCCGGCAGAGCAGTTGCTGCGGGAACGACAGCGCGAGCGCGTCGCGCGCCCAGGCCGGCAGGTCGAGGATCGCCCCGACAACGTACGGCGTCGTCAGCTCCCCGCCCTCGCCGTCGGGCTGGGACACCTCGCGGACATCGATCTCGAACGTCGGGGCCGCAGGCTCCAGGCAGCGCATGCATGGGCCCTCGAGCGTCGCCTCGAACCGGAGCCTGAGCGCGAACCCTCCGCCGACCGTCCTCGAGATGTCGAGCCGGGCGGGCACCAGCTCGGGCTCGACCGCGTAGCGCTCCTCGCCGAGCTCGAAGGCGTCGATCGGCACGGCGAGCTCGATCGAGCGCCCCTCCCCGGAGCGGAGATGAAGGCCGCCGAGATCGAACGTGTCGGTACGTAGCGGCATCTAATCGAGATTAGCGGCGCTCGCGCCGCTCTTAGGGGCCCTATTCCGCTGCTCGGAGCCGCCTCATCGTCAGCTGCTCCACCGCCGGCCGCTCGGCCTCCGGATCGTCGGCCGGCTCGACCCGGCGAGCGGTGACCGTGACGTGCTCGACCTCGGTCAGCTCGCGCCCGCTCGAGGCGGCGCCGTGGTCCTCGAAGCGCCGGGCGGCCGGGATCACCCGCGCCTCGTAGGAGCCGACCGTTTCGTTGTAGGCCTTGACCGTGCTCGTGAGCCTCGTGCCGAGCGTCGCCAGCAGCCCGGAGAGCTTTCCAATCCGCGCGTGCAGCTCGCGGCCGAGCTCCGAGACCGCCTGCGCGGACTCGGCGACGCGCTCCTGCTGCCAGCCGTACGCGATCGCCTGGAGCAGCGCCAGCAGCGTCGTCGGGGTCGCGATCAGCACCCGCTGCGCCATCGCGTCCTGCAGCAGGTCTCGGTCGGCGTCGAGCGCGGCTCCGAGCAGGTACTCGCCGGGGAGGAACATCACGACGACGTCGGGCGCGCTGTCCAAGCGCTGCCAGTACGCCTTGTCGGCGAGCGCCTTGACGTGACGGCGGAGCAGCCGGGCGTGCGCCTGCAGGTGCTGCTCACGCTCGGCGTCGTCGCGCGCCTCGTACGCGTCGAGCACTCCCTGGAGCGGGGCCTTGGCGTCGACCACGACGTGCTTGCCGCCGGGCATGTTGATGATCAGGTCGGGTCGCAGCGTCCCGTCGCCGCCGCCGAGCGACGACTGCTCGTCGAAGTCACAGTGACGTTCCATCCCGGCCATCTCGACGACGTTTCGCAGCTGCATCTGCCCCCACTGGCCGCGGGTGTTCGGCTTGCGCAGCGCGGTCACGAGCGCTCCGGTCTCGGTGCGGAGCTTGTCGTTGTTCTCCGAGAGCGTCCTGAGCTGCGCCTCGAGGCGCCCGCGCGACTCGCGGCGATCCTGGTCGAGCTTCAGCAGCTGGGCGTCGACCCGGCCGAGCTGCTCCTTGAGCGGAGCGACGAGCTGCTCGACCGCCTGCCGGCGCTTGTCGAGATCGCCCTGCGCCTCGGCGTTCACGGCCTTCAGCTGCGCCCGGTTGAGCTCGGTCAGCTGCTCGATGCTCGTCCGCAGCGCGTCGGTCGACAGCGCCTTGAACGTCTCCGGCAGCCGGTCCTGGGCCTCGCGCTCGCTGTCCAGCTCGGCCTGCGCCCGGACCAGCCGCGGCCACAGCACCAGCGCCAGCACGGCCGCGCCGACGAACGCCCCGAGAATGAACCAGATCGCTTGCATCCGACCGCCAAGCATGGCGGCAGCGGCGGACGGTATGAATCGTGGGGATGGTTCGGCGGCGTGTTGTGGTTCAGGGTCGGGTCCAGGGCGTGTTCTTCCGGGATTCGATGCGGCAGCGGGCTCGCGCCCACGGGGTCGCCGGCTGGGTACGGAACCGCTCGGACGGTTCTGTCGAAGCCGTGCTCGAGGGCCCCTTGGAGGCCGTCGAGCGGGTGGAGCGGTTCGCTCGGACGGGGCCGCCGCGGGCTTCGGTGACTGATGTTGAGGCTTTCGAAGAGGAGCCGGAGGGGCTGCGGGGGTTCGAGATCCGGTAGTTGCGCGGTCAATCTGGGCGATAACTATGGCTATGTCGTAGTTTCCGCCCAAATCGCAATTGTTACAAGCGTGGTGTGAGGCGGTGACAAGTGTGAGGCGGTGACAGCGTGAGGGACCGGGTTGGCCGGCGGGGGTCAGGAGGCCAGCGCTCGCTCGAACGCCTCCTTCGCTGCCCTCCCCCGAACGGCAAACACAACCCTCTCGAGCCCGCTAGAACCCGACCCCAAATGCCTCCGAACCTCCGCAACCTCGATCGCAGCGGCCTCGTCCAGCGGGAACCCCCCGACCCCAGTCCCGAACGCGACCAGCGCCAGTGACCTCGCCCCCAACGAATCCGCCACGGCCAGCGTCGACGCCGTCGCCCGCCGGATCACCTCAGAGGAGGTCGGACCGCCCAACTCCATCGTCGCCGCGTGGATCACCCAGCGGCACGGCATCTCCCCGCCGCCCGTTGCCACCGCGTCGCCCAGGCCGATCGGAGCCAGCTTCGAAGACTCTGCCTGAACGGACGGCCCACCCGCCCGCGAGATCGCACCCGCCACCCCCCCGCCGTGCAGCAACCGCGTGTTAGCGGCGTTGGCGATCGCATCGACGGCCAACGCGGTGATATCCGCCTCGAGGACCTCGATCGCGGCCAAGCGCCAGCGCTAGCCGACTTCGGCCGGCTCTTCCTTGCCGGCCAGGCGCTCGCGTCCGCGGCGGACGGCGGCGATGAACTTCGAGAGGTTGACCTCGAGCGTGTTGAGGATCTCGTCGGCGTAGTCCTCGGCGCCGAGCCGGATCTCGCGCTCGCGGGCGCGGGCTTCCTCGATGATGTCCTCGGCCGCCCGCTCGGCCTGCTTGGTGATCTCCTCCTGGGAGATCATCCGATCCTGGCGCTCGCGCGCCTCGGCGACGATGCGCTCGGCCTCGCGCTTCGCCTCGGCCAGCATCTCCTGGCGCTCCTTGACGATCCACCGCGCCTGCTTGATCTCCTCGGGGATCGTGGCGCGCATCTGATCGAGAATGTCGTAGATCTCTTCCTTGTCGACGCGCACCTGATCGGTCAGGGGCACCGGCTTGGCGTTGTGCACCAGATCGTCGAGCTTGTCAATGAGTACCAGGACGTCCATTGCGAACCTCTGTTTCGTCAGCGGCTTAGCCGTTCCTTCAACGCCGTAGCGACCTCCTTGGGCACGAGGTCGTCGATGTCGCCGCCGAAAGTGGCCAGCTCCTTCACACCGCTGGAGCTGAGGAAACTGTACTTGGCCGAGGCCATCAGGTACACGGATTCGATCTCTGGTGCCTGCGTTCGGTTCAGCTGGTTGAGCTCCAGCTCGTACTCGAAGTCCGAGATCGCGCGCAGCCCCTTGACGATCGCGAGCGCCCCGCGCTGCCGTGCGAACTCGACGAGCAGGATGCTGAACGGCTCCACCGAGACGTTCTCGAACGCCTGGGTCGCGCGCTCCAGGAACGCCACGCGCTCCTCGGTCTCGAACACGGTCTTGCCCTTGCGCCACGGGAGGTTGACGACCGCGACGATCACCCGGTCGTACATCTTCGAGGCGCGACTGATCACGTCGATGTGCCCGTTGGTCACCGGGTCGAACGTGCCGGGGCAAATCGCTACGCGGTTATCCGGGGGAGGCATGGATTCGAATCAGGGTGTCGCCGTATCGACGCTCGTCCAGCCGGTCGAACTCGAGCTCCAGCGGGGCGCGCCTGTCGCTCTCGGCAATCACTCGGGCACCGGGGGCCAACACCGGACCGAGCCCCGCCGAGAGCTCCCGTCCGAGCCCAGCAGCCTGTCGATATGGGGGATCGAGCAACACGAGATCGTATTGACGCGCGCGTGACCGTGCTCTCTGGAGGAACGCGCGGGCGTCGTCGCGGTGGACCCAAGCGTCGACTCCGAGCGTGTCCAGGTTGCGCCTGATCGCCGCGACCGCGACCGCGGACGAGTCGACGAAGGTAGCCTCCGCGGCGCCTCTCGACAGCGCCTCTATCCCGAGCGCCCCGGAGCCCGCGAACAGGTCGAGCACGCGCTCGCCCGAGACGTCGCCGAGGATCGAGAACAGCGCCTCGCGCACGCGCTCGGGCGTGGGCCTCGTCGCGCTGCCGCGCGGAGCGGCGAGCGTCTGTCCCCCGAACCGGCCGGCGACAACCCTCATCATCTACGCGCGGATCGGCGCCTCGGCCTCCGCCCCGTACACCTCGACCAGCGCGTCTGAGAGCAGCGCGTGCTCGGGCAGCTCGAGTTCGGGGTCCTCGGCGGTGATCGCCGCGGCGGCCGCGGCCGCGCGCTCGAGCAGCTCACCGTCGCGCGGCAGCTCCGCGACCCGGAACGCCGCCTGGCCGTGCTGGCGCGTCCCCACCAGCTCGCCCTCGCCGCGCAGCTCGAGATCGATCTCGGCGAGCTTGAAGCCGTCGCGATTGGCCGCCAGGGCGCGCAGTCGTGCCGACTCCTTCGGGCCGAACAGGAGGCACAGCGAGTCGTGCGCACCGCGGCCGATCCTCCCTCGGAGCTGGTGCAGCTGCGAGATCCCGTAGCGGTCGGCGTCCTCGACCAGCATCACGGTGGCGTTGGGGACGTCGATCCCGACCTCGATCACGGACGTCGCGACGAGCACGTGCGCGGCGCCCGAAGCGAACGTCGCCATCGCCTGCTGCTTGGCGGCGCTCGGCATCTGACCGTGCAGCAACACGACCTCGAAACCGCGCAACTCGCCGTCGCGCAAGCGGTCGAACTCGGCTGTGGCCGCGCGCGCCTGCAGCACGTCCGACTCCTCGACCAGCGGACAGACGACGAACGCCTGCCGGCCCGCGCGCAGCTCCTCGCGAATCCGCTCGTACGCCCGCGCGCGCTCTGCCTCGGCCGAACACACGAACGTGCTGATCGGCCGCCGGCCGCGCGGTAGCTCGCGCAGCACGGTGAAGTCGAGGTCGCAATACGAAGCGAGGGCCAGCGTCCGCGGGATCGGCGTGGCGGTCATGTGCAGGGAATGGACCCCGCCCGCCCTCTCGTCTCTCGATCCCTTCGCGTCGAGCGCCGCTCGCTGGCTGACGCCGAACCGGTGCTGCTCGTCGACCACAACCAGCCCGGGCCGCGCGAACTCGACCGTCGGCTCGATCAGCGCGTGGGTGCCGACGATGAGCGACAGCTCGCCGCTCGCGAGCTTCCCGCGGATGTCGGACGCGCGCCGCGCGGGCGTCGAGCCGGTCAGCAGGCCGACCGGAACCGCCTCGCCGGGCATCAGCGACTGGATCGTGGCGAAGTGCTGCTCGGCGAGCGTCTCGGTCGGGGCCATCAGCGCCGCCTGATAGCCGTGCTCGACCGCCCTCAGCAGCGCGTACAGCGCGACGACCGTCTTCCCCGACCCGACCTCCCCCATCAGCAGCCTCTGCATCGGCCGCGACCTAGATACGTCTTCATCAATCGCGTCGAGCGCACGGAGCTGGTCGCCCGTCGGTTCGAAGGGCAGCAGCTCGGAGAGCCAGCGGCTCGTGAGCTCGCGCGGAGCGTCGAAGACGGGCGCGGTCGCCGAACGTTCGCGCAGCCGCCGCCTGCGCATCAGCGCCAGCTGCGCCAGCAACAGCTCGTCGAACGCCAGCCGGCCGCGGGCCGTCTCCAGCTCCGCGTCGACGCGCGGGAAGTGTGCGGCGGTCAGCGCGGCCCGGCGGTCCGGCAGCGAGTCGGAGAGCCGCAACGAGACCGGGAGCGGCTCGATCACGTCCTCGAGCGCGGCCGCGTGCTCGCCCACGAGCGCGAGGATCTCGGTCGACGACAGGCCCTCCGTCGCCGGATAGTGCGCGACCGCGCCGGCGCCCGCGACGGCCTCGGCGGTGCGCGCGTGCGACTGCACGGTGAAACGGTTGCGAGCGGCGCACTTCCCATGAAGTACGAGTCGCGTCCCGGCCGGGTACCGGTTCACGAGCCACGGCTGGTTGAAGAACGTGACCTTGAGCACGCCGCTGTCGTCGGCCACCGTCGCCTCGACGAGCGGGCGCATCCCGCGCCGTCGCACCGAGCGCGAGGAGATGCTCCGGACCTCGACCACGATCGTCGCGGTCTCCCCCGGCACGAGCTCCGCGATCGTCCGCGCCTCACGGCGATCACGCGGCAAATGCTCGAGCAGGTCGCCAACCGTGCGAAGCCCGAGCGTCTCGGCGGCCTTCTGCGCCTTCTGGCCTTGAACCTTCAGCTGTCGCTCGAGCCGGGAGGGTCGCGGATAACGAACGAGCTCGGCCTCGAGCTCGCTCGTGGTGAGCTCGACGGTGGATGCAAACCGAGTCGGCACACCAAGATGGTGGCCCATGCCCCGGCTATTCAGCCGCGAGCAGCCACCAGTAGCTCTTCTGGCCCCCATCGGAGAGCTCGAACTCGACGTCACCCTGAGCGAGTGCTGTAACCGTCTCGTCGTCCAGCGGCGCATCGGCTCCGCGAAGGCAGGTGATCAGCTCGGCGTCGGTCGCGAGCCGCTCGAGCACCCCGCGGAGCGCGTCGCGCGGCTTGCCCCAGACGACGATCTCGTCGTCGACGAACCCGACGGCGTCGCCCTCCCGGAAGCGGCCACCCGCGTCGTCGCGCGCCGCCGGGGCGACCGCGCCGGTCCGAATCCTCTGCAGCGTCTCCTCCATTGCGCGCGCGTTCGTCTCCGCGGCCCGGCCCGGGTCGACGGTCACCGCCGCCGCCAGCCCCGCCTGGGGCGAGCCGGAGCGGACGACCGCGACGGTCTTGTCCGACAGCATCGCCGCGCGCTCGGCCGCCATCACCACGTTAGGGCTGTTCGACAGCACCACGACCTCCTCGTTGTCGACCGCGTGGATCGCCGCCAGCAGCTCGTATGTCGACGGATTGAGCGTCGGGCCTCCATCGAGCGTCCGGACGCCAAAGCTCTCGAACAGTGCGCGCATGCCCGAGCCGGTCACGACCGCGAGTGCACCGCACAGCGCCGGGCGGCCGTCGAGCGCCTGCAGCCGCGCGTCGCGCTCCTGGACCTGAACCCGCATGTCGGCGACGTCGAGGTGGGAGACGATGCCCTCGCCGTCGAACAGGGCGGTCGCGCCGTCCGGATCGTCGGTGTGGACGTGGACCTTCAGCGTCGTCGGGTCGCCGACCACGAGCACCGAGTCGCCGAGCTGCTCGAGCTCGCGCACGAACTGGACCTGCTCGAGGTCGGAGCCCGTGACCGCGAAGTTCGTGCAGTAACGGTAGGTCGTCGAGGAGTGCTGCGGGTGAGTGACGCGGGCGGCCTGCTGGTGCTCGATCTCGGGCGGCTGGCTGCCGCGCAGCGCGCCGATGATCCCAGCCAGCAGCACGGTCAGGGCGTAGCCGCCGGCGTCCACGACTCCTGCTTCGCGCAGTACCGGCAGCAGGTCAGGACCACGGGCGACGGACTCCTTCCCGGCATCGAGCGCCCGCTCGATCACGTCGGCGATCATCGCGTCCTGCTGCTCGGCGCTGGCGTCAGGCCCGAGCCGGCCGTCGTCCATGTGCGCTAGCTCGGACGCGACCCGCACTCCCATCTCGCGCACGACCGTAAGGATCGTCCCCTCGGCGGGCTCGCGCACCGAGCCGTAGGCCTGGTCGGCCGCGCGGGCGAGCGCCGCTCCGATCAGCACCGGATCAACCAGCTCCCCCGGCCGGCTAGCGAGCTCCTCGGCGGCGCCGCGGATCAGCTGCGAGAGGATCACGCCCGAGTTTCCGCGCGCTCCCAGCAGCGCCGCGCGGGCGACCGACGCGACGATCTCGTCGCGGCCGATCTCGTCGAACCTGCGCTCCTGCGATGCACCGCTGAGCCGGTCGAGCTCCTGCAGCACCGCGCGCAGCGTCAGCACCATGTTGTCTCCGGTGTCGCCGTCCGCGACCGGGAACACGTTGAGGTCGTTGACCTCCTCGCGGCGCGCTTCGAGCGCCGCGAGCCCGGCCGCGACGACCGAGCGGAAGCGAACTATCGAAGGGTCAGACACCCGGCCGGCTCACCGGTCTCCCGTACGGGCTGGCGCGCCCCTACGGCGCCTTGGTCACCTTGCCGGCCTTGAGGCACCGAGTGCACACGTAGGCACGGCGGGGCGTGCCGGAGTCGAGGATCCGGACACGCTGGAGATTGGGATTGAACCGGCGTTTCGTCGCAACCATCGAGTGGCTGCGACTGTGACCGAACGCAGGGCCTCTCCCGCACGAATGGCAGACCTTGGCCATGCGGCGAGTATAGAGCGCAGATAGAAACCCGAGCCTCCGGGGTAGACCCCTGTTCCAATGGCCGGAAGCCGGCATCGGCGCGCGGGTGCGCGAAGCGCCATCGGGGAGCGACGGACGAGCACGAACGGTCGTCTCCGACTGCCCGATCGCTACGAGGAGATCGGGCTCGTGGCCCGCGGCGGGATGGCATCGGTGTGGGTCGCGCGGGACGACAAGCTCGATCGCGAGGTGGCGGTCAAGCTGCTCGCCGAGCGGTTCGCGCACGACGAGGTCGCGGTCCGGCGGTTCATGCGCGAGGCGCGGGCGGCGGCGAGGCTCTCGGGCCACCCGAATGTCGTGGCGATCTACGACGTCGGCGAGCGCCCGGCGACCGACGAGGCGCCGTTCGGACGGCCGTTCATCGTGATGGAGCTGCTCGCGGGCGGCACCGTCGCCGAGGCGATGCGCGTCGGCAACGTCGAGCCCGAGGAGATCGTCGGCTGGCTGCACGGCGCCGCGGCAGCGCTCGATCACGCCCACGGCCGCGGCGTGGTGCACCGCGACGTGAAGCTGTCCAACCTGATGCTCGACGACCACCGGGTCCTGCACGTCGCCGACTTCGGGATCGCGAGCATCGGCAGCGAGGACACGCTGACCGCGACCGGATACCTGCTCGGCACCGCCGCCTACATCGCGCCCGAGCGTGCGCTCGGACAGCCCGCGACGCCCGCGAGCGACCGTTACTCGCTCGCGGTGTGCGCGTACGAACTGCTCGCAGGACAGCGGCCGTTCCACGCCGATGAGCCGGCCTCGCTCGCGCGTCTGCAGGTCGAGGCCTCGCCACGGCCTGCCAGCTCGATCAACCGACGGCTGCCAAAGGCGCTCGACGCGGTGCTCGAGCGCGGCATGGCCAAGGAGCCCGAGCGCCGCTACCGGAGCGCCGCGGCGTTCGTCGACGCGGTCGACGAGGCGCTCAGGGCCACGGGCCGGCGGGCGGCCGGGCCGGGGCCCGTGGTGGTCAGCAAGGACGGAACGCGGCGGCGGATCGCTGCCCTGGCCGCGCTGGCGGCGTGCGCGCTCGCGGCCGGAGTGGCCGCCGGCGCCGGCGGTAGCGGCGGATCGCGGCCGGCTCACGCGGGCGCCGCCCGGCGCCCGAGCGCGCATCCGCCCGCTGCGGTCACGAACCCGAAGCCGACGCATCAGGCCACGGCGCCGCAGCGCCCGGCCGCTCCGATCACTCGCACCCAGTCCACGGCTTCGCAACCCACGACCACCCAGTCCGACAGCCCCGATGCGCTCGAGACTCGTGGCCACGCGCTGTTGGACGCCGGGAACTACAGCGCCGCGACTGCGGTCCTCCGGCAGGCCGTCGCGAACGCCTCGCCGGGCAGCCTGACCTACGCCTACGCACTGTACGACCTCGGCCGTTCGCTGCGGCTCGCCGGCGACCCGCAGGCCGCGATCCCGATCCTGCAGCGGCGGCTCGCGATTCCAAACCAGACCGGAGTCGTCAGGAACGAGCTCCAGCTCGCGATGCACGCGGCCGGCGAAAAGCCCGCGCCGAAGCCGAGCGGCGGCGGCGCAGCCGGGCCTCCCGGGAAGCTCAAGCACCACCACCACGATCACGGGCCGCCGTCGGGCGGCGCCGCCTTCAACGAGGGCGGCTAGCGGGCTCGTGCGAGCCCGCTAGGAGAGCTGGTCCTTCACGGCCAGCGAGGCGAGCACCGCCTCGGCCGCGCTCCGGCCCGTGTCGCGCTTGGATCCGCCCTTCACCCGGTCGAGCGCCTGCTCGAGCGTGTCGACGGTCAGTACCCCGAAGCCGCAGGGGATGCCGGTCGTCAGCTGCACGTCCTGGATCCCGCGGGCGGCCTCGCCGCAGACCCAGTCGTAGTGATCGGTCTCACCACGGATCACTGCCCCGAGGCAGATGACGCCGGCGTAGCGGCCGGACTCGGCGGCGTACTTCGCCGTCAGCGGCAGCTCGTACGCGCCGGGGACCTCGAAGGCGTCCGCGCCCTGCACTCCGGCCTCCGTGAGCGCGTCGCGCGCGCCGTGTTCGAGCTTGTCCGCGAGCTCCGGGTAGAAGCGCGCGACACACAGGGCGATCCTCATTGCTGGCGGCGCCGGTCCTGCTGCTCCTCCTCGCGGAGCATCTCCTCGTCGAGCGCGAGACCCTGATGGTGGAGCGTGTGGCCCAGCCGGTCGCGCTTGGCCCGCAGGTACGCCTCGTTGTGCGGGTTGGGCACGTGCTGGATCGGGATCTGGTCGGTGACCGAGAGCCCGTAGCCGGCGAGGCCGGAGATCTTCTTCGGGTTGTTGGTGAGGATCCGGATCGAGGTGAGGCCCAGGTCGACGAGGATCTGCGCGCCGATGCCGTAGTCGCGTAGATCGGCGGGCAGACCCAGCCGGAGGTTCGCGTCGACGGTGTCGAGTCCCTCCTCCTGGAGCTTGTACGCGCGCAGCTTGTTGAGCAGGCCGATGCCTCGGCCCTCCTGCGAGAGGTAGAGCAGCACGCCGCTTCCCTCGCTCTCGATCATCGACAGGGCCGACTCGAGCTGCTGGCCGCAGTCGCACCGCAGCGAGTGGAACACGTCACCGGTAAGGCACTCCGAGTGGACGCGGACCAGTACGTCCTCGGCGCCGGCGACATCGCCCTTGACAAGCGCGACGTGGTGCTTGTTGTCGACCAGCGAGCGGTAGCCGACCGCGACGAAAGACCCAAAAGCCGTCGGCAGCTGCGTCGAAACCACTCGCTCGATGAGCTTGTCGTGCTTGCGCCGGTAGGCGACGAGGTCAGCAACCGTCACCATCTTCAGCCCATGACGCCGGCAGTATGGCTCGAGGTCCGGTACCCGGGCCATCGTTCCGTCGTCGTTCATGATCTCGCAGATCACGCTGGCCGGGATCAGCCCGGCGAGGCGGGCGAGGTCGACGCCCGCCTCGGTCTGGCCGACGCGCTCGAGCACGCCGCCGGCCTTGGCCTTCAGCGGGAACACGTGGCCCGGCTGGACGAGGTCGCGCGGGCTCGAGCCGGGGTCGATCGCGACCTGGATCGTGCGCGCCCGATCGGCGGCGGAGATCCCGGTCGTGACGCCATGGCGGGAGTGCGCCTCGATCGAGACCGTGAATGCCGTGTTGAACGCCGACTCGTTCTTGGCGGCCATCAGGTCGAGCCCGAGCTCGTCGCAGCGCTCGTGGGTCAGGGCCAGGCAGATCAGCCCGCGACCCTCCTTCGCCATGAAGTTGATCGCCTCGGGGGTGACGAACTGCGCGGCGATCGTAAGGTCGCCCTCGTTCTCGCGGTTCGGGTCGTCGACGACGACGACCATCTTCCCCTCCCGGATCTCCTCGATCGCCTCCTCGATCGTCGCGAACTTCGCCTCGTGCCGGCTCGCGGGCCGCTCGGCATCCGGCCTCGCCTGATCGTCTCGCGCCGGCGTGCTCCGGCTGCTGCTCATCGCGCGTTCACCGCCTTCTCAACGTACTTCGCCAGCACGTCCACCTCGAGGTTGACCGGGGTCCCGACGGCGGCCGAGCCGAGGTTGGTTCGCTCGAGCGTCTCGGGGATCAGCGAAACGGTAAACGATCGGTCGTCGAGCTCGGCGACCGTCAGCGAGACCCCGTCGACCGCGATCGAGCCTTTCTGCACGACATACCGGAGCACATCCTCGGGCGCCTGCACCCGAAGGCGAACCGCGAACCCATCCTCGTCGCGCCCGGCGATCGTCCCGAGTCCGTCGACGTGTCCCTGGACGACGTGCCCGCCGAGACGGTCGCCGGCGCGGAGCGGCAGCTCGAGGTTGACCGCCGCGCCGCCGTCGAGGGCGCCGAGCGAGGTCCGCCCGAGCGTCTCGTTCATCGCCTCGGCGGAGAACGAGCCGCCGTCGACCTCGGTGGCGGTCAGGCAGACCCCGTTGACCGCCACCGAATCACCTTCGCGCAGCTCTGCGGCGGAGCTCGCCTCGATCCGGAGCCGGGCCCCGTCGGTCGACCGCTCGACGCTCGAGACGCGCCCGAGCTCAGCGATCAGGCCTGTGAACACCGCTCACCACTCGCGCATCCGAGAGGTCACCAGGAGGTCGTCGTGGACCCGCACACACTCGAGCGTCAACGCTCTGGAGGCCAGCGCGATCGTCTCGACGCCCTCGCCCTCAAGCGGGTCGCGCGCGGTGCGCCCGCCGAGCACCATCGGCGCCAGGAACAGCCGGATCTCGTCGATCTCGCCGACGTCGAAGAACGCGCCGGCGAGGTGGGGACCGCCCTCGAGCAGGATCGACCCGA
>DASXDA010000030.1:0-43161 GCA_036490875.1 Solirubrobacteraceae bacterium
CCGTCGCTCTCCTCGGGGACGTCGAGCTCCGCGAGCTCTTCGGCGAACCCGAGCCCGGAGTCGCCGTTGCCGAGGTTCTCGAGATCCGACAGATCGGCCTCGATCCCGCCGGCCGCGAAACCGCCGAGCGACTCGGAGTCGTTCAAGCCGAGCTCGGCCGCGAGCTCGTCGTGGTCGAGCAGGCCGGCCTCGTCGATCCCGCGCGGGAGCGGCTCGGTCGGCTCGATCTCGATCCGCCGGTAGCGCTTGAGCCCCGTGGCGGCCGGGATCAGCTTGCCGATGATCACGTTCTCCTTGAGCCCGTTCAGGCGGTCGGTCTTGCCCTCGAGCGCGGCGTCGGTCAGCACCTTGGTGGTCTCCTGGAAGGAGGCCGCCGACAGGAACGAGTCCGTGTTCAGCGAGGCCTTCGTGATCCCGAGGATGATCTCCTCGGCCTGAGCGGCCTCGCCGCCCTTGTCGATCACGGCCTGGTTGATCTTGGCGTACTCGTAGCGGTCGACGAACTGACCGGGCAGCAGGTCGGTGTCGCCCTTCTGGTCGACCCGGACCTTCTTCATCATCTGCCGCACGATCAGCTCGATGTGCTTGTCGTTGATGTCGACGCCCTGGGACTTGTAGACCTCCTGCACCTCGCGGACGAGGTACACACCGGTCTCGGTGCGGCCGCGGATCGCCAGCAGCTCGTGCGGGTAGAGCGAGCCCTCGTTGAGCTGCGTACCCGGCTCGATCTTCTGGCCCTCCCCGACGAACAACCGCGTGCGGCGCGGGAACGTGTTGCGATGCTCCTCGCCGCCCTGGTCGGTGATCACGACCGTGATCGACTTGTCGGACTCCTCGATCGAGACCTTGCCGCCGACTTCGGCGATCTTCGCCAGACCCTTCGGCTTGCGCGCCTCGAACAGCTCGACGACGCGCGGCAGGCCGTGCGTGATGTCCGCGCCGGCGACACCGCCGGTGTGGAACGTCCGCATCGTCAGCTGCGTGCCGGGCTCGCCGATCGACTGCGCGGCGATGATCCCGACCGCGTCACCGATCGCGGCGACCTTGCCCGACGCCAGTGAGCGCCCGTAGCAGGCCTGGCAGATCCCGGTCTTCGCCTCGCACTTGAGCACCGAGCGGACGGGCACCGTGATCACGTTGCCCTTCTCGGTGTCCTCGTGCCACGCCTCGACCAGATCCGCCATCTCGGCACGATCGATCTCGTGACCCTTCTCGACGATCACGCGTCCGCGCTTGGTCTTGATGTCCTCGGCCGCGATCCGCCCGATCAGGTTGTCGTTCGGCTCACCCGTCGGCCGCAGCGCCCGCGTGTCCGCACCTGCCTCGAGCGTCGAGACGGGCATGTCGATGAACTCCTTGGTCCCGCAGTCCTCCTGGCGGACGATCACATCCTGCGCGACGTCGACCAGCCGGCGGGTCAGGTAACCCGAGTCCGCCGTGCGCAACGCCGTGTCCGCGAGGCCCTTGCGGGCGCCGTGGGTCGAGATGAAGTACTCGAGCACCGACAGCCCCTCCATGAAGTTGGCGCGGATCGGGCGCTCGATGATCTCCCCCTTCGGGTTGGCCATCAGTCCACGCATCCCCGCCAGCTGGCGGATCTGCGAGAACGATCCGCGGGCTCCGGAGTTGGCCATCATGAAGATCGGGTTCAGCTCATCGAGGTGATCGTAGAGCGCCTGCCCGACCTCGTTGGTGGCCTGATCCCACAGCCTGGTGACCGCCTCGTGGCGCTCCTCCTGGGTGATCTCGCCGAGCTCGTACTGGGCCTCGATCGTCTGCAGGCGCTCTTCGTAGCGCGCCAGGATCTCGGCCTTGTTCGGCGGCGTCTGCACGTCGTTCTTGGAGATCGTCACACCCGCCTGGGTGGCGTAGTGGAAGCCGATGTCCTTGAACGCGTCCAGCACCAGCGAGATCGTCGAGGCCCCGTGGGCCTGGACGAGATCGTCGACCAGCTTGGTCGTGTCCTTCTTCTTCATCGAACGGTTGATGAACTCGTAGGAGTCGGGATCCCAGTCGCCCGAGAGCGCCTCCGCGAGCGCCCGCTCGATCTTGTCGTTGTAGATGATCCGCCCGACCGTCGTGAGGACGTGGCCGCCCTCCATGCCCATCGGCCGGTACTCGGCCAGGTCGTGCAGCTTCACCACGCCGTGCTCGTAAGACCACTCCGCCTCCTGGGCGGTGCGGTACACGTGCGGGCGCGGGTCATGCGTGGACGGGTCGATCTTCTCCAGGTCGGCCGCGTCCGGACCGTAGGTCAGGTAGTACGCGCCCAGCACCATGTCCTGGGTGGGCGTGGCCAGCGGCGCACCGTGCGCCGGCGACAGGATGTTGTTCGCCGACAGCATCAGGATCCGCGCCTCGGCCTGGGCCTCGGCCGACAGCGGCAGGTGGACCGCCATCTGGTCGCCGTCGAAGTCCGCGTTGAACGCGTGGCACACGAGCGGGTGGACCTGGATCGCCTTGCCCTCGACCAGCACCGGCTCGAACGCCTGGATCCCGAGGCGGTGGAGCGTCGGCGCGCGGTTGAGCAGCACCGGGTGCTCGTGGATCACTTCCTCGAGCACGTCCCATACCTCCGGGATCATCGAGTCGACCATCTTCTTGGCCGCCTTGATGTTCTGCGCCGACTTGCGCTCGACCAGCCGGGCCATGATGAACGGCTTGAACAGCTCGAGCGCCATCAGCTTCGGCAGCCCGCACTGATGCAGCCGCAACGACGGGCCCGAGACGATCACCGACCGGCCCGAGTAGTCCACGCGCTTACCGAGCAGGTTCTGCCGGAACCGTCCCTGCTTGCCCTTGAGCATGTCGCTCAGCGACTTCAGCGGGCGGTTGCCCGGCCCGGTCACGGGCCGGCCACGACGGCCGTTGTCGAACAGCGCGTCGACCGCTTCCTGCAGCATCCGCTTCTCGTTGTTGACGATGATCTCCGGCGCCCCCAGGTCGAGCAGCCGCTTGAGCCGGTTGTTCCGGTTGATCACGCGGCGGTAGAGGTCGTTCAGGTCCGAGGTCGCGAACCGGCCGCCGTCGAGCTGGACCATCGGCCGCAGCTCCGGCGGGATCACCGGCACCGCCTCGAGGATCATCATCTCCGGCTTGTTGCCCGAGTTGAGGAACGCGGAGACGACCTTCAGCCGCTTGACCGCGCGGGCCTGCTTCTGGCCCTTGGCGGTTTTGACCTGCTCCTGCAGGTCATCGGCCTCGGCGTCGAGATCGACCTGCTGGAGCAGGTCGCGGACGGACTCGGCGCCCATGCCGCCGCGGAAGTACTCGCCGAAGCCGTACGGCGAGCCGAACCGGTCCTTGAGCTCGCGGAACATCGCCTCGTCGTTGACGATGTCCTTCGGCCCCATCGTCTTGAACAGCTCCCACACCTGACGCAGCCGCTCGGCGGCGTCCTCGATGTAGGCCTCGGTGTCGTCGATGTCGGCCTGGAAGCTCTTGCGCAGGTCCTTGAGCAGCTTCTCGCGCTCGTCGTCGGACACCTTCGCGATGTTCACGTCGAGCGACTCCGCCCACAGGTGGTCCTCGTCGGAGAAGTCGCGCGAGCTCTTGCCGGTCTCGAGGTACTGCTCGCGGCGGGCCAGCGACTCCTTCAGCTCGAGGATCCGCTCCTCCTTCTCGGCCGCGTAGGAGTCCAGCACCTTGTTGACCTCGCCCTCGAGCGAGTCGATGTCCTTGGCGCGAGCCTCGTCGTCTACCCAGGTCACGACCGAAGCCGCGAAGTAGAGGACCTTCTCGAGCTCCTTCGGGGCCATGTCGAGCAGGTATCCGATCCGGCTCGGCACGCCCTTGAAGAACCAGATGTGCGAGACCGGTGCTGCCAGGTCGATGTGACCCATGCGCTCGCGGCGAACCTTCGAGCGGGTCACCTCGACGCCGCAGCGCTCGCACACGATGCCCTTGTAGCGGACGCGCTTGTACTTGCCGCAGTAGCACTCCCAGTCCTTCGTCGGACCGAAGATGCGCTCGCAGAACAGCCCGTCCTTCTCGGGCTTCAGCGTCCGGTAGTTGATCGTCTCCGGCTTGGTTACCTCGCCCGAGCTCCAGGAACGGATCTGCTTGGACGAGGCCAGGCCGATTTCAATTGCGTCGAAGTTGTTGATGTCGATCATGTAGTTCCTTACGCCTCGTCTTCTTCCAGTACGCCTTCGGCCTCACCGGCTGGGACGTCACCATCGACCATCGCGTCGCCGGTCGCCGAGAGGTCCTCGGCCTTCAGCTCCTCGCCGGGCTCGAGATCCGGGTCCTCGACCTCAACCTCCTCCGCGGAGGCCTCGACCGTCTCTCCTTCGTGCTCGGCCGACTCGTCCGCGGCGGCGCCATCGGTCGCCCGGACCCCAGAGAGATCGATTCCAAGCTCCTCGGCCGCTCGAAGCAAGTCGTCGTCCTCCTCGCGCATCTCCGCGCGTTCGCCCTCCTCGGAGACAACGTTGACGTCGAGCGCCAGCGACTGCATCTCCTTCAGCAGGACCTTGAACGACTCGGGGATCGACGGCTCGGCGATGTTCTCGCCCTTGACGATCGCCTCGTAGGCCTTGACCCGCCCGACCGTGTCGTCGGACTTGATCGTGAGCATCTCCTGCAGGGTGTAAGCGGCGCCGTACGCCTCGAGGGCCCACACCTCCATCTCGCCGAACCGCTGGCCGCCGAACTGCGCCTTGCCGCCCAGCGGCTGCTGGGTGACGAGGCTGTAGGGGCCGGTGGACCGGGCGTGGATCTTGTCGTCCACGAGGTGGAGCAGCTTGAGGATGTACATGTGGCCGACCGTCACCTGCTCGGCGAACGGCTCGCCGGTGCGGCCGTTGAACAGCCTCGTCTTGCCGGACGCCTGCTCGCCTTCGCGGCGGCGCTTCGAGACGTCCATCTTGATCGAGCCCTTGTGCTCGTCCTGCCACCGCACGAGCGCCTTGTCGACGTCGGCGACCGTCGCGCCGTCGAACACCGGCGTCGCGACGTAGACCTTGCCGTTGCGTCCGTTGCCGTCAGCCTGGGCGGCCTTGTAGGCGTCGGAGCCGTCGTCGTACCAGCCGTTGGCCGCGACCCAGCCGAGATGCGTCTCGAGGATCTGCCCGAGGTTCATCCGGCTCGGAACGCCGAGCGGGTTGAGGATCACGTCGACCGGCGTGCCGTCCTCGAGGAACGGCATGTCCTCCTCGTCGACGATCTTCGAGATCACGCCCTTGTTGCCGTGACGGCCGGCGAGCTTGTCGCCCTCGGCGATCTTGCGCTTCTTGGCGACAAAGACGCGAACCAACTCGTTCACGCCGGGCGGCAGGTCGTCGCCCTCGTCGCGGCTGAAGGTCTTGACGTCGATCACGACGCCGCCCTCGCCGTGCGGCACCTTCAGCGAGGTGTCGCGGACCTCGCGCGCCTTCTCCTTGAAGATCGCGCGGATCAGCTTCTCCTCGGCGGTCAGCTCGGTCTCGCCCTTCGGCGTGACCTTGCCGACGAGCAGGTCGCCGGACTGCACCTCCGCGCCGATCCGGACGATCCCGCGGTCGTCGAGGTTGCGCAGCGACTCCTCTGAGCGGTTCGGGATGTCTCGCGTTATCTCCTCGTCGCCGAGCTTCGTCGTGCGGGCGGCGATCTCATACTCCTCGATGTGGATCGAGGTGAGCTCGTCGTCCGAGACGAGGCGCTTGGAGAGGATGATCGCGTCCTCGAAGTTGTAGCCCTCCCAGGACATGAAGGCGACCAGCAGGTTCTTGCCGAGCGCCATCTCGCCGTGGTCGGTGGCCGATCCGTCGGCGAGCACTTCGCCCTGCTTGACCGCCTCGCCGACCGTCACGCTCGGCTTCTGGTGGATCAGCGTGCCCTGGTTAGAGCGCATGAACTTCTGCAGCGGGTACTCGTCCTGGCCGCCCGACTTGCGGTCGACCACGATCTGCTCGGCGTCCACGTAGGCCACCGTGCCGGACTCCGTTGCGATCACCACGTCGCCGGTGTCGATCGCCGCCCGGCGCTCCATCCCGGTGCCGACCAGCGGCGCGTCGGTGACGAGCAGCGGCACAGCCTGGCGCTGCATGTTCGAGCCCATCAGCGCCCGGTTGGCGTCGTCGTGCTCGAGGAACGGGATCATCGCGGTCGCGACCGACCAGATCTGCTCGGGCGAGACGTCGATCAGGTCGACCTCCGCCGGCGGCACGGTCACATAGTGGCCGGCCTGCGTGCGACACACGACCTGGTCGCCGCTCAGCTTGCCGCCCGAGTCCATCGGCGCGTTCGCCTGGGCGATCAGCCGCTCCTCCTCCTGGGTGGCGTCGAGGTGGAGGATGTCGTCGGTGACCTTGCCGTTCTTGACGACCCGGTAGGGCGTCGTCACGAACCCGTGCTCAGAGATCTCCGCATAGCTCGAGAGCGATCCGATCAGGCCGATGTTCGGGCCCTCGGGGGTCTCGATCGGGCACATCCGCCCGTAGTGGGTCGGGTGCACGTCGCGGACTTCGATCGGTGCGCGCTCACGCGTCAGACCGCCCGCACCGAGCGCGCTCAGCCGCCGGCGGTGCGTCAGACCCGCCAGGGAGTTGGTCTGGTCCATGAACTGCGACAGCTGGCTCGAGCCGAAGAACTCCTTCAGCGCCGCTACGACCGGGCGGATGTTGACGATCGTCTGCGGAGTGATCGTGTCGGCGTCCTCGGTCGTCAGACGCTCGCGCACGACGCGCTCCATCCGGTACAGGCCGATCCGGAACGCCTCCTGAATCAGCTCGCCGACGGTCCGAAGCCGCCGGTTGCCGAAGTGCTCGTATTCGTCGAGGTGCTCCTCGATCGGCTCGCGCGGGAAGGTGATCGCCTCGGCCGCGTAGTCCTTGATCTCCTCCTCGGGGTTCTCGGGCATGCCGAGCAGTCGCGGCAGCGTCACTAGCTCCTTGACCAGCGCGATGATGTCGTCGTGGGTCAGGGTGCGGGTCTCGAGGTCGACGCTGAGACCGAGGCGCGAGTTCAGCTTGTAGCGGCCGACCCGCGTGAGGTCGTAGCGCTTGGGGTCGAAGAACAGCTGATTGAGCAGGCTCTTGGCCGCGTCAACCGACGGCGGCTCGCCCGGGCGCTGCTTCTTGAACAGCTCGACCAGCGCGCCCTCCTCAGTCCGCAAAATCTCGGCGTCGGCCTCGAGCGTGTTGCGGATGTACAGCGAGTTGTCGAACAGCTTCAGGATCTCCTCTTCGGAGACGTAGCCCATCGCCCGCAGCAAGACGGTGACCGGGAGCTTGCGCTTGCGGTCGATCCGGACGTAGACGCGCCCCTTCTTGTCGATCTCGAGCTCGAGCCACGAGCCGCGAGCCGGCATCAGGTTCGCGACGAACACCTGCTTCTCGCGATCCTTGGGCTCCATCACATAGGCGCCCGGGGAGCGGACAAGCTGCGTGACCACTACGCGCTCGGTGCCGTTGATGATGAACGTGCCGCGCTCGGTCATCCATGGGAAGTCGCCCATGAACACGGACTGCTCGCGGATCTCACCGGTCTCCCGGTTGATGAACGAGACGGTGATGGTGAGCGGGCGCGCGTACGTGAGGTCCTTCTCGCGGCACTGCTCCAAGCTTGCGACCGGCTCGTCGAACTGCAGCTCGCCGAACTGGACGGCGAGGTTGCCGGTGTAGTCCTCGATCGGCGAGACGTCGTCAATCGTCTCGCGCAGGCCACCGTGCTGGGGATCGGTGAGCCACTCGAAGGACCTACGCTGGATGTCGATCAGGTTGGGGACATCGAGAACCTTGTTCAGACGCGCGAAGCTACGGCGCGTCCGGGGGGCGTGACTAGTTGCCAAGACGGCGACTCCTCGGGCGGTCGAGAGGGAGGCAGAGATTGCGCCTGTCCGCGAGTCCCGCCCGCTCCGTCATCCGGACCGAGCGGCTCGCTTGAGCGCGACCACCAAAGATAGCACAGGGCATTGGTGCCCCTGTGCAGGACTGCTCAGCTCTCACGGACCCCGTCCGCAAAGACCGCGTATGTGGCGCGATCTCGTCTCACGTGGACGGCTACGGCTATTGGCTGACCCGGGCAGTGTAGGGGGTATTCCGGCGCTGGGCAAGTTCGCCCGCGGCCGTCCGTACGCGGCGTTCTGCCCGAACTGTCCCAGGATTCGGACGCCGAGCGAGCGGCCCTCACGCACCCTCGCGACCCGCGCCGCGACGTGCGCGTCGCCGGCGGTGCGCAGTCCGGGTTCTAAACGACGTGAACGGGGGTTCCGACTGGCACGTGGGTCGCGACCCAGGCGTCGTCCGGGTCGTGCAACCTGATGCACCCATGCGATGGATCGCCGGGTATCAGCCACGGCGCGTGCAGGTCGCCGTGGATGCCCACGACGCCGCCTCCGGGCCAGTCGCTGAGGGTGGAGTAGTCGGAAGTTCCCATCGCGTACGGCCAATAGCCGGACGAGCGGTCGAGGATGCGAAAGCTCTCGCGGATCCAGAAGTGACCTGACGGAGTGGGGGTGGTCGGCTTGCCGACGCCCACAGGCGCTGTGAATCGCCGCCGGCCGTCGAAGTAGGCCGTCAGCCGGTTGGCCCCCCGGTCGACCACGAGCAGCCAGTGCGTGGTGTGAAACGCCCCGAGCGCGCCGCGCCGCACCCAGCCGGTTTGCCCGTTGGGGCGCCCCGGAATCCGCAGCTCGATCCAGCGATGTCCGCTTGAGTTGATGTGTTCACGCAGGAGCAGATAGACCTCGGGGAACCGGTCTTCGGTGTACATGTGCAACCGATCGACGTGTCGTGCGAAGCGGTTGGGGCCCGAGTAGATCGCCGCGGGGTAAGCCGGCATGGCCGAGGTCGTGGAAGTGCGCTCGTTGGAGAGCGCGATCGTCTGGGGTGCTTGCCCCGCGCTCAGGTCGCCTGCCACGGCGGTCGCGTCGCCCCGCGAATAGCCGAGGCTCTCCACGATCATGCCGTTCCAGCGCACATAGCGCGAGTCGGCTGCGCCTCGTGTGGTCCCCGTGTGGGTGTGCGCTGCGAGCGCGTCGGCTTGCGCCGCCCCTGCCACACAGCCCGCGAGCGTGAGCAGCGCGAGGATCAACCGTCCGTGGCGAGTGCGCTGGGTCATCGCTGCACTAGCGTAGAGCGGGAGGCGGCGCGACGCGCCACCTCCCGTTCTCGCTCGAGCCTAGCCGGTGAAGTTCGGGACGGGCGGACATCCCGTTATGGTCCGGTTGATCGTCCTGCTCTTCGTATGACTTGCCGTTCTGAATGTCACCTTGACGCTCAGGCGATGGAGCCCGGGCGGCACCGTGATCACCGCGCGGTACAGCGTCCCGCCGTGGACCGTCGTCACTCGCACGCCTCTGCCGTCGAACGCGTAGGTGACCCCGGCGATCTGCTTCCCGCGCAGCTCCGCCGCGAATGAGCTCGCCACGCAGGCGGTCGGCGTGCTGAGTGCGGCGCTACCCGGGGAGACGATCACCACCCGCGAGTGCACGATCGCCCTGCTTCCGCCGACGTCCTTGATCCTCACCGTGATGTCGTAGACGCCGGGCTTGGGGAACCGATGGCTTCCGCCGACCTTGAACGTCG
The DNA here is from genome assembly GCA_036490875.1 of Solirubrobacteraceae bacterium. Taxonomy (GTDB): domain Bacteria; phylum Actinomycetota; class Thermoleophilia; order Solirubrobacterales; family Solirubrobacteraceae; genus Palsa-465. The sequence continues at coordinate 9,510 of DASXDA010000030.1, forward strand.
CGCCACGGCTGATCGCGCCCGCGGTTTTCTTGCCGTCGCCCCAGTTGATCGTGGCCGTGTAGTCGGAGAGCTTGCCACGCGGGTCGGAGTCGGTGAACCTGGCGATCGTCCCGGAGAACGAGCCGCGTAGGACCCGACGCGTCGAGGATCCGTGAAGCCGCGCGTCGGCCACCTTCACGGTGCTGGTCGTGCTCGTGGTCGCACCACCAGCGTCCTTGATCGTGACCGTGACCTTGTAGGTGCCCTCCTCGGCGTAGGTATGGGGCCCGGACACGCTGAACGCCTTACCGCTGGCAGCAATCGTGCCCGCGGTCGTCGCGCCGTCGCCCCAGTTGATCGTGGCCGTGTAGTCGGACACCTTGCCCCCCGGATCGGCGTCGGTGAACGTCGCCGCAGTGAACGAACCCGATGCGCCCTCGACGGGATGGATCGCCGACGCTGTGGCGGTCAACGGCGCGTCGGACACCTTCGCGGTGTCCGTCGCGGCCGCGGTCGACCCGCCGTCGTCCTTGATCGACACCTTGACCGTATAGGTGCCCTCCTCGGCGTAGGCGTGGGTCCCGGAGACGGTGAACTTGCCGCCGCTGCCTGAGACCGTGCCGGCCGACGTGGTGCCGTCCCCCCAGTCGATCGTGACGGTGAAATCGGACACCGGTGCTCCGGCGTTGGCGTCCGTGAACGTGGCCACCGTGTTCGATGCCGACGCGCCCTCCACGCCCGTGACCGCCGCGCCGGCGGCGGTCAGCGCCGCGTCTGCCACCGTCGCGGTGCTCGTCGCCGTCGCCGTGTTCGACGTGTTGTCGACGTCGGTGATCGTGGTCGTGACGGTGTACGACCCCTCCTCGGCGTACGTGTGGTCACCGGAAACGGTGAAGTTGCCGGCGGTACCTGAGATCGTGCCGGCCGACGAGCTCCCATCGCCCCAGTTAATCGTGGCCGAGTACTCGCTCGCGGTTGCGCTCGTGTCGGGATCCGTGACCGTCGCCACCGTACCGCTGAACGGCTGGCCCTCGGTGGCGCTGACGGGGCTCCCGCTCGCGGTGATCGCGGGGTCGCTGCCGGCCGTGATCTCGCCGACGACGGACAGGCCGCCGAGCGCCGTGTTTGTCGTGCTGCCCGCGCTGAACGAGTTGAAATGCAGGAGCTCTGCCCCCGAGGCGATGTCGATCTTCCAAACGTCGCCGGTTTCCAGGCCGCCCGTCCAGAATGATGTCCCGTCCGGGTCGATGTTGAGGGCGAACAACGTGCCCGAACCGTCCGTTGGCTCGGGGTAGGTCTGGATCACGTTGCCGCTCTTGTCGAGGTGTACGACCTCGCTTGTGCACGCGACCAGCACCGTGCCGTCCGTAAGGAGCCGATGCGCATAGCAGGCGCCGCCGGGTAGTCCGGTGGCGAAGTCCGGCAGCTGCGTGTTGGTGCAGACGTCGAACTGCTTGATCGAGCTGCCCTCGCTGGTGTACTGCATCGTGCATTGGTCGCTTGCAAGATCGATCCAGTCAGTGCCCCGGTCTTCGGTAGCGGGCGAGTAGCTCGCGAGCAGGTTCCCGCTCGGGTCGAACTTCAGGATCTGGGCGGATCCGTCAGCCTGCCCGACGTAGATGTTGCCGGCCTGGTCCGTCGAGCAGCTTTCGTCATCGCTGTTGTAACCGGACCCGAAATTGGCGGCGACTAGGTTGCCGTTCTTGTCGAACACACTGGTCGTGTTGCCGCTGAACGTCGTCACGTATAGGTTTCCGCCGTTGGCGAAGCACATCCCGGTCGTGAACGTTGAGCCCGTCGTCGTGTCGAGTGTGTCCAGCAGGTTGCCGTTCGCGTCGAAGTGCTTGACGACGCCGCTGCCGGTTGCCGCCAGCACGTCGCCCTTGGTCAGCGGAACACCGTCGGCATAAGCCCCCGGCGTCAGCACCGCTGCTCCGATCGTGCATATCAGCGCGAAAATCGCGCCCCGCCAAAAGCGACGTTTTAGCGCCATTAGAAACCCCCTCTGTTCCTTCCCTGGTTGGTACCGAAGGGTCCGTCCGACGGTTCTACGCCGGGACGCTAATCCAAGTCGGCGCTAAATGCAAGACCTGCAGGATGAGCGCCCCGGCCTCGAGCGCGACGGCCGCCCAGCGGACTGGCTAACGCGGCGACCGTCAGCAGCACCCGGATCAGTCGTTTGCGCGGTGTCCGTGCGTTCATCGCCGCATTAGGGTAGGCCGGGAGGCGGCGCGATGCGCCGCCTCCCGGCCTCGACTAGCCGGTGAACTTCGGGACGGGCGTACATCCCGTCACGGTCCTGTTTAACGTCCGGCTCTTCGTGCGGCTTGCCTTTCTGAATGTCACCTTGACGGTCAGGTGATGGCGGCCCGGCGGCACCGTGATCACCGCGCGGTACAGTGTCCCGCCGTGAACCGTCGTCACTCGTATGCCGCTGCCATCGAACGTGTAGGTGACGCGGCCGATCTGCTTGCCGCGCAGCTCCGCGGCGAATGAGTTCGCCACGCACGCGGTCGGCGTGCTGATCGTCGCAGTACCGGGGCTTACGATTAGCACCCGCGAATGCACGGTGACCGTGCTTCCGCCCTCGTCCTTGATCCTCACCGTGATGTGATAAACGCCGGGCTTCGGGAACCGGTGGCTTCCGCCGACCTTGAACGTCGCTCCACGGCTGATCGCGCCGGCGGTTTTCTTGCCGTCGCCCCAGGTGATCCTGGCCGTGTAGTCGGAGAGCTTGCCACCCGGGTCGGAGTCGGTGAACCTCGCGATCGTCCCGGAGAAGCTGCCGCGTAGGACCCGACTCGTGGAGGATCCGTGAAGCGGCGCGTCGGCCACATTCACGGTGCTGGTCGCGCTCGTGGTCGCACCACCGACGTCCTTGATCGTGACCGTAACCTTGTAGGTGCCCTCCTCGGCGTAGTCATGGGGCCCCGACACGCTGAACGCCTTGCCGCTGGCAGCGATCTTGCCCGCGGTCGTGCTGCCGTCGCCCCAGTTGATCGTGGCCGTGTAGTCCGACACCGTGCCAGCCGGGTCGGCGTCGGTGAACGTCGCCACCACCGGGGTCATCGAATGACCCTCCACCGCGCCCTGCACCCGGGTGATCGTCGTCCCGGTCGCGTGAAGCGCAGCGTCAGCGACCGTGGCGGTGCTCGATGCCGTCGCGGTGTTCGAGGCGAAGTCCACGTCGGTGATCGTGGTCTTGATCGTGTAAGACCCCTCCTCGGCGTACGTGTGGCTTCCGGCTACGGTGAAGCTGCCGCCGCTACCTGAGATCGTGCCGGTTGAGGTGGTCCCGTCGCCCCAGTCGATCGTGGCCGAGTACTCGCTCGCGGTGGCGCTGGTATCGGGGTCCGTGAACGTCGCGACGTTGCCGCTGAACGCCTGACCTTCCGTGGCGCTCACCGGCGTCCCGCTCGCGGTGATCGGCTGCTCCGCGACCCAGGTCTTGGTCGCGGTCGCGTGCTCGGTGGTGCCGCTCAGCGTGACGCTGGCGTTGATTGTGTCGGTCCCGACACCGCCCGCGTCGTGGTAGGTGAACAGCACCTTTCCGTCGGAGCCGGTCACGCACCCCGGGTCGGACGAACCATCGGACATGGTGCAGGTGCCCTTTGCCCCCGCGTTGGGGCCGCTCGAGATCGCGAACGTGACCGTGGTCCCGGGCACCGGACTGCCGGTGTGTACCACCGTCGCCGTGACCGTGTGGTCGGTGCCGGCCGGGTTCTGTGCGGTTGTTGGCGAGAGCGACAGGTCCGGCGAGGTCGCCGAAGTTCCCGTCCCGGCGAGGAGCACGTAGGCCTCACCGCAGGCCGTCGTCCCCGTGCTCGGGTCGGTGCCGCAGGTCGGTTGGGTGGGCGTGTCGGTCGCCACCGCCTGCGCGTTCCAGTCGGCGGGGAACGTGGGCCACGTCTCGTGGTCCGAGCACTCCCAGCCCTGGATGTCGCTGTCCGAGACGATGCTGAACTCCGACGTCGATGCGATCTGCTGAACGCTGCCGCCGCATGGCGGAGAGTCGTTCACGACCCAGTTCCCCGGACCGGTTGTGGTCAGCATGTCGAGCGTCGGGATGGTCCCGGCGTTTAGCTCGCAGGTCGTGTCGAAGTAGAACCCGGTCGTACCGGCCGGCCCGTCACCAGCAAAATGCATCCCCGCCTCCACGAGGTGCTCGGCGCCTGCCGTCGTGGGGTCGGCCGGGTTCGTCGGCTGGGCGCCGCCACCCCCTTCTAGGTAGTGAAATTCCGGGTCGGTGCTGACCACCGCGCGGTTGCCGGGCTGCGTGTTGCCGCCGGCTGTCCCCATCACGACCGGCGCCCAGGTGCTCGCGTTGTTGGTCGTCGAGTCGGGCACGGTGCTGCAGTCCGGATCACCGTTGATCAGCAGCTGGTACTTCCCAAAGTCGGTCGCGGCCATCGCGTCCCATTGCGCTCCGGTGACCACGGTCACCGTGTATCCCAGGTGCTGAGCGGCGAACTGCTCGAGGCTGATCGGGTTGCCGCTCGAGTCGGTGATGCCGTCGACGTTCGTCACCGAATCGCCGTTTATCAACGCCGTCATCGGCGTCGGTGTCGCATGCGCCAGCCCTGGCTTCAGAAATGCGGACGCCGCCAGCGCGCCAACCAACAGGCAGACCAAAACCGTGGCCCTGCGTGAGACACAGATCGTAAGTTTCACAGCAACCCCCTAACAGCGGCCTGCATGGCGACCCCGCAGCCACGTGCGCCGTGGCACCAGCGCGACTTTCCGCTCGTCGACGGCGACACGCAAAACTTGCGAATCGTCCCTGTATTCCAACTTTCGCGCGCGCAACCTAATGCATCCCGCGCCAGATTGCAAGAGCAGCGGCTCCCGGGGTCAGGTAACCGCCGCGAGCGTATTCGGCCGCGGCGGCTTGGAAGCCTTCAAGCCGTCCACCTTCTCCGGGTTGCCGGCCCGTGTGCGAAGCGCGTGCGCCGCGGGTGCAGAACCAAAGGGCACCCAGAGCGGCCACGCAATAGGGCGCTCGCGCCGGGCGCACTCGGTACTTCAGTTCGGCTGCCTGGACGATGGGAAACGTAAAGGGGCGCCCCCTGAGGGGGCACCCTCCACCAGCGCTACTTGACCTCGACCTCGCCTCCGGCTTCCTTCAGGTCGGCGACGAGCTTGTCGGCTTCGTCGCGCTCGATGCCCTCCTTGACGGGCTTGGGCGCCTCGTCGACCAGCGCCTTGGCCTCCTTGAGGCCGAGGCCGGTGGCCGCGCGGACGACCTTGATCACCTGGATCTTCTTGTCGCCTGCGCCGGTCAGGATCACGTCGACCGTGCTCGACTCCTCTTCCTCTCCCGCGCCGTCGGCGGCTGCGGCCGCCGCCGGCGCAGCAGCGGCAACCGCGGTCGCCGAGACGCCGAACGTCTCCTCGAGCGCCTTGATCCGCTCGGACAACTCGAGCACCGAGATGCCCTTGAGCTCGTCGATCCACTCCTGGGTGGTAGTCATGCTTCCTCCTTGGGTTTCTCCGCCTCACCTTCGGAGGCTTCAGTTTCAGGTTGATCGGTTGCCTTGGCCTGCGCTTCGGCTTCGGGCTCAGGCGGGCCGGCATCTGTGCCCGAAGGCACTCGCGCGGCTCCATCGTTCGCCTCAGCTCCCGGTTCCGATGCGGTGCCTTCGGGCGCGGATGCCGAGTCCGCCCTCACGAGCCCCTGCTCCGCGATCTGACCGAGCTGCACCGCGACACCCGCGATCAGCGCGTTCAGGGTGCGGACGAGCCCGCTCAGCGGCGAGGCGATCATGCCCACGAGCTGGCCGTGGAGCACATCACGCGCCGGCAGCCGCGCGATCGAGCGGATCTCATCGCCGCTCAGCGGAGCGCCGTCCATCAGCCCGCCCTTGAACTCCAGCGTTCCGAGCCTCCGGGCCTGGTCGTTCAGCGCCTTCGCCGCGACCGCGGCGTCGCCGACCACGAACGCCAGCGCGGTCGGGCCCTCGAGCAGCTTCTTCAGCGACTCGGCTCCCGCCTTGTCGCTCGCGCGCTCGGTCAGCGAGTTCTTGACGACCCTGAAGCGGGTGTCGGCCTCCCGCAGGCGCGAGCGCAGCTCGGCGGCCTGGGACACGGTGATGCCGCGGTAGTCGACCGCGAAGATCGCCTCCGCGGCGCGGATCTCCTCCGCGAGCTCATCTACGACTGCTGCTTTCTGATCTCGGTTCATGTTCCTCTCGAGTCGTGCAGGCGGCGTCGAGAGGCGACCGAGGTCGCAGTTCGAGCTTCCACCTGCTCCGGGCTTACGCGCGAGCCGCCGGAGGTCTTAGGCAGTGAATTCCAGTTTACGCGGCGACCGGCTCCCCGACGATGTCCCGGGTGCGGGTCGGGTCAACCTTCACGCCGGGGCCCATCGTGGACGTGAGCACGATCGTCCGCAGGTAGCGGCCCTTGGCCGCGGACGGCTTGGCACGGACCAGCTCGTCGATCACAGCCGCGTAGTTCTCGAGCAGCTTCCGCTCGTCGAAGTCGCGCTTACCGATCACCAGGTGCACGATCGCGTTGCGATCGGTCCGGTACTCGATCTTGCCCGCCTTGGACTCCTCGACCGCCTTGGCGATGTCCATCGTCACCGTCCCGACCTTCGGGTTCGGCATCTTGCCCGCCGGCCCGAGGATCCGCCCGAGCCGGCCGACGACCGGCATCAGGTCGGGCGTCGCGATCGCCACGTCGAAGTCGTCGAAGCCGTCCTGGATCTGCTTCGCGAGGTCCTCGGCGCCAACGATGTCGGCGCCTGCCTCCTCGGCCTCGCGGGCCTTGTCGCCCTGGGCGAACACGGCGATCTTGACGTCCTTGCCGAGCCCGTTGGGGAGCGCGATCGTCCCGCGCAGCTGCTCGTCGGCGTGGCGGACGTTGAGGCCGGTGCGGACGTGCAGCTCGACGGACTCGTTGAACTTGGCGTGCGACAGCTCCTTGACCAGCGCGACCGCCTCGGCCGGCGCGTACTCGCGCTCGCGATCCAGGCGCTTCAGCGCGTCCTCTTGGTGCTTGCCCCGGTGTGCCATCAGACGACCTCCACTCCCATCGAGCGGGCGGTGCCCGCGATGATCTTCGCCGCGGCGTCGATGTCGTTGGCGTTCAGGTCCTTCATCTTGCGCTCGGCGATCTGGCGGAGCTGGTCCTGGGTGATGGTCCCGACCTTCTCGCGGAACGGCTCCGAGGATCCCTTCTCCAGCGACAGCGCCTGCTTGATCAGCACCGCCGCAGGAGGGCTCTTGGTGATGAACGTGAACGACCGGTCCTCGAACACGGTGATCACAACCGGGATCACGGTGCCGGCCTCGGACTGGGTCTGGGCATTGAACGCCTTGACGAACTCCATGATGTTGACCCCGTGCTGGCCGAGCGCAGGGCCGACCGGCGGCGCCGGGCTCGCCGAGCCGGCGGGGGCCTGGAGCTTGATCTGGGTCAGGACTTTCTTGGCCATCAGATCTTCTTTACCTGGTCGAAGCCGACCTCGACCGGCGTCTCGCGTCCGAAGATCGACACCAGCACCTTCAGCCGCTGGGCGTCCTCGTTGACCTCCGAGATCTCGCCGGAGAAGTCCGACAGCGGGCCGGAGATGACCTTGACCGACTCGCCGATCGAGAACTGGGCGCGGCTGCGCGGCCGGACCTCCTGCTCGCGGTGAAGGAGGCGGTTGACCTCGTCCTGAGTCAGCGGAACAGGCTCGTTCGAGGCGCCGACGAAGCCGGTCACCCCGGGCGTGCCCTTGACGAGGCTCCAGGAGTCGTCGGACAGGTCCATGTTCACGAGCACGTAGCCCGGCATCGTCCGCTTCTCAACGGTCACCTTCTGGTTGTCCTTCATCTCCGAGACGGACTCGGTCGGGACGACGATCTGACGGACAGCGCTCTGCTGCCCGAGCGACACGACCCGGTGCTCAAGGTTCTGCTTGACCTTGTTCTCGTGACCTGAATATGTGTTTACGACGTACCAGCGAAACATTTCAATCGAACCTTCGCGTGCTCCACGATAGGAACCGGGCGCACGTCATTTCAGTATGAAGTTGACAAGTTTCTGGGCGACCAGATCGGACAGCCCGAGGAACGCACCCGCGATGATCACGAACCCGAGGACGACACCGGTCGCCTGGGCTACCTGACGGCGGTCGGGCCACTGTACTCGCTGAAGCTCGCGCCAGCTCCCCTGGAGAAAGCCCACCAGGCGGGCGAAGATGCCCGGGCGCTCGGTGCTGCCGGCAGGGAGCGCCCGCTCGCGCTCCTCCTCGGCCTGCTCCTTGAGCTCCTCCCCGACCAGATCCTCCTCGTGCTGGAACTCGGCGTCGACGGGCTCCGATGGCCCAAACGCCTCGGCGTCGGCCAGCTCGACGTTCGGCGCCGCGTGCTGGAGCGGGTCGGGCGCGCCCTCGTCCGGGTGGGACGCGGTCGGCCCGGCGACGATCTCCTGCTCGGCGTGCTCGCGGTCCGGGTGAGCGTGCCGCTCGGACCGTTCGGCGGAGTCGGCCTGCTCGACGCCGTCCGCCGGAGCGGCTGCGGCGTCGCGCTCGGGGGAGTCCGCGCGCGCGGCGGGCTCCCCGGGGCCCGAGGGCCCCGAAGGCCGCCTGCTCGCCACCGGCTGGGGCCGGCGCGCGCGGCGCTCCTTGGCACGTTTGCGGTTACGGGCCACCGAGCACGCTCCTCGGGGCTAGCGCGTCTCGCGGTGCGCGGTGTGGCACCTGCACCAGCGGCAGTACTTCCGCAGCTGGATCCGCTCAGGATCGTTGCGCTTGCTCTTGTTCGTCTGGTAATTCCGGCGCTTGCACTCCTCGCACGCGAGGGTCACAGCGATCCGGACATCTCCACGGGCCATCTTCGTGCTTCCCGTACGGGTTGATTAGGACCAGCGACCGCGGGCACGCGAAAACCTCTATCGCCACCGGGCGCCGCGGGCCAGTTTAGCCACTCGCCGCGGCCCGGCCCGCTGCCCGCCCGCGCCGCTGCCGTTACTCGGCCAGCTCCACGGGACGCAGCTCCAGGTCGAACCACCGCTCGCCCCGGAGCACCCGCGCGGTCAGCGGCTTGCCGATCGCCGCTTCGCGCATCAGTCGCTGGAGGTCGTCGGCGCGCTCGACGACCTCGCCGCCGAGCTCGACGATCAGGTCCTCGGGCCGCAGCCCGGCGCGCTGAGCCGGGCTTCCGTCGGCCACCTCGACCACCTCGAGCCCCGACGTCCGGCCGACCCGGACGCGGGCGTGCGGCGGCAGCGGCCGCGGCCCGCCGGCGATCCCGATGTACGCGCGGCGCACGCGGCCGTCCCGCATCAGCGCACCGACGATCTGTCGGGTCGCGGCGTTGATCGGCACCGCCAGCCCGAGACCGACGCCTGCGACCGCGGTGTTGATGCCGACCACCCGGCCGCGGCTGTCGACCAGCGCACCGCCCGAGTTGCCCGGGTTGAGCGCCGCGTCGGTCTGGATCACGTTGTCGATGTAGCGGACGGTCCGCCCGGAACGCGCGGGCAGCGATCGCCCGAGCGCCGAGACGACGCCCGCCGTGACCGAGCCGGCGAAACCGTTCGGGTTGCCGATCGCGACCACGAGCTGGCCGACGCGGAGGTCTTCGGCGTCGCCGAGCACAGCCGGGGTCAGATCTCCTTCGGCGGCGCGCAGCACCGCGAGGTCGGAGAGCCGATCCGCGCCCGTCACCTCGAAGCTCCGCTCGCGGCCATCGACGAACGCGGCCCGGCCGGTCCGGCCGGGGCCCGAGACGACGTGCGCCGAGGTCAGCAGGAAACCGTCGGGCGTCAGCGCCACGGCGCTTCCGGCGCCGGCCGGGAACGACCCGCGCCTGGAGCGGCGCATCACCCGAAGATTCGCCACCGACGGCGCGAGCCGCTCGGCGACGTCGACCACGACCCGTGAGTAGGCGTCGAGCGCCTCCGCCTCCGCCTCGGCCGTGGCCTGGTTGTCGGTACTCGACGCGTCACGCTCGATCGTCGTCATCTCCCGCCTCCTAGAACTCGGCGGTGACGTCGCGTTCGTCTGCCCCGCGGAGGATCTTCAGCTCGAGCGTGCCACCGGACTGCGCGGCCTCGAGCGCCTCGTACAGGGCGTCGACGCCGTCGATCGCGGTGTCGCCGGCCGCGACGATCAGGTCGCCGCGCTCGATGCCGGCGCGCTCAGCCGCGCTGTCGTGCTCGACCGCGCGCACCAGCACGCCGTCTCGCTCGGGCAGGCCGACCGCGCGACGCAGGCGGCGTGCCGCGCGCGGCGGCGCGATCGCGACGCCGAGACGGACGGTCTTCGGCCGCTCGCCCCGACCGAGCGCTTCGACGCGCTCGCGCGTCGCGGAGTCCGCCGGCAGCGCCAGGATCAGTCCGGGGTCCACGCGAACGGCGTTGAGCCCGAGCAACCGGCCCTCGACGTCGATCAGCGGGCCGCCGGCCGATCCACGCGGCAGCGGTGCGGTGTGCTCGATCGCGCCGGCCACCCGGCGCCCACGGCGCCCGCGGAAGCTGCGCGCGGTCGACGCCACGAACCCAGGCGTCACCCGGAGCCCGCGACCGCCCGGGTTGGCGAGGGCGAGCACGGCGCGTCCCGCGGGGACCGGCTCGGAGTCTTGGGGCCAGTCGACCGCCGGTGCTTCGCCGGTGTCGACCTCGATCACAGCGAGGTCGAGGTCAGGATCGGACCCGAGTACCCGGCCTGCGGCCTGGCGGCCGTCGCCGAAGGTGACCGTCGTCTCGTCGTGGCGAAGGTTGTGGGCGCTCGTCAGCACGCGGCCGGGTTCGAGCACGACGCCCGAGCCGCGACCCCATCCACGGCCGATCCCGACCACCGCGGGACCGGTTCGGTCGACCGCCGTCTGGACGGCGGATTCGATTTCAGAAAGCAGTGAAACAGCCATATATCCATCTCCAGCTAGTTACTTGCAACTTGCAAGCGAGTATCATATCATTCGCGGAATGGATGCCACCCTCTCCGCCCTGTCCGCGACGCTCCAGACCGTCGGCGACCGGTGGACGCTGCTCGTGATTGCGGCGTTGCTCGACGGGCCGAGGCGGTTCGGCGAGCTCCAAGAGGAGCTGTCCGGGATCGCCCCGAACGTGCTCAGCCAGCGGCTGCGCACGCTCGAGCGCGATGCGCTGGTGGTCGCACGGCCCTACTCCGAGCGACCTCCCCGGTTCGAATACGAGCTGACCTCCGCCGGCCGCGAGCTGTCCGGCGTGCTGCGGCTGCTCGCCGGCTGGGGGGCCAGGAACATCCCCGACGAGGCCGGTCCGCGACACGTGGCCTGCGGTACCGAGCTCGAGGCGCGGTGGTGGTGCCCCACCTGCCGCGAGCCCGTGGACGAAGACCAGGCCGAGGAACTCCACTTCGCATGAATTTGGCCTGAGCGCGGTCGGCCCGAAACAATTGCCGGGTGTTCCGCGTACTCGGACTCGTAATCTCGATCGGCCTCGCCGATTCGCTGAATCCGGCGACGATCGGCCCGGCGCTGTACCTGGCGGCGGGCGACAAGCCGCGTACAGCGGTGATCGAGTTCACCCTGGCGGTGTTCGGCGTGTACTTCGTCGGCGGCGCGCTGATCGCGATCGGGCCCGGCGAGCTGCTGCGCTCGGTCGTCCCCCACATCCCGCACACCGCCCAGTACATCGTCGAGATCGTGGTCGGCGTCGCGCTGCTGACCTCGGCCACCCTGCTGTGGCGTAATCACGAGCGGCTGTACGCGCGCGGGCTGCCGGCGGTCAACCCGAACCGCCGGTCGAGCGTGCTGCTCGGAGCCACGATCAGCGTCGTCGAGCTCCCGACCGCGTTCCCGTACTTCGCGGCGATCGCGGCGATTCTCGCGTCGAACCTCGGCGCGGCCCGTCAGCTGATCCTGCTGCTCATCTTCAACCTCTGCTTCGTGGCGCCGCTGATCGCGATCATCGTGACCCTGACGTTCGCCGGCCCTCGCTCGGAGCGACTCCTTTCCGGCGCGCGCGACTTCCTCGAGCGCCGCTGGGTCCACACGCTCGCGATCCTGCTCGCGGTGGTGGGGACGCTCGCGCTGCTGATTGGCATCACTGGGTTCGCGGCCCGCGGCCAGAACGGCTTCGGGCGCTTCTTCCGCCATATCCGACACGTCTTCCACCTGCATCCCTAGCGCCCGTGGTGGGTATTAACACGGGCGTTGACAGCGACGACGCCCGAGACGACCGGCTTCGACCCGGCGGCCCTCCAGCGGCTCCTCGACGGCCCGTACGCGGAGCTGCGCAGCCGAGTTCGTGACGTCCTCAGCCGGCCGGAGTTCGCGCCCCCCAGCGGGATCTCGACCGCCGAGTACCGCGAGCTCGTGCTCGGCTGGGCGCGGACACTCGCCGCGGAGGGCCTCACGGCGCCCGGCTTCCCGGTCGAGTACGGCGGCCTCGACGACCCCGGCGCGAACGTCGCCTCGTTCGAGACGCTCGCGCTCGGCGACCTGTCGCTGCTGGTCAAGTTCGGCGTCCAGTTCGGGCTGTGGGGCGGCGCGATCCAGCAGCTCGGCACCCGCACCCACCACGAGCGCTACCTGCGGGCGACGGCGACGCTGGAGCTGCCTGGCTGTTTCGCGATGACCGAGGCCGGTCACGGATCGAACGTCCAGCAACTTGAGACGACCGCGACCTATGACGCCGAACGCGACGAGTTCGTCGTGCACACGCCCAGCGACGACGCGCGCAAGGAGTACATCGGCAACGCCGCCAGCCACGGCCGGATCGCGGCCGTGTTCGCGCAGCTGTTCGTCGGCGGCGAGAGCCACGGCGTGCACGCGCTCGCGGTTCCGCTGCGCGACGAGCGGGGCCGGCTGCTTCCCGGCGTCCGGATCGAGGACGACGGCGAGAAGATGGGACTGAACGGCGTCGACAACGGCCGAATCTGGTTCGACCAGGTCAGGGTCCCGCGCGAGTCGCTGCTCGACCGCTACGGCGAGGTCACCCGGGACGGCCGCTACTCGAGCCCGATCGAGAACCCGAACCGGCGGTTCTTCACGATGATCGGCAACCTCGTCCAGGGCCGCGTGTGCATCGCGGGGGCGTCGGTGACCGCGGCCAAGAAGGCGCTGACGATCGCCGTGCGCCACGGACTCCGTCGCCGCCAGTTCGGTCCGCCCGGCGAGGACGAGGTCGTGATCCTCGACTACCGGGTGCACCAGCGGAGGCTGATGCCGCTGCTCGCGAAGACGTACGCGTTGCACTTCGCCCAGGCCGAGCTCGCCGCCTCCTTCCACAAAGCGTTCAAGGCCGACGAGCCCGACGGGCGCGAGCGCCGGGAGCTCGAGTCGCTGGCCGCCGGGCTGAAGGCGATCGCGAGCTGGCACGCGACCGAGACGATCCAGACCTGCCGAGAGTGCTGCGGCGGCGCGGGCTACATGGGCGAGAACCGGCTGGCCGCGCTGAAGGCCGACACGGACGTGTTCACGACCTTCGAGGGCGACAACACAGTGCTGATGATGCTCGTTGCGAAGGGCGTGCTGACCGACTACAAGGACCACTTCTCCGAGTTGAACCCGCCTGAGATGGTGCGTTTCGTCGCCGGGCAGGCGGTCGAGACGCTCGCCGAGAGGCTGTTCGCGCGCAAGATCGTGCAGGTGATCGCCGACGCCGTGCCGACCGGGGACGACGACACCGGGGACCTGCTCGAACGCGACGCTCAACTCGACCTGTTCCGCTGGCGCGAGGGCCACGTCACGACCTCCGCGGCCCGCCGCTTCAAGCGCGGGCTCGACGACGGCTACGATCCGTTCGAAGTCTTCCGCGCGGTCCAGAACCACGCCGTCAACGCCGCCCGAGTGCACGTCGAGCGGATCCTCTTGGAGGCGTTCGCGTCCGCGATCGAGCGCTGCGAGGACGAACGCTCGCGAGCCGGCTTGTCGCTCGTCTGCGACCTGTACGCGCTCTACGAAATCGAGTCCGACCGCGGCTTCCTGCAGGAGCACGGGCGGCTGAACGGCCCGCGCTGCAAGGCGATCACCCGCGAGGTCAACCGCCTCTGCAACGAGGTTCGCGGGATCGCCGGGCTACTCGTCGACGCATTCGAGATCCCCGATCCGGTGCTCGGCGCGCCGATCGCGGTCGGCGGCTCCTAGCGGCCGACCGCGTAGTGAAGGTGGACGGCGCCGCTCGTGAAGCGGCGCTCCGAGCGCAGCTCGAGCCCGAGCGCCACGCCGTCGGGCAGCGCGCGGGTCCCGCCCCCTACGAGCACCGGATGGAGGAACAGGTGCAGCTCGTCGACGAGCCCGGAGCGCAGCGCCTCGGCCGCAAGCGTCGGCCCGCCGATGGTGATGGCTCGATCCGTGCCCTCCTTCAGACGGCGAATCTCGTCGGCGTCGAATCGCCGCTCGAGCCGGGTGCGCCCGGTCGTGACGCGCTCGAGCGTCGTCGAATAGACGATCTTGTCCGCCGCCCGCCAGATCTCGGCGTACTCCCGCATGAGCGGCTGATCGGACTCGAGCGTCTCCCAGACGGCCATCGTCTCGTACATCCGCCGCCCGTACAGGTAGGTGCCGGCGGCGCGCTCCTGGGCGTTGACGAACGCGTGCAGCTCCTGGTCCGGCGCCGCCCACTCGAACTTCCCGTGTACGTCGTTGACGTACAGGTCGAGCGAGCAGATCGCCGAGTAGACGAGCTCAGCCAGAAGATCCGGCCTCGTGCGCCTGGCGCACCATTCGCCGCATCCCCGAGAGCCAGCGCTCGTTGTCCCCGCCCTTGAACGCCATGTACTTGGCGACCTGCGGGTGGGGGAAGATCAGGAACCGCTCGTCGCGCATCGCTTCGACCACGGCCTCGGCGACCTCTGAGGGCTCGAGCAGCTCGTCGCGGAGCAGCGCCGCGCCGCTGGTCGATTCCTCGAGCGCGCCTTCGAGCATCGGCGTGCGGACGCCGAGCGGGCACAGGCACGAGACCTTGATCCCGGCGTCGCCGTAGTTGATCGAGATCCACTCGGCGACCGAGACGGCCGCGTGCTTGGTGACCGAGTAGACCTGCGTTCCGACCTCGGTCAGGATCCCCGCCGCCGACGCGGTGCTCAGCAGGTAGCCGTCGCCGCGCTCGACCATCTCGGGGAGCAGCGCGCGCGCCGCCCAGATGTGCGCCATCACGTTGATCCGCCACGCGCTGTCCCAGATCTCGTCGGGGATCTCGGGGCCGCCGTGCGCCCCGCCGATGCCGGCGTTGGAGAAGAACACGTCGACCGGCCCGCCGATCTCGGTCGCCCGCTCGATCAGGCGCTTGACGTCATCCTCGCGGCCGACGTCCGTCTCGACCGCGACGGCGCCGAGCTCGCGCGCCACCGCCTCGACTCCCTCTCGGTTGATGTCGGCCAGCACGAGCGAGCGCGGCGCCTCGGCCGCGAACCGCCGCGCGAGCGCCGCGCCGATGCCGCTTCCGGCCCCGGTGATGACGACGTTGCGGTCGACGAGCTCCATCGGCGGACCCTATTGAAATACGATCCAGGTCGCCGCCGACCGAAGGAGCGCCACATGGATTTCGAGTTCTCGGACCGATGCAAGGAACTGCGCGAGCGCCTGCTCGAGTTCATGGACGAGGCCATCCACCCGAACGAGTCCGTCTACGAGGAGCAGTTGCGCGAGTCGGGCAACCCGCACGGCCACCCGCCGGTGATGGAGGAGCTCAAGGAGCGCGCGCGGGCGGTCGGTCTGTGGAATCTGTTCCTGCCCCACGGCGCGCCCGATGACATGGCGCCGGGACTGTCGAACCTCGACTACGCGCCGCTGGCAGAGGTGATGGGGCGCAGCCACATCGCGTCGGAGGCGACCAACTGCGCGGCACCCGACACCGGCAACATGGAGGTTTTGACGCTGTTCGGTTCGCCCGACCAGAAGGAGCGGTGGCTCCAGCCGCTGCTCGAGGGCGAGATCCGCTCCGCGTTCGTGATGACCGAGCCCGAGGTCGCGAGCTCGGACGCCACCAACATCCAGTTGCGGATCGAGCGCGACGGCGACGAGTACGTGCTCAATGGCCGCAAGTGGTGGGCGTCTGGGGCGATGCGGGACCGCACCAAGGTGTTCATCGTAATGGGCAAGACCGATCCCGACGGGCCGACCTTCCGTCAGCAGTCGATGATCCTCGTCGAGCCAGACACCCCGGGCGTCAACATCCTTCGCAACCTGCCGGTGTTCGGCTACGTCGATCAGGAGAGCCACGCCGAGGTCCTGTTCGAGGACGTGCGCGTGCCGGCCTCGAACCTGATCGCAAACGAGGGCGATGGGTTCCTGATCGCCCAGGCACGCCTCGGGCCGGGCCGGATCCACCACTGCATGCGGACGATCGGCGCCGCGGAGCGTGCGCTCGAGCTGATGTGCGAGCGAGCCGTCTCGCGGGTCACGTGGGGCAAGCCGATCGCCGAGCGCGCCAACATTCAGGACTGGATCGCCGAGTCGCGGATCGAGATCGATATGGCGCGTCTGCTCACGCTGAAGGCGGCGTGGCTGATGGACACCGTCGGTAACAAGCACGCCCGAACGGAGATCTCGGCGATCAAGGTGGCCGCTCCGAACGTGGCGCTGAAGGTGATCGACCGCGCGATTCAGGTGCACGGCGGCGGCGGCGTGTCGGACGACTTCCCGCTCGCGTCGATGTACGCGCATCTGCGCACGCTGCGCTTCGCCGACGGCCCCGACGAGGTCCACAAGCGGTCGATCGCCCGCCAGGAGCTGCGCAAGGTCGCTACCGAGCAGCCGGTCCCGGCGTAGGGGCCTCGGTCGCGTTGACCCCGCTGTCGGCCGCACGCCGGGAAGTTGTGCGACCGAATGCGCCTGCGCCGGCCGCCGCCGCCGTGGCCGCGGCGACCGCGACCAGGAACACCACGCCAAGGGCGGCGCGCGCTCCACCGTTTGGTTCGCCCCGGGAGCATCGTCAGCGACTACACACTTCAAGCGCAGGAACGGCGCGCCGCGCAAATCAAGCGAGGCCGGACGCCGAATGGGCGGCTGGCGCGTGCGCGGTGCCGAACCGCACCGTCACGACCGCACCACCGTCCTGGGCGTTGGCGGCGACGGCGCTGCCGCCGCGCGACTCGGCGGCCTGCTTGACGATCGCGAGCCCCAGCCCGGAGCCCGGCATCCGCCTCGCTCGCTCCGCGCGGTAGAAGCGGTCGAACACGTGCGGCAGGTCCCGTTCGTCGAAGCCGGGGCCGTGGTCGCGGATCGAGAGGACGCCGCCATGCAGGTCGATCTCGACCGCGCCGTCGGGCGGGCTCCACTTGCGCGCGTTGTCGATCAGGTTGGTGACCGCCCGGGCGACCCGGTCCGGGTCGCCGGTGACCACGGTCGGCTCGAGCTCGAGTCCGAAACGCAGGCCAGGCGCTCGGCGCTGAGCGCGCTCGACGGTCTCGCGGATGATCGTGTCGAGCTCGATCGGCTCGTCACGGTCGGTTGGCGCGGCCCCGCGCGCGAGCGCGACCACGTCGGCGACGATCTGCGTGAGCTCGTCAAGCTCGGCGAGGATCGACTCCCGCAGCTCGACTCGCTCCCCGCCGGGCAGGCGGTCTGACTCGAGGAAGATCTGGATGTTCGAGCGCAGCGCGGCGATCGGCGTGCGCAGCTCGTGCGAGGCGTCCGCGACCAGGTGGCGCTGCGCCTCGATCGAGCGTTCGAGCGCGTCGAGCGTCTGGTTGAAGCTCGTGGCGAGCCGGCGTAGCTCGATCGGCCCCGTCTCCTCCAGGTGCGTCGGCGTGTCGAGCGAGCTCGACACGTCCTCGGTCCGGCGCACGAATCGCTCGATCGGCCGCAGCGCCGAGCTCGAGATCGCGAGGCCCAGCAGCAGCGCCAGCAGTACGCCGCCGCCGATCAGCAACCCGTAGGTGAGCAGCAACCCGTCGAGCACGGAGTCGCCGCTGGTCAGCGGCAATGCGACCTGGACGACCCAGTGGTCATCGGCGTCCCACACGTTGTAGATCTCGACGTGCGTGCCCTTGACGTGCGCGTCGCTGAAGAAGGGTCCCGAACGTTGGCGCGCGAGGCTTGCGACCTGCGGCGTGACCGGGAGTTGCCCGCCGTGGGCGATCGTGCCGTCTGGCGTCACGACCTGGAAGTAGCCCTGGGCCCCTCCAAGCGGCGGCGCTCCGGGGATCGGGAAGCCCGGGCCCGCGTCCGGCCGGCCCCCGCCCGGGCCCGGCCCGCCGGGGCCGCCGTGGTGGTGGGGCTCGATGAACTGGTCGGCGCGTCCACGCAGCTCGCTCTGGACCTGGCCGATCAGGTGCGAGCGCGTCGTCAGGTACCCCGTCACCGCGACCGCGACCGCGACCGCCGCGACCGCCAGCGCCGCCGCGCCCGCGATCCGCCTGCGCAGACTCACGCTAGGGCTCCCGCAACACGTACCCCACGCCGTGAACGGTCTGGATCAGCCGCCGTCCGGCGGCGGCCTCCAGCTTGCGACGCAGGTACCCGATGTACACACGCAGGGCGTTGCCCGAGCGGCCGAAGTCATATCCCCACACGCGGTCGTAGATCAGCTCGGAGGTCAGCACGCGCCGCGGGTTGAGCATCAGCAACTCGAGCAGCTGGAACTCGGTCCGGGTCAGGTCGATCACCTGACCGTCGACCCGCGCCGCGTGCAGGTCGGGGTCGAGCTCGAGCTCGGCGAAGCGGAGCACCCGCCCGTCGCCGTCCTCGAGGTTGCGCCGCATGATCGCGCGCAGGCGCGCCTGCAGCTCGCGGACGTCGTAGGGCTTGACGAGGTAGTCGTCGGCGCCCGCCTCGAGCCCGTCGACGCGGTCGTCGATCGCGTCGCGCGCGGTCAACATCAGGATCGGGGTGCGGTTGCCCGAGGAACGCAGGCTGCGGCACACCTGCATCCCGTCGATGTCCGGCAGCCCGAGGTCGAGGATGATCGCGTCGGGCACGTCGGACTGGGCTTTGAGCAGCCCGCGCTCGCCGTTCTCGGCGAGCAGCACCTCGTAGCCGCCGAGCAGCAGCGCGCGCCGGACGGCGGCCCGGACCGCATCGTCGTCTTCGATCACCAGCACGCGCATGGTGTGATTATCGCCGCGCGCTGTAAGCGATTTGTGAGCCGTGTCAGGAGCCGAGCGCGTAGCGCTCGATGTCCTGCTGCAGCGTCGTCTGTGTGTCGTACGAGCCGGTGTGCACGTACGCGACCTTCCCGGAGCGGGAAATGAACACGGTCGTCGGGAGGCCGGCGATCTGCGCGAGGGAGGACAGCGAGCTCTGGCTCCCCTGATAACTGGGGTAGCTGACCGGGTGCTGGCTCAGGAATTTCCTCGCGTCAACCGCGGAGTCGTTCGTGTCGTTGCCGAGAAACGCCACCCGGCGGCCGTACTTCGCCGAGGCGACGCCGAACAGCGAGAACTCCGCCCGGCACGGCCCGCACCACGACGCCCACACGTTGATCACGACCGGGTAGCCGTGGACCGCGCGAAGCTCGGTGGCAAGCGGCTGGCTCGCTGGCAACAGCACCCCCGCCCGTCCGTGCAGCGAGGCGAGCGGGTGCGGCGAGTCCGACAGTGCTCGCGCGGCCTCGGCCTGCGACGGCGGCTTCGATGCCGCGACCGCGCTCGCCGGCACGCTCCGGTTCATCAGGAAGTAGAGGTCTTGGACGACTTCCGTCGCCGTCCACCCGAACTGCGGGTGAGCGAGGTTGTGGACGCCCTGGTCGTTGAGCAGCTTGTGAAGGCTCGCCGGCAGTGCGCGCCCGACGTCGGGCATCCCCTCGTCGAGGATCCGCTCCTGGCCCGCTGGATCGATCAGGAACATCGCGTCGGTGTGGTCGACGTCGAACGTCTCGGGCTTGCCCGTCAGCCAGTCGACGTCGGGGGGCCTGCCCTGAGGTACGCGCGCGTAGTAGACGCCGAAGAACTTCCACAGCCGCTTGATCTCGGCCTGGGTTCCGGTGAGCTCCTGGAAGCTCGCGCCGGTCAACCGCCGGTAGGCGCGCACCCGCGCCGGCGAGTCCCGCCAGGGGTCGACCGTCACCTCGGCGACGGTGACCTGCTTGCCGAGGCCCTGGCGGTCGACGGCCTCGCGAATCTGGTCGAGCGCGGCGGTGGTCATCGGGCATACCTCGTGACACAGCGTCATCGACGGCGCCAGCACCACCCACTTCCCGCGCCACTGCGTGGTCGAGAAAGGCTTGCCCTGCTCGTCGATCAGCTGGACCGACGGCACGGGGCGCGGCCGCTGGAGCGCGGTGCCGACCGCGAGCGGCGCCGGAACCTGAGTCTGGGCTGTGCGCCGGTTGTCGTAGTGGCGCAGCGCCACCACGGACATCACAATCGCGGCGGCGGCGGCCACTCCAAGCAAGATCGTGACGACCAGCCGGTTGTTCCTCAGCATCGCCCGCAGAGGCTAGTGGTCCTCGTGTTGGGCGGCCTCGGTCGGGGAAGCACAATGGTATGGACAAGCACACCACGCGAACCGTTGCCGCTTCCGCGGCCGTCGCGGGGGGCGCCCTCGCGGCAGGGAAGGCGGTCCACGACCTCGTCGCCGACCGCGCCGATCGCAAGCGGGCGCGGCGCTTCCGGCTCGAGCCGGGCGAGTCCGCGCGCGAGGGGATAGCACGCGTCGCGCGCGGGCAGCTGGACCTCGCGATCGAGTTGCTCGACGCCGGCGACGGCGATCGCTCGGAGTCGGTGCACGAGGCCCGCAAGGCACTGAAGCGGCTTCGGACGGTGTTGCGGGTCTGCCGGCAGTCGTTGGGAGACGAGCGGTTTCGTCAGGAGAACACGATCTTGCGCGACGCGGGGCGATCCCTGTCTGGGACGCGCGACGCCCAGGCACTGATCGAGACGCTCGATGCGCTCAGCGAGTCGCTGGGTCCCGAGCTCCCGGACGGCACCTGGTCGGACTTCCGCGAGCGGCTGGTGGCTGAGTCCGACGCTCACCAGGCCGACTCCGACGGCGTGCGGCCCGCGAACGCCGCGCTCGCGCTGGCGGGAGTACGCGACCGCGTCGAGATCTGGCCGCTCCCCGAAGAAGAGGGTCGCGATTATCTCGTGGAGGGACTCGAGCGCGCGTACGCCAAGGCCCGGCGAGCGGCTCACAAGGCCGAGCACCGGCCGACGACGGTCGTGCTCCACGAGCTTCGGAAGCGGACGAAGGACGTGTGGTACGCGGCGCAGCTGCTCGACGCGGTCTCGTCGAAGCGGGTCCGCAGGTTGCGCCGCCGCTCTCACCGGCTGTCGAACGCGCTCGGCGACGACCACGATCTGGCGGTCCTGCTCGCTCGCGCCGAGCAGCTCGTCGACACGTTCGGGCCCGGCGAGCTCGAGTTGCTCCGCGCGGGTGCTGAGCGCCGGCGCCGGGCGCTAGAGCGCGACGCACTCGCCCGTGCCGGCAGGCTGTACCGGCGCAAGCCGCGCAAGCTCGCGCGGCGGCTGACGCCCGCGTAGCGTCGCGTCACGATCGCGTTCCGGTGATCAGTCGCTCGCGGTCGAATAGCGCCGAGACGAACCGCCAACCGAGCCGGTCGAGGACGAGCAGCGCGATCCCTAGGCCGAGCGCGAGCTTCAACGACGGGTGGATCACGCCGAATGCGATCAGCGCGGTGACCACGACCGTCGGCAGGCTCGCGAGGACGCTGAGCTGCTGCGCGACGCGGGTGTCGTTGGTCCGCGCCGAAATCCCGATCCCCACCCAGATCGACCACCCCGCGATCAGTGGCGTGAACACCACCTGCGCGATCAGCTGAGGCGCCCGGAGAACGGCTGACGCGACGGCGGAGTCGGCGAACAGCGCGATCGCCACGATCGACACAACGAACAACGCATACGAGATCACGAGCGCCGGCACGAGCACGGCCAGCGCCTTGGCCAGCAGCAGCTCCTCGCGGCGGATCGGCGTGGTCAGCACCGGTTCGAGCGTCCCCTGCTGCCGCTCTCCGACCACGGCGTACGCGGCCAGCGCCGCCGGCACCAGCGCCGGGATCCCGAGCATGTACAGCAGCGGGTCCTTGTGCAGCAGCGTGTGCGCCGAAGCCGCCGGCAGGTTGAAGATCTGGATCAGCGGCTCGATCACGAAGATCACTGGCAGCACCGCCATCGTCGCGATGATCGCGCCGTTACGGCGGTACTCGCGCAGCTCCTTGCGGAAGATCGCCCGGATCCGCCGCCAGCTCACGCCGGCCTCCGCTCGAGCTCTGAGTCCTGGTCGATCAGCTCGAGGTAGACGTCCTCGAGCGAGTGGCGCGACTCGGCGATCGAGAGCACGTCGGCGCCGGCCTCGACCAGCGCGCGGGTGATCGCGGGCGCGGCCGCCTCCGGCTCTGAGACCTCGAGGACGTACTCCCCCGACCCGTTCCGCCGCCAGCCATCGACAGCTGGCGCATCGCCGAACAACGCCTCCGGATCCTCGAGCGGCGCTCGCGTCCTGATCACGAGCGATCTGGCGAAGAGCCGCTCCCGGAGCTCCTCGGGACTCCCGATCATCCGCAGCGTCGTGTTCAGGATCGCCACGCGGTCGCACAGCCGCTCGGCCTCCTCGAGCCTGTGGGTGGTGAGGAAGATCGTCACGCCGCGCTCGCGCAGCTGCGCGATCAGGTCGTGCACGTCGCGTGCGGCCACGGGGTCGAGACCCGACGTCGGCTCGTCGAGGAACAGCACCTCCGGGTCGCTCAGCAGCGACCGCGCCAGCGCGACCCGCTGCCGCAGTCCCTTTGACAGCGCGCCGCAGGGGTCGTCGGCCCGGTCAGCGAGGCTGACCGCGTGTAGCGCACGGTCGATCCGCTCCGCCGGGTCCTCGACCTCGTACAGCCCGGCGAAGCATTCGAGGTTCTCGGCGACGCTCAGCTTCAGGTACAGCCCGGGCGCCTCGGGCATCACGGCGATGCGCTGGCGGATCTCGACGCCATGCTTCGGGTCGAGCGGCACGCCGGCGACGGTCGCCGAACCCGAGGTCGGCGCGATCAGCGTGCTGAGCGTCCGAACGGTCGTCGTCTTCCCGGCGCCGTTCGGCCCGAGGAAGCCGAACACCTCGCCCTGGCCCACCTCGAAGCTGACGTCACCGAACGCGACGCGGTCGCCGAACCGCTTGGTCAGATGCTGGACGGTCAGCGCGGGCGCGCGCTGCTGTTCGGGAGCCGACAATGAACTCAGACCCGCTCACCTCACCGCGTCGGGTTGTGACTCCCCCCGGAAGAGATTGATACCACGGCAGCGCTCAGGCCGCCTACCGCGCCGAGAACACCCCCGATCTCGGTCCGCTGCTGAGTCCCGTCGCCGCGACGCCGACGCCGTTGGGGGCCAGGTCGAGCCCCGGGCCGCGCACCGCGGCTAAGCGGGGACCGGCCGGGCTTTCAGCGAACCGAGCTCGGCGCCCGAGATCTCCTCGAGCGACTTGCCCATCGGCTCGATCCTGAAGATCATCGTCACGGTCAGCCCGACGAGGCAGCAGCCGGCGATGATGAACAGCAGCGCGCTGGTGCCGATCGAGTTCTGGAGGATCGGGAACAGGAACACGCCCAGCGCGGCGCCGAACTTCGCGGTGCCCGCGGCAAAGCCGCAGCCGGCCGCTCGCACCGAGGACGGGAACACCTCCGCCGGCAGCGTGAAGGTGGTCGCGTTCGGGCCGGCGTTCATGAACGTGTTGAACAGCGCGAACCCGACGAACACGAGCGCGAGGTGCGCGTTGCCGCCGCCCGGGAGCCCCTCGACCGCGCCGAGGATCGCCAGCGCGAGCGCCATCACCGCGAAGCCCACGACCTGCAGCGGGATCCGCCCCACGCGGTCCACCAGGAGGATCGCGATCGCGAAGCCGATCGGGAGGAAGATGTCGAGCGCGGCGGTCGCCTTGGTGGAGGCGATGTTGTCGGCGATGAACGTCGTGTTCGGGTGCTTGACCAGAATCTGGTCGATCAGCGTCGGAGTGAAGATCCCGACGCCGTAGGTCGCGATGTCCATCAGGAACCATGGGACCGCGGTGAAGATCGTTCGCCGGATCAGGTTCCGCCTGAACAGCTGGGGCTGGATCAGGGCCTTGAGCCCCTCCGGCGTCTCCTCGCCCTTCACGGTGTCGGCCGGGGTGACGACGACCGGTACCGGCGACAGGCGG
Source organism: Solirubrobacteraceae bacterium (assembly GCA_036490875.1). Lineage (GTDB taxonomy): Bacteria > Actinomycetota > Thermoleophilia > Solirubrobacterales > Solirubrobacteraceae > Palsa-465. The sequence continues at coordinate 33,485 of DASXDA010000030.1, forward strand.
TCGGCGACGTCCTTGGCCTCCTGCTCGTGCCCGTTCTGCGCGAGCCACCGGGGGCTCTCCGGAACGCCTCGCCGGAGAAAGATGATGATCACCGCCGGCACGACGCCGAAGCCGAGCAGCAGCCGCCACGCCCACAGATCCGGGAACAGCTCGAGGAACACGACCCCGGCGATTGCGCCAAGCAGGATCCCGGCGGCCTGGAGGCTGAAGGCGCCGGTCAGCCAGCGTCCGCGCTTCTTTGACGGCAGCACCTCGGCCAGGTAGCTCGAGGCCAGCGGATAGTCGAGCCCGATCGCCAATCCGAGCATGAAGCGGAACGCGATCAGCGCCCACACGTTCCAGGCGAAGATGCACGCCACCGAGAAGACGACGAACAGGTACAGGTCGTACTTGAAGATCCGGGCTCGGCCGATCTTGTCGCCCAGCGGCCCCAGCAGGCTCGCGCCGAACACCGCCCCGACGATCGCGGCCGCGGAAACCAGCCCGACCTGCGTGGAGGTCACGTGGAAGTCCTCCTTCACGAGCGGGTTGGCGACGCCGATGATGAAGAAGTCGAACCCGTCCAGCAGGATCCCGAGCGCGGCGAGCAGCCAGAAGCGGATGTGCAGCCGCGTCATCGGCGCGTCGTCGAGCGCCTTGCCGAGAGGTATCGGAGTCGGGACCGTCCCCGGTTCCGAATGCTGGTCGATTGTCGCCACTGTTGCCCCGGGCGGGAAACCTACAGCCGGGCGTGCGCGTGAACGTGAACGACTCGTAAACGGTGCCCGTCGGCGCTGCTGCTGGCCGCGGCTTACGGCGGCGCCGGCAGGCCCAGCAGCTGGAAGACTGCGAACGCCAGCAGCGCGAGGCCGACCCCGACGATCCCGAGCCGCGCGGCCCGGATCCTGAAGTGGCCGCTGATCCCGACCAAGAACAGGACCGTCGCCAGGAAGACGGTGTCGCGCACGTACTTATCGGCGGTCTCGCCGGCCCTCGAGCCCTTCGCGAACTGCGCATCGGCCGCCTTCGTGAGGCTGTCCGCGCGCTCCTGCTGGGGGATCACGTACTGCGGCATGTACGAGGGCCCCGGCGGCGCGTTCGGATTGTGCGCCGGGTCGGTCGCGAGCCATGCGTTGAACGCCGGGCGATACCCCGGCCGCAGCCGCCGCCGCGCGAGCTCCTCCGCACGCTTGTTTCCGACCGAGAAGGCCGAGAACCATGCGTTGAACGAGACCGAGTCGAGCGTCTTGGTCACGATCGCCTCGATGTCGGCGCGGTTTGCCTGGGCCCGCAGCGATGACGATCGCGCCAGCGAGACGGACGAGGTCGTGCTCCACTTCGCGGCGGCGAAGCCCGAGTAGGCGGCAAGCACCGCGACCACCGACAGGATCACCGCCTCGAGCACCGAGATCCAGGTGCCTCGGCGCTCACCCTCGCGCACGTGCTGGAGGTGGTGCTGGTGGCGCTCGGAGATCTCCTTTCCGACCTCGCTCGGGGACAGGCCCTCGGCCATGGTTCAACCGGCCTCTGACAGTCGCGATCGCCGCTTTGCCCCCAGCACGATGTCCGGACGATAGACGCCGAACGCCGGGGAGTTCTACCCTTACGGTCGTGAGCGCGGATCCCGAGCCCATCGCGGACGACCTTTTCGGCCAGGAGCACGTCCGCGCCTACCGCGAGTCCGGCGGCAAGGTCGGGTACGACTGGCGGGGCACCACGATCCTGCTGCTCAGCACCACCGGGCGGCGCAGCGGCGAGGAGCGCACGACGCCACTGATTCATCGCGCCGACGGAGACGGCTGGGTGATCGTCGCCTCCAAAGGAGGCGCACCCCACGACCCGTACTGGTACAAGAACCTCGAAGCCGACCCGAACGCGACGATCCAGATCAAGGACGAGCTGATCCCGGTCCGGGCCCACGCCGCGGAGGGGGCCGAGCGCGAGCGGCTATGGCAGCGGATGACCGAGGTGTGGCCCGCCTACGACGACTACAAGCAGCGGACCCCGCGCGAGATCCCGGTCGTCGTGCTCGAGCGCCGGTAGCGGGCTCGAGCTGAACTCCTGACCGGCTAGCCGCGCTGCGGCGACCTCGCGCGGGCGTGTGGTCGCGACTGCGTCCAGCCCGAGGCCGCGATCGCCGCACACGCCGAGCCTCCCTTGGCGCGCTGCGAGTCGGAGATTGGCACGAACCCGGTGTCCTCGATCACCCTCGCGGTCATCTTCCCCTTCGGGTCGATCAGCGTGCACAGCCGCAGCACGTCGGGCGTCGAGGCGGCCCGCTCGTAGCCCCACAGGTAGCCGACGCCCGGCTGGTTGGCTGACCACAGCTCGCACTCCGCGCGCACGTTTAGGCTCGGGGAGTCGACGACTATCTGCGTGGCGTAGTCGGCCTCGTAGACCGTGCAGGTGGTCGGGCCGCTCGTGGATGACGGAAGCGAGATCGGATACCGCGACAGCTTGAGCGCAGGGGGTTGCGCGGGCAGCTGCCGCTCCGACTGCGTCGAGCTGCCGGGGCCGCTCTGGTGGTGAGCGCCGCAGCCGACCGACTCCGTGGCGATCACGGCGAACGCGGCGACCCACCGCGCACGAACTCTCACAACCCGATTATCCCTCGGCACGTCACCGGCGAATAGGCTGGACCGTCAACGACCAGGGTGTCAACAGAGCACGCCCGTCGGGGCGAGGAAGGCCAAGAGGTCACGGTTTCGAGTCCGGCGGTTGCACCCCGGACGTTCGGTGTGATACTGGTCGCGCGTGGGCGCCCGGCAGAGACCACCCACGATCGGGACCAAGAAGGGGGCGGAATGACGGAGGGTCGACACTCGTGGACTTTGGCTTGGCTTCGCGCCAGAGCGGTCCTGTGGGTCACGGTGGTGGCCGGGCTGCTCGTGATCGCGTCGGTGTTCGCGTCGACGGCCGCGGCGGCGGATTGCACGAAGCAGACGGTCGAGGTCGGGATCGTCAAGGCGACGGGCTGCTGGACGAAGTCGACCGTGGGGGGCGACACGGTCTACACCGCGCCGTTCGCCGACAACCCGGACGGGGTCGACATGAACGGCTTCATCGTCTCCGGCGGAGGGGGTGCTCGCCTCCAGATCAATCTGACCACGCGCGTTGTCCGGAGCGTGTCGGTCAGCGGCGGGACGTATCTCGTGCAGCTCAAATCGCGCGGCTGGCCGAATCCGAGCGAGCCGTTTCCGCTCGGCCTCCCGATGAAGCTCGACTTCATCGCCCCCCAGAACAGCGACCTGCTGCTGACCAACGTTCACTTTCCGTTGTTCACCCTGGCGGGAGGGTTCACGCCGATCGGAGGCGTGGCGACCCCGGTCTATCTCAAGAGCGGCGGGACGGGCTCGATGGACGCGACGTTCCTGCTGTCAGGGATCTTCACGCTGATGGGCAAGCCGCAGTCGGTCACGATCGACCTGCCGACGGCCGTGGGACAGGGGACAAGAGTCGACGGCTTCGAGATCAGGCTGAAGAAGATCGACGCGATCAAGGGGTTCGTGCTCGACAACTTCCTCGCGAAGTACTCGGCTAGTCAGAAGGTTCTCGCCGGTCAAGCGACCGTGCAGCTACCGGTATTCGGCCAAGGGACCGGCGTCGGCGCCGGCTTCAGGCTCGAGAACGGCACCCTGACGGAGGCCTCGGTTACCGGCAAGGGGTTCAAGATCCCACTGGGGACTCCGCCCGCGGGCTTCATCACCGATCTCGGGGGCGGCTTTCGGTTCACCGGCGTGGCGGGCGCCGACTTCGGCCCATATTGCAAATCGCTCGGGTACGAGGGGGCCCTGATCGTCGGCCCGGACCACGGCCAGGGCGCCTACGGTCACTGGAAGTGCCGCAAGGGCAATAGCACCGCCGGGGTCGACGTGACCAGCGCCTGCCGCTACCAGTCTGGCAACCCGCAGGCCTCGGCCAGGTACACCGACCCGAACAACGCCCACTCGTGGGAGTGCGTCGGCGTCGGCGGAAGCGCCGCGAAGTACTTCGACTTCATCGCGTTCGGCACCCTCACCGCCCAGTTCGGCCCGACGCTGAAGACGACCTGCTGCGGAGACATATCGCCGCTGCAGGTCGACACCGCGCTGGATGTCGGCTCGGTCGCGAAGGCCTTCTACTTCAAGATCACCGGCGGGGTGAAGCTGTTCCGGCTGCCGGTGGGCGACGTGTTCTTCGCAATTCGCTCCGGTGGGATCGAGGGCGGCCTCGGAGTGGGGATCGGGTACCCGAGCTTCACTAACAACGAGAACGATCCCTTCTACGTGGGCGCGCGCGTCGGCGGCTGGATGGTGGGCAACAAGTTCCAATTCGAGGCGAAGGGACGGGTTGCGCTGCTCGGGCTGAAGCTGCTCGACGCCGAGGTGCTGATGAACAACCGCGCGACGGCCGCGTGCTGGACCGTGATCGGGTTCCCGGGTGGCGCCGTCTACGAGTACGGCTCGCGCGGCGTGAGGGACTTCGGGGTTGGCTGCGGTCTCGGCGACTACCGCGAGCGGTTCCCGGCCGGACCCTCCGCCGTCGCCTCGCGGGGAAGGACCCTCCAGCTCGGCCCGGGCGATCACGTGCTCGCTGTTGACGGAGCCGGCACCGCCCCGCGGTTCACGCTCCGCTCGGCCGATGGCCAAGTCCTGCACACTCCGACCCGTGGGCTGTCGTCGCTGACCCACGACTACGCGTTCTTCGTCAACGACTACACGCACATCACCCACGTGGTGCTTCGTCACCCGAGGGGAACCTGGACGATCACTCCGGACCCCGGCTCGGTCCCGATCACCAACGTGGAGGCGGCCGGCTCGGTTCCGCGCGATCGCGTCACGGCCAGCGTGCGCGGCACCGGCCGGATCCGGACGCTCGTCTTCCACGGCCTCAAGCGGCCTCGCACCCGACTGCAGTTCATCGAGCAGCTCGCGGACGGCAGCGAGATCCCGGTGTTCGAGACCGGCGCCACGCGCGGAGTCCACAAGTTCAGGGTCGCGCCCGGCTTTGGGAAGCGCAGGCTGCGCGTCGTGGTGATCGAAGGCTTCGGGTCGCGCCAGTCAGCGGTGGTCGCTCGCTACACGGTCAACCATGCCCCGACCGCCGCGACCCCGGCTCGAGTCTCCGCGCGCGACGACGAGGACGCCGTGCGGGTCCGCTGGTCCCCGGTCGACGGCGCGCAGGGCTACCTCGTCCAGGTCGCGACCCGGCGGGGTTTCCGACTGCTCGCGAGCTACGTGCGCCAGGTCTCCGCGCGGACGAGCTCGATCGTGATCCCCAATTACCCCGAGGGCGGCGGCATCTCGACCGCGAACGTGTTCGCGCTGAACGCCGACGGCGCGCTCGGCAACGGCCGGAGCCAACCATTCCTCACCGAACCGCCCGCGACAACGCTGGCCGCGGCAGCGACGCTGAGCGCGCGTTCCGCGGTTCGCCACGGCGACCGTGTCGACGTCCGCACGCAATGCCCGGCGGCAGAGGGCGACTGCCAGACGCGGATCAAGCTGGTGGTGGGCGGCCGTGTGCTCGCAAGTACCGGCTACCAGCAGCCGCCCGACACTTTCCACTCCGCGCGGGTCGCGCCACGCAGCGCCGCGGCTCGGCGGGCCCTGCGGAGCGGCGCCCGAAACATCCGTCTCGTCGTCGAGATCGGCCACGCGGAGGAGTCGGTCACTGGGAGCGCGAGCGTGAGGCGCTAGGCCCCGACCAGCCCGCCATGCTCGGGCCATGTCGCCGTCGCGGCGGTCTCGAGCTGTCCGCGAACCTCGCCGCTGAGGTGGTTACCGTGCCCGGTCCAAACGCTCGAGGGGCCGAGATCTCGCAGCTTGTGGATCGACGCGCGCGCGAGATCGGTGTTCCAGTTGAAAGCTGGATGAGGTACCCGCGCCGGCCCGGGGGCATGGCCCGGCACGTGGATCACGCGGAAGCTCCCGATCTGCTCGCCCTCGGAGACCGTTGCTGCGATCGAGACGGGCCCGCCGTCCCAGCTGGCGTGTAGCCGGGGCAGCCCCTCGCGAGTAGCCGGGATCAGATCCCAGTCGATGTACTGCTGCCCGCCTTCTCCTTCCGCGTCCTCGACCTCGTCCGGATGGCAGTAGATCGGCGCTCCGAGCTCGGACGCCGCCCCTCGATGCTCGACGTGACCATGGCTGAGTACGACCCTCGCGACGGTGCCCCCTGCCGCCGCGAGGATCCATCGCCCGGATCCTCGGATCCCGGCGTCGAACGCGACAACGCCGTGAGCCGTCTCGATCAGATACACGTGGATGCTGACGGCCGAGGAGCGCGTCAGTTGCCGTACCTGGGGCGCGATATCGCGGACGACGAGGCGGCTCATCGGCCGCCGCTACGCCAGCGACGAGGCCGGCGCTGACTCGAGCGCCTCGCGGGCAGCGGCCCGGCCCGCCTCGCGCGCGGCGTCGAGCTGGTGGAACTCGAGCAGTCCGACACCGTCGGGCCGCGGAGTGATCACCAGGTCGGCGTGGCGGGCCGCGGCGTCCGAGGTCTTGGCCCGTCCGAGCAGGAGCACCCGCGTCAGCGTCTCGCCGAGCGTCGGCGGGCTCGTCGGGCCGGCGCCGTTGGACGAGCCGCCGGCCTCCGGCGACTCACCGTCCGAGCCGTCCGCGATCGCACCCTTGACGTCGACCGCGATCACAGGGCCCTCGCCGAGGTCCGACATCGCGGTCACCGGCAGGTTGTCGACGAGCGAGCCGTCGACGAACAGCTCCTCGCCACGTACGGCCGGCGGCGCGAGGATCGGCGGGCACATGCTGAAGCCGACCCGCTCCCACAACGGGCCGGTGCGGCCGATCACGAGCTCGCCGCTGCGCAGTTCGGTGTAGCCGCACATGAAGCTGCGCGGCAGCTCCTCGATCGCCGTCTCGCCGAACGTCCGCTGGAGCATCGAGTCCATCCGGCCGCCGCGGATCAGAGCGTGACGGGGGATCGTGTAGTCGCCGAGTGGCCGGCGCTGCACCCATTCGTCGAAGCAGCGGGCGTCGATCTCGTCGATGTCCAGCCCCATCGCGAACAGCGCTCCCACGTACGCGCCGGTGCTGACCCCGGCGACGCGGTCGATCGCCAGGCCGGCGCCCGTCAGCTCCTCTAGCACGCCGATGTGCGAGAACGCGCGAGCGCCGCCGCCCGACAGGACGATCCCAACCGAGCGTCCTGACAGCCGCCGCGCCATCCGCGCCAGGTCCTCGTCGAGCTTCTCGCCACGGACCAGATGCGACTCGACCGGGTCGAGCGTGTCCGCCCATCCGTCAAGGGCGCCTCCCCCGGGGGTGATGTCGTAGGCGACCAGATCGCAGCCGCGGAGCTCGGCGCGACTCTGACGCGCTTCCGGCAGCCGGCCACCCGCGGTCACCGCGAGGATGCGATCTGCCTGCTGCAGGCAGAAATCGGTCCACCCGGTTGGCGATGCGATGCGGCCGGCGTCGAGCAGCACGAGGTCGTGGCCGGCCTCGGCGCGATCCAGCAGCGGGCCGTAGACCGCCGCGACCTCGGCGTCGTCCGAGGGCGTGACCTCGCGACCGTCGAGCAGCACGCATCGCCCGTGGTTGGCGAGCTCGGAGGCGAGCGCGCGCCCCACCTCCGCGACCGGCACGCGCTCGTCGAGCGCCGCCACCACGACCGTCGTCGGGAGCGGCCGGGTCGTCGGGATCGCGGCGCGCGTGTCGCGTAGCTCCTCGGCGAGGACGCGGTTCAGCGCCAACGCGATCGCCGGCGCGGCCTCGAGCAGCCGCGCGAACTCCGCGCGCTCGATCGTCACGAGGTCGGTGGATCTCGCGGCGCGGACGGACGCCGAGCGGGGCGAGCCGGTCAGCAGCGCCAGCTCGCCGACCGCCTCGCCGCGACCAACCTCACGGACCACCGCGCCCGTCTGCTCGTCGACGACCTCGAGCCGGCCGGTGCGGACCACGTACATCGCCTCGCCGGGACCGCCCGCGCGGAACAACCACTCGCCGGCGGGCACGCGGAGCGTGGTCGTCCGCTCCGCGAGCCGCTCGCGCAGCTCGGGCTCGAGCCCGGCGAACAGCGGCACCACGGCGAGGAACTCGGAGGTGGACTGCCCACCGGGAGGCGTTGCCGCGGTGGCCTGATCGAGCACGAGCTTGCGCCGGGAATGCGGACGCTCCGGCGCCGGCTCGTCGGTGGTGGGGTGGCGCAGGATGTAGCGCGTTGCGTTGTTCAGCGACGGCGCCCGGTCCTCGTTTACCCGCCCGATGAACAGCGAGCCGATCGCGGCGGCGAAGAAGCACACCGCGCCGAACGTCCACGCGTGCTGGAACCCGGCGAGCACCGTGAGCGGCGACGGGGTGCCGATCAGCGTGACCACCAACGCGACGCCGAGCGCGGCGCCCACCTGTCGCGCCACGGAATTCAGCCCGGTCGCGCTGCCGTAGCTCTCCCCGGGGGCCGATGCGACGGCCGCCCCGGTCAGGTTCGGGAACAGCGTGCCGGTACCGATCCCGAGCAGGATGACGCCGGGTAAAAAGACGCTCAGGTACTGAGGGGTCACGGTTATCCGCTCGATCAACCACAGCAGCGCGCCGCCCCAGATCAGCCCGCCCGCGACCAGCACCGGGCGGTGGCCTATCCGCTGAACCACCGCGCTCGAGAGCTGCGCGGTAGCTGCTGTGACGAATGGGCCCGGCGTCAGCGCCAGGCCGGCCTTCAGCACCGAGTAGTGCCACACCCCCGTGAGGAACAGCACGTTGGCGAGCGAGTAGCCGTACAGGCCCGCGCCGACGATGATCGTCGAGGTGTTGGCGACGCTGAACGTGCGGTTCCGCAGCAGCGGCAGTTCGAACATCGGCGAGGGGTGCCAGCTGCAGCGCCACACGACCACGGCGGTCAGCACCACTGCGACCGCGAACGAAACGATGATTCGCGGGCTCGACCAGCCCCACTGCTGCCCCTGGGTGACGGCGAGCACCAGCGCGCCGATCGCGACCGCGAACAGCAGCGCCCCGAGAATGTCGGGCATCCGCCTGCGACCCGGGGTGCGGCTCTCGACCAGCCTCCGCCGGCCCAGGATGACCACGGCGATCCCGACCGGGATGTTCACGAGGAACACCAGCCGCCAGTCGGCGATCGCGATCAAGACGCCGCCAATCGACGGTCCGAGGCCGGAGAAGGCCGCACCTACAGCTCCGAGCAGCGCGACGCCGTGCGAGCGCTGGTTCGGCGGGAACGCGTTCAGCACGATCGCCAGCGCAGCCGTCACAAGACACGCGGCACCCAGCGCCTGAATTGCGCGGAAGACGATCAGCAGCGCCGGCGACGGAGCGATCGCGCATAGGAGCGACGCGAAGGTAAACAGCTCCACCCCGAAGATGAAGATCCGCTTGCGCCCGATCAGGTCCGCGAGCTTCCCGACCGGCACCAGGAACGCCGCGAACACGATGTTGTAGGCGTTCAGCACCCAGGACAGCGTCGAAAGCGAGGTGCCCTTGAACGACTGCTCGATGTTCGGGAACGCGATGTTGACGACCGTCGCGTCGATGAACGCCATCGCACACCCCAGCGATGCGATCGCCAGCACGGTCCGCTGAGAGGGGCCGCGCCTACGCACGGAGCCGCTCGGCCATCGCCGGATTCGCGTCCAGCGCCTCGCGGGTAGCGCGCCGACCCAGCTCGCGCATGCGGGGAAACATCTCCCAGGCCATGATTCCGATCTCCCCGACGGCCGGCGAGATCGCGAGGTCGGAGTG
>DASXDA010000031.1:0-3224 GCA_036490875.1 Solirubrobacteraceae bacterium
GGCTGCGACCGGAGCCGTCGATGAGTCGGCGCGACCGGATCGTCTGGTATGGCCTAGCGGGATGCTTGGTGGCGGCGGGAGCCGCTGTTGCGGCCGCGGTCGGCTCGACCGCGGGGCAGGTGATCGGCCTCGTGTTGGTCGAATTCGGGCTGGTGCTCGCGACGAGCCTCGTGTTCTACGAGGTCGGCCTCAGCGCCCTGCGCCACGTCGGCGATGACGGCTATCAGGTAACCGTCGGCGGCGCCTCGATCATGGATCACGGATCGCTCGACGTGGCCGTCGGGCTGCTCGATTCCCAGATCCGGATCCACGTCGGCGCGCACGCGAGCGATTGGACGTTCGTGCCCGCCGGCGTCGTCGCCCTCGGCCGCCGCGCGCTCGTGATTCCCGGGGAGAGCTTCTCGGGCAAGTCCACGCTGGTGAGGGCGCTCGTCGAGCGCGGGACCGCGTACTACTCGGACGAGTACGCGGTGCACCGAGGACGCGCGCGTCCACCCGTGCCCCCGGCCCTTGCGGATCCGCACAGCGAGGGCGAGTGAGGACCAGAACGTCACCGAGCTCGGCGGCGTCGTCGGCACCGACGAGGTGAGTGGCGGCCCAAGGAGATCCCGCGCGGGCACGGGGCGGCGTTGATGGTCGCCAACACGCGGTGAGGCCGGCCCGGTCGCCGCGTCGCTGCTGCAGGCGCTCGGCGGCGGCTGAACTCAGCCGCGCCCGGGCCAGCGCGCGGCGACGTTGACGTACGAGCCCGTACTCGGGATCTCGGCCTCGTAGCCGAGCTCGCTCAGGTACGCCTCCATCCAAGGGCCTTGATGGCCGAGCAGCTCGACGTGCAGGTGGCCTCCCGGCGCGAGCACGTCGCGCGCGTCGCGCGCGAGCGCGCGCACCAGGCCGAGCCCATCGGCGGCGGGACCGGTCGCGGTCCCGAGCGGCCAGTCGAACCGCGCACTGAACTCGACAGCATGAGCCGGCAGCCCCATCGGCGGATTGGTCACGATCGTCGCGACGCGCCCACGCCACACGGCCGGGACGGGTGCGAGCAGCGAGCCTTGGGCCAAACGCACGTTGTGGACGCCGAGCCTGCGGCGGTTGCGGCGAGCCCAGCCGAGCGCTCTCAGCGATAGATCGGTCGCTAGCACTCGCGTGTCGGGGCGCTCCCGGGCGATGCTCATCGCGAGGATCCCCGTCCCCGTTCCCATGTCGACGACGAGCGGCCGCACCGCGCCGCGCGGCAGCCGCGCGAGCACCTCGTCCACCAGCGCCTCGAGCGTCTCCTCGAACGCGTGCACGCCCGGGCCGTACTGCACGGGCAGACCGCGGAACTCGCGCTCGCGGGTTCGGAGCCGGAGCGTGTCGAGCACCGTCAGCCCCTCCGCGGCAAGGCCGAGCGCGCCGCCGAGCGCGCCGGTGCGCAGCGGGCCGGCACCGCCCGCGTCGAACGGTTCCGGGCTGAGCGAGCCCTGGGGCTTACCGGTCGTCACTTTCCTCTCGGGCTCGGGCAGTCCCAGGCGTCCCCTGACGATCGGATCGACGCCTCCCCTGCGGGCGCGGACCACCCCCGCCGCACGCGATCGTGGGCGAATACGGGCGATCACGCCCTGGCGGAAGTAGCGCGTGCCCGTTGCGTGCGGCACCGGTCGCCAACCGGCCGCCTCCATTGCTCCGAGCGCCCGCGGCACGTCCGAGCGTGGCATCTCGATCACCGCCGAGTAGGCGAACGCGAACCCGTGCGCGAGCGCCGACCGTACCTCGTCGCCGTTCAACAGGACGGCGTCAACCCCGGCCGCCGTCAGCGTCTCCGCGAGCCCCGCGAGCTGGCCCTCGAGCTCCAAAACGAGTGAGACGAACTGCACCGCCGCCGGCAGCTCGGTTCGCTCCGGCGCCCGGCGGGAAACGCGCGCGAGACGCTCGATCAGCGCCGCCGCGGCCTGCTGGGGCCGATCCCAGTGCCCCTCGACCATCGCCGCCTCACCGGCCGCCGCGCGTGCAATCTCAAGCGCGAACTCCGGACGCTCGCTCGCGGCCGACGCGTTCCTGAGCAACGCGAGCACGCCCGTCTCGGACAGCTCCTCGCGCAGCGACAACGACTCCCCGGCTCGCCGGGTGAGCGTCGCCACGACCCCAACGGGTACGGGCATCACTACGGGGACGGGCGCGCTCCCGTCGATCGTCCACAGCTGCAGCGGATGCTGATGTACCTGCCCGGAGGCATCGATCGGCACGTATCCGTCCGCGTACAGGCGCGCGCCGTCGTCCACCAGCGAGGCGAGCAGCGCGGAGCCGCCATCCGCCGGCTCGCCCGCGAGCACGATCGCCTGTCCCGCGATCGCAACCGCGCCGCCACGAACGAACAGGTGGTCCTCGGCCCGCAGCGCGACGTGCTCGAGCACGCTCGCCCGCAGCGCGTCGGTCGCATCCGTCAGCTCGCTGTGGTTCGACTCGGTGCCGCCCGGGCCCGCGACGCGGTAACCGCCCTGCGGATCGGGGTAGACGCCGAACTCGGCGTCGCGCGGCTCCAGCTGCCACTCCCGCCGAGCGCCGGGGACGTTGTCGAGCATCCGACGGGCCAGCTCCGGCGGTTCGACCCCTACGACGAGCTCGACCCCAAGAACCTCCAGCGTGATGCAGGTCGTCTCGTTGGTCTCGTCCGCTGTACGGTCCACGTCGGATCAGATGCTACTGGCGCACTCACGCGTGACTGCGTAACCAACTCCGACGGCGAGAACCGGGGTGCAGCCATCGAGAACTGATCGCACTGTCACTCGATTGGGGCGTGACAGTGACTGGATTTCACACCGTTACCCATTTCTCGGGTGAGAAGTGGAGCACGGGATCGAATAGCACCGTTGTCGCGCATCCCAGCGCTCAGGTGATCCGCCGGCGGCGACCGCGGGATCGCGGCAGCCGCACGCGGGCAGAGCGGTCGTGCTGTGGAACCTCACGCTCACGCGCCGGCTCGTCGCGGCGCCGGGCCTCCTCGCGCTCCGCGAGCTCGCGCTCAGCCTGCTCGCGCGCTCGCGCCCGGTCCTCGCTGAGGCCGACCTCGTAGAACACGAGGCTCGTCGCGAGCACCAGCCCGAATCCGACCAACACGAGGCCGATCACCTGCCCCGCGGTCGAGCCGACCGCGGCCGCAACAGCGGCTCCCGCCGCCACCAAGCATCCCGCTAGGCCATACCAGACGATCCGGTCGCGCCGACTCATCGACGGCTCCGGTCGCAGCC
>DASXDA010000032.1:0-64681 GCA_036490875.1 Solirubrobacteraceae bacterium
CTGGACGGACGGATCCTTGAGTGCCGCGGCGAGCAGCGCATCGGGCGGCGTCTCCGGGTGCTCGACGAGCGCGCGCACGAACGTCGCAAGCGCCCGGCCGACCGTCAGCCGCTCGATGAACAGCCCCAGGAGAATCGCGAGTGGGACGGCGAGTGCGCCCTCGACGTAGGCCGCGCCGAACGCGCTCGATGCACCCGTTCCGGCGATCTGCGAGCCGACGAAGCCGACCCACAGAACCGTGCTCGCGACCGCGACGAGCGCGACCGGCGCAGTCGAACGGCGAACCGGCTCGACGCGCCGCCGCGCCGCCGCGAACAGGAGCACCGGGGTCCCGCACGCGAGCGCGAGCCAGCTCGCCCACAGGGCAGCCCGCGCGGCGGAGGCGACGTCTGAGCCGGACGACCCCGCGAAGAAAACGTTCCTCGGGCAATGTGCGCCGCAGCTCAAAAGCGGGGTCTTCAGAGGCGGATGGGCGTGGGTCACGACCAGGAACGTCCACAACGCGAACATCACCGCGCCGCACCACAGCACCAATCGCCGCTGCGCGTCGGTCCGGACACGGCCGGAGGGGTACGCGAGCACCAGATACGCGAATACCGGCGGCGCGAGGCCACCGAGCAGTACCCCGAGACTGAACAGCAATGGCTCGCGTGAGCCGTTCAGCAGCCACACCGACGCGAACAGCCCGGCTCCGACGAGCGTCACTCCGAGCCGCTTGTGGGAGGTCCGGATCTGCGCATACGCCCCGACCGCAATCAGCGTCACGACGATCACCACCCTCAGCACAACCGCGACGTGGGCGGGCCTCGCATGGGCGTTCTGAGCCGTCAGGTAGCCGACCGCCGCCGCGCCCGCGGCACCGAGCAGCACGGACGCGCACAGCCGCCAGTGGCGGGACGCATATCGCGTGCCGGACCGGACACGCGGGTACAGATGCGGGGCCGGCCACAGATCGCGGGACCCCAGCGGCTGCCCAGAGCCGCCAGCACCCGCCGGCTGGCCCAAGGGCCCACCGCGATTCATGCCTGCCGCCATCGCTCTCTCGCAGACACGGTCGGTCTGTTCATCCCGGCGACGCTATGTCTCAGCCCAGCCTATGCCAACCGGAAAGCCCCCACAAGCCGTCAGTAGAACCCCGCAATGGGAGCGTGGTCATCGGCACTTGCCAGCACGTCCCCCGCGTGCAAGCCTCCCGCGGGTGGGGAAGCGCGCGCCCTTGTCCACAGCCTGCCACCGGCCGAACATTGCAGCTCGAGCCAAGGAGAGAAGGCCTCAGTGACAACCCGAACGCCTCGCCAGCCGGCTCGGGCCGGCAGCCTGCGCACCGCCGCAGATCGGCCGCCCGAGCCGATCCGCGTGGTGATCGCCGAGGACGCGTACGTGGTCCGAGAGTTCCTCGCGGTCGCGCTGGGCGCGGCACCCGAGGTGGAACTGGTGGCGGTGTGCACCAACGGGAAGGAGCTCAAGTCGGCGATCGGCAGCTGGCACCCGCAAGTGGTGATCACCGACATCCGGATGCCGCCTTCGCGCGCCGACGAGGGGATCCAGATCGCCACAGAGCTGCGCGACACCGACCCCGAGATCGGCGTGATCGTGCTCAGCCAGTACGCGGAGCCCGCGTACGCGCTCGCATTGCTCGAGCACGGGACGGGGCGCCGCGCGTACCTGCTGAAGGAGCGGATCCGTGACCGGGCAGAGCTGATCGGCGCGATCGAGACGGTCGCGAGCGGCGGCGCGGTGATCGACCCGTTGATCGTCGACGTGCTGATCGAAGCCCGGTCACGGGTCGCGCGTTCGAGGCTCACCCAGCTGACGCCACGCGAGCGGGAGCTGCTCGCCGAGCTCGCCGTCGGGAAGACCAACGGCGCAATCGCCAAGTCGCTGTTCCTGACCAAGCGCGCGGTGGAGAAGCACGTCAACTCGATCTTCTCGAAGCTCGGCCTGCCCGAATCAGACGACATCAGCCGCCGGGTGATGGCGACGCTGATTTATCTGTCCGAAGAGGAGGGCGAGCCGCCGCAATGAAGCCGCCGTGGTTGGTCCGATGCGTGCTCGCGGGCGCCGCGGGGACCGCGGCTCTGACCGCCGCGTACGCGTTCGAGCACCGGCTCCGCCCCCGCGTCAACGGCCCCCTCGACTACGACGACAGCCTCGTCCCGGGCCAGATCGTCGCCTCGATCATGCACCTCCCCCACGTCACCGGCCGCGAGGAGCACGAGCTCGGCCTGGTGCTGAGGTGGGGCTACGGGTCAGCGTTCGGCCTGTGGCACGGGGTTCTCCTCCGGCGCGCGGGCGAGCCGGTCGCAAGCGCAGCGTTCGGCGCGACGCTGATGACCGCGACGCTGACGCTGTTCCCGCTGCTCGGCCGGACGCCGCCTCCGTGGCGGTGGCCGAAGAGCGTGCTTGCGACCGCGTTCGGCACCCACGCCGCGTACGTGGCTGGCGTCGCGGCGGTCAACGGCGCGGTACGCAGGGCATAGCCGCATGAGCTGGTCGGCGCGGTTCCGCGCCAGACAGTGGCTCCGAGGGAGCCTCTGGGTGCTGCCACTCCTGGGCGGCCTCCTGGGCGTGGCGCTGGGCGTGGTCGATGTCCAGATCGACAGGAGCATTCACCTCCCCGCGGATTGGACCTACTCATCGTCGACGGCGAGCACGGTCCTGTCCGCGATCGTCGGCGCGATGGCGGCGCTGACCGGGTTCGTCGTGACGGTCACCGTGCTCGTCGTGCAGATGGCGACCGGCACGTTCTCGGCGCGGTACATGCGCCTGTGGTACCGGGACCGGATGTTGAAGGCAACGCTCGCCCTGCTGATCGGCACGCTCGCCTTCTCGTTCTCGCTGCTCCGCCGCGTCGACACCGAGTTCGTCCCCAATCTCGGGGTGACGATCGCCGGAGTGCTCGTGATCGCGTCGCTGCTCGTGTTCGTGATCTTCCTCGACCGCTATCTGCACCGACTGAGGCCGGTGGCAGTGACGGTGCTCGTGGCCGGGTACGTCCAGCGCGACTTCCAGCACTACTTCGCGGGCCTGATCACGATGCCGGATGTGTTCTCCGGCGCGCTCGAAGGTGGCGGCGAGCAGCCTGCGCTCGTGGTCCGCAGCACGACGCCTGGTTCGATCCAGGCGATCGACGCCCACGGCCTCGTCGAGTGGGCGCGCCGGCACGATTGTCTGGTCGTCGTCCACCACACGGTTGGCGACTTCGTTCCGGTCGGGGCGGAGTTGCTCGAGGCGTATGGCGGCGACCAGCTCGACAACCGCTCTGAGCGCCGGCTCCTGGGGATGGTGGCGCTCGGACCCGAGCGCACGATCGACCAGGATCCGGCGTTCGCGATCCGGATCATGGTCGACATCGCCGAGCGGGCCCTATCCCCCGCAGTCAACGATCCGACCACCGCCGTCCAGGTCCTGGACCATCTCGGCGACGTGCTCCGTGTGATCGGCGAGACCGACCTGGCGCAGTCGCGCTGGACCGGGGCGCGGGCAGCACGGACCGGCCTGGTAATTCCCGTCCGGCGCTGGGAGGACTACCTTGCGCTGGGCACGACCGAGATCCGCCAGTACGGCGCTGCCGCGATCCAGGTGATGCGCCGCATGCGGGCGATGCTCGAAGAGCTGCACGACCAGGTGCTGCCCCAGCACCGCCCCGCCGTCGAACAGGAGCTCGAGCGTCTGGATGCGACGGTGGCTCGAAGATTCGGCGACTCGGTCGACCTGGATCGTGCGAGCACCGCCGACCCGCAGGGGATCGGCGGACGGACCGCCCGGGAGGCCGTGCCGGCTGAGCGGATCACAGCACCGCCACCGGGTTGATCGGGGAGCCGGTGCCTCCGGGCACCCGCAGCGGGGCCGCGGTGAACAGGAACTCCCAGCGCTTTGCGCGTTCGCAGGCGAACCGGAGATCCTCGAACTGCAGATAGTCGAGCAGGTGGACGCCCATCGCGGTGATCGCGAGTACGTGGATCGGGAAGCCGACCCCCTCCGTCGAGCTCGGAGCCGTGTCACTGTTGCCGTCGGACCCGAGGACGGCGACGCCGCGATCGGCTACGAACCGCATCGCCGTCGGGTGCAGCCCGGCCTTTGCCTCCGGGGTGTTCCACGGCCCGAGCTCGGCGAGCCGGCGCGCGTGACCGGTCCGTACGAGCAGGATGTCGCCGTCGCGAACCGCCACCCCCTGCGCGCGCTCCGCCGCTTCGAGATCGCCGGCGAAGACGTCTTCGCCCGGCTCGATCCACTCCACTCCTCGGGCACGAGGGATGTCGAGCAGGACGCCGCGGCCGACCAGCCCGTCGCGCAGCACCTCGATCGCGCCCCACGCCGCACCACCGGCGGTGACCGAACCCTCCGGGCGGTCGTTGTAAAGGGCACCCCGGTACGCGACGTGGGATAGCGCGTCGATGTGCGAGTGGCCGTCGTTGTGGTAGTCGGCGCCCACGTAGTCCTTGAGGAACTGGAGCGGCGCGGCGCCGGGCGCGGCGTCCCCGAGCAACGTCATCCGGTGGTCGGCGGGCACTGGGTTGGCGGCCGAGGGCCGCGTGTTGAGCGGCAGGCTCAACGTGACGGTATGACCCTCGCGGACGAGCGCCGAGGCCGCGATGACGCGCTCGGGGGTGAGCAGATTGAAGGCGCCACGCTGATCGTCGGACCCCCACCGGCCCCAGTTCGAGAGCTCGTCGAACAGCGACGCGAACTCGGCACTTGAGACCCTCGCGCTCCCGTTCACCGGCGCCCACCCTAGAGAGCGTCGGTGCGGTCGGGTTCATACGAACCGGGTGATGCCGCCAGCCCCGACCCGTCTTAGGTTGGCCACCTTCCCCAGCGCCGACAAGGAGACCCGTATGGCAGTCGCCACCCACCAGCAGCCTGGCGGCCGAGTGAGGCCGGCAGACGGCGCCGACACGGCCGATGTGTTCGTCGTGTTCGGGATCACCGGTGATCTCGCGAAGGTGATGACCTTCCGTTCCCTCTACCGGCTGGAGCGGCGCGGCCTCCTGAAGTGCCCGATCGTCGGGGTGGCGGTCAACGACTGGTCCGAGCAGGATCTGCGCGAACACGCCAGAGAGGCGATCGCGGGATGCGGCGAGCAGATCGACGAGGACGTCTTCAACCGCCTCGCGAAGCGGATGTCATACGTCAGCGGCGACTTCGGCGACGCGGAGACGTTCAAGCGGGTCAAGGCCGCGATCGGCGACGCACGCAAGCCGGTGTTCTACCTGGAGATACCCCCGTTCCTGTTCGGCCCGGTGATCAAGGGCCTGACCGATGCGGGACTGACCCGCACCGGTCGGGTCGTGGTCGAGAAGCCGTTCGGTCACGACCTTGCGTCCGCGCGGGAGCTGGCGGACGAAATCCACCAGTACATCGACGAGTCCCAGCTGTACCGGATCGACCACTTCCTGGGGAAGATGGGTCTCAGCGAGATCATCTACCTGCGGCTGGCCAACGCGATCCTCGAGCCGATCTGGAACCGCCACTACGTCGCGTCCGTCGAGATCACGATGGCGGAGAGCTTCGGCGTCGAGGACCGGGGCCACTTCTACGATCCGGTCGGCGCGCTCCGCGACGTCGTCGTCAACCACCTGATGCAGGTCGTCGGCGCAGCCGCGATGGAGCCACCCGCGGCGCGTGACGCGCGGACGCTGAAGGATTCGCTCGCGTCGGTGTACCGCACGATCGCGGAGGCCAACCCGGCCCACTACGTGCGTGGCCAGTACCAGGGCTACTGCGACATCGAAGGCTGCGCGTCCGATTCGACCACCGAGACCTACGCCGCGCTGCGGCTGGATATCGACAACTGGCGCTGGTCCGGCACGCCGTTCTTCATCCGCACCGGAAAGTGCCTTCCGGTCACGCAGACCGAGCTGCGCCTGATCTTCAAGGGGCTCCCGCCGAGGCTCGGCTTCGGCCTCTCGCGCCGCCCCGAGCCCGATCAGCTGGTCGTCAGGCTCGATCCGACAACCGGGATCCGCCTGCTGCTCGACGCGCAGCGCAGCGAATCCGTCGAGCCCGAGCAGATCAACCTCGACATGGAGTTCGCTCAGGAGGGAGGCGAGGGGCCGACCCCATATGAGGTCTTGCTTCACGCCGCGATGATCGGAGACAGCAAGCGGTTCACCCGGCAGGATGGGGTCGAGGAATGCTGGCGGGTGATGCAGCCGCTGCTCGACGATCCTCCGAAGGTCCACCCCTATGCGAAGGGATCGTGGGGTCCGGAGGCCGGTGAGCAGCTTGTCGCCGGCCACGGGCGCTGGCACGGACCGTGGGTGGCGTCATGAGCACCGTCAAGAACAAGCGCCAGAAGGCGAAGTCGGCGGACAGCAAGCCGTCGGCCGAAACCGCGCCCCGGGCTGCTGAGACGGGGCAGAGCGCCGCGTCACCGTCTCCCTTCACGCCGATCGCCGACTACGGATTCCTCTCCGATTGCCACACCGGGGCGCTGGTCGCGCTCGACGGCTCGATCGACTGGCTCTGTGTCCCGCGGTTCGACTCGCCGAGCGTGTTCGGCTCGCTCCTGGACCGCGGTGCCGGCACCTTCCGTGTCGGCCCGTTCGGGATCAACCATCCGAGCGGGCGCGTCTACGAGCCGGGCACGAACACGCTGATCACCGCGTGGAAGACCCCGATGGGCTGGGCCACCGTGCGCGAGGCCCTGACGATGGGGCCGCGCCACGGCGAGGACACGATCACCCCCCACACGCGACCCCCAACCGACGACGACGCCGAGCATACGCTCGTGCGAACGGCCCAGTGCCTCGAGGGCAGCGTCGAGATCGAGCTGGTCTGCGAGCCGGCCTTCGACTACGGCCGCTCTCCGGCGGACTGGTCGCTTGCAGATGATCGCCACAGCGCGAACGCCTCCGGCGCCGGTCAGACGATGCGGCTGCGGACCGACATGTTGTTGGGGATCGAGGAGAACCGGGTGCGGGCGCGACATACGCTCCACGAGGGGGAGCAGCTGTACTGCGCGCTTTCCTGGGGGGAGGAGCTCGCGGCTCCCGCGAACATCGACGAGGCGAACGCCCAACTGAGCGCGACCACCCGGTTCTGGCGGAACTGGCTGGCAGGGGCGCGGATTCCGGATCACGAGCTGCGTCCGCTGATTCAGCGCTCGGCGCTCGCGATCAAGGGACTCACGTACATGCCGACGGGTGCCACCGTCGCGGCCCTGACCACGTCGCTGCCGGAGACACCGGGCGGGGAACGCAACTGGGACTACCGCTACACCTGGATTCGCGACTCGACGTTCACGCTCCAGGCGCTGCACTTCCTCAACCTCGACTGGGAGGCGAACGAGTTCATGGCGTTCATCGCCGAGCTCGAGCGCAACGAGGACGGCGGGCTGCAGATCATGTATGGGATCGACGGCCGTCGGGACCTGACCGAGAGCCTGCGCGAGGAGCTGACGGGGTACGACGGGGCGCACCCCGTGCGGATCGGCAACGGCGCCTTTGACCAGCGCCAGAACGACGTGTTCGGCGCCGCGCTCGACTCGGTGCTGTTGCATACCCGGCGCAGCAGGCGGCTCCCGCGGCTGATGTGGCCGCTGGTCCAAGCGCAGGCCGAGTGCGCAACCGCCGTCTGGCGCAAGCCCGATCAGGGCATCTGGGAGGCCCGCGGCAAGCCTCAGCACTACGTCTCCTCGAAGCTGATGTGCTGGGTCGCTCTGGACCGCGCCTCGAAGCTGGCGACGATCCGCGGCGACGACGCCCTGCAGGCGACCTGGGCGAAGACGGCCGCAGAGATCAAGGCGGATATCCTCGAACACGGAGTCGACAAGCGCGGCGTGCTGACCCAGCA
Organism: Solirubrobacteraceae bacterium; assembly: GCA_036490875.1. GTDB lineage: Bacteria > Actinomycetota > Thermoleophilia > Solirubrobacterales > Solirubrobacteraceae > Palsa-465. The sequence continues at coordinate 7,798 of DASXDA010000032.1, forward strand.
CTACGACACCGAGGCACTCGACGCTTCGACCCTGCTCGCAGCGCTGTTCGGGTTCCTCCCCCCCACCGACGAGCGGCTCCGTGCGAGTGTGATGGCGATCGCCGATGAGCTGAGCGAGAACGGATTTGTGCTGCGCTACCGCACCGACGAGACCGACGACGGCTTGTCCGGCAAGGAGGGCACGTTCGTAATCTGCTCGTTCTGGCTGGTCTCCGCGCTCGCGCTGATCGGCGAGATGCGCCGTGCCCGGGAGCAGATGTCGCGGCTGGTCAAAGTCGCATCGCCGCTCGGGCTGTACGCCGAGGAGTACGACGTCGACACCGGCTTGGACCTCGGCAACTTCCCCCAGGCGTTCTCGCACCTGGCTCTGGTCGAGGCCGCCGGCAGCATCATCCTCGCCGAGCGCGTTCAGGAGCTGACCGGATGAGCTCCTACGACCTGATCGTGATCGGCAGCGGCGCGGGCGGCGGCACGCTCGCCCATCGTCTCGCGCCGTCGGGCAAGCAGATCCTGCTGCTCGAGCGGGGTGACTGGCTACCACGCGAGCCGCAGAACTGGCTGGCGCAGAACGTCTTCGCCGAGAATCGCTACGTCTCGCCGGACACGTGGTACTACCCCGACGGCTCGTCGTTTCATCCAGAGGTGCACTACTACGTCGGCGGCGCGACCAAGCGCTACGGCGCCGCCCTGTACCGGCTGCGCCAGGAGGACTTCGGCGAGCTGCGGCACCACGGCGGAGTCTCGCCGGCGTGGCCGATCTCCTACGACGAGATGGAGCCTTACTACACGCAGGCGGAACAGCTCTACCAGGTGCACGGCGCGCGCGGCGAGGATCCGACCGAACCCCCTGCGACCGGCGGGTACCCGTTTCCCGCCGTCAGCCACGAGCCCCGCATCCAGCAGCTCTCGGACGAAATGGAGAAGGCCGGGCTCCATCCGTTCCACGCTCCCTGCGGGGTGATGCTCGACGAGTCGAACATGCCCTACAGCGCGTGCGTCCGGTGCGAGGACTGCGATGGCTTCCCTTGCCTCGTGCACGCCAAGTCGGACGCCGAGGTGATCGCGGTGCGGCCGGCGCTCGAACACCCGAACGTGACGCTGATGACGGGCGCGGAGGCGGTCCGGCTCGAGACCAACGAGGCCGGAACCGCGGTGACCGGCGTCGTCGTCAACCACGACGGCGAGCAGGAGACGTTCGAGGGCGAGCTCGTCGTCGTCTCGTGCGGGGCCGCGAACAGCGCCAGGCTGCTGCTCGCGTCCGCCAGCGACAAGCACCCGAACGGGCTCGCGAACGGCTCGGACCAGGTCGGCCGCAACTTCGTGTTCCACAACAGCCAGGCCGTGCTGGCACTCTCGAGAGAGGAGAACCCCACCGTCTTCCAGAAGACGCTCGGGGTGAACGACTTCTACTTCAGCGGCGGTAGCGACTTCGAGTTCCCGCTGGGCAACATCCAGATGGTCGGCAAATCCCAGGCGCCGATGTTCCGCGGCGAGAAGCCAGGCGAGACGCGCTTCGCGCCGGAGTGGACGCTCCGCGACGTCGCGAAACACGCGGTCGACTTCTGGCTCTCGACCGAGGACCTTCCGGTACCCGAGAACCGGGTGACGCTCACCGAGGGCGGCAGCGTCCAGATCAGCTACACGGCCGGGAACCAGGAGGCCAAGGACCGCCTCTACCACCGGCTCAAGGACATGCTCGCCGATCTCGGCATGCACCACGGGCACCTGCTACCGCATCATGCGTACCTCAAGAACGAGATTCCGGTCGCAGGTTGTGCCCACCAGGCCGGCACTGTCCGGTTCGGGAACGATCCGAGTAGCTCCGTGCTGGACACCGACTGCAAGGCGCACGAGCTCGACAACCTGTACGTCGTCGACACCAGCTTCTTCCCGAGCATCGGCGCGGTGAACCCGGCGCTCACCGCGATGGCCAACGGGCTCCGCGTCGGCGACCACCTGCTGGAGCGTCTCGGGGCGGCCCAGGCGCGAGCGGAGTCGGCCGATGTCGGCTGATGACAGCGAAGCCCGGCGGCGGCGCGTCGTCATCGTCGGCGGCGGGTTCGGCGGGATGCAGGCGGCCACGCGCCTGAAGAAGGCCGACGTGGACGTGACGCTGATCGACCGGCACAACCACCTGCTGTTCCAGCCGCTGATCTACCAGATGGCGGCGGGCGCGCTGTCGGCCGGAGAGGTCGCGGCGCCGATCCGGCACATGCTCAAGCGCCAGCCGAACGCGACCACGCTGATGGCGGAGGTCACCGACGTCGACGTCGAGCGGCGCCAGGTCGTGCTCGATGGCCACGAGCGCATCGACTACGACAGCCTGATCGTGGCGTGCGGCGGCGAGACCTCTTACTTCGGTCACGACGACTGGCGCGGGCTCACCACGGGGCTGAAGACGCTGAGCGACGCCTTCGAGCTCCGCAACCGCATCTTTGGCGCATTCGAGGAGGCAGAACTGGCCGAGGATCCCGACGTCCGCGACGAATGGCTGACGTTCGTGGTGGTCGGCGGCGGGCCCACTGGGGTCGAGATCTGCGGGCAGCTCGCGATCCTGGCTCGTCACACGATGACCCGCGACTTCCGGAGGATCGACCCCCGGGCCGCCCGCGTGATCCTGCTCGACGCGGGCGAGCGGATCGTCGCGGCGTTCACCGAGCCGACCTCGGCGACCGCGGCCAAGGAGCTCGGCCAGCTCGGCGTGACGGTCCGGGAACACGCGACGGTCACCGGCATCGATTCACGCGGCGTCACCGTCGCGATCGGCGATCAGACCGAGCGGATTCGCAGCCGCACGGTGGTCTGGGCGGCCGGCGTGAGAGCCGTCGGGCTGACCGAGATGCTCGCGCGGGCCGCGGGCGCGGCGACCGACCGATCCGGACGCGTGCAGGTCAACCCCGACCTGACGCTCCCCGGGCACCCCGAGATCTCGGTGATCGGCGACGCGTCGACGGTGACCGACGCCGACGGCAAGCCAGTGCCCGGGCTCGCCACCGCGGCGATCCAGCAGGGCCGCCACGTCTCAGATGCCATTCGCCACGGGGAACCGGGCGCGTCCAAGCCGTTCAAGTACTTCGACAAGGGGGCGCTTGCGGTGGTCGGCCGGGGCCGGGCGGTCTGCGAGGTCAGGGGCCACAGACTGTCCGGCGTGATCGCTTTCATGATGTACATCTGCGTCCATCTCTACTACCTGGGCGGGGTCGCGGGAAGGCGCCTATCGGCGGGCCGCGACATGGTGCTCTCGATATTCGGATCGAGGGAGAGCCGCGTGATCGACGGGGAGCTCGGGTCCGTTGACCGGCCGGCGCCGGAGGGAGTCTCGGCGGCGAACCAGCACCCGGCCACCGGCTGAGCCAGGAGACCGAGCCACGTGGCCAACGACCTAGCGCGCTGGCAGTTCGCCACCACCAGCATCTACCACTTCATCTTCGTGCCGATCACGATCGGCCTCGCGTTCCTGGTCGCGATCCTGCACACCGCCTGGTACCGGACCGAGAATCCCGAATACAAGCGGATGACCCGGTTCTTCGGGACGCTGCTGCTGATCAACGTCGCGATCGGCGTGGTTACCGGGCTCGTGCAGGAATTCGAGTTCGGGATGAACTGGTCGACGTACTCGCGGTATGTCGGCAGCGTGTTCGGGGCGCCGCTCGCGATGGAGGGACTGGCGGCGTTCTTCCTCGAGTCGACGTTCCTCGGGCTGTGGCTGTTCGGCTGGGGCCGGCTCCCCAAGCGCGTGCACCTGGCGACGATCTGGGCCGTAGCGATCGGCTCGGTCCTCTCGGCCCTGTTCATCCTCGTCGCGAACTCATGGATGCAGCACCCGGTCGGCTACAAGCTGAACCACGCCGGCCAGCCGGTGCTCAACAACATCTGGGCGCTGGTCGTCAACCCGACGTTCGTGTGGGGGTTCGCGCACGTGCTGCTGGCGGCGCTGATCACCGGCGCGCTGGTGATGCTCGCGGTCTCCGCGTGGTACCTCCTCAGGAACCGGTACGTCGAGTCGTTCCAGCGCACCGCGAAGATCGCGCTGATCGTGCTGATCCCGACGATGGTGATCCAGCTGTCCGTCGGCAGTCAGCTCGGGGTGGTCGAGGCTCACTACCAGCCGATGAAGATCGCCGCCGCCGAGGCGCAGTGGAACAGCTGCAAGCCGTGCTCGTTCTCAGCGTTCCAGATCGGCGGCGGCTCTAACGACCAGACGCCGACGCAGATCATCGAGATCCCGCATCTGCTGTCGGTGCTCGCGACGGGCACCTGGAGCGGCCCGGTGACCGGCCTGAACCAGCTCCAGAAGCAGTACCAGGCGAGGTACGGGCCCGGCAACTACATCCCCGACGTGTTCATCCAGTACTGGTCGATGCGGGTGATGGCGTATCTCGCGGCTCTGATCCTGCTGCTGGCGCTGTGGGGCGGGTGGCTGCTTAACCGCGGCAAGCTCGCCAGCTCGAAGTGGTTCCTGCGCCTGTCGATCTGGGCGGTGGTTACGCCGTTCCTGATGAACACGGCCGGCTGGCTCCTAACCGAGTCGGGGCGTCAGCCGTGGATCGTCCAAGGGCTGCAGAAGACCGTCAACGCGAACTCCCCCTCGGTCAGCTCGACCGAGATCTGGATCAGCCTGATCGCGCTGATCCTCGCCTACATCGTGCTCGGCGCCGCCGACGCGGTGCTGATGCTGCGCTACTCGCGCCGCGGCCTCGCCGACGCCGACGAGGAAGCCGCGGAGTCCAGCGACGCCTCCGGAGCCCCCGTCCCCGCGTTGACCTACTGATGGTCCTCTGATGCAGCTTCACACCATCTGGTTCATCATCATCACCGTCTTCTGGATCGGGTTCTTCGTGCTGGAGGGCTTCGACTTCGGCGTCGGGGCCCTGCACATGGTGATCGGGAAGACCGAGACCGAGCGGCGGGTCGCGATCAACACGATCGGTCCGTGGTGGGACGGCAACGAGGTCTGGCTGATCGTCGCGGGCGCGGCCCTGTTCGCGGCTTTCCCGGGGTGGTACGCGACGCTGTTCTCGGCGCTGTACCTGGCGCTGGTGCTGGTGCTGCTCGGGCTGTTCGGGCGGGGCGTCTCGTTCGAGTGGCGGAGCAAGCGCGAGTCGCCGCGCTGGCGCATGGGCTGGTCGTGGGCGCTGACAGTCGGCAGCATCCTCACGCCGCTGCTGCTGGGGGTCGGGCTCGGGGACATGCTGCACGGGCTGCCGATCAACCAGAACCACGACTACACCGGGAACTTCTTCAACCTGCTGACGGGGTACGGGGTGGTGACCGGCGTCACGATGGTCGTGCTCTGCCTGCTGCACGGGGCGACGTTCCTGGCATTGCGGACCACCGACGAGCTCCGCGACCGCGCGCGGAGGATCGGGCGGCGCGTCGGCCCCGTCGCGATCGTGATCACGCTCGCGTGGGTGATCTGGACGCTGGTCGTGATCGGCGGCGGGACGATCCCGCAGCCAACGCAGATCTTCGGCCTGCTCGCCTTGATCTTCGCGTGGGCGCTCTTGTACACCGACCGTGACGGCTGGGCGTTCGCCGCGTCGGCGTTTGCGATCGCGGCCGCGATCGGCCAGATCTTCATCGCGCTGTACCCGAACGTGATGATCTCGAGCACCAACCACGCGTTCAACCTCACCGTCAACAACTCAGCGGCGGGTCACTACTCGCTGGTCGTGATGACGGTCGTGGCGCTCGTCCTGATGCCGGTCGTGCTGCTGTATCAGGGTTGGTCGTTCCACGTGTTCCGGCGTCGCGTGGCCGCCCCTGAGCCGCCCGCCGCCGAGCCTCCGGCGACGCCCGCGACCCACACCTAGCGGCTTGCGCGCCCTCGACCCGCGCCTCGTCCGCCGCACCCGCTCGGTCCGGCCGCTGCTCGCGACCGACACCGTTCTAGGGATCGCGACCGCGCTGCTGGTCTTGGTGCAGGCGACGCTGCTCGCGCGGATCGTCGCCCGCGCGTTCCACGGAACTCCGATCAGCCGGCTGTGGCTCGACCTCGCGCTTCTCGCGCTCGCGTTCACGATCCGGGGCGCGCTCGGGTGGGGCATGGAGGTGGCCGGCCGCCGGGCCGCGTCGAGCGTGCTCTCGGAGCTCCGGCTGGCGCTGATCGACCGGCGGCTCCGAGACGATCCAGCCTCGCTCGATGGCGCCGAGAGCGGCGAGATCACCGCCGCGGCGGTCCAGGGCGTCGACGCGCTCGAGGGCTACTTCGCCCGCTACCTCCCCCAGGTCGTGCTCGCGTCGGTGGTGCCGCTGCTGGTCGTCGCCTGGGTCACGGTGGTCGACTGGGAGTCAGGGCTGATCATGCTGCTGACGTTGCCGCTTGTCCCGATCTTCATGTGGCTGATCGGCCGCTATACCGAGCACCGCACGCGTGAGCGATGGGACGCGCTCCAGTCGCTCTCGTCGCATTTCCTCGACATGGTCAGGGGGTTGCCGACGCTCCGCGCGTTCGGGCAGAGCCGTGCCCAGGGCGCCGCGCTCGAGGCGATCGGCGAGCGCTACCGACGCGCGACGATGGGGACCCTGCGCGTCAGCTTCCTGTCGGGCTCGGTGCTCGAGCTCGCCGCGACGCTCGCGGTCGCGCTCGTCGCCGTCACCGCCGGGGTGCGCCTGGCCGAGGGCGACCTGCCGCTACAGGCGGGCCTGACGGTGCTGATCCTCGCCCCCGAGGTGTACCTGCCGCTCCGCGCCCTCGGGGCCGAGTACCACTCCAGCGCCGACGGCCTCGCCGTCGCAGAGCGGATGTTCGCGCTGCTCGACGCCCCGCCGGCGGTCCGTCGGGCCGGGTCTCTACCCGCCCCGAGCCCGGCCGCGGAGCCGATCCGGCTCGAGCGGGTGTCATTCGCCTACCCGGGCCGCCCGCGGCCGGTGCTCGACCGGCTCGAGCTCGAGCTGCTCCCCGGCGAGACCGTGGCGCTGGTCGGCGACAGCGGCGCCGGCAAGAGCACGATCGCGGCGCTGCTGCTGCGATTGCTCGATCCCGATGACGGCCGGATCACGGTCGGCGGCGTCGACATAGCGAATTGCGGGCTCGCCGCCTGGCGGCGGATGATCGCGTGGGTGCCGCAGCACCCGACGCTGCTCCGCGGCACGGTCGACGAGAACATCGCGCTCGGCGCGCCGGACTCGGTCGCCGCCGAGGCGATCCGCGAGGCCGCGCGGCTGGCCGGCGCCGACGCGTTCATCCGGGGGCTGCCGGATGGGTACGGGACGACGATCGGCGACGGCGGGCGGCCGCTGTCGGGGGGCGAGCGCCGCCGGATCGGGCTCGCGCGGGCTTTCCTGCGCGACGCGCCGTTGGTGATCCTCGACGAGCCGACGGCGGACCTTGACCCGGCGGCGGTCGAGGTGGTCTCGAGCGCGGTCCGGACACTCCAGCGAGGACGCACGGTGCTGCTGATCGCCCACCGCCCGGAGCTGGTCGAGAGCGCGGACCGCGTGGTGACTCTGGCCGGCGGCGTCGCGTGGCCGCGGGTGCTGGTGGAGGCCGCGTGACCGGCACGCTGCGACGGCTGCTGGGCCTCGCCGGGGCGCCGCGAGGACGCGAGGCGCTGTCTGTCTCGCTGGGCGCGCTGACGATCCTCCTGGGCGTCGGGCTGATGGCGACGGCGGGCTACCTGATCTCCCGCGCAGCCGAGCGCCCCGCGATCTTCTCGCTGACGATCGCGATCGTCGGGGTCCGGTTCTTCGGCGTCTCGAAGCCCGTCGTCCGGTACCTCGACAAGCTCTCTTCACACGATCTCGCGCTGCGGGTGCTCGCGCGCGTGCGCGCGCGTGTGTACGACCGGATCGAGCCGCTCGCGCCGACACAGCTCCACGGCTACCGCGACGGCGACCTCCTGTCCCGTTCGGTCGCAGACGTCGACGCACTCCAGAACCTCCATCTCCGGGCGGTCGGGCCGCCGCTGGTCGCGCTGCTGGCGGGCGCGGCGGCGGTCGGGGTGACGTGCGCGTTTCTGCCGGCTGCGGGAGTGATCCTCGCCGTCGGCCTGCTGGTCGCCGGCGCCCTCGTGCCCGCGCTCTCGGGGCGGCTCGCACGCGCGGCGGCGCTGCGGGAGGCGCCGGCTCGCGGGCTGCTGTCGGCCGAGCTCGTCGAGCTGCTCGCCGCGGGCCCAGAGCTCGCGGCGTTCGGCGCCGAGCACGCCGCGCTCGCCCGGGTGCGGACGGCGGACTCCTCGCTGGTGACGATCGCCCGCCGTAGCGCCGCGGCGATCGGGCTCGGCGACGGGCTGCGCATGCTCGTCACCGGCGTCACCGTCGGAGGCGTGCTCGCGGTGGCGATCGACGCCTCGGCGGCGGGGCACCTGAACCGCGTCGAGATCGCGATGCTGGCGCTGCTCGCGCTCGCGACGTTCGAGGCCGTCGCGCCGCTGTCCGCGGCGGCGCGCGAGCGCTCGGCGGTCGTCGCCGCCGGACGGCGGGTGCTCGAGCTGACCGATCGCGACCCCGTGATCCAGGACCCGGCCACGCCGGCGCCCGGGCCCGAGTGGCCCTTCACGGTCGCGCTCGAGCACGTGTGGGCGCGGTACCCGCTCGACTCGCGCGATGTGCTGGAGGACGTCAGCCTGCGACTCGAGCCCGGCGACCGGGTCGCGCTCGTCGGGCCGAGTGGCGCCGGAAAGACGACGGTCGTCAACCTGATGCTCCGGTTCCTCGACCCGGAGCGAGGGCGCGTCACGCTCGCCGGGCGCGATCTGGTCGAGTACCGCCAGGACGACGTCCGCAAGATGATCTCGGTCGCCGGCCAGGAGTCGTACCTGTTCTCCGCGACGATCCGCCAGAACGTTGCGCTCGCGCGGCCCGGCGCCGGCGACGAGGCGGTCGAGCGGGCGCTTCGCCGGGCGCGGATCTGGGACTGGGTCGAGGGGCTCCCCGAGGGCGTCGACACCCGCGTCGGGGAGCGCGGCCGGGAGCTCTCAGGGGGTCAGCGGCAGCGGATCCTCGTCGCCCGCGCGCTGCTCGCGGACCGACCGGTGCTCGTCCTCGACGAGCCCACCTCGCACCTCGACCCCGACGCCGCGCGCGATCTGATGGACGACGTGTTCGCTGCGAGCGAGGGGCAGACGGTGCTGCTGATCACGCACCGGAGCGAGGGTCTCGATCTCGTCGACCGGGTGGTAGCGCTCGAAGCGCCTCGAGTACCCGCTCCGTTGTGAGAACGGGGTCCGACCCGACGTCGATCACGATGTCCGCGAGCCGCGTGTAGGCGGCGGCGCGGTCGGCTGCGACCTCGCGCAGCAACGCCTCGGAGTCCGCGGGCAGCGGGCGGTGGTGCTGGCCGCTACGGGCGATGTTGGCCGCCTCCCGGTGGACGCTCGAGCGGAGCCATACCGTGATCGCTCCGGGAAGCGGTGCGGGGAGCAGCGCGACGCTGCCGGGAGCCGCGATCACCTTCGGGACCGGGCTGCTCAGCGCGGCCTCGAGCAGGCTCGCCTCGGTCTTGTGGAGCCCGTCGGGCCCTTGGAGCTGCTGGACCTCGGCGGCGGTCTTGCCGGTCGCCTCCTCGAGCGCGGCGTCGTTGTCCCAAAACTCGTAGCCGAGCTGGTGGGCGAGCAGCGTGCCGACGGTGGTCTTTCCGACCCCCATCATCCCGATCAAGACGACGTGCCGACCGGGCATCGGGCAGCGGGACCGGGAGCCGCGCCGCCTACGAGGCGGCCGTGCCCAGCGAGATCAGGATCGCGGCCGCGATGAGCGGCAGCGCCACGCCGAGCGCCAGCGCCCCGGCGTTCTTGATCAGCTCCGGCACGCCTTGGAGGATCACTGACTCGTCGTAGACGAGCGTCCGCGTGCCGGCCAGGCCTGCTACCGCCGCCAGGCACGCCGCACCGAACGCGATCCACGCCCAGACGCTCGTGCCCGTGATCCCGTAGACGATCGTCGAGCCGACCCCGACCAACGTCAGCATCACGAGCAACCCGAGAGAAGGGATCAATGTCCCGCCCGCCGGTAGCACTAGCGTCAACACCACGATCCACGTCACCAGCGACAGCCAGACCATGGCGGCAGCCTACTCCTCGGCGCAGGCCTCCGACTCTGTCGCCGGGACGTATACCTCGGCGGCGTGTTCCTGCGCCGCGCGGTCGAGCAACTCGTGGAGCTTGCACCGTTCGTCGTCGTCGAGCCCGGCGAGCACGTAGTTCTGGACGCCGGCGAGCGCCTCCTGGGCACGCTCGAGCGCCGCGATCCCCTCGGGTGTCAGCTCGACGATGTGCCTGCGGCGATCCTCGGGATCGCGGCGCCGATCGAGCAGCCCCTGGTCCTCGAGCTCGTTGAGCAGGCCGACCATGTTGGCGGGATCGAGTCGCAGCGTCTCCCCGAGCGCTCCCTGGGCGATCGCGCCGTGCTCCCGAAGGATCATCAGCGCGACGACCTGGCGCTTGCGCAGGCCGAGCGGGGCGAGCGCGATCTCCGACCGCCGCCGAGCAATCCGGTCGAGACGGTGGATCAGCATCACAGAGCCGTGCGTGGCGGGCGGCGCGTATGTGCTGCGTGTCATACAACGATCATATCCGGAAAATCGTTGGCTATGTAATAATGTCTTGTGGTTCAATAACCAGTATCGATCAGCAAACGACACATGCGATGAGCGCGACGAAGATCGAACGAAACCGGCCGCCAGGCGACGAGAACCCGGACGAGCATTCGAGTCAACGTCCGAGGATCGGCAGGCGGCTCGGGACCGCGGCGCTGCTCGGCGCGCTCGTCGTGTCGTTGCTGCTCGCGGTGCCGGGTCTGAAGCCGGTCGCCGACGAGATCGGGGAGATGAGCACGGGTTGGATCGTGCTCGCGGTGGCGCTCGAGCTCGCGTCGTGTCTCAGCTTCGTCGTGCTGTTCCGGCGGTTCTTCGACCGCGTCCCCGGCCGGGACGCGCGCCCGCTCGCGTGGACCTCGATGGCGTCGGGAGCGCTGCTGCCCGGCGGCGGCGTCGGTGGGCTCGCGATCGGCGGCTGGCTGATCCGGCTGACCGGCGCCTCGACCGCGTGGATCATCCGCCGCTCGAGCGCCCTGTTCTTCTTCACCACCGCTATTAACGCCGCCGTCGTGATCATCGCAGCGCTGCTGCTGCTCGGTCCCTATCCGGTGCCCGACGAGTTCTCCCGCGCCGGGATCCCGCTGCTGATCGTCGTGCCGGCGACGATCGCGATCGCCGCGCTTCCTTGGGCGCTGCGGCGCGGCAACCGCGCCCCGTCGATGTGGCTCGGAGGCATCATCGGAGGGATCCGCGACGCCGAGTTGACCGCGGCCAGGCCGAGCTGGCGGCTGCTCGGCGCGCTCGGATACCTCGGCTTCGACATCGCCGTGCTGTGGGCGACGTTCTCAGCGGTCGGCCACGTGCCGCCGATTCCGGCGCTCGCACTCGGCTACACGATCGGCTACGTCGCCAACGCGGTCCCGATCCCCGGCGGGATCGGCGTACTCGACGCGGGTCTGAGCGGCGCGCTCGTCCTCTACGGCGCGTCGCCGGCGCGCGCCATCGCGGCGGTGCTCGTCTACCACGCGATCGCGTTCTGGATCCCCGCGCTCGGCGGGATCGCCGCGTACGCGAGCCTGCGCCCACGGCTGGTCGCGGGAGCCGGTGACGGCGCCCTTACAGGGCCGCATCGCCTCTCCCCTACTCTTGAAGGAGATTCCCATGACCGCAGAAGCAGTGATGATCGGACCCACGACGGACGGCTGGGCCGTCTACCTCACGAGCGGGCACGAGCTCGCTCGCTTCCGCGGAATCGCGGCGCGGTGGCGCGCTCTGCGGTATATCCGCCGGCTCGTCCGACGCTGACCGCCGAGCCTCCGCCGGAAGCGCCCGAGCGCGGACCGCCCACGGCGCCATAGGATCTGCGACCAAGCAGACCCCACGGGGGCCGCGGGGCTACGGGCCGATCGAGCCGGGATCGGCCGGCACGTCGACCGCGTACTGCCTGAGGACGTCGAGCGGCACGATCTCGAGCGCGCGCTCGTGGGTCGCGGCGAGGACCACGTACGCGGCCATGCCGTCCTCGTGAGAGCGCAGCCAATTGACAGCCGTCACACACCACCGATCGCCCGGCTTCAACCCCGGGAACCGGTACTGCGGGACGGGCGTGCTGAGGTCGTTGCCGATGCTCTGCTGATGCTCGAGGAACTCGGCGCTGACGACCGCGCAGATCGTGTGACTGCCGAGGTCGCCGGGGCCGGTCCGGCAGCACCCATCCCGGTAGAACCCGGTCAGCGGCTCGCTGCTGCACTGCTCGAGCGGCTCGCCGAGCACGTTGCGCTCTTCCATCGGGCGAGTATCGCCGATCGCCTAGCTCAATCCCACGGGGTCCGCAACTCCGACTACTATCCGGGTTTCTGTGGCGTGGGGGCCATGGGGGGACGCGTGATCAGGGGTCGTAGGAGCCACAAGAAAGGGTCTGACATGAAGCGAATCGTTGGAACGCGCGGCTCGGCCGCGCTGATTTTTTCCGTGGGGGCACTGGTGGCGCTGGCAGCGCCGGCCTCGAGCATGGCGAACCCGCCGAACGCGGTAACGAAGACGTTCTCGTTCATCGCCGGGCCGAACAGCCGGACCTCGACCCTTTTGAACATCGACAACCTGTTGGTGAACGCGCGCTGTGACTCACGCGGCTTCCCGGTCGTGTTCGCGTTCTCCTCGGCTAGCGCCGGCGACATCTTCGCCCACGTCTTCGACGGGGCGGGTCGGACTCACATCATCCACAACACGTCGTTCTCGAAGGGGAGTAGGGGCGTGCTCGTGTCGGTGCCGACCAACCAGAGCGACCAGGACGCGACTGGGATGATCACCTTCGAGCAGCAACAGGGGAAGGTCGTCACGATCAACTACGCGTTCGACAACGCCACGACGCTGAACAAGCGCAACGTCTGCACGGTGTTCGGCTCTTACGTCGCGAGTTGATCGACCGGCCGGATCCACGCTCGCCATCGTCGCTCCCGAAAGCGAGGTAGACCGATGAAGGAAGGCCCCGTTCTGATCCACGTGTGGGACCTTGCTCCGGACGAAGCGGGCGCCGCCAAAGACCGTCTCGCCGAGATGTTCGGCGATCTGGTCAAGGACCCCGGGTTCGTATCCGCCCGGGTGCTGGAGAGCGGCGACGAAGGGTCGATCGCGGCGGTGATCGAGATGCGAAGCGTGGCGGACCGTCAGCGGCTCGAGCAGCTTCCCGACGTGCGCGAGACGCTCGAGCACCTGCACGGAACGGCCAACATCGTGCTCAAGCTGTACCACGAGGTCGGGCAGTACCCCGCGTAGGGGTACTGCCCGCTCCTCGGACACGCCCCGGTCACCCGGGATGCTCGTGTCACTGGCGGACGAGGTGCAGGCGCATCTCCGCTTCGTCGTCGGTGATCAGCTGTCCACTGAGGTCGACGACGACCGAATCGAGCTTGCCGGTGAACGCGAACGGCGTCTCGTACTCGGGCGAGACGGTCGAGCCGGGGTTGGCGCCGCACGTCATCGCGCCCGGGTTGAACGCGATCGGAGTGGTGTACGGAACCTCCGAGTTGGCGACGAGGCCGCGGTCGACATAGAGCTGGAACCGCCCGGGAGCGCCACGACCGTTGGCAATGTCCATCTGACCGGTGGGCTCGAACTCGAACCGCAGCTCGTGCTTGCCGGGCGTCAGCGGCGAGTCGGCCCGCACCGTGAACAGCTCTCGCGACAGGTAGTTGTGGACGTACTGGAGCGCGTCGTCCTTGACGAACAGGGCGAAGCCACCGGTCGCGGCGCCCTGGCAGAGGATCACCCCCTCGGCTCCCTCTGGCGGGATCTCAACGGCCGCGGTGATGCTGTGCGGCCGGTTGAGGACCCGCGGCGCCGCAAAGAACGGGATCGAGTGTGTATTCGGGAACAGCAGGTAGCGGTCGCGCGCCGGCGCGGCCGTCGGCTTCTCGACGATCGCGCGCGCGAGCCCGCTGCCGTCGACCGGCATCACGTCGTACTTACCGGCCTCGACGTACCACCGGCCGATCATCTCGATCAGCTTGTCGCGGTTCTCGCTCGCGAGGTTGTGGTTCTCGGCGAAGTCCTCGGCGACGTGGTACAGCTCCCAGCCCCCTGCGTCGAGCTCGGCCAGCGTGCTCGCAGGAATCGCCTCGCCGAACGGCTTGCCCGCCTCCTTGAACGACGGGCCTGGCCACGGGCATACCGCCCGCCAGCCGTCGTGGTAGATCGAGCGGTGGCCGAGCATCTCGAAGTACTGCGTGTGCCGACGGGTCGGCGCGTTCGAATCCTCGAGCGCGTGCGCGAAGCTGACGCCGTGCAGCGGCGATTGGCTGACGCCCCTGATCGCCGCCGGCGGCTCGGTCCCGAGCAGGTCGAGCACGGTCGGGACCATGTCGATCAGGTGCGCGTACTGGTCGCGCACCTCGCCACCTGCCTCGATCCCGGCCGGCCAGTGGACGATGAACGGGTCGCTCGCCCCGCCGCGGTAGGTCTCACGCTTCCAGCGCCGGAACGGCGTGTTGCCGGCCCATGTCCAGCCCCACGGGTAGTGGTTGAACGTGCGCGGGCCGCCGAGCTCGTCGATCTTCGCGAGCGACTCCTCGAGCGACTCCTGCGCGTTGTTGAAGAACTGGGTCTCGTTGGTGGTTCCGGTGAGACCGCCTTCGGCGCTCGCGCCGTTGTCGGAGACGACCATGATCAACGTGTTCTCGAGCTCCCCAGTCGCGCGCAGGAAGCTCAGCAGCCGGCCGATGTGATGGTCGGCGTGCGTGAGGAAGCCCGCGAACACCTCCATCATCCGGCTGTACAGCCGCCGCTCGTCGTCCGACAGCGAGTCCCACTCCGGAACGTCCGGGTCGTGGCGCGAGAGCTCGGCCTCCGCCGGGACTACCCCGAGCTCCTTCTGGCGGGCGAACACCTTCTCCCGGAAGGACTCCCAGCCGTCATCGAACTTGCCCTTGTACCGGTCCGCCCACTCCTTCGGGACGTGGTGCGGCGCATGCGTCGCGCCGGTGCAGAAGTGCAGATAGAACGGCTTGTCCGGATCCACCTGGCGGGCATCTGCGATGAACCCGATCGCGCGGTCGACCAGATCCTCGGTCAGGTGATAGCCCTGCTCCGGCGTGCGCGGCGGCTCGATCGGATGGTTGTCGTAGACCAGGTCCGGATACCACTGGCTGGTGTCGCCGCCGAGGAATCCGTAGAAGCGCTGAAACCCGCGCCCCAGCGGCCACCGGTCATAGGGGCCGACCGCCGTCTCCTGGTGGGCCGGGGTCAGGTGGTACTTCCCCACCATAAAGGTGCTGTAGCCCTGCTCGAGCAGCATCTCGGACAGCAGCCCGTTCTCGAACGGCATGATCCCGTTGTAGCCCGGGAAGCCGGTCGCGAACTCGGTGACCGCGGCCAGCCCGTTGCTGTGATGGTTGCGGCCCGTGAGGATGCACGAGCGGCTCGGCGAGCACAGCGCGGTCGTGTGCATGTTCCGGAACAGCAGACCGCCGGCCGCGAGCGAGTCCAGATTGGGCGTCTCGATCGGGCTGCCGTAGCAGCCGAGCTGCCCGTAGCCGGTGTCGTCGAGCACGATCATCAGCACGTTCGGCGCTCCTTCCCGCGCCCTGCGGGTCGCAGGCCACGCGGGCTCCGACTCGTCCGCGGTGCGGCCGATGACCCCGGGGAACGACTGACCCGGCTTGTACTCGGTCAACCCCATTTCAAACGCCCTTTCGTTTGCTCAGGTGAGTGAGCGCCAGCAAACACAACGGCCGCGCGAGGAGCATCACCCGGATCGTGTGATCCAGGGTGTGGTCGACGCGCGGTGATACGCCGCTTACCCCGCTACCGGATGCACGTCCGCGACCCGGTCCCGCCCGCCGGGGAGCGCCGCGAACACGGTGAGGCTCACGAGCCCGAGGACGACCGCCGCCACCACGAAAGCGCTGTCCAGACCCCCCGCCGCATACACCGCCCCGAGCGACGCCACGCCGAAGGAACCGCCGAGCTGCCGCGCGGTCTGGATCATTCCCGACGCCTGTCCACGCGCGCCCTCCGGCACGTCCAGGAGCGCCTCGATCACGGCCGGAGCGCAGAGCCCGATGCCGTCTGATTGAAGAGAATCAGCGCCAGCGACGCCGTCATGTTCGCGAGCACCGACCAGCGCCGCGGACCCTCGATGGTGGAGTCTGCTGGTACGGCTCGCCCCGTCAATGAGTCGGTCAGGAGCGATCCTGCTTCGTAGGAGTCGGCTTCCAGCCGTGCCTGACGCCCTCGAGCAGCCGCCGCTGACGCTCGGCCTTCTCCTTGGTCGTGTGCCGGGAGAACACCTTCCCGGTCTCTCGATCCACGACCTGGTACGCCCCGTCTGTCTCTTTGATCGTGTAGGGCAATCGCTCCTCCTCGGCGCGCTCGCGCGCTGAGACCATTACATCACCCGGGCCGCCGGAACGATCGTCTTCACCCGCCCGGTGACGACGTCGTACACGTGGCCGGAGACGCTCACACGCGGAGAGACCGACGGCGCGGAGCTCAGGCGCTCGACGTCGCGCGCGACGGTCGCCTCGGGATCAAGCACGGCGCGCTCGCGCAGGGCCGCCTCCTCCCCATCGATCCGCTCGGCATAGGCTCGGCGGAACTCGTCGTTTGCCAGCGCGCCGGAGCCGCACTGGGTGTGGTGAATCACAGCGACCTCGAATAACGGGCCGTCGGGCAGGACGTTCTCGACGAGCTGGCCGATGAACGCGACGTCGTCGATCACCTCTGGCGTGACGCGGCCACCGACGTTGCGGCTCACGATTGCGTCGCTCAGCTCGAGCCCGAGGAAATGCGCCGGGTCGGTGCGCGGATCGATGCACGTGATCACGAACAGGCGCAGGTTCGGAAAGACGACGGCCCCCTCATGGCCGCCGGCGGCCGCGAAGCTGCGGTTGCGCTCGATCGCGGTGTCGATGCTCATTGGTTCGTCTCCTCAAGATCATCTTTACTTGCATGACGCAAGTCAGCCTACCGGCACAGCTCGACTTTTGTCAAGCAAGTTAGCTACGATGTTTCGATGCTGCAACGCCAATATCCGGATCAGAACTGCTCGATCGCCCGTTCGCTGGAGGTCGTCGGAGAGCGGTGGGCGTTGCTGATCCTGCGCGATGCGGTCCTCGGCTCGGAGCGATTCGAGGAGTTCCAGGAGAGGGGCGCGAGCTCGGGCCAGCGCTGATCACGCTGATGAAGTGGGGAGACCGCCACTACCCCGCGCCGACCGGCCCGCCTCGGCTCGCGCTTCACACGGGTTGCGGCGGCACCGTGGGCCCCGACCTCCGCTGCGACCGCTGCGGCAAGCACGCCGGGCCCGGCGACTTCGACCTTCCGCTCGGCCCGGGGACACCGTTGGCGGGTTAGCCCACCGCGTAGCTTGACACGCGGTCGGGCCGCTGTAACGCTCGGCGATCCGGTGCAGCGGCCATTCGAGGACCTCGAAGCAGACGTATTCGCGTTCACGTACGAGGGCTACGACCCTGACGCGGAGGGCGTTCGCGAGGCTCTGACCTCCAGCGGAAACGGCCGGTTCTGCTCCCGCGGCGCCGCCGAGTGGCAGGACGCCGGCGGCGCGCATTACCCCGGAACCTACGCCCACGGCGTCTACAACCGCGAGACGACGATCCTCGGCGGCGTGCCGGTGCTCAACGAGGACCTGGTCAACCTTCCCAACTGGTCCGTGCTGAAGCTCCGGATCGAGGGCGGCGACGCGATCCACCTGGACGACCTCGAGGTGCTGGAGTACCGCCACGAGCTGGACATCCGCGCCGCGGTGATGAGCCGCCTCGTTCGCTTCCGCGATACCGACGGCCGCGAGACGACGCTCTCGAGCCGCAGGTTCGTGAGCATGTCGCATCCTCACATGGCCGGGATCGAGTGGACGCTCACCGCCCACAACTGGTCCGGTCGGGTGGAGGTCGTCTCTGCGATCGACGGCCGCGTCACGAACCGCGGCGTCGCCCGTTATCTCGAGCTCGAGGGCCGGCATCTGGATCCGGTCTCGCCCCGGACGTTCGGCCCCGACGTGATCGCGCTGAAGGTCGAGACGCGCCAGTCGGGCGTGTACATCAGCGAGGCGGCCCGGACCCGAGTGTTCGCCGATGGGCAGCCGATCGTGGTCGGTCGCACCCTGTTCCAGACGGAGGACTACGTCCAGCAGGTGCTGGCGTTCGAGCTCGACCGCGAAGCCTCGGTCCGGCTCGAGAAGCTTGTGGCGCTGTCGACCTCCCGCGACCCGGGAACCAGCGACACGCTGACCAAGGCCGGAAGGCTCGCGCTGCAGCAGCCGGACTTCGAGCACGCGCTCGCGCGCCACGCCGGCGCCTGGGGAGAGCTGTGGCGAGTCTGCGACATGCACGTGGGCGCCGACGAGGAGGTTCAGCTTCTCCTGCGGCTGCACGTTTCCCACGTCCTGCAGGTCTGTTCGCGCCACACCGCCGACCTCGACGCCGGCGTGCCGGCGCGCGGGCTGAACGGCGAGGCCTACCGCGGGCACGTGTTCTGGGATGAGCTATACGTCTACCCGCTACTCACGCTGCGGCTTCCCGAGGTCACGCGCGGGCTGCTGATGTACCGGTACCGCCGGCTCGCGGAGGCGCGGGCGGCCGCCCACGAGGCCGGATTCGCCGGCGCGATGTTCCCGTGGCAGAGCGGGAGCGACGGACTCGAGGAGACCCAGCACGTCCATCTCAACCCGCTGTCGGGCCGCTGGGAGCCCGACCTCAGCCGCAACCAGCGGCATGTCAACGCCGCGATCTTCTACAACGTCTGGCACTACGTTCAGGCCACGGGCGACCTGCCGTTTCTACGGGACCGCGGGGCCGAGATGATGCTCGAGATCGCGCGGTTCTGGGCGTCGATCGCGCACTTCAATTCCGACCGCGGTCGCTACGAGATCCACGGCGTGATGGGGCCCGACGAGTTCCACGAGAAGTATCCGCGCGCCAAGCACGCGGGCCTGCGCAACAACGCCTACACGAACGTGATGGTGGCGTGGCTGTGCGGCCTGGCGCGCGAGGTGCTCTCGCTGCTGCCCGGTAGTCGTGCGGAGGCGCTGCGCGAGCGGCTCGAGCTCGCGGACGACGAGCTCGAGCGGTGGCAGGACATGAGCCGGCGGATGTTCGTCCCCTTCCACGACGACGGCATCATCAGCCAGTTCGAGGGCTATGAGGAGCTCAAGGAGCTCGACTGGGACGCCTACCGCGCGCGCTACGGGAACATCCAGCGCCTCGACCGGATCCTGCGCGCCGAGGGCGACGATCCCGATCGCTACAAGGTCTCCAAGCAGGCCGACGTGGTGATGCTGTTCTACCTGTTTTCGCCACGCACGCTCGCGCCGCTGTTCAAGCGTCTTGGATACCAGTACCGCGCCGACACGGCGGCGCGCAACATCGACTACTACGACCGGCGCACCTCTCACGGCTCGACGCTCAGCTTCGTCTCGTTCGCGGGAGCCCTCGCCGCGCTCGAGCCGGAGCGCTCCTGGGAACGTTTCCTGGTGGCGCTACGCAGCGACGCCGACGACGTCCAGGGCGGCACCACCCAGGAGGGGATTCACATGGGGGTGATGGCGGGGACCGTCGACCTGATGCAGCGCGCATACCCAGGTACCGAGATCCGCGACGGAGTCCTCTGCTTCCGCCCGAAGCTGCCCGCGGACGTCGATCGGGTGGAGTTCCGGATGCAGTTTCAGCGCACGCCGCTGCACGTGTCGCTCGACCACGACGAGCTGACGCTCGCGGTCCACCGAGAGGGAGCGGGCGGTCCCATCCGCGTCGCGGTCGGCGACGAGGCGGTGGAGCTCTGTCCCGGCGAGACGAAGGCGTTCGCCCTCTCCGCGCCTGTCGGCGCCGGTGGTCACGAAAACCAACCGTGAGGAGACCGATGGCCGCGTTTCAAGGAGCGATCTTCGACGTCGACGGCGTGCTGGTCGACTCGCCACACGAGAAGGCGTGGCGGGAGTCTCTGAACGAGCTGATGGAGTCCGACTGGAGCGATATCCGCGACCGGACCACGTGGTCGCCCGGGGCGTTCACCTCGCGCGTCTACGAGGAGCAGATGTCGGGCAAGCCCCGGCTGAGCGGTGCCCGCGCCGCGCTCGAGTACTTCCACATCCCCGACGACGAGGAGGAGCACCGGCTGCTCGAGTACGCCGATCACAAGCAGGAGATGGTCGTACGGCTGATCGAGGCCGGTGACTTCACCGCCTACCCCGACGCGCTGCGATTCATCATCGCCGTCAAGGACGCGGGGCTCCGCGTCGCCGCCGCGTCTTCGTCGAAGAACGCGAAGCTGTTCCTGAGGCAGATCCGGTTGGACTCCTTCGCCGAGGAGCAGAGCATCTCCTCGCCGACGGTCCGGCCGGGGCTGACGCTGCTCGACTACTTCGACGCGGACGTCTCCGGACGGGACTTCGTCCACGGCAAGCCGGACCCCGAGATGTTCCTGACCGCCGCCCACGAGCTCGGCGTCCCGCCCGATGCGTCGATCGTGATGGAGGACGCCGCGGCCGGTGTGCAGGCGGCCAAGGCGGGCGGGATGGGCGCGATCGGGATCGCCCGCAGAGACGACGCCGAGCTGCTCGCCGAGGCGGGAGCCGACATCGTCGTGCAGACACTCGACGAGGTCGATCTCGGGGCCCTGTCGGAGGGGCGGCTGGCGGTTGCCTCCTGAGCCGAGACGCGGAGACGATGAAGCTGCCCACGATAGACAGCGCGATGGCGATCGCGGCCGGCGCGTTCTCGAAGGTCCTAACCCGGGCGTAGTCTCCGAACCGGTCAGGGGATGAGGACGATCTTCCCGGCCATGTGACCGGCCTCCAGCTCGGTGAACGCCGCTCGAACCTTGTCGAGCGGGTAGGCGCGCTGAATCGGCACGACGAGCTCGCCCGCGGCGATCGCCTCGGCCAGTTCGGCCAGCGTCGCCGCGCCGGCTGCGGTCGCTCCGCCATCGCCCTTGACGCCGTACTTGTCGATCGCGGGGAAGTCGGCGATCGTGTTGATCCGGTCCCTGGCGATGCCGAGCTCAAGCGCCAGCTCGACGTAGCCGCCTCCGACGAGGTCGATGAATGCGGCGACCGGCGTCTTCCCGGCGGCGGCAGTGATCCGCTCGCTCACGCCATCGCCGTAGGCAACGGGAACCGCACCGCGCCCGCGCAGCCATGCGTGATGGCGATCGCTGGCCACTGCGATGACACGTGCGCCCGTGCGGACCGCGAGCTGGACCGCGAACACCCCAACGCCGCCGCCCGCGCCGACGATCACGACCGCCTCACCAGCGGTCGGAGCCACGGCGCGCACGGTCGCCACCCCCGTCGCGCCCGCGACGTACAGCGCGCCCGCGACCTCCCACGGGACCTCCGCAGGCTTCGCCGTCAGATTGGCCGATTCGACGAGCACGTACTCGGCGTGGCTTGCGCGGTTGTCGGTATAGCCGATCACCTCGTCGCCGACGGCTACGCCCTTCACGTCCGCGCCGAGCTCCTCGACGACGCCGGCGAGGTCCGAACCCTCGCCGCTCGGGAAGGTCGCCGGGAAGATCTCGCGGACCAGGCCCGTACGGATCTTCGCCTCGCCGATATTGATGCCGGCGGCACGGACCGCCACGAGCGCCTGGTCTGGCCCTGGCTCCGGACGCGCCACGTCGCGCACCTCCAGAACCTCGATGCCACCGTAATGGTCGAATCGGACTGCCTTCATCAGCGGGTCACCTTCCTCTCGCTACGTGATGACGCGTTCAGCGTACGGCGAGAGGCATAGAGCGAGCATCAGCTGAGCCCACGGCCGCTCCTCGAATGGATGCGCCGCCACCAGCGACTCGAGCTCTGCCACCAGCTCGCCGGCCGCACCGGCCTCGAGATCGGCCTCGATCCGCAGCACCAGCGCGTGGAGGCATTTCTCCTCCAGCGCGCGACGCCACTGAGCGAGGCTTCGCTCCGCCGGAACGTCGCACAGGGGCTCGCCACGGACGAGGTCAAGCGCCTCGCGCAGCAGCGTGCGAGCTTGGTCCGGTTCGGCTCTCGCCCTCTCCACGAGCGCGTCGAACCGCACGCTGTCGAGCTCGAACTCGCCCCTGCGGAGCGCATATCCGGCGGCTTGGCGCGAGAGCGGAGCGCCGCCTGCCATCAGCAACAACGCCAGCAGCGAACGCTGACGGCCGCTCGGAAGCGGCACCGGTCGCCCCTCGCGCTCTAGCACCAGCGGCCCCAGAACGCCAACTCGACAGACGCCCTCGGCCACCAGCGGAGCGTACAGCCACCCTCCCCCGTATCTGAGCCGTCTCCGCGGAGACTCAGAACGCGAGCAGCATCAGCCCCACGGTCACGCCGGGGCCGACGGTGATCATCAGGCCCCGTTCGCCGGGGGCCGGCTGCCTTCGCCTGGTCGTCTCCGACAGCACGTAGAAGATCGAGGGCGTGCCGACATTGCCACGGGACGCAAGCACGCTGTAGCTGATCTCGAGCTGCTCGGGCGTCAGCGACAACGCGTCGCGGGCGCAGTCGAGGATTCGCCTGCCACCTGGATGGATGATCCAGTGGTCGATCGTCTCGCGAGTCAGCGCGACCGAGTCGAGGAACTCGTCGACGAGCGCGGGAAGCCCGGCGGCCGCAACCTCTGGCAGGTCGCGATCGAGGTGGAGGTAGCTGTCCTCGTCCGAGAGCTCCATCCGCACCACGTCGAGCGTGTCCTCGATCTGGTGAACCTTCGACGCGGCGATCACCGGACCGGCGGTTCCCTGCTCGATCAACGCGGCTGCGCAGCCGTCGCCGAAGATCGCCGATCCGACCGTCTTGGCACGGTGATCGTCGGCCGAAGCTCGCGTCAACAGCCCGCTCATGCTCTCGGCGGCGACGATCAATCCCTTCTTCCCCGGATGGTTGCCCAGCGAGGAGACCACGAGCCGAATGAGCGGCACCGCGCTCGCGCAGCCGACTCCGACTACGTGGTACTTGTCGGTGGCCGGGTCCATCCGGAAGCGCTCGACGAGGCGATGGGCGAGCGTCGGACCGCCGAGCGAGTACAGGCTCGAGGTCACGACCGTGCCGATCTCGGCAGGGTCAACACCGAGGCGCTCCACGGCATCGACCGCCTCCTCGAACAGCTGGTGCTCCGTCCACGATGTCCGGCCCTGGAGCGTCCGCGCCAGCGTCACCGGACGCAGCCCGAGGCTCCGGGTCGCGACCGCAGCACGGTCGAACACCCGCTCCGCGAACTCGTCGCCGTCGAGCTCGAGTAACGACAGCACCTCGCGCTGGGACAACGCCGTGCTGTGCTCCGAGACGACGAGCCCGCTGATCCGCGGCGCGACGATCACGGTTGTGCCCGCTGCGTCTCGCGCCACTGCTCGAGCGTCGTGAGCGCCCCGCCGATCACCCGGTCGAGGAAGGTTGCGCGGTCATTGGCGTGCGGCATCGGCTGCGACGGGACCGGCACCTCGAGGAACTCGCACAACGGCTCCCAGCCGTCTGTCACCTCCCAGACCAGCAGCCGCTCCTCCGGGACAACCTGCTTGACGCGCTCGTTGTGAGCGTCGAAGCCCTCGATCAGCGCCTCTCGCGAGTGACCATCGGGAAACGTCCCCAGCTCGGACCAGAACATCCGGTCGACGAACTCGACGTAGCGCTTCCATTTCGGGTCGACGTGCGCGCGGGCGCTCGACAGCAGGTGAATCAGCGCGTCGCCGAAGCACATGTCGACGATCGTCTCGCGGAAGCTGGGCTCCCATCGTTCGGCGTCGCGCACACTCAACAGCACCTTCGAGTCCGGATAGGCGTCGAGAAGCTGCGCGTAGAAGTAGCCGCCCGGCCAGTCGACCGTCGAGCGGTAGCCGTCGAGAATCTGGGCCGGCTCGACGCGGCCGTCGAGTGCCCCGTCCCACAGCGGCACCTGCTTGTCGAGGTCCGCGAGGACGTCAACCCAGTGGTAGCACGGCCCCAGACCGATCAGCTCGAGCGCCTCTTTCTGGGTGAGCGTGCCCGTCCGCGGCAGCCCGGCTCCGATCAGCTCGACCGTCACGCGGCCACCTGCGTTCCGGCTGGCCGTAACGTCGCGGTCAGCCTGAGCGCCAGCTGGCCGATCTGCTCGAGCTGATCGGCCATCCGCGCCGAGGGCCCGGTCACGCCGATCGCCGCGTGTGGCCGCCCGCCCTCGAACATCACCGGCACCGCCACCCCGGATACGCCGTCCAGATACTCGTCCTCGGCGATCGCATACCCGACCGACCGTGCCTCGGCGATCTCCTCCGCGAGTCGCGCCCGATCGGTGTGGGTCTTGCTGGTCAGAGCGGGCAACGGGAGCCGTTTCAAGAACCCCTCCGCGTCCGCCGGCGGGAGTCCGAGGAGCAGCGCCTTGCCGGGTGCCCCCGGCGGCATCGCCTGGTGCTGTCCGGTCATCGGCACCACCGAAAGCGTGTGCGGGCTGACGCGTGAGGCCACGATCGTCAGCTCGAGTGACGCCCAGTCGGCGACCGCCAGCAGCACGGTCTCCCGTGTCGCCTCCGCGAGCGCGTCCATCGCGGACGAGCACACGTGCACGACATCCAGCTCCGCTCGCGCGACCGCGCCGAGCTCTGAGAGCTTGAGCCCGAGCGAGTAGCGCCCGTCCTGGCGATGCGCGAGGAACCCGCTCGCGACCAGAGAGCCGGCCAGCCGATGAACGGTCGCCTTCGGCAGATCCACCCGCTCAGAGAGCTCGCGCAGACTCAGCCGCGGATCGCTCGCCGAGAACGCACACAGCACCGCGCAGGCTCTCTCGACTGTTCGCAGCGCGTGGCCATCTGTCTCTTGCAGTGAGACACGTTTCACGGAGCGGGACAATACCGGGACCCACCCCGGAACCGCTCCGGCGGGCTGGGGACAGGATCTAGGTGGCGAAGGCCTTCGCCGTGAGCGGGCTGTCTTCGCTGCCGCGGAAGCGGACGACGCTGCCGTCTTGAAGCTGCCAGTGGTGATGCATGGTCATCGATGTCCGCCGCCCGTCCGCGAGGGGCGGAACGACGCTCCGGTGGTAGGCTCATCTCGAGATTTGGGTCGGAGCTGAGGGGTTCTAAGGCGAGCGGTGTGCGAGCGATCAAGGCGGTACTGATTGTCGGGTCGTTGGTGGCGGCTGCGTCGGTAATCGGTCAGGCCGCCGCTGCGAGTCCGGCGACGACTGCGGTGCGATGCTCGCTGCACACCGAGCTTAAGACAGGTCAACTGAGCACCATGGGCGCCCTGGTCGGGTCCGTCAGATGCGGCCGCCCGTTTGGGAGGGGCAGCTACCGAGGCCGGTATCGGGACCGGGTGATGCCGTCGCCGTTCATCGGCAGCGAGACCGGTTCATCGAAGTTGTCGTTCAAGGCCGGGACTGTTCGCGGTGCTTATACGTTGTCCCCGGCTCTGATTTCGGGGACGTCGCCGTACCACGCGACGCTCCACATCACGGGCGGTACCGGGCGGTTCAAGCACCTGAGCGGGACGCTGAAGATGACCTGCAAGCACCGGATACCGCCGTTGACCGACTGCACGATGTCGGGACCCGTGTCCGGGATCTAGCTCAGCGCATCAGCTCCAGATCGAGCCACCCGACCTCGCCCCCGGCGATCGTCGCCGCGACCAGCGGGACGCCCGGGCGGTAGACGAGGTGGGCATACGACGGCGCCGCGAGCATGACCGCGTCGGCCCGCGCGCCGACGGTGAGCCGGCCGACGTCCGTGCGGCGCAGCGCCTTCGAGCCCCCGAGCGTCGCTGCGAGGACCGCTTCCTCGGCGGTCATCCGCATTTCTCGCACCGCCAGCGCGATGCAGAAGCTCATCGAGGTCGTGTAGCTCGAGCCGGGATTGCAGTTCGTCGCGATCGCCACCGTCGCGCCCGCGTCGAGCAGCCGCCGCGCGTCCGGGTACGGCTGACGCGTCGAGAAGTCGGTCGCCGGAAGCAGCGTGGCGACCGTCTCGGACCCGGCGAGCGCGTCGACGTCGGCGTCCGACAGGTACGTGCAGTGGTCGGCGGACGCGGCGCCCATCTCGACCCCGAGCGCGACTCCCGGACCGGGCCCCAGCTGATTCGCGTGCACGCGGAGGCCGAGCCCGGCCTCGCGCCCGGCGCTCAGCACCGCGCGCGACTGGTCCGCGTCGAACGCGCCGCGCTCGCAGAAGACGTCGATCCAGCGCGCGTGCGGGGCGCACGCCGCGAGCATCTCGCCGCACACGACCGCGACGTAGTCGTCGGCACGGTCCGCGAACTCGGGCGGGACGAGGTGCGCGCCCAGGTACGTCACGTCGTCCGTGACCTCGCCGGCGAGCTCGCATAGTCGCTGCTCGCCCTTCACATCGAGCGCGTAGCCGGACTTGATCTCGAGGTGGGTGATCCCGGCGCGCAGCGCCTCGCGGCGCCGGGCGTCCGCGAGCCGGCGCAGCTCGTCGCTCGAGGCCTCGCGTGTCGCGGCGACGGTGACGTTGATGCCGCCGGCGGCGTACGACGCGCCCGCCATCCGCGCGGCGAACTCCTCGCCCCGGTCGCCCGCGAACACCAGGTGGGTGTGACTGTCGACGAACCCGGGGATCACGCACCGCCCACCCGCGTCGATCCGCTGGTCAACCGCGACCCCCGCGCGCTCGACCGCCGACACCAGGCCCTCCTCCATCACCAGTGCCGCGTCCCGGACCGTCCCGAGCCCGGGGTCGTTGGTCATCAGCAGCCCGATGTTGTCGATCGCGAGCGCGCTCACCAGCCGGCACCCGAGAGGGCCGAGGCCAGTTCGCGCGGGACGTCGAGCGACACGTGCGCCCCGTCGCGCACGACGAACCGCCCGCCGACGACCACGTCCCGGACGTCCGCGGCGCCGCCCGCGAACACGGCGGCGTCGATCAGGTCGCGCGACGGCGTACCGGCGAGGCGCACGCCATCGGTCGCGACTGAGACCAGGTCCGCCAGCGCCCCCTCACGGATCGCGCCCCCCGAATCCCATCCAAGGCTGCGGTACCCCTCGGTGGTCGCGCCGGCGAGCAGCGCGCCCCCGGAGACCCCGCTTCGTACGCCCGTGCCGAGCCGCTCGTCGAGCTCCACCGCGCGCACCTCCTCGAACGGCTCGATCACCCCGTTCGAATCGGTCCCGATCGTGAGCGCGCAGCCGGCTTCGCGCAGCGCCCGCGCGGGCCCGATTCCGTCCGCGAGCGATCGCTCGGTCGTCGGGCAGAGGCAGCAGCAGGCGCGAGCTTCGCCGAGCAGCTCGATGTCGCGCTCGGTCACGTGGGTCGCATGGACCGCCGTGAACCGCTCGGGCAACGCGCCCTCGAAGTGAAAGAGCTCGACCGGCGTCGCGCCGTAGACCTCGAGGCACGCCTGGTTTTCGGCCGGTTGCTCGGACACGTGGGCGTGAAGCGGGAGCGAGCGCGACGCCGCCCACGCCGCGACGACGGCCGCCGCCTCGGGCTGGACCGCCCGCATGCTGTGGACCGCGGCGCCGATCCGCACGACCGGACCGCCCTGGAGCAGCTCGACGCGCGAGATCCACGCCTCCGCGTTCGCGTCGAAGAAGCGCTCCTGCACCGGATCGGGCTCGAGCCCGCCGTCGAGGTAGCACGCGTCGAGCAAGGTCAGCCGCACGCCGGCTTCCCGCGCGGCCTCGATCACCGCCGACGCCATCGCGTTCGGGTCCGAGTACTGCCCCCCGCCCGGGCGATGGTGGACGTAGTGGAACTCGCCGACCACCGTGATCCCCGCGAGCGCCATCTCCCCGAACGCCGCCCGCGACAGCGCGAGCATCGAATCGGGGTCGAGCGCGCCCGCGAGCGAGTACATCTGCCGCCGCCAGCTCCAGAACGATCCCGGCTCGCGCTCGGTCCGGCCGCGCAACGCTCGCTGAAACGCATGCGAGTGGGCGTTTGCAAGCCCGGGGAGGAGCAGGCCGTCGAGCCGCTCGGCGTCGGCCGGGGCGGGCACGCCCGCGGTGACGGCCGCGACCCGGTCGGCGTCGATCGACAGCAGCACGTCTGCGACGGGCTCGTCGCCACCGAGCCAGGCGTAAGGGGACCAGAGCCTCACGTGTACGACGAGATCCGCTCGAGGAACGCCGCCAACCCGTGACGCTCGAACTGCTCCCAGGTCGAGAACGACCGCGGATCCGCGCGATCGAGGAACAGCACCCCGTCGAGGTGGTCGACCTCGTGCTGGATCGTTCCGGCGGTGAGACCGTCGAACACCTCCTCCACCGGCGAACCATTTCGGTCGACGTAGTGCACGGCGAGATGGGTGAAGCGCGCGACGTCGGCGCGGAGCCCCGGGATCGAAAGGCAGCCCTCGTTGACGAGCAGCTTCTCCTCGGACAGCGGCTCGATCACCGGGTTGACGATCACCCGCAACGGGACGAGCGGCTTGTAGGGATAGCGGCGGCGGGTCGCGTCGTCCACCTCGACGACCGCGATCCTCTTCGAGACCGACACCTGGGGTGCCGCCAATCCGGCGCCGCCGGCCGCTCGCCGCGTCTCGATCAGCTCGTCGATCAGTCGCTGCACCCCGGGCGCGCGCAGCTCCTCCCGGGAGATCGGGATGGTCCGCTCGCGGAGCACGGGGTCCCCGACCGTCGTGATCCTCATTCGTGCATCGGGATCCGCACCCCGCGCTCGGCGGCGACCGAGACTGCGCGCTCGTATCCCGCGTCCGCGTGTCGCATCACCCCGGTGCCGGGATCTGCCGTCAGAACCCGATCGAGCTTCTCGGCGGCCAACTCCGATCCGTCGGCCACGCACACCATCCCGGCGTGGATCGAGCGGCCGATGCCGACGCCTCCGCCGTGGTGGATCGACACCCACGTCGCCCCCGCCGCCGTGTTCACCAGCGCGTTCAGGAGCGGCCAGTCCGCGATCGCGTCGGACTCGTCGACCATCGCCTCGGTCTCGCGGTAGGGGGAGGCGACCGAGCCGGAGTCGAGGTGGTCGCGCCCGATCACGATCGGCGCGCTGATTTCCCCGGAGCGCACCATCTCGTTGAACCGCAGTCCGAGTCGGCGGCGCTCCCCGTAGCCGAGCCAGCAGATCCGCGCCGGCAGCCCCTGGAACGCGATCCGCTCCGAAGCGTTCTTGATCCACCGCGCGAGCCCCTGATCGTCCGGAAACTCATCCAGCGCGGCGCGGTCCGTCGCGGCGATGTCGGCGGGATCGCCGGACAGCGCCGCCCAGCGGAACGGTCCCTTGCCCTCGCAGAACAGCGGCCGGATGTAGGCGGGGACGAACCCCGGGTAGTCGAACGCGCGCTCGAAGCCGCCGAGCCGCGCCTCGGCGCGCAGCGAGTTGCCGTAGTCGAACACCTCGGCTCCTCGGTCGAGAAAGCCGACCATCGCCGCGCAGTGCGCAGCGATCGCCGCCCGCGAGCGCCGAACGTACTCCTCGGGATCGGATCCCCGCAGCTCGACCGCCTCGTCGAGGCTCATCAGGTTGGGGACGTAGCCGTTCAAGGGATCGTGCGCGCTCGTCTGGTCGGTGACGATGTCCGCGTCGAACCCGCGCCGGAGCAGCTCGGCGAACACGTCGGCGGCGTTCCCAATCAGCCCGACGCTCAGCGCCCGTCCCTCACGCCTGGCGTCCTCGCAGCGGGCGACGGCGTCCTCGAGCGAGCTGGCGAGCTCGTCGAGGTACCGCGTCTTCAGCCGGCGCTCGATCCGTCCCCGGTCGACCTCGACGCACAGCGCGACCCCACCGTTCATCGTCACCGCCAGCGGCTGCGCTGCGCCCATCCCGCCGAGCCCGGCGGTCAGCGTGATCGTCCCCGCGAGCGACCCCCCGTGGCGCCGACGCGCGATCTCGGCGAAGCACTCGTATGTGCCCTGGACGATCCCCTGGCTCCCGATGTAGATCCAGGAGCCCGCCGTCATCTGGCCGTACATCGTCAGCCCGAGCGCCTCGAGCCGCCGGAACTCCTCCCACGTGGCCCACTCGGGGACAAGATTGGAGTTGGCGATCAGCACCCGAGGGGCCCACTCGTGGGTCGCGAACACGCCGACCGGCTTGCCCGACTGGACGAGCAGCGTCTCGCTATCGCCGAGCGTGCGCAGGGTCCGGACGATCGCGTCGAACGCCTCCCACGAGCGGGCCGCGCGACCCGTGCCCCCGTAGACCACGAGCTCCGCCGGGTTTTCGGCGACCTCGGGATCGAGGTTGTTCATCAGCATTCGCATCGCCGCCTCCTGAGGCCAGCCACGGCAGGAGAGCTCGGTGCCCCGCGGCGCGCGGACCTCGGGCCGTGCGCTCAACAGAGCACCCCAACGCGGGCCTCGACGGCGCGGACCACGTCGCCGCTGTGGACGAGCGATTCGACGGCCGCGAGCTCGGGCGCGACCCACCGGTCGGGACCAGGGCCCTCGACCAACGACCGAACTGCCGACCGC
The DNA here is from genome assembly GCA_036490875.1 of Solirubrobacteraceae bacterium. Classification (GTDB taxonomy): domain Bacteria; phylum Actinomycetota; class Thermoleophilia; order Solirubrobacterales; family Solirubrobacteraceae; genus Palsa-465. The sequence goes on from DASXDA010000032.1 coordinate 38,119, forward strand.
GCCGCCTCGGTTCCGGGCGCCGGTCGAAGCGGCACCCGCAGATCCAGTGCTCGGGCCGCGCATACGAGCTCGACGGCGAGGATCCGTCCCAGGTTCGCGACTGCGGTCCGCAGCTTCCGCGCCGCGCCCCAGCCCATCGAGACGTGGTCCTCCTGCATCGCACTCGTCGGCAGCGAGTCGACCGCCGCCGGGGTTGCGAGGCGGCGGTTCTCGGCGACCATCGCTGCCTGCGCGTAGTGACCGAGCATCAGCCCCGAGTTGACCCCGGCATCCTCGGCGAGGAATGGCGGCAGCCCGTGCGAGCGGGTCTCGTCGAGCAGCCGGTCGGTGCGCCGCTCGGCGATCGAGCCCACGTCCGCGCACGCGATCGCGAGGAAGTCGCACGCGAACGCCAGCGGCGCGCCGTGGAAATTGCCGCACGACTCAACCCGGCCGTCCGGAAGCACCATCGGATTATCGATCGCCGATCGCAGCTCGGCGTCCGCCACCCGGTCCGCATACGAGAGCGCGTCGCGAGCGGCGCCGGCGACCTGCGGCGCGCACCTCAGCGAGTACGCGTCCTGAACCCGCGGGTCGCCCTCGCGATGGCTGGCGACGATCTCCGAATCGGCGAGCAGCATTCGCAGGTTCGCGGCGCTGGCCGCCTGACCCGGCTGCGGGCGAAGCGCGATCAGGTCAGCCGCAAACGCGCGATCGGTGCCGAGCAGCGCCTCGACCGACATCGCGGCGGTGATGTCGGCGACGCGGAACAGTCGCGCGAGGTCCTCGCAGGCGAGCACCAGCATCCCGAGCATCCCGTCGGTGCCGTTGATCAAGGCCAGGCCCTCCTTCGGGCCGAGGGCGATCGGCTCGATTCCGGCGCCGGCCAGAGCCTCGCCCGCCCGTCGCCGGACGCCATCAGCATCCTCGACCTCGCCCTCGCCGAGCAACACCAGCGCGCAGTGCGCGAGCGGTGCCAGGTCGCCGCTGGCGCCCAGCGACCCGTGCTCGGGGACCACCGGCGTGAGCCCGGCATTCAGCAATGAGAGGATCGTCTCGGCGAGCACCGGCCGCGTCCCAGACCATCCCATCGCCAGGGTGCGAGCGCGCAGGAGCATCATCGCGCGGACGACCTCGCGCTCGACGCCGGGACCCATGCCGGCCGCGTGCGAGCGGATCAGCGCGCGCTGAAGCTCCTCGCGCCGGCCGGTCGCGATCGGCACCGTCGCTAGCGACCCGAACCCGGTGGTGATCCCGTACGCGGGCTGCTCGACGGAAGCCAGCTCGGCGACCACCGCCGCGCTTCGCTCCATCGCCGAGAACCCGTCTGGGGTGAGCGAGGCCCGGGCGTCGAACCGCGCGACGGCGATGACCTCGCGCGCACTCAGCCCATCGGAGGTGAGCTCGACGTGTTGCTCGGAGCTCCCCATTGCTCAGCGTCTGAGTCTGATCGTGTTGAGGTCGCGCTCGCGCACTTCGTCGATCCGGTCGAGCAGCTCGTCGACGTCGTCGTGCTCGGCGTGGAGGTAGCGGCCGGCGAGCGCGTCGTAGCGGCCGGTCGCCAGCTTCCGGACGAGCTCCGGAGCGAGCTCCGGCGGCGTCCAGGGCGAGTCATCCGGGAACCAGCCCGTGGTCATCTCCGTCTGCACGAGCCCGGGGCTGAAGAAGAAGACGGGGATCCGGCCGGCGAGTTCGTTCGCGAGCATCTCACCGTACCGGCAGACGGCGGCCTTGCTCGATGGATAAGCGGTGCGGTCGCCGCCGGGGAGATAGGCCGCACCGCTTCCCGTGATCATGATCCGGCCGCGTCTGCGCTCGAGCATCCCCGGGATCACCGCGCGACAGCAGAGGTGCACGCCCAGAACGTTGACCTCGAACACGTGCCACCACTCGTCGGGATCAATCTCCCAGGACGGCCGACGGTCATGGCCCTCGCTGACGCCCGCGTTGGCGACCAGCAGATCGAGCTCGCCTGCCTTCGCGGCCGCCCGCTCGACCGAGCCGCGATCCGCAACATCGACCTCGACCCATTCACCACCGATCTCATCCGCCACCGCCTCGACCTGGGGACGGCTGCGCGCGCCGACCACAACAGACCAGCCGTCACGGGCGAGCGCCCGCGCGATGCCGGCGCCAACTCCGCGACCGCCGCCCGTAACGAACGCTCTCATCAGACGCACCCTACCCCGGGCAGCTGCGATCGTCCGTGATCAGGAGCGACGGTCGCGCCCGCCGCAGTTATTGCACCGCTGAGCGCGGCTGCCGCCAACCCGGACGCGGCGCCAGCTTCCAGATCGAGCACGCCAGCTCCCCGGCACCCTCGTGACGACGCTCGCCGACGGCCACTCGCCGCTGCTGAGCCCCTCGCCCCCGCTCCGCCGCGCCTGCGTGCGCGACGAGTCATAGGAAGACGGCAGCCGGCCGTACCGCTCGCGCCAATCGCGCATCGCCGTGAGAACGCGCTCGCGTGTCCAGCGGATCTCGATCGCGCCGAGATGGCAGTGTTTGCAGTAGCGGTAGGCGTCGCCCTTCCCGTTGCGCGGCTACGTGTAGGCGCCGCACTCGCGGCACACGCCGACGTAGCGCACTTTGACCGCCCGCGCCTTCTCCCCCGTCGGGTCGTAGAGGTACGCCTTGATCGTCGGCGGCGAACGGCCCAGTCGATCGGCGATCCGTGAGATCGAAAGGCCCTCGGCCTCGCGGAAGTGGCGCGCCAGCGCCACCGCTCGGCGTCGCTCGAGCACGCGGTCGCACGCCGCCGAAGATCGACCGGAGGCCATGCCTCCCAGATATTGCGAATGGCGGCGGCACCCCCCGCTGGCAATGGTCGCGGATTTCGTGCGCGTTGCGCGGCTCAGGATGGTCGCCAGCGGGATGCCCGTCGGCCGCGCGGAGGAGGGACGTGGTGAGCGTTGGCGAGATTGCGCCAGCCAGGGATGCGACGCCGGCGAGCTGCGGCATGATGCTCTCAGCGCCGGTACTTGCACCTTAACTGAGGCGGGCTTGCGCCCTGCTGTCCGCGCGCGGCGCGGGATGCGTGACGAGCCGGTTGCGACGTCCGCACCCTAAAGCGAAAGCAGCTCCGCGCTGGTGCTGGATCGCGCGTTCCTGATCGCTGATGACATGACGATGTTCATCCCGGCCACCGGAGACCGCTGGGGCCCAGCCGCCGAGGCGCTCGGAACCCGTCCCAAACCCAACGCCCCACCGGTAATCGCCGCGCCCCTCTGAAGCGCTTCCATGTGCACGCCCTCCTCAAATCCTCAGGTTCAGCGAAGGTCAGACGCATACTTACTGTAGGGCACCTGGCCGGTGCGGCTCGCCAAAATAGCGTCGGCAACGGTGGACGGAATCCGAGCCCATTTGGCAGGCATTTTTGCCGCCAGTGCTGGCTTCAACGTGTAGAGCAGGGCGAAGTTGACGAACCAGATAGAAGGAACCATCGACATCCCTACCTCCGACGTAACACCTCCCTTTTTGTTCGTAACCAACTGAGCAACACCCGAGATCTGTTGAGATCTATTTCCGTAGACGGCTTCCACCGTATAAGCCGATCTGTAGAGCGCTACAAGAGCTGCTTTCGCACCATTGGCCTTGCACCACATCCCCAAATAGCCGCCAGGAGCGATCACTGAGTTGGCCTTCCTTGTCGGAGCGTGTTTGTTGGCCAGGCTTTCTAGTAAACCACTCCTGGTCACAAACAGCCCGTAGCTGGCCAGAATCGATCGCGTTATGCGACCGTTGACGTACGAATACAGTGGGCGTCCAACCGTGTTCGTAAAGATGCGGACGCTTCTATCGACCAACCTTGCATCCGCCTTGCTGCCACCGACCCCCTTACCAGTAACAAACTGGCGGTACTGTCGCTCGGTGAAGGTGCTCGCCTTCCTCAGCCCCAACTTCCTGGCGATCCTGTCCGCCACCCGTTGCCCAATCGGCCGATTAAGTCGACCTGCGCTCGTGACCTCCACAGGTGCGAACTGCTCGTATTGGCGCTTTCCAGAAAACGGCTTAGTAAACCCGGTCGCAGTAGTGGCCTGCGCGACCGCCCCCGCCATAGCGACCTGGAGCCCCATCAAGAAGAACAGGGAAACTCCCGCCAGAGCCACCGCCGTGATGAACTTGGATCGACGCCCGGTCGGTCCAAGGCGACGACGGGATGTGCCGATGCGCCGCATTCCTACTCCTCTCACGAACTCCCGGGACGCCCTGACCCAGACCTCCACTCTTGCCCCAGAGACAACCAACCTAATGTCGGTGGCGTCGAACTCAGCGTATCGCAAAAAGCGCATCAAGACCGAGATCGCCAACGGCGCCAAGCAGCCACGGATTCACCGGCGCTGAGGGCGCTGTGATCTACGCGTCGCGACAGAGAGAGCAACGACGACCGCGCTGGCTCCGCCCACACGCGCCGACACGCACAGGCCTCGGCCCGTAGCCGACGTCCGTCTCGCAGCTCGCCACGCGCGGGTTCAATCCTGCGCGTTGCGATGCGGGGTTCTGCTCCGTGCCCGAGTTGCCGGTGCCGGTGCGTTGAGCTCTTTCTCGAACTCTGCGCACACGTCGATCATTGCCTGATGGAACGCGATCCCCAGCCGCAGAGTCACAAGCGGATACGCGCTTCCCTCTTGCTCGGCGAGACGAGCGGCTGGCTCGATCGTGGCAAGGCTCAAGACTCGCTCCTCGCTTCGATGCTTGACGGCCGCGAGTAGCGCGAGCGCGTCGTCGCGGTTCTGCGCATCGGCGAAGAACAGCTTCAGCATCCCAACGTCGCGCAACTCGAACGGCATCGGCTCCTCGCGGTCCAACCAATCACGCAGCGCGGCCTCGCCTGCGCCGGTGATCTCGAACACCCGACGCGGGCGCTTGCCCTGCGGATCCGAACGCCCTCGAACGAGGCCGGCTCGCTCGAGTCGCTCGAGGCTGGGATAGATCTGTGCCTGGGAGATAGTCCAAAAGAAACGGATCGAGAGCTCGACCGCGCGCTTGATCTCATAGCCCGATCGGGCCCCCAGGCGCACCATGCCGAGCACCACGTAATCCGGCGGTCCGAGCCCGTGCTCCTGGCTCAGCCTGCGGGTCTTCACAACCGTCGACATTCAGTTAGGCTAACATGTTGGCCTGACAGATCAATCTGCTAGGAGGCATTCGTGTCGACGCTTGAGCAACGCCCGGCCAAACTCCAGCTCCGCACCGCGATGGAGGCGCGCGATCTTGCCGCGATCGTCGACTCGTTCGCCCCCGACGCAGTCTTCCGCTCGCCGCTCACCGGGCGACTCGCATTCAAGGGGCGCGATCAGATTGGGGCGCTCACCCAGGTCGTGCTCGACGTTCTCGACGACTTTCAGTACACCGATGAGCTGAGCAGCCGCGACAGCGCCTTCCTCGTGGCCCGCGCACGGCTGGGCGGCACCGACATTGAGATGGTCGACCACATCCGACTCAACGAAGACGGAAAGATTCGCGAGCTCACAGTCTTCTTCCGGCCGATGCCAGCGATCGCCGTGGCCATGCGCGTGATCGGCAGCGGGCTCGCACGGCCGAAGAGCAGGATCAGAGCCGGCGTCATCGCGGGATTGACCCGTCCTCTCGGGTTCCTGACCCGCGTCGGCGACCGGATCGGGGTCCGACTCATCCGACCCACCATCTAGACGCCGGTGCGAGTCGCGAACCCACGCGGCCGCACCCCTGCAAGCGAGGATTTACGACGCGCCGCCAGCGTGACCGAGAACAGCGGCGCTCCGGTGCCCGCACCGAGCACGTCTACCGATTAACCCACCGATAAAGCGCGTGCCATGGCAAAGCGGGACTCTTCGCTGAGCGGGCCCGCCAACCGGTTAGGCTCGGGCGGCGCTCTCGGCTGTGGCGGGGCGTGGGCTGGCGGTCTGGGGTTGGCTTGGGTGTCGTTGCTCGTGTTTTGATGCTCGGCACGAGCGAGCCGACGAGGATCGCGCCGGCGGCGAGGATCGCGGCTACGACCCAGAACGCGGTCGTGTCGCCGTGCACGGCAGCGGCCGACGTCAGCGGCGGGCTATTGGTGTGGGTGTGCAGGTAGGAGCTGACGGCGCTGGCGAAGATTGTGCTCAGGCGCGAGGCGCCGATGGCGCCGCCGGCCTGCTGCATCGTGTTGACCATCGCCGAGGCGACGCCGGCGCCAAGCAGCAGCCCTGTGTACCCCTTGGCGTTCTGGAGGCAGTAGGTGAGGAACAAGAACGCGCCGAACATCGCCGCGGTGGAGATCGCGACCGCGAGATATGAGCCGCCGCGAGGGCGGTCGGCGAGGATCCGCAGCGGCACAGCGTCGGACCCGTGGAATGGGCTGGTCGACTTCCTTCAGCAGGCCAACGCGTTGCTGGCCTGCGACCGCTGGCTATGGCGGGTGCTGCTGTCCCGCGGCGCGCACAAGGCCGAACGCGCGCGCGAGAAGATCGTCCCGATCGCGACCGAGCCCGTCGCCCGCGCCCAACGAGCCGGGTCGCTGCGCGCCGACCTCGACCCGCTCGACCTCCCGGTAATCCAGCTGATGGTCTCAGCGATCGCCGACATCGCCCGCGAGGTCTCCCCCGACCTCTGTCAGCGCGCGGTGACGATCATCATCGACGGGCTCGCCACCACCCGCCAAACCCCCACACCCCTGCCCGGCAAGCCGCTTGGCCGCGACCAACTGGCCGCCGCAGCCATCCCCAGACACGGCCCGCCCCTGACCCCACCTTGGACGGGTGGCGTTAGGTCGGGTTCTCGACGAGGTGCTCCTGCGCCCACAGCGTGATCTGCTCGAGCGCGGGCAGCAGCGCGTTGCCGCGCTCGGTCAGGGCGTAGGAGACGGCGAGGGGCGGTCCTTCGTCGACGGTTCGGGTAATGAGGGCCGCCGCGGCGAGGTCCGAGAGCCGGTCGGACAGGACCGAGTCGGAGATCCCGTCGACCGCGCGCGCGAGCTCACGGAAGCCGGCGGGGCCGTTGCGCAGGGTGCCGAGGAGCACGCCGTTCCAGCGTTTGCCGAGGAACTCGAACGCGCGTCCCAGCGCAGCAGTGCCGCGGTCGCAGGCTGCGCCGGTGTGCTCTGGGCTCAGTTTGCGCGCCGTGGCCATGAGGTTCATGCTAGCTTAGCAGTCGTCGCTAGGGTTTCGCTAGTGACTACGTATTACGCTGTGACTACTGAGATACAAGCATGAGAGAGGTTTCTATGGCCGACACCCCCACCCCCCGCCGTTCCGTCGTCGTCGTCGGCGGCGGCTACGCCGGCATCAACGCCGCGAAGGCGCTGGACGACCTGGCTGACGTCACGCTCGTCGACCCCACCGAGGCTTTTGTCCACAACATCGCCGCCTGGCGCGCCCTGGTCGAGCCGGCGTGGCTGGAGCGGATCTTCCTTCCCTACGACCACCTGCTCGCCAACGGCCGCTTCCTCCGCGATCGCGCGGTCGCGATCGACGGGCGCCGAGTCACGCTTGCCTCGGGTGACGTCCTCGAACCCGACTACCTCGTGCTCGCCACCGGGTCGGCCTATCCCTTCCCGGCGAAGACCGAGGAGCCCGACATCGCCTCCGCCCGAGCGCGGCACCGCGCGGCCCACGAGGCGCTGCTCGCCGCCGACCGCGCGCTGATCGTCGGCGCCGGTCCGTCCGGCCTCGAGCTCGCCGGCGAGATCAAGGCGTTCTTCCCTGACAAGCACGTCACGATCGCCGACATGTCCGACGACATTCTCATCGGTCCCTACGACCAGGCCCTACGCGACGAGCTACGCCGCCAGCTCGACGAGCTCGGGGTCGAGCTGCGGCTCGGCACTCCGATCACCGAGCTGCCCAGCGTTCCGCCGGCGACGCTCGCGCCGATCTCCATCGCGACCGCGGACGGCGGCGAGCTCGTAGCCGACATCTGGTTTCGCGCCTTCGGCGTGCGCGCCCACAGCGAATACCTCGACGGCGGCCCGCTCGCCGACCGCCGCGACGAGCGCGGCTACGTCCGCGTCGACGAGCACCTGCGCGTCCTCGGCGAGACCCATACCTTCGCCCTCGGCGACGTCTCCGACGCGGACCGCGACGCGGCGGGCATCGCCAACGCCCAGGCCGGCGTCGTCGCGGCCAACGTCCGCGCGCTGATCACCGGCACGGGGAAACTCACCAGCTACGAGACGTTCCCTCCCATGATCGCGATCCCGCTCGGGCCCGAGGGCGGAGCCGGCTTCCTCGGCGACGGCGTCGCCGATGCCGCCACGATCGCCGACCTCAAGGGCCGCCACTTGGGGATGGACCGTTTCACGGCGCTCTTCGACGCCGCCCCGCCCTTGGCCGCCTGACAGCGCTCGATCCGCCTCAGATCATGATCAATGCCGCCGGCGGGTCGAGCGCCGGCGGCCCTTGGACCGCCGGCTTGGAGCCCGGTCGACCGGAAGACATCGCCGCCACCTGCCTCTAACTGAGCGGCGACGGTGGTCGCTACGTGACCGGGCAGGTCATCCACGTCAACGGCGGCGAGTTCATGTTCTGAGTCCGGAGGAGTTCGGGCGAGCCAGCCCCGGGCAGAGGCGATGTCGCGCCAGTTGAATTGACCTATGCTCCTCGCGCCGGGTTCCGGGCCCGGACGTTTGGGCCCATCGACCGACCGAGCGCGAGACCAAGCAGCTCGAGGAGGCGAACACGTCTGGGCGTACAGCCGTGCTCTTCATTCACGGCCTGTGGCTTCTGCCGAGCAGTTGGGACCGGTGGCGTCAACTATTCGAAGAGGCCGGCTACGCGACGGTGACTCCGTCGTGGCCGGACGACCCGGAGACCGTGGAGGAGGCGCGCGCCAACCCACAGGTGTTCGCTAAGAAGACGGTCGGACAGGTTGCCGAGCATGTCGAGGAGGTGATCGGCAAGCTGAGCGGAAAGCCGGCGGTGATCGGTCGCTCTTTTGGCGGGTTGCTGACGCAGATCATCGCGGGGCGCGGAGTCCGCGGCATCGGTCGCGATCGATCCCGCGCCCTTCCGTGGCGTGCTGCCCTTGCCGATCTCCTCGCTGCGCTCGGCGATGCCTGTGCTGATGAACCCCGCCAACCGTCATCGCGCCGTGACGCTCACGCTCGATCAGTTCAAATACGGATGGGCCAACGCGGTGAGCGAGGGCGAGGCGAAGCAACTCCATGAGACGTTTCACGTTGCGGCTCCTGGCGCGCCGCTCTTCCAGGCCGCGACCGCCAACTTGAACCCGTGGACGGAGGCGAAGGTCGACCACAAGAACCCTGAGCGTGGACCGCTGCTGCTGATCTCCGGCGGCAACGACGACACGGTCCCGTGGGCGATCACTAACGCCTCCTTCAAGAAGCAGGGGCACAACAACGGCGTCACCGAGATTGTCGAGATCCCGAATCGCGGCTACGCGCTCACAATCGACGGCGGCTGGCGTGAAGTCGCCGACACCGCGCTCGCGTTCATCAAACGGTTCACCGAGTAGCGCTCGCGCCCGTTGGAACGCTCGCTGAGCGCGGCGCGCCGACGGAACCAGATTGGACCGACCGGACCTATCCCGGAACGACGTGCTTGCGAGCCAGCGGCCGGCCGTAGAGGCCGCCGACGACCATCTGGGCCAGCGGGTCGATGATGGCATCGGGCGAGGGCAGACCGGGTACCCCGCCGACGAGCGCGACGTGGGCCACGCGCTCGTAGGCCCACATCAGGCACGCGGCTAGGGCGTCGGGATCGGCGCCCGAGGGAGCGTGTCCCCGCTTTCGCTCGGCCCGGATCACCTCGGCAGTCGCCCGGGCGTTGTGGCCGAGCATCTGGAACCACAGCTCGCGCAGCTCGTCGTCTCTAGGCCACGATTCGCTGGCGGCCCGCAGCAGCGCGCCGTGTGCCTCGCACAGCTCGAGCCACGCCTCCAGGCTGGTGCGAATGGCTGTCTCCGGATCATCCGATGGGCCTGACAGGAACGGGTCGACCGCCGCCAGGACCTCGTCCGAGAGTCGGCGCAGACACTCGGCGATCACGGCCATCTTCGACGAGAAGTGCACGTAGAAGGTCTGCCGAGACACCGCGGCGGCTTCGCTGATGTCCGCGACGCTCAGCGCACTCAGCGGGCGCTCGGCGAGCAGCTGCTCGGTCGCCGCCAGGATGGCCGACTCCGCTCTGCCGTAAGTACGCGCCGTCACGACCGTCGCCCAAGCGTATTCCTTGCATCGCCCCCGGCACGCATTCGCGGACGCGCCGTCAACCTGACATGATGTTCGGAAATAGCCGGTCTGGCCGACGGCCGACCACCGACACGCGAGGGAGGTTATGACCGACGATCACGATCGAGCGCGGTCCGCGACCGGCTCGCGGGTGGCGTGACAGCACAGGCCCGGTCCGCGGCGGCCCGCACGCGCGGTGGGTCGCGGGGTAGGCGCGGTCGTCGCCCCAAGACGCAGGCGGCGGTGCTGGCCGCGACCACGGACCTGCTGCGGACCACCGCTCTGGCTGATCTCAGCGTCGCGCAGATCCTGGCCAAGGGAGGAGTCAGCCGCACCAGCTTTTACGAGCACTTCAGCTCGAAAGACGACGTCCTGGTCAAGCTCGTGCGCACGGTCAGTGAGGAGATCGCCGATCAGATAGCGCCGCTGTTCGACCGTGGCGAGAGCCCAATCGACGATGTCTACCGGGACGCGCTTGATACCTGGATGCACATGGGCGCCCGCTACGGACCGCTACTCGTCGCCGCCACCGAGGAATGGCCGCGGATCCCGGAACTGCGGCGCCTTTGGTTTTCCATGCTGGCTGACTTCAGCGGGCGGCTGGCGGCCCTGATCGACCGCGACCGAGCCGCCGGCATCGCCCCGCCGGGTGCCGACGCAGAAGCATTGGCGTCGTCGTTGACCTGGGCAACCGAGCGTGCTTTTCACATCGCCATGGGCGGCCACGATCCGACGCTGACCGATGTAGACGTGATCATCGAGCCGCTGGTACAGCTCCACGTCAGCACGATCTACGGCCGACCGCTGGCGCGCTCCGGGCACTGACAAACTTAGCTTGACACCGTGTTCGGAAATTGGCTAGCGTTGGGGATCGAACTGTCTTCTTAGGAGAGTGCCGCATGCCCCTTGCAGACCTCGAGGTGCACGGCCGGACGTTCGCCGTCACCGGTTCGGCATCTGGAATCGGAGACGCCGTCGCGCGGCGGTTGAACGCTGCCGGCGCGGACGTGGTGAGCCTGGACATCCGGGCGCCCGACGCGCCGGTCGACCAGCACATCCCCTGTGACCTCTCGGACCCGGGCGCGATCGACGCCGCGGTCGACGCGATCGAGGGCGAGCTCGGCGGATTGTGCAACGTCGCCGGGGTGCCCGGCACCCAATCGGCGGAGCTGGTGTTCGCGGTGAACTTCCTCGGCCTGCGTTATCTGACTGAGGCGCTGCTGCCCCGAATCGCGCCTGGGGGTGCGGTGGTGAATGTGGCCTCGACAGCGGGCTGGGAGTGGAACACGCGCCTGCCGCTGATCCTCGAGGCGCTGGCTACCTCGTCGTTCGAGGAAGGACGGGCGTGGCTCGAGGAGCACGCGCCTGATGACCTGGCCCCATACCACTTCTCCAAAGAGCTCGTCACCGTGTACACGATGGCGGCTTCGCTGCGCGCCGCGCGCCACGGGGTGCGCATCAACGCCGTGAGCCCGGGCCCGGTCCAGACGCCGATCCTTCCGGACTTCGAGGAGTCGATGGGCAAGGAGCTGCTCGACGGCGTCAAGGCGATCGTCGGTCGCCACGGAACGCCCGCCGACATCGCGCCGCTCGTCGTGTTCCTGCTGTCACCGGCGACGGGATGGGTCAATGGCGAGAACCTCGTGGCCGACGGGGGTGCCGTCGCAGCGGTGGTGAGCGGCGTGGCGGCGGTACCGGCGAGCTGAGCGGATCATCAAGGCCTGATCCGCGGACGCCCCGGGTCAGGCCAGGCGCGAGGCTCGCCCGGCCCAGTACTCGTCGCGCAGCTTGCGCTTGAGCAGCTTGCCGTTGGGCTCACGCGGCAGGTCCGCACGGAACTCCACCCGGCGTGGGCATTTGATCTTCGACAGGCGGGCGGCGCAGGCGGCGATCAGCTCTTGGGCGTCCTCGTCGGTCCCCGCGACCCCCTCAACCGGCTGCACGACGGCGAGCACCTCCTCGCCGAACTCGGGGTTCGGGACGCCGATGACCGCCACGTCGAAGACCTTCGGGTGGCCGGCCAGGACGTTCTCGGCCTCCTGCGGATAGATGTTCACCCCGCCGCTGATGATCAGGTTGCTCTGGCGGTCGGTCAGATACAGGTAGCCGTCCTCGTCGATGCGCCCGATGTCGCCGAGGGTCGCCATCTCGCCGCGGTAGACCGCCGCCGTCTTCTCGGGGTCGCGGTGGTACTCGAACCGCTGTCCGCCTGAGAAGTAGATGAGGCCCTCCTCGCCGGCGGGCAGCTCGCTACCGTCCTCGTCGACCACGTGGGGCTCGCCGAAGATCGCCCTGCCCACGGTCCCAGGGTGCGCCCGCCAGCCCTCTGTGTCGCACATGCACATACCGGCTCCCTCGGTGCCGGAGTAGTACTCGTAGAGGATCGGCCCCCACCAGTCGATCATCGCCTGCTTGACCTCGACGGGGCACGGCGCGGCGGCGTGGATCGCCACACGGTGGCTGGAGAGGTCGTAGCGCGCCTTGACGTCGTCGGGCAGGCGCAGCATGCGCAGGAACATCGTCGGCACCCACTGGCTGTGGGTCACGCCGTAGCGCTCGATGGCGCGCAGCGCCTGCTCGGCGTCGAACCGCTCCATGATCACCGCGGTGGCGCCGACGCCGGTGAAGCCCTGGACCCACCGGCACGGCGCCGCGTGGTAGTACGGCGCGGGCGAGAGGTACACGGAGTCCTCCGCCATGCCGAAGAACCCGGTCCCGAGGTCGGCGATCACCAAGGTCGAGCCGAGCGGCTCGCCGGAGCGCTCGGGCTTGATCCCCTTCGGCCGGCCCGTGGTGCCCGACGAGTAGAGCATGTCGCTGCCCTCGATGGCATCAGGCAGCGGCGAGCCGGACTCTGCGTCGATCAGGCCGGCCAGCTCTTCCGCCCCCTCGACGCCAGCGTCCAGCGAGAGCAGCCGGACGGCGTCGCCGAGCTCGGCGAGCGCGGTCGGCGCGGTCTGCGCCGAGACGACGAGCAGCTGGGCCGAGCAGTCATCGACGATGTACGCGACCTCCTCGCCGGTCAGCCGGGTGCTGATGAACGTGTAGTAAAGACCGGCGTAGTGGGCGCCCCACTGCAGCCAGAGCAGCTCGAGGCGGTTCTCGGCGCAGAACGCCACGTGGCGGCCCGGGCCGCCGGCGAGCCCTGAGAACATGCGCGCCGCCTGGTTCGCGCGGTTGTCGAGCTCGGCGTAGGTCAGCGCCTCGCCCGAGCTGGCCATGATGACCGCGGGCTTGTCGGCGAGGCGCTCGCGGAACGCGCCCGGGAAACGCCGCCCGACCGTCGTCATCAGCCCCCCAAGAACGTGGGCTCGCGACGAGCGGCGGTCTCCCGGCCGCTCACGCCGCCCGTGCTCCGCGCTGCATCTCCATGCCGCTGATCGCGTCGATGAAGTTGCCGACCATGTATTGCGGCGCATCCACCTCGAGATCGGGGTAGCGGCGGAGGAGGTTGGTGAACAGTGCGCGCATCTGCAGCTTGGCCAGCGGCGCTCCCATGCAGTAGTGCGCGCCGCCGCCGCCGAAGCCGAGGTGACGGTTGGGCTCGCGCAGGACGTCGAACCGGTCCGGGTCCTCGAACACGGCCTCGTCGCGGTTGCCCGAGGCGTAGAACATCACGACGCGATCGCCATTGGCGATCTGCTGGCCGCCGAGCTCGGTGTCGGCGATGGCGGTGCGGCGGAAGGTCATGACCGGCGTGGAGAAGCGGACGAACTCCTCGATTGCGGTGTCGATGCGCCCCTCGAGGTCCTCGAGCAGGAGCCGGCGCTGATCGGGGAGCCGGGTCAGCGCGAGCATCGTGTGCGAGGTGGCCTGACGCGTCGTGTCGTTGCCGGCCACCGAGAGCAGCACGAAGAAGGCGCCGATCTCGTCGAGTGTGAGCTTCTGGCCGTCGACTTCGGCCTGCACGATGGCTGTCATGAGGTCGTCGGCCGGGTGCTCCGCGCGGTGCTGGGCGATCTCGATCGCGGCCTGATGGAACGTGGCGATGACCTCGCCGATCATCTCCTGCGGGTTACGGCCGTTGAGGAACTCGGGGTCGTTCCACGACACGGCCGCCTCGGCGACGTCCGCGAGCCGCTCGTGGTCGCTCTCGGGCACCCCGATCATCCGCATGATCGTCATCGTCGGCAGCCGCCGGGAGACGAGCTGGACGAAGTCCCCGGTCTCGCGGTCGTCGAGCTCGGTGACGAGCTGCTCGGCGTCGCGGCGGATGCCTTCCTCGAGGTGGCCGACCTGCTTCGGCGTGAACCCGCTGGAGACCAGCCTGCGCACCGTCGCATGGCGCGGGTCGTCCATGCCGAGGAAGGAGGTCGAGGCCTCCACGATCTCGGGCGAGAGGTCCTCCCACTGGACGCCCTGCGTCGTGGTGAAGTGCTTCTGGTCGCGCGAGACGGCGCGGATGTCCTCGTGCCCGAGCACGGCCCAGTAGCTGTCTTCGGGATCCGGGTCGGGTGTCCAAAGGGTCGCTGGCATGGGATAGCGAGCCACGGAACCCTGGCGCCGGAGGACAGCGAAGGCTTCGGCGCGCTCCTCGGGCGTCGAGTTCCAGAAGCTCAGATCCGCGAGATCGAGGGTCGTCTGGTCGGCCATGGTCGGCTTGTCTCCCTTCCAGTCGAAGTCCCTGCCCGGGGGCGAAAAAACGAACACTCTGTCAGGCGGATCATAACGGAGATCCGGAGGTCAGCGACGGAAGTTCTCGGCGGCTTGGAAGTGGGATTGGCTGTCACCCATCGTTTTGCCACCAGTTGACCTCGTCGCGCAGCCGCTTGCGCCACGGCGTCCCTCATCCTGCGCGGCGCAGGCGGAGCGCGATGTCGAGATCGACCGCGCGCGGCACCATGCCGCGTGCCCCGCTAACCCCGAGCGCGCATCGGTCCACCTGGGTC
Source organism: Solirubrobacteraceae bacterium (assembly GCA_036490875.1). Taxonomy (GTDB): domain Bacteria; phylum Actinomycetota; class Thermoleophilia; order Solirubrobacterales; family Solirubrobacteraceae; genus Palsa-465. The sequence continues at coordinate 53,134 of DASXDA010000032.1, forward strand.
CGGCAGGCGAGCTCGATCACCCCGTCGTCGTGGTGGCGCAGTTCGGTGGTCAGCGGGAGCCGCGTGCGCCCACCCGCGATCACCAGCTCGCCGTCGATGCTCAGGCGCTCACCGTCGTGCGCCAAGGAGTCGACTTGGTAGCGCAGCTCGGGGTGCGCCTCGGCAGCGAAGAAGTCGCTCGAGCGCAGGTGCCGGTCGCGCAGGCGGTTGCCCGTGTCAACCGATGCTGCGTCGATGACCAGCGTGCCGCTCGTGCCTCGCTCGTCGAGCGAGATGGTTCCCGCCAGCGTGCAGAACCGCCCAGGCACCTTGACCAGCCCGGCCAGCGTGCGAGCGGTGAATCGCGCGTGAGACATCCCGGGATCGACGTGCCAGGTGCCAGCGAGGCTCCTCGGCGGGCCGGTTGGCATTCGGGTCTCCTCGGTTGGGGGGTGGGGATGGCCAAGTCCCTCGCTCATCCCGGGAGGCTGGACCCGGCAAACGCGAAGAACCACACGGCCAGCGCGGCCACGGCCAGGACCACCGAGCCGACCATGATCCGGTCCAGCACCCCTGGTCGCTCCAAAGATGAGTCCCCCAGGCTCCGGCCCCAGGCGGGCACGACTCGCGACTTCGAGTCGGTCCCGGTCACGCGCATGTAGCGGCGCTCGACGCGGGCCAGCAGTCTTACGGTGAACACCATCGCCACGGGAATCCCGCCGGCTACGACTAACAACGGGGCGGTGCCTATATCGGTGGCGGAGTCGGTCAGCTGCGAGGCGACCCACAGCCCAGCGATCGGGATCGCTGTCCAGATGGCCAGGCTCCCGAGCACCATCAGCGCCAGCAGGGCACCGGCGACGGCCGGCCGCGCGATCGCGGTCGCGCCGGAGCCGCTGACGCGCTGCGCGGCTCGGGGCTTCGCGTGTCGCAGTTTCAGTCCTGCTGTCGCGCTGCATGCCGTCATCGAGATCACCCGCTTCGGTCGGATCGCAAGTTCTGGGCAAAGGCTAGTACGGATGTTGATAGCTGTCAACTTAATTGTGGGCAGTTGTCATCAGGGTCGTCTAGGATGGGGTCGTGGCGCAGATCAGCGAAGGCAAACGCACCGGCCGGCCCAAGGCGCAGGACGCCCCGGCCACGCTCGAGCAAATCCTCGATGCCGCCTTCCGCGCATTCGCGACCTTCGGCTACGACGGCGTGGCGGTGCGGACTCTCAACCGCGAGCTCGGGGTCAGCCACAACCTCATCCATCAGCGCTTCGGGACCAAGAAACAGCTCTGGTACGCGGCGGTCGACAGGGCGTTCAGCACGCAGATCACGCAACTCGCGACCGCGTTCGACCCAACGCTCTCCGACCCACTCGACCAGCTGGGCCACGCGATCCGGCGCTTCGTGCACTACTCCGCCGAGCATCCCGAGCGGCTCGGGCTCATGAACATCGAAGCGCGCATCGACAGCGAGCGGCTCGACTACATCTACGACAACTACGTCGCCCCGGCGATGGCGCCGCTCGGGCGGCTGCTCGACCACCTTCAGGAGCGCGGAAGCATCCGCCCCGTCACCTTACGTGCGCTGTTCTTCCTGATCGCGCACGGCGCTGCCGCCCCGTTCACGCTCGCCCCGCTCGCGCGCCACTTTGACGACGTCGACCCGCTCGATCCGCGGGAGATCGCCAGACACGCTGCGCTCACGGCCGACCTGATTACCAGCGGCTTGCGCCTCAACGCGCGGGGGGAGTAGCGCGACTAGTGAGGGCGGCGGTCGCGCGGCGCGTAGACGCGTCCGGGCTGCTAGACGCGCCGGCGCGGTGTCGCGTAGGACATCGTGACGACGTCGATCTGCTCCGGATCGAGCGCCGGTGCGGGGAGTTCGCCGGTGGCGTGCGCGGCTCGGAGCCCGTCGAGCACGAGGGTCATCGTGCGCCGCCAGGCATTCGGCGCCACGTCCCGGCTCGCTTCAGCGACCGTGCCGATCGCGAGCTGGATCAGCGGCAGGTCGGAGAGCTCGACGTCGGCGCGGACGACGCCGGCGTCCTTTGCCCGTTGTAGGACCTGGGCGACCAGTGGCGCGATGAGTGAGCGGGCTGCGGTCGCTCGTGCGGCGCCGCGCGCGCCTCCGAGCACGATCTCGTTCAGCCCGCGATCCGCGTTCTGCAGCTCCTGCGAGCGGATCAGGAAGCCGACGAGCGCGCCCCAAGGATCGGGGTCGGCGACCGCGGCGCGGGCGATCTCGGCGATTTCTTCGACGCGCGTCTCGAACAGCGCGTCGATCAGCTGCTCCTTGTCCGGGAATCGGCGGTAGACGGTGCCGACTCCGACGCCGGCCGCGCGCGCGATGTCGTCGTGCGATCCCCTCAGCCCGCGCTCGGCGAAGACCACGCCCGCGGCCTCGAGGATGCGCTGGCGGTTGCGCTCGGCGTCGCGGCGGAGGGGACGATCGGGCGAGGGGGCGGGGTTGGGCATGGGGCGGATTGTAGCCTAAGTGGAGAAATCCTCTCCAATCGGAGAACTACTCTCCGGTTCTGTGGTACAGTTGCCGCTCGAAGTTGAGGAATGCTCTCCACTTACCCCGTCAGGAGTCCCCGCTATGACCGCCACCGCCCCTTCAGACAGTAAGCGCCGCTGGTTGATCCTCGCGCTCATCGGCCTCGCCCAGTTGATGGTCGTGCTCGACGTGACGATCGTGAACATCGCCCTTCCCTCGGCTCAAAAGGCGTTGGGCTTCTCCAACGACGCGCGCCAGTGGATCGTCACGGCGTACGCCCTGTCGTTCGGCAGCCTGCTGCTGCTCGGCGGCCGCCTCGGCGACCTGATCGGCCGCAAGCGCGTGTTCGTCGCCGGCGCCGTCGGGTTCGCCACGGCGTCTGCGCTCGGCGGTCTTGCCCAGAGCTTCGGTGTCCTGGTCGTCGCCCGCGCGGCGCAGGGGGGCTTCGCCGCGCTGCTGGCTCCGGCGGCCCTCGGCCTGCTGACCACGACCTTCACCGCACCGTCCGAGCGCAACCGGGCGTTCGGTGTGTTCGGCGCGATCGCCGGCTCCGGTGCCGCGGTCGGCCTGATCCTCGGCGGGGCGCTGACCGAGTACCTCGACTGGCGCTGGTGCATGTACGTGAACGTGATCCTCGCCGTCCCGACCGCGATCGCAGCGCTGCGCCTGCTTGGCCGCGAGACGGGCTCGACCGCCAAGCGGGACATCGACATCCCCGGCGCGCTCACCGCATCGGCCGGTCTGGTCGGTCTCGTGTACGGCCTCTCCAACGCGGAGACGCACGGCTGGGGCGCTCCGCTGACGATCGGCGCTCTAGCCGTCGGCATCGCGCTGCTCGCCGCGTTCATCGCGATCGAGCGCCGCGTCGAGCATCCACTGCTGCCGCTGCGCGTCGTCGCCAACCGCGGCCGAGGCGGCGCCTACCTCGCCGTCGCGATCGTCGGCGCCGGGATGTTCGGCGTGTTTCTATTCCTCACCTACTACCTGCAGCAAACCCTCGGCTTCTCGCCGCTGAAGACCGGGCTCGCCTTCCTACCGATGATCGCGATGATCATGCCGATCGGCTCGATCGGCCAGACGCGCTTGGTCCCGCGCTTCGGCGCCCGCCGCCTGGTGACCCTCGGCATGGCGCTGGGCGCGGCGGCGATGATGCTCCTCACCGGCTTGACCGTCCACTCCAGCTACGTGACCCACGTCCTCCCCGGCCTGCTCGTCATGGGCACCGGACTCGGCCTGATCATGGCGCCGGCGATGAGCACCGCGACGCTCGGAGTCGACCGCCGCGACGCGGGCGTCGCCTCCGCAATGGTCAACACCGGACAGCAGATCGGCGGCTCGATCGGAACTGCCCTGCTGAGCACGCTGGCAGCCAGCGCGGCCAGCAGCTACGCCGCGGCAGAGCGTCCCGCCGCCGACCTGGCCGCCCGGGCCGCAGTCCACGGCTACACCACAGCATTCACCTGGTCGGCAGCGATCTTTGCCCTCGGCGCGCTGGCCTCGTGGCTGCTACTACCGAGCCGCACGCCGGCCCCCGCATCCGACACCGCCGCCGAACCCGCCTTCGCTCACTGAGGCAACCAAACCCAATACGACAACCAAACGAACAGATGGGAGTCCAGATGCCCGACGAACAGCAGCTACTCGACCTAATCGCGACCAGCAACGAGGGAGTTCTCGCGGCGGTGACGCGCGTCGGCTATCCGCACCTCACGAACGTCCTGTACGTTTGGGATCCGGCCGAGAAGATGGCGCGCGTCTCGACGACCGCCGATCGCGTGAAGGGCCGGATCCTGCAGCGTGATCCACGGGCCGCCCTGCACGTCGCGGGACCGCACTTCTGGTCCTACGCGGTTGTGGAGTGTGACGCGGACACCTCCGACATCGCGACCACGCCAGGCGATGAGGTGTGTCAAGAGCTGCTCGCTATGACCAAGGCGATCCGCGGCGAGGTCGACGAGGCGGCCGCCTTCAAGCGGATGGTCGACGAGCGGCGCCTCGTCCTGCGACTCCGGGTCAAACGGGCCTACGGCGTTCTCCTCGACGAGGCACCAAGCCTTTGACAACGAGCGCACCTCGGCTCACGAAATTGGCCGAGCCCCCTCCCCACGAAGAGCGGTGACGTCGGCCGGCTCAGCTCAGCTCGCCGGCCATCGCGCGGCGGTGAATCTCGGCGAACGACTCGCCGGACGCGGCGGCCTCGGCGACCCGGTCCGGATCGACGAACACGCCAATAGGGTTCGCGCGGAACTCGGGGCTCGTGCGCATCCATTCCCTAGAAGCCGCCCAATCGCCGAAGCCGTCGACCTGCAACTCGACCCGGTTCCCGTCGGGGTCCTTGTAGTAGTAGGACAGCGTCATCCCGTGGTCGATGCAGATGTCGGGCTCGATCCCGGCGTCGCGCAGCCGCAGAAACGTGTCGTTCAGGTCGGGGAAGCTGTCGTACTCGAACGCGCTGTGGTGCATCCCGGTTCGCGTCTCGCGGTCGGGGTCATCGATAAGGCCGGGGACGCACAGCAGAGCGATGCGGTGGTTCGCCGCGTCGTTGGTCAGCCACGCCCCGGTCGCGTTCTGAAAGGTCACCTCCGTTCCCACGACGGTCGCGTACCAGTCGATCAGCGCCTGCAGCCGTGTGGTCTTGAGGTTGAAGTGGTGGAAGGCCGGCCTGATTGGTGTGCCGGCGCTCATCGGCGAGCCTACGCAGTCGCACGGTCGGCGTCCCACGGGAGCGATGCGCTCACTTCATGCACCAGCCCCTCGTCTATGTCCTCTGCGCGGTGAACATGAACCGGGGGCGTGTAGAACGTCGCGTAGGGGCGCAGCCGAAGGACAACGCGCTGCTCGCGGCGCGCGCCTTCCTCGACCATCGGCCGGACGTCGGCGGGCATCGGATTGCCGGCCATCACCCCAGCGATGCTCATCATCACGTCGACCACGCGCTCGAAGTCGCGCTCCAGCGTCGCGTCGCAGTAGACCTGGAGATAGCTCGGCGGCCACTGCTCGTCGAGCACGCACAGCGAGACCTTCGGCGAGCGCGCCACCGCCTTCGCCTTCGCCCGCGCCGCCATCGTCGATACGAGGATCTCGTCGTCCTGGAGCACGTAGTAGACGACCGACATCGCCGGTCCATCGTGCTTGCGTGGATAGCCGAGAATCGCTGTGCGGTGCTCGCGCACGAACTGTCGGCGCTCCTGGGGATTCATGCTCGTCCTCCCTGGATCGTTGGTGACTCGGCCAGCCGTTCTCGGGCGTCCGCGGAAAGCAGGGGGGCGAGTAGTGTCCGCAGCGCCCGTATGTGGCGCTCGCGCTCAGGTGGAGCGCCGATCGCCGTCTGCACGACGATCCCTTGGAAGACGCCGATCAGAACGCGCGCAAGTCCGTCGGCGTCGACGCGCGAATCCAAGTGTCCGGTGCTCTGCGCGCGGCCGATCAGCCAGACGACCGTCTCGAGCGTCGCGTGAAACGTCTGCCGCGAGACCTCGGCGATCGACTCGCTGCGCATCGCCTCGCCCGCCAGCTGCAAGTCCAACAGGAGGTCCTCCTCGCGCACCAGCTCCTCGCGAGTGCCGGCGGCCAGCAGCCGCAGCGCTTCGATTGGGTCCTCGGTCAGCTCGAGCGCCGCGCGGTGTGCCTGCGCCTCGCGCAGCCGCTCCTCACCGAGCGCCCTGACTATCTCCTCCTTGCTCGCGAAGTGGTTGTAGACCGCGCCCGGGCTCAACTCGCACTCGCGGTAGATGTCGCGCATCGACGTCGCGTGAAACCCCTCGCGCGCAAAGCACGCCTTCGCGGCCTCGAGGATCTCCCCGCGCCGACGCGCCATGTACTCGTCGCTCACCCTCGGCATAAATCGATCAGTCGATCTTTATATCAGGGGCGGGATCATCACCAGGCCAACCGGCGAGCTGTGAATCGGTGGGACGCCAGCCGACGACCATCCAGTCGGCCGATCACCTCAGTAGCTGACGTACGCGTGGATCGTCGGTAGTAGCGCCAACGCGAGCGCCGCGCCGCCACCGAGCGCGGCGGCGATCAGCATTCCCCTCATGCCGGTGCCGGGCACGGCATGGCGACGCGCCGCACCCCAGTCCGCCCGCAACGAGCGCAAGACGCGCGGCACATAGGCGAGAAAGTGCACTGCCAGCAGCACTCCAAAGACGATGAAGCTCAGCTTGTGGACCGTCAGCACAGCATTCGACTTGTGTCCGACGGCGAGCAGCACTACCCCGCTCGCGATCACCGCGAGCGTGCTCGCTACGAACGGCGGGGCCATCAGCCTCAGGGGCAGCAGTGGAGGCCCCTTCACCCGATAGGCGCGCGAGCCCATGTAGTAGCTGAGCATGCGGTAGCCGGTACTGCCGAGTTTCAGTGCCACGGGCGGGATCAGCACCAATCCGATGAACATATGCGCGCTCAACAGTCCGCGCATATGGACGATCGTGATCCCCTCGGCCACCAGCAGGCCGACGAGCACAACCGCCGCCGCGCTCGTCAGGATCTCATTGCCCTCCGGTCCGCCGAAACGCCAGTGGCGCCTGGCCCGGTTGGCGCGGCCCGGCTTCGATCCTCGGGCCGCTAGATGCGGGCTGACCGGTTCGGTGTCGATAGCCATGTTCACGCCACGGGTGAGTGGGCGAGGGTTTCGTGGAGCGCGGCGAGATCGCGATGCGCGTAGCCGAGCTCGCTTGCCCTAGTGAGCATCTCGTTCGCGGCGGCGGCCGACGGAAGCGCAATTCCGTCCTCGTCCGCCGCCTCGAGCGCCAGGCGGATGTCTTTCTGCATCATCGCGACGTCGAACCACGCGTTCTCTGGTAGGTCCAGCAGCAGAGGGATGCGCGCCTTGAGCATCGGCGAGCCGATCGGAGTCGCGCTCATCACCTCGGCCGCAAGCTTCGGGTCGACGCCGTCGCGCTCGGCGAGCAGCAGCCCCTCGCTGAACGCGAGGACCTGCGCCGCGAGGCTGATGTTGATCGCGAGCTTCAGCACCAGGCCCTGGCCGTTCTCGCCGATGTGGGTCACGATCTGGCCGAGCTCGCGCAACAGCGGCTCCACCGTCGCAAACGCGTCGTGGCTGCCGCCGACCATGATCGCCAGCGTCCCGCTCTCGGCTTGGGGAATGCTCCCGGAGACCGGAGCGTCGAGCATCTCCGCGCCGAGAGAGCGGACTCGGTCGGCAACCTCACGGCTCGCGCGAGGACTGACCGTGCTCATGTCGACGTAGACCTTCCCGCGCTCGAGCCCGGCGAGGATCCCATCGGGGCCAGACGTGATCGCGTCAAGCGCGGCGTCGTCGGTGACCATGCTGAAGACCACGTCGGCCGCGGCGGCTACTTCGCAGGGCGATTCCCGCCATTGCAGGCCCCGGTCGACGAGCGCCTGCGCCCTCGACTTCGTGCGGTTGGTTCCGTACACGTGATGTCCGGCGTCGAGGAGGCGCCCGGCGATACGACTCCCCATCGCACCCAGACCGACAAATCCGATCGTCGTCATCGCGCGCTCGCCTCGATCTCGTCGAGGTCTTCGGCCGTCAGCTCGAGGCCGGCGGCGGCGAGGATCGGGTCAACCTGGTCGGGACGGCGGAAGCCGACGATCGCGCCGTCGACCGCGGGGTTGTGGAGGGTCCAGGCGACGGCCACCGCGCCCGGTGTCGTGGCGTGTCGGTCGGCGACCGTCTTGAGGCGCTCGACCAGCTCGAGATTGCGCGACAGCTGCGGCTCGTTGAAGCGCGCGTCGTGCCTGCGCCAGTCGTCCGCGGCCAAGTTCTGGATGCGCTCGGGGGTCATACCGCCGGTCAGCATCCCCGAGCCCATCGGGGAATAGACGATCACGCCGATCCCCTCGCGCCGGGTGAAGGGCAGGATCTTCCGCTCGACGTCTCGTTCGATCAACGAATACTGCGGCTGCAGCGTCTCGACGGGCGCGATCTGCTGAATCCGGCGGAGTTGCTCGACATTGAAGTTGGAGACGCCGATGTGGCTCACCATGCCTTGCTCCTTGAGCTCCGCGAGCGCCGACCAGCCCTCCTCGATGTCCTCCTCGGGGTCGGGCCAGTGGATCTGGTAGAGGTCGATCGCGTCGACCCCGAGTCGCTTCAGGCTGGCCTCGGCCTCGCGCAGGATCGAGTCGCGCTTGAGGCTGTGTGCGACCGTTCGGCCCGGGCCCTCGACCAGCGAGCACTTGGTGAAGACGTACGGCCGCTCCGCACGCTCTTCCAGGGCGCGGCCGACGACCTGCTCGGACCGGCCAAAGCCGTAGGCGGCGGCGGTGTCGATCCAGTTGACCCCGAGGTCCAGCGCGCGGTGGATCGCGCCGATCGACTCCTCGTCGTCCTGTGGCCCCCAGCCGAACTCCCAGCCGCCGCCCCCGATCGCCCAGGCTCCGAGTCCGACCCGGGTTATCTCGAGGCCTGTATGCCCGAGCTGCGTGGTCCTGAGCTGCGTCATTGTCATGTGTTGAAACCTCGCTTCGGACGCTGGTCGTGGACGACTGCGGATCGAATCGCGGGCCCGCGGCCGCTCTGGGAACTGACCTTCAGCGTCTCACCGGTTGTGGCGGGCGTACATACCTGCCCACCCGAGAAGTCGCCCCCGAAGGCCGGAGGGGTGGGGTAGGGATATCCCGATGCCACCCGCCACCTGATGTCGCGTCCGGACTGCGGGCGCCTCGACGCCGACCAGCGAATACATCCCGAACGCCAAGATGATGAATAAGGGCCCGGCGTTGGGATCGGTGCCGGAACCGGTGAGGATTCCGCCGAAGCCCTGCCCAAGCACCCAGTAGGTCAGGTTGAGGATGACGCTCAGGGCGAGGAACGCTCTCGGGCGCCAGTTCAGCGCGACCGTCACGCCGATCGCGGCCGAGACGCCGGCCAGCACTAGCGCGATGGGCAGACCGTGGCCGGCGGTCGCGCTGGCGGCGCTGTGCTGCAGGCTGGTCAGCCAGCCGGCACCGGAGGGCGCGCCGCTGATGGCACCCGATGTCGCGTTGGCGGTGCTGTTGGGGCCCAGCAGCCACAGCCATGCCATCACCAGCCATAGGGCCGCCCACGTGATCCGCGCACCGCGGACCCCGAGGGAACCACCCGCCCGCTTGGTCGGCCACACCAGCAGGCCGATGATCGCGTACAGCAGGACCGCGCCGGGAGCGCCCGTGAGCGGGCTGGCGGTGTTGCTGAACAGGAACCCGAATGCCTCCGCGCTCCACCACACCATCAGCGACCAGGCCAAGGACAGCGCGAGCGCTCCCTTCACCGTCGGCCGGTAGAGCAGGCCCAGCCCGATGATCACCTGGGTCAACGCAAAGAGCGTGTTCAAAGCCGTGATATTGGACTGGAAGATCTGGGCGGCCCAATTGATGCTGCTGGCGAGCCAGTGGGGCTGACCAGCCGCGGTGCCGGTGATCACCTGAACAAAGCCCTTGGAGTACATGAAGGATTGGAACTGCAGGGCTCCGTCGAGGAGCCAGATCAGACCCAGTACGGTCTGAATCGCCCTGCGAGCGTCGGACGCGAAATAAGCGCGCGCGGCGGTCCGTATCGATGCGGCGGAAGCTGGTCGCACGGCTGAGGCGAGTCTTGTGGAGGGGGGATCTGCTTGTGACATATCGAGCGGGTGTGTCCTCTTGGGGGGTCCGGGTGGGTGAGCGCGAGCGCCAGTGGCTCCCGGGCCGGTGGCTTTGTGACCACCGGCCCGGGACGACCACTGCCTAACTAGCCAGCGCTGGGCTGGGTGTCGTTGTAGCTGCCACCGGTGGTGGTGTTCCACAGGCGCCGGTTGTTCATCTCGGAGATGTAGTCAACGTGCGCCTGGGTATTCCAGGTGACTTGGTTCCAGCTGCCGATCACGTACGTCATGTTGTACGGACCGTCGGCCGGCGTGTTCGCGTACGTCGGGGCGACGGAACTGAAGTACGCGCCGAGCTGGGAGGGGAGCGAGCTCGCGCTGTTGGTCATGAGCAGCGGGGCGTGGAAGCCCAGATGCGAGAGCGGGGCCGAGGCCACCGCGGCCTGCCAGTCGTTCTGGTTGATCAGCGTGAACCCGTGGCCGGGGCCCGTGATCTTCCAGCCGACCATGCCGCCCGGATCCCACATCTTCGCGAACGCGATTGCGGTGTCGATCGGCGTGTCGGTCGGGTTGGCGTTGAACGCGACGTTGTCGTTGTTCGTGATCCGCACCACGTTGCCGTACTGGGACAGCTGCTTGGCCACCGCCGCCGAGATCTGCTGCGGGCCCCCGAACAGGTAGATGTTCGCCTTTCCGCCGCGCCGCTGGAGCGCGTTGATCGTCGCGGCCGGCACCGAGTTGCGGTTCACCCAGAATAGGCCTGTGGCCATGTGAGCGACCCAATGAGTCGCGGGCAGCAGGTACTGGTAGTCGTTGCCCTGCATGGACCCGATCATCACGTTCTCAGGACCACCGCCCGTCGTCGTGCCGCCGCCCATCCCGGGCACGCCGTTGTCGGGGTTCTGGATCGACCCGTAGAGCTGGTCGACGGTGTTCGCCAGGGCCGGAGTGTTCGGTGCGGTGACCGTGACGTACTTCAGACCCATCGCCGACAGCTGCTTCTCGACGCCGGGGTTTGCCGCGGCCCCGACCAGGAACGCGTCCACGTTGTGGTAGCGCGAGATCCCGGTGTCGCCGAGGCGCTTGATCTCATCCGCGGTGACCTTCGGAATCCCGTTGTGTGTCACATACAGGACCGGTGCGTCATCGGGGAAATGGATCAACGGTGTCGCCGTGATCGCCGTGAGCGCGTTATCCGGAGTCAACAGCGTGAGCCCCCACGGGCGGTCGGGGACGTTGTTGTTCTCGTTCGGCGCGTTCTCGGGGAGTGCGGACGGCCAGATGTGCTGCGTGACCGAAACCGCCTCCTGATACGGATTTGCGCCGTAGATGCGCTGGGTCGTCTTGGTCCCGACCGTCGTCACCAGCGAGGACTCGCCGGGCGGCGGCGGGACGCTGTAGTCGGGAGTACTGCTTGGTGTGCCGAACGGATATTGCTGGGCGTTCGTGGTCCCCCCAGCGGGGGTCGTGGCGGCGGTCAAATGAAGCTTGACCTGACCGACCGTGCTCGAGCCGCTGAACGCGCC
>DASXDA010000033.1:0-32302 GCA_036490875.1 Solirubrobacteraceae bacterium
GATCGAGCATCGGCTCGAGCGCTACCCGACGCTCCGGTTCAAGCTCGACGCGACCACCAACTGGACGCCCGAGCTGTTCGACGCGCTGGTCACGACGGGCGCCGTCGACTCGATCGACTTCAAGGCGCTGTACCGCGGGACGATCGTGGACCAGCCGCCGGATCCGGTTCTGTATCAGCGGGTCGTCGACGCGTTCGGAGACGCGTGGCTCGAGGACCCGGACGTCGTCACTCCCGAGACCGCCGCGGTGCTCGAGCGCGACCACGACCGGATCACCTGGGATGCGCCGATCCACTCAATCGACGACATCGAGGCGCTCCCCTTCCCGCCCCGGATGGTGAACCTCAAGCCGTCGCGGATCGGCGGGCTCGAGCGGCTGTGCGCGGCCTACGACTACTGCGCAGAGCGCGGCATCGGGGCCTACGGAGGCGGCCAGTTCGAGCTAGGGCCGGGTCGCGGGCAGGCCCAGTACCTGGCCGCGCTGTTTCATCCTGACACCCCGAACGACCTCGCCCCGTCCGGGTACAACGTCGACGATCCCCCGCCCGGCCTGCCGTCGAGCCCGCTCCGGCCGGCGCCCGAGGCGGTCGGCTTCCGCTGGGTCGTGTCCTAGGTCGGCTCAGACCCTCAGGGTCGGCGGAGACGGCCCGGAACGCTCTAGCCGAGCGCCAGCAGCAAGTTGCCACTGACGGAGCGGTGTGCCAGCCGCGCGAACGCCTCGTTGACCTCGTCGAGCGGCAGCACGGAGTCGATCACCACCTCAAGCTCGCCGTCGCGCAGCGCCCGGAGCCCGCCCTCGAGGCCGACCCGCCGCTGCTCGGGCGTGAGCTGCCCACCGGCATATCCCAGCAGCGAGAGCCCCTTGCGGTAGACCTTCTGGAGATTAAAGCTCACCTCGGCGCCCGCCGAGGTGCCGAACGAGACGAGCCGCCCGCTGGGAACCAACGCGTCGACGACGGGCCGCACGAATCCGTCGCCGAGCGGGTCGAAGGCGATCGTCGGCTCGAAGCCGTCGAGCGCGGCGGCGAGCTCGTCGGGCTCGGCGACGAGCGGGTCCGCGCCGAGCCGCTCGATCAGAGCAACCTTCGCCTCGCGACCCGTCTGACCGAGAACCTTCGCGCCGATCGACTTGCACAGCGACACGATCATCGTCCCGACGCCGCCCGAGGCTCCCAGCACCAGCACCCGGTCTTCGGAGCTGACTCGTCCGACGCCACGCACCACGTTCCAGGCGGTGAGACCAGCGATCCCCATCGCGGCCGCCTTGCCGGGCGCAACGCCGTCGGGCAGCTCGTGGACGGCGGCCCTCGGGACGACGGCTGCGGCTGCCCACACCCCGTCGCGCCCCGTGCCCAGCCCTTCGCTGACGACCATCACCGGCCGCCCGTCGACGGTGCCGCTCGCCTCGCCGCCGAGCGTTCGCGGCAGCGGGGCCTCAGCCGCGACTTGTCCCGCGGCGACGTAGGTGTCGATCGGATTGACCCCGCCGAACTCGAGCTCGACCAGCACCTCGTCCTCGTTCGGCTCCGGGAGGTCGACCGATTCGATCACGAGCGGTTTGCCATGCTCATGCAGCCGGGCAGCCCTGACGGTGATCATCGGTAATCGCTATTCAGATTGGTGAACATGACAACGAGCGAACGACTTCAAGGAACGGTCTCGCTGGTCACCGGCGCGTCCAGCGGAATCGGTGAGGCTACAGCGCTACGACTCGCCCAGCTCGGCTCGCAGCTCGCAATCGTCGCGCGCAGGGAGGACCGGCTCCGCGAGCTCGCCGCGAGGATCGACCGCGAGGGCTCGACCGCGCTCGTGATCGAGGGCGACGTCTCGTCCGAGGAGCAGGCGCGAGGAGCGGTCGAGAAGACGGTCTCGGAGCTCGGGCGCCTCGACACGCTGATCAACAATGCGGGCGTGATGCTGCTCGGGCCCGTCCAGGGCGCGCCGCTGGAGGAGTGGGAGCGGATGCTCCAGGTCAATGTCGCCGGGCTCCTGTACTGCGCCCGCGCCGCGCTCCCGCACCTGCTGGAGGCGGCCGAGCAGGGCCCGAGGAACGTCGCGGACATGGTCAACATCAGCTCCGTGGCCGGCCGCGTCGCGCGCGCCGGGAGCGGCGTCTACAACCTGACCAAGCACGGAGTCGGCGCGTTCAGCGAGGCGCTTCGCCAGGAGGTCACCCAGCGCCACCTGCGGGTGTCGCTCGTCGAGCCCGGCGCGGTCTCGACGGAGCTCGCCTCGCACAACCGCCCGGAGATCCTCGAGCAGATCTCGAATCGGTTCCAGGACGTCGACCGGCTCCAGGCGGACGACATCGCCGACGCGATCACGTACATCGTCACCCGGCCCCGGCGCGTAGCCGTCAACGAGATCCTGATCCGCCCGACCCAGCAGCAGGGCTGAGACAATCCTACGACCGTGCTGCTCGAGGCCGAATCGAACCTGGACGAGATCCGGGCATCACCGCGTGACGGCGGGACGGTCGAGCTGATCGCGCGCCGACCCGCCGAGAACGAGCGCGAGGTGCTCGACAGCGCGTGGGTCGACCCGGCGCTCGGCCTGGTCGGCGACTGCTGGCTCGCCAAGCTCGAGTCCGGGGGCAAGCCGCTCGACCCCGATACGCAGCTGACGCTGATGAACGCCCGCTCGGCGGCGCTCGTCGCCGGCACCCGTGAGCGCTGGGCACTCGCGGGCGACCAGCTGTATGTGGATCTCGACCTGAGCTACGCCAACCTGCCGCCCGGCACCCGCCTTGCGATCGGCGAGGCGGTGATCGAGGTGACGGCGGTCCCGCACACCGGCTGTGGGAAGTTCCTGCGGCGCTTCGGGATCGAGGCGCAGAAGCTGGTGAATTCCGCGGCCGGGCGCGAGCTCAACCTACGCGGGATCAACGCGCGGGTGACCGCGCCCGGAAGCGTCCGGGTCGGTGACCGGATCGCGAAGCTCTAGCTCGGCTGCGTGACGATTCGGATGTACGGCTTCGGCGACTCCCACTCGCCGAAGATCTCCTTGGCCTGCTCGTCGGACACGGAGCCGGCGATGATCACGTCCTCGCCCTGCTTCCACTGTGCCGGCGTCGCGACCTTGTGCTTCGCGGTCAGCTGCAGCGAGTCGATCACCCGCAGCACCTCGTCGAAGTTCCGTCCGGTCGTCATCGGATAGACGAGGACCAGCTTGATCTTCTTGTCTGGCCCGATCACGAACACGTTGCGGACCGTCTGGTTGTCGGCCGGGGTGCGGCTCTTCGCCTCCCCGGACGTATCGGCGGGCAGCATCCCGTAGAGCTTCGCGATCTTGAAGTCGTCGTCGCCGATGATCGGATAGTTGGGCGCGGTGCCCTGCGTCTCTTCGATGTCCTTGGCCCAGCCCTCGTGATCCCCGGTCGAGTCCACCGACAGGCCGATGATCTTCACGCCGCGGCGATCGAACTCGGGCTTGATGCTCGCCATGTAGCCGAGCTCGGTCGTGCATACCGGGGTGAAGTCCTTCGGGTGGGAGAACAGCACGCCCCAGGAGTCACCGAGCCAGTCGTAAAAGCTGATCGGGCCCTCGCTCGTCTGCGCCTCGAAGTCGGGCGCCGTATCGCCAATCGTTAGTGGCATCGCTCACATCCTCTCGTCGTCGCGTCTGCCTATAACAACAATAGCGACCCGGAATAGGGGATTTCCCCCGTTTTTGACGCCTCAGACGCGCTGGATCAGCGTCGCCGTACCGAGCCCGCCGCCGCAGCACATCGTCACGAACCCGACCTCCTTGTCGGAGCGCTCGAGCTCGTGAAGCAGGCTCGTGATCAGCCGCGCGCCGGTCGAGCCGAGCGGGTGGCCGAGCGCCATCGCGCCGCCGTTGACGTTGACGCGGTCCATGTCGGGCTTGTGCACGTTGCGCCACGCCGCGACGACGGGCGCGAACGCCTCGTTGATCTCGATCAGGTCGATGTCGTCGATCGTCATCGAGTTGCGCTCGAGCGTCTTCGCCGTCGCCGGGATCGGACCCTCGAGCATCTTCACCGGGTCGCAGCCGACGGTGATCTGGTCCACGATCTTCGCCCGCGGCGTCAGCCCGAGCTCGTTCGCCTTATTGGCGCTCATCAGCAGCACCGCGGCGGCGCCGTCGGAAATCTGCGAGGAGTTGCCGGCGGTGATCACTCCGTCTGGCTTGAACACGGTCTTCAGCTGGCTGAGCGCCTCGAGGCTCGTGTCCGGGCGGATCCCCTGATCCGTCACGTACGTATCACCGTTGACCTGCATCGCGATCATCTCGCGCTCGAACCGGCCCTCCTCGGTCGCGCGGTGCGCGAGCTGGTGCGAGCGCAGCGCGAGCTCGTCGAGATCGTGCCGGGGAATTTCGTACTCCTCGGCAATCATCTCGGCGCCCATCCCCTGGCCCTGGATGTTGTGGTGGGCCATCAGCTCGGGCGTGAACGCGTAGCCGAACTCCTCCTGGGTCTTCATCGTGGCCGCGAACGGCAGCTTGCCCATGTGCTCGACGCCGCCGCCGATCACGACGTCGTGGACGCCCGACGCAATCTGCGAGGCGGCGAGGTTGACGGCCTGCTGCGCGGACCCGCACTGCAGGTCGATCGTCGTCGCCGAGGTCTCGATCGGGAAGCCCTGCTGCAGCCACGCGTTACGGCCGACGTGCAGGCCCTGCGGTCCGAACTGGGCCACGCAGCCCGAGATCAGGTTCTCGACCTGCCCGGCGTCGATCCCGGAGCGCTCGATCACGGCTCGGTACGCCGCGCCCAGCAGCTCGTTCGGGTGCGTGTCCTTGTAGTAGCCCTTCTCAGGATGTCCGCGACCGATCGGGGTGCGGGCGGCCTCAACGATCACTACCTCACGGCCATCAAAAGGCATTCAGCTGTCTCCTTGTCTCCTCGGGAGGTCCCGGCCGCCGACGGGGGCGGTGGTGCCTGAAACCGGATTCACCCTCTACTGTACCCCGGCGATCCGGCCCGAATGGCCGTCGTATCTGGACATAGGAGGAGCAGTCTTGGAGGAACGACTGGGAATCGCCGGCTCGGGCGCCATCGCCTGCGGCCTCGCCGCTACCGCCGCACGCAGCGGGGAGGTGTTGCTGTGGGCCCGGTCGCCGGACTCGGCCAAGCGAGCCAGCGCGGCCATCTCGCGCAACTGCGAGAAGCTCCTCGGGGGTGAGGTCGACCCCGACCGCGTCACGATCGTCGACGACCTCGGCGGCCTCGACTCCGCCACGTTCATGGTCGAAGCGGTGGTCGAGCACCACGGGATGAAGGCCGAGATCCTCGCCGAGCTCGGCGAGCTGTCGAAGCACGCGGAGCCGAACGCGATCCTCGCGACGACCACCTCGTCGCTCTCGATCTCCGAGCTCGCCCAGGCGAGCGGACACCCGGAGCGGTTCGTCGGCTTCCACCCGTTCAACCCGGTGCCACGGATGAAGCTGATCGAGCTGGCGTTCCCGCCCGAGGCAACCGGCGAGACACGCGCTCGCGCGCGAGAGCTCGCCGACCGGATCGGGAAGACCCCGGTCCAGGTTCCGGACTCGCCCGGCTTCGTCGTCAACCGGCTGCTGTTCCCGTACCTGTTCAGCGCGGTCGAGCTGATGGCCGAGAGCGGCATGCCGGCCGAGGACGTCGACCGCTGCATGTCGCTCGGCGCGGGGATGCCGATGGGCCCCCTCGCGCTGCTCGACTACGTCGGCCTCGACGTCTCGCAGGCGATCGGCGAGTCGATCGGCGCCGAGGTGCCCGGTCCGCTGCTGTCGCTCGTCGAGGAGGGCGCCCTCGGACGCAAGTCCGGACGCGGGTTCTACTCGTACGGCTGAGGCTGTCTTGGGCCGACTTTGAGCCGACGCGGCGAGGCCCGTACGACGCCCGAAAACGCGTAATCCTCACGATCCTCCGAGAAACTATTTAGGGATCGTTGAGGGTCAGGCCCGAGACTTCGCATCGCGACGTACCTCATAGCAGCACCTCCTCCCCAGAAGCACCGAGCCGGCCCGCGCAAGCGGGCCGGCTCTTTTTTGTGGTGGGGGCGCGGCGCCCCGCCCCCCGCGCGCGAACGTTGCTTCCTGAGTGCGATATATCGCAGTTGAGAAGCAAAGTTCGCCCCCGACTCGCGCCCGTTCGCATCATTCGTTACGATCCGCGGCAAGGCAACGCCGGGGAGTCGCTCTCTACGAGCGTCGACCCTCCCGGTGGTTGAGAGGAGAGCAGAAGCCGGCCCACCGATGGGCCGGCTTCGCCCCCCGGGATCGTTTGCCTTACCGCCCCTCAGCAGCCGGCTGGGCCCGTCGATTCCGCCCGCGCTCGCGGATCCGCACTGCCTCGATCCGGTTCTGCCGAACTGACTCGACCCGGATCGAGTAGCCGTTGGCCGTGATCGTGTCTCCGCGCTTCGGCAGCCTGCCGAGCTCGGCGAACACGAACCCGCCGACCGAGTTGTACGCGTCGGTGTCGACGGGCAGCTCGAGCCCGTAGTCCGGCAGGTCCGAGACGGCCACGTGGCCCCGGACGAACCAGTCGCCGTTCGCGAGCCTGCGTACCGCGCCGCCGGCGGGGTCGGTCTCGTCGGTGATCTCGCCGACGACCTCCTCGATGATGTCCTCGGTCGTGACGATCCCGGCCGTGCGGCCGTATTCGTCGATCACGATCGCGAGCTCGGTCCGCTCGCGCTGGAGGTCGGCGAGCAGGTCGTCGAGCGGCTTCGTCTCAGGGACGATCGGCGCGGGGCGCACCAGATCGGCGAAGTTCGCCTCCATCCCCTTGGACATCATCAGCTTGACCAGCTGGTTGACGTGGACGATCCCCTTGACGCGGTCCTGGTTGTGGTCCTCGGTCACGACCAGTCGCGAGTGGCCGGTCGAGACGCACCGCCGGAGCGCGACCTCGACCGTCTCGGACTGATCGACCGTCACGACCGCGGGAATCGGCGTCATCACGTTGCGCGCCTCCTGCTCGTGCAGGTGGAAGACGCCCGTCAGCATGCTCGCCTCGCCGACGTCGATCTGGCCGCCGGTCCGCGACTGGGCGATCAGCCGCTTGAGCTCCTCCGGCGTGCCCCCCGCCTCCTCGGCGTTGGGGTCGGTCCCCAGCATGCGGAGGATCGAGTTCGACGCCCCGTTCAGCAGCACGATGAACGGGTGGAACAGCACCCGGAAGGCCCGCAGCGGCCGTGCGATCCGCCGCGCGAGCCCCTCGGCGTGCTGGATCGTGTACAGCTTCGGGACGATCTCGCCGACGACGCTCTGCGCGCTGATGATCAGCAGGTAGGAGATCACGACCGACACGGCGACCGCGACCGCGTCGTGGGCGGCGCCGCCGAATATGTGCTCGAACAGATGCGCGATCGCGGGCTCGCCCAGAGCACCGATCGCGATCGACGCCATCGTTATCCCGACCTGGCAGGCGGCGATGTAGTCGCCGATGTGGTCGACCTGCTCGAGCGCCAACCGCGCGCCGCGGAGGCCCTCCTCGGCCATCGTCTCCAGGCGGGCGCGACTCGAGCGCACGAGCCCGTATTCCGCGATCACGAAGAACGCGTTCACCAGCACCAGCAGGCCGGTGAGGACTATGTATAGAGCGGTCACAGCGGCGGCGCGTTAATGCCCTCTCCGCTGGCGCCGCTACTACTTCGGGGCGGGTCGTCGTTCATTCAGCGACTGACGCAACGCTAGCAGCCCCCATGGACCGCTTTCAGCGCAATCCATCGATCTTTCCGGCCATCCGGAAGTCCGCGTCGGTGAGGCCACCGGCGGCGTGATTGGTCAGCGACAACCGCACCTTGTTCCAGCCGTGGACCAGGATGTCGGGGTGATGGTTCGCCTCCTCCGCCTCCTGGGCGACGCGGTTGACGAACGCCATCGCCGCGGCGAAGTCCGCGAACTTCAGCTCGCGCACGATCTCGTCGCCCTCACGCTGCCACTCGCTGTCCTCTAGCCTCGAAGCGATCTCGTCATCGCTGAGCAGATCTGGCATATCGTCCCCCTCGCAGATGTTCGCAGTGGCTAACCCTCCAGCTTCCCGCGTGTCGTGTGGATGCAAACACGGCCGATGCGGATCGTAAGCCTCGTCCCCTCCGCGACCGAGATGCTGTTCGCGCTGGGCCTCGGCCCAGAGGTGGTGGGCGTCACGCATGAGTGCGACTTCCCGCCGGCGGCGCAAGAGCTTCCGAAGATCACCCGGGACGCGCTGCCCCGCGGTCTCAGCTCGGCGCAGATCGACGCCGCGGTCAAGGAGCGCACGCTCGCCGGTGAGTCGATCTACGAACTCGACGTCGATCAGCTGCAAGCGCTCGAGCCCGATCTGATCGTGACGCAGGCGCTGTGCGCCGTGTGCGCGGTCTCCTACGACGACGTCCGGGCGATCGCCGAGGCGCTCGAGCCGGCACCGCGAGTGATCTCGCTCGACCCGCACACCGTCGGCGAGGTGCTCGCGGACGCGAGGACGCTCGCGCAGGAGACCGACGCGAAGGATGCGGCCGTGGACCTGGTCGGCGACGCGTCGGCGCGGATCGACCGCATCAGGCTCGCCGTTCGCGGCGCGAAGCGGCCGCGTGTCGCCGCGCTCGAGTGGCTCGATCCCCCGTTCGCGGCCGGCCACTGGACTCCGCAGATGATCGAGTACGCCGGCGGCGAGGACGTGCTCGGGTTGGCCGGCGAGCACTCGGAGCAGCGCACCTGGGAGGAGATCGCCGCGTCGCAGCCCGACGTCGTGATCGTGATGCCGTGCGGGTTCGACGCCGAGCTGGCCTACCGGGAGGCGGAGATGCACCGCGACCGGCTGGCGTCACTCGGTGCCGGCGAGGTCGTCGCGGTCGACGCCGCCTCGTACTTCTCGCGGCCCGGGCCGCGGATCGTCGACGGGCTCGAGCTGCTCGCCCACATCCTCCATCCCGAGCTCTTCCCCGAAGCGCCGGGCCAAGCGCTCACGGTCGACGCATAGCTTGGCCACCGGTCCCGCGACCGTCCTGTTGATCCACTCCTCGAGTGGGCACTACGGGGCCGATAGGCAGCTGCTGCTGATCGCTTCCCGTCTCGACCCCGCCCGTTACCAGCCGCTCGTCGTGCTGCCCGCCGACGGGCCGCTCGTGACCGACCTGCGGTCCGCGGGCGTCGAGGTCCACGTGCGCGAGCTGAGTGTGCTCCGCCGCGAGCTCATCTCTGCGCGCGGCGCGGCGGCGGTCGCGACCGCGCTGGCGCGCGACGCGCGGCGGCTCGCGGGACTGGTGCGCAACCGGCGCGCGGCGCTCGTCCACTCCAACACCTCTGTCGTGCTCGGCGGCGCCGCCGGCGCCGCGCTCGCGTGCGTCCCCCATGTCTGGCACGTCCGCGAGATCTACTCGCGTTTCGGTCGCCTGTGGCCGGCCTACCGGTCGCTGCTGTCGACAGCGAGCGCGCTGCCGTGCGTCTCGTCCGCGACGGCTGCGCAGTTCCGGCCTCGCGACCTGACGCCGGTGATCTACGACGGCCTCGCGTTCGACCCGCTCCGGGCGCCTCGCGACCCCGCCCGGCGCTCGCTCGGCCTCGGCCCCGACTACCCGGTGATCGCAGTGCTCGGACGGATCTCCGACTGGAAGGGGCAGGATGTGCTCGTCCGCGCACTCGCGCGGCAACCCCTGCACGAGCGTGGCGCGGTCGGGCTGATCGCCGGCGAAGCGTGGCCGGGCGCCGATCAGCGCGCGGCCCGGGTGCTCGAGCTCGCCCGGGAGCTTGGGGTCGGGGACCGGCTGCGGCTGCTCGGGTTCAGAGAGGACGTCGAGACCGTGCTCGGCGCGGCCGACGTGGTCGCGGTGCCGTCGACCGCGCCGGATCCGCTGCCGGGCTCGGCGGTCGAGGCTGCCGCCGCCGGCTGCGCCGTGGTCGCGAGCGCCCACGGGGGCCTGCCGGAGATCATCCGCGACGGTGAGACGGGACGGCTCGTGCCGCCAGGCGACCCCGCCGCGCTCGCCCAGGCCGCCGCCGAGCTGCTCGACGATCCCGCACAGCGCGATCGCCTCGGCGCCCGCGCCCGCGAGGAGGTCCGCCGGCGGTTCGCGGCCGGACGGCTGCTCGACGATATTCAGGCGCTCTACGACTCGGTCACAGCGTGAGGCCGTGCGGCGTCAGACCGTGGTGACCGGCGGCGACGATCGCTAGCGCCACGCTCGCGATCCCGACGACCGCCATCCCCCCGAGCGCGAGCGCCTGCATCCGCCTGCGCTCCCCCCACTGCACGATCATCTCGCCGCAGATCAGGCCCGCGACAAGCCCACCGAGGTGGCCTCCGACGGAGATCCCAGAGAACGTGAACGAGAAGATCAGGTTGAACAGCAGCACAAACCCGAGTCCGCTCTGCCAGATCGGGATCCCGCGGTGGTAGGCGACCACGATCAGCGCGCCGAACACCCCGAAGATCGCGCCTGAGGCGCCGACCGTCGGCACGTCCGGCTGGAACAGCAGCGCCCCGAACGAACCCGCAAGCAGCGAAACGAAGTAGACGGTCGCGAAGTTCACGTGCCCGATCGCCGGCTCGAGCACCATCCCGACGAAATACAGCGAGAGCATGTTCACGAAGATGTGGAAGAAGCCGTCGTGCAGGAAGCCGCCGGTGACGATCCGCCAGTAGTCGTGGCTGATGTGGATCGACGGGCCGAATAGGACGCCGTGGTTCCAGACGGTGCCGCACGCTCCCGAGCAGCCGTTGAATGGGACTCCCGACACCGTCTCTGCGAGGAACACGATCACGTTGATCGCGATCAACGCTTGGGTGACGACGGGCGTGCTGGTCAGCGTTCGGGTCGTCCGTACCTTGGTCCGGTCGCGCGCGCACTCCGGGCACCGCATCCCAACGGATGTCGGCGTCATGCAGTCGGGACAGATCGGACGGCCGCACGAGGAGCATGAGACACCGGTCTCACGGGACGGATGCCGGTAGCAGGCGGGCATTTCGGGTGAAGCTAGCAGCGGGCTGCCCGCTGCCGGCTGGACTCCTATCGCTTCGGGGCGATGCGCCTCGCCTCGACCGCCACGTCGCGCAGCGTCCGCCCCGCAAGCTCGAACGGGTTGCGCGACTGCTGACGGCGAGACCGGTGCCGCGCCCGCACCCGCAGAACGACCAGGGCGGTTCCCGCGCTGACGCCTACGACCGCGGCGGCCGCCGGACGAACCCAGTTGCGCGGATCCCGCATCGCCGACAGCTCCCAGGCGTCGAGCTCCTCCTGCGCAGCCTCCGTCAGGTTCACGAGGGTCAGCTCGAGCCGGACGACCATGTCGGCCGGCGGGTCGATCGGCTGCAGCGCCTGGCGCAGCAGCGACTCGAAGTCGGGCGCGCTCGTGCTCATCGACCGCCCGCCTGTCCGGCTCCCTCGGACACGATCCCCTCGAGCTGCCTGATCGCGCGGTGGAGCAAAACCTTGGTCGCGCCGTCCGAGCGTCCCAGCGACCGAGCGATCTCGCGGTTGTCCATGCCGAGCGCGAACCGCATGATCAGCGCCTCGCGGCGGTCGTCGGGGAGCTGCTGCACGCCTTCGAGAATCGCCCCCAGCTCTTCTCGCCCCTCGACCAGCGACTCGGTCGTATGTGGCGCCGAGACCATGCCCGCGTCCTCGATCGCCGACTCCGGCCGGCGGGACCGGTCTCGGTAGAAGTTGGCCGCGAGGTTGTGGGCGATCCGGATGAGCCACGGACGCAACGGCCGACCGTTGGACTCGCGCAGCGCCCGCTCGAAATGGCGGTAGGCCTGCAGGAACGTCTGCTCGGTGAGGTCCTCGGCGTCGTGATGGTTACCGACGCGGTAGTAGCTGTACGAGTAGACGTCGCGAAGGTGCGCGCGGTAGAGGTCCGAGAACCGTGCGTCGAGCTCGGCCTTGTCCTTGGGTAGCGGCTCGACCACAACATGAGAGCGTAGCCGCGGTCAGGCCGCGCGGACAGTGTTCTTTCGCGGTAGCCACGACGGATCCGTGACCGTCGCCGTCCACCGGTCGGGCGGGAGCCGCCCTTCTACGAGGTCAGCGAGACTCGTGAGCGCCGGCGCCTCGACGTGCGCCTCCCGCGCGACGGTCGCCAGCAGCGGCACCGAGTCGACGGCTTCCGCCGTCTGGCCGAGCGCCCGCCCGATCTCCGTGCCCGGGACGCCCTGTGCCAGCAGCTCGCCGGCACGCCGGTTGCGCGAGCCCGCAGCGCCGACGGTCGCGACGAGGTCACCGACGCCGGCCAGGCCGGCGAACGTCTCGGGCCGCCCCCCTCGGCTCCGCGCCAGCGCGTCGATTTCGGCGAACACCTTGCCCGCGGCGGCGCCCGCGATGTTGGGGCCGGCCACCGAAGCTGCGGCGGCTGCCGCGAGCGCGGCAGCGTTCTTCGCGCAGCCGGCGAGCTCGACGCCGGTCACGTCGGTGGTCGTCGAGACGTCGAGATCGACCGACCGCAGCACATCGGACAGCTGCCGCGCGAACCCGCGGTCGGGCGTCGCGATTACGACCGAGGCGCCGTTCTCGAGTACCTCGGCGGCGTGCGCGGGACCGCCGAGCACCGCGACCGCGCGAGCCGCGCACCGCTCCGACGCGAACGCCGACGGCAGCGTCCCGAGCGGCGGGACCAAGCCTTTGGAGAGCACCAGCACCCCGGCGCGACGCGGGATCCGCTCGCCGTGGGCGGCCATTACGCTCGGCAGCGATCGGGCCGGCACCGCCAGGCACACCAGATCGTGGTGTCCAGGCTCGAGCTCGGCGGCGCGCATCGGCGTGATCGAGTCCGGGAGCTCGGCGCCGGGCAGGTAGCGCTCGTTACGCCGGGTTTCGCGGAGCTCCTGAGCCTGCTCGCGAGTGCGGCAGCCGAGGTCGACCTCGAGGCCAGCGCGCGCGAGCGTGATCGCGAGGCTCGTGCCCCAGGCGCCGGCGCCGATGATCGCCGCACGGCGAACCGGCGCGAGTCCGCCAAGCCATTCCCACTGCAGCATTACGCACGGCCAGATTCGATCGGTCACGGCGCCGGCGAGTTGCGGCGACGCGTGCTCGACGCGCGGGAAGCGCAGCGGGCGCCCAGCCCGGATCCTGACCTTGCGCGGCCGGATCCTCCAGCCCTTGCGGACGTCCTCGGTCCCGATCACCGCGACCGGCACGACCTGCGCTCCGGTCTCCAGCGCGAGCCGTCCGACGCCTCGCTTGGGCCGTCCGAGCGACCCCGGGCGGGTGCGGGTGCCCTCGGGGAAGATCAGCACGATGTCCCCGCGCGCGAGGATCTCCTTGGCGGTCGCGATCGAGTCCTCGTCGCCGGCGCCTCGCTTGAGGGGGAACGCGCCGAGCGCGCTCAGGATCCACGCCATCCACCGCCTGCGGAACAGCTCCTCCTTGGCGACGTAGTACATCGGCCGGCGCGCCATCGTCCCGATCACGAACGGATCGAGGAAGCTCCGGTGGTTGGCGGCGATGATCACCGGCCCCTCGGCGGGGATGTACTCGCGCCCGATCCGCGCCATCCGCAAGTAGACGTGGAAGAACGGCTGGAACAGCGCCCGGATGATCAGGTAGACGACGATGTTGACGCCCTTGTTGCGTGTGCGCGCGTGCAGGCCCTCGTGATCCATCGCACATTGCCCTACCCGCCGGAAGCGCGGCCGTTACAGTTGGAGCACGTGCCAAGCGCGGTGTATCGCACCCGGGCTCTGAGAGGGGCCGTTTCCGGCGCCCTTGCCGCGGTGCTCTGGGCGCTCGAGCAACCCCTCGACAAGGCCCTCTTCGGCAGCGACTACGACGACATCGAGGTGCTCGGACGGGCCGTTGTCGCGGACGACGGCTGGTATCCCGTCGGGCTCGCGTGGCACGTCGGCAACGGCGCCCTGTTCGGCGCGATCTACGCCAGCGTCGCGCCCGTGATCCCGCTCCCGCCGGTCGCACGCGGACCCGTCGTCGCGCTGACAGAGACGTTTGCCACCTGGCCGCTGGCGGGCCTGTCCGACCGGCTGCACCCGCGGCGCAAGAAGCTCCCGAAGCTCGGCGGCAACCGCAAGGCGCTCGCCCAGGCGGCCGTCCGCCACCTGCTGTTCGGGATCATCCTCGGCGAGCTCGAGCGCCGGCTGAACGCCGTCCCGGAGCCCACACCCCCGCTCCCGGACGCCGACTTCTCGAGCAACGGCCACGGCTCGCTCGAGCACGCGATCACCGCGGACTCCCCCGAGTAGGCAACCAGCGCGCGTGCGACACTGATCGCGACGCCGCGCCCACCTAGCTCAACTGGCAGAGCACTTGATTTGTAATCAAGCGGTTGGGGGTTCGAGTCCCCCGGTGGGCTTGTCTTCGGCCATGTCTGGTTGGGCCGGGAGACGTCGACTGGACAGACCGGACGTCGTAGACACCGGGGCGGTCGGGCACCACGGTGGGGCGGCTGCCCGCAGCGTTGCGGAGCCTGGCCTTCGAGCCCTTGGGGGCGCTGACGATCCTCCAGCGGAACGAGGGCCTAGTCCATCCTGGCGGCAGCTTGGTGGCCCCCCGTTGAGCTGGACGAAGCCAGCCCCCGTGATCGTCTGGTCCGCGCCGGCGCTGGCGATCGGCGCGTTGCGACGAATGTAGACCGTGCGCGACTCGATGTCGTAGCTGCTCTGGCGCTTGTAGGGGTGCGTCTTATGGACGAGGATCTGGACCAGGTTGCGCCCGAAGCGAAGGCCCTCGCCCGCGCCCAATCGCACGCTGAGCCGCCCGCCCTGAAGCGAGACGCCGCGGTCGACGCGCCGGTCGTTGACATACACGCGCGCTGACACCCTGTGCCGCGCTCAAAATCGCCCGGACGTGCGTCCCGGTCGTTTCGCGCACGCCCACCTGCAGGGGCGCCGCGTTCGTTTCCGTGCGGAAGCTGGTCAGCCGCAGCAGGCTGTCATCGCGCACACATCTCCCCGAGGATCCTGCGGCCGCGCACCAATACTGACGCCAACATCGGGTGTGGTCAAGCCGCCGCACGCCTGACACCCGCGCAGATCCGCAACGGTGCAAACTGCAATCGCGCGACGGCGGGGCGGGCGAGAGTTCCTCGCCGGCGGAGAGGTTCCGCCGTGTCGCCGGCCCGCCCAGCCCGGAGGATCGGCGACGTCCCTCGTGGCTTCCAATCGCCAATGCCGGGCGCGCGGACGCGCCGCTCGGACGCGCACCACAGCGCTCGCGGGCCGACTCGTGCCGGGCTCAGCGCAAAACGCGTCTTGTCGAGGCTGATGCTCGGGCGCCGGCCGCTCAGCGGAGGATCTGGAAGCCGATGCTCTGGGCGCGGCCCGCCGGTCCGTTGGCGGCCGGGATGAGGATGAGCCTGTAGCTGCCGGGCCTCAGTGTGAGGCCGCCGATCTTCCCGTTGAAGACGAAGCTGTTGGCGCCCGCGGTGCCGGTGCGCGTGAGGGTTCCGCGCACGCCGACGAACCCAATGCAGTGAGGCCGATGGCGGTTTGTCCGCGTCGGCTTGACGCAGCGACCGTTGACCAGGCGCCCCCGGAACAAGCGCTTGATCGTGAACGTCACGCTGGCGGCGATGGTGAGCCGGTAGCTGACTCGCAGCTTGATCTGGCGAGCACAGGTGCGGTGGCGCCGGTTCGCGGCACTCGTGGCCACACAATGGCCTCTGACCAGACGCCCGGTCAGCGCGAACGTGTGCGGTGTGACCGACAGCGCGGATGCTTGCGGCGTCGCGGCCGTTCCGCCGCCTCCGCCGCCGCCCGTGCCACCACCGCCCGTGCCACCACCGCCCGTGCCACCGCCGCCCGTGCCACCACCGCCTCCGCTCCCTCCGCCACTCGAGGGCGCGGTTTGGGTGAGCGTGGCGTTCCCGGAAACGGATGGGGATACCGAGCTATCGGTGGCGGTGATCGTCACGATGTGCGCGGTGGTCGAGCTGGTGATCGTCGCCGTGTACGTACCGTCGCCGTGATTGGTCACCGAGCCGATGTGGTCGCCGGCATCGCTGGAAACGAATCCGACGATGTCGCCCGGCACGGGGTTGCCGTTCGCGTCACTGACGGTCGCGGTCGCCGTCGAGGTCGAGATCCCGTCCGCGACGATCGACGCCGGAGAGACCGCGACGCTCACGGCACTTGCCCGACCCGGCGTCTGGGTCAGCGTCGCGCTCCCGGAAGCCGGCGGGGAGGTGGTATCGCTCGCGGTGATCATCACCGGATGCGCGGTCTTCGAGCTGGTGACGGTCGCCGTGTACGTCCCGTCGTTGTTGTCCGTCACCGCACTGAAGGCGTTCCCGGCGTCCGTGCTGGTGAAGTGGACCGCGTGCCCCTTCACCGGATTTCCCTTCGAATCCTTCAGGGTCGCGGTGGCTTTCGATGTGGAGGTCCCGTTCGCCACGATCGTGCTCGGAGAGAGCGCCACCGTTACTTGCTCGTCGGCGGGAGTGATGGCGAACAGCCGCGTCTTCCACTGCGCGTCGCCGAAGCCGTCTGGCTTGACCAGGTACATGCTGTTGTTCCACACCGCGCCCTTGTTGACCGGATCGGTCTCGGCTGCCGCGTAGTCGCCCCAGCGACAGGGACTGCAGGAGAAGTCATCGTCGGCGCCGGCGCTGGTCGCCACCAGCAGCTGCCCGTGGGTACCTCCGGGCGCGTCGTTCGGCGTGTTCGAGATCGCGTTGATCTGCGAAAGCTGGGTGGCGCTGCCGCTGTCGAAGTTCATCGCCGCCTCGTCGCCGTTGCCGTCCGGGGCAATCCGGCCGTTGAAGAAGAACTGCGACGAACTGCTGACCGCCCCGTCCTGAACCAGTGCCGTACTCGGACACGTCGTCGATCCGGTGCACGCTGCGGGATTGAGCTCCTCCCACTGCACCTGAGAGCGGCCGCCCGAACCATCGATGCCATGGGTCACCCATACCGCCTCGCAACTCCCGCAGCGGGTCGGATCGACATGCGCGCTCGCGCCGACTCCGCGGGTATCGGAGGAGTCGAGCGTATTGCTCGTGCCAGGCTGCGGCACCGATCCCGGGAACGAGTACGCGGCAACCCCGATGTCACCCTCAAACGGGAAGTGCGCGACCCCAGAGGTGTCCCGGCTGAACTTGAACACGTGGATCGCGCTAGCCGAGCCCCCGGATGGATACGCGTAGGCGACGAAGAAGCCGGCATCCGATGCGGTCCCGCTCCCGGGCGGCGCACCGCTGTCGACCTGATCGGCCGGCTCCGCCGTGAACACCTGGTCGCCGTGGGCGGATAGCGGGCTGCCCGCACTACCCGCGGTGTCGCTGCCAAGCGCCGGGCAGCTCGTGATCGTGCCGTTCGGCGGCTTCTTGAACGCGATCAGCTCCGCCGTATCGAAGGAGCCGAAGGAGGTACTGAAATCGTTGACGCCCACCAGCCAGTCGCTGTTGTTATGCCCCGCCTTTGGATAGTCCGGAAACTCGCTACCCGTGTCGAGCGTGTACTTGCACCATCCGGTCGCCAGATTGGTCGGGTCGGTCGACTTCGTGAACGCGATCGACAGCGAATGAGCGCTCGTACTATCGCACTCGATCGAGATCACCACCCACCGCTGAGCCCCTTCGTCCCACATCACGTACGGGTCGCACGTCCCCGGCAGCCCCGAGAACGTCGACAGGTCGCTCGTCGCGACGCTCGTCGTCGTGTTGCGGTCATACACGGTGATCCGCGAATTGACCGCCTCGATGTAGAAGTCGTGGCCGATCCCGCCCCCGCCATCGGGCGGCGTCGCGCCGGTGGTGTCGGTAGCGGCGATCCCGTCCCAGGAGAGGCCGTTAAACAGCGCCGTGCGCGGTTGCGGCGAGCGTGGATGGGCGGAGTTCGAGTATTGCTGCTCCGCGGCCGCCCGGCCCGCTGCCAGCGCAAGCGGATCCAGCGTGCGGAACCGTCTGAGCGCAACCGGAGGACGATGCGGCACCCGCCCACCCACGACCGAGATCGGCATCAGCCGATGATGGCTCACGACCAGCTCCTTCCCCGCCGCGAGGGCGCCCCCAGCCGCCAGCAACGCAAGCAGCGTGCCTACGGCCACAGCCCGCACAACAAGCGTCCGCATCCAACAGCCCACTGCGAAAATAACCCCCACGAAACGCGCCCTTCCCTCTCCCTTCCCTCTCCTTGCCACCACTTTGCCGGCCAAACCATCCCTCCAGCTCAAGCCAGCCGCGCCAGCAAACCGTCCCAGCGGTCGCAACCTATCGCCACAGAACGGGGAAAGCAAGTCGGTGGAGTTGGCTCTGGCAAGCTCCTATCAAGTCACGCCGGCGGTCCTCGGTCGGCGACGGGCGACACAGCGAAAGCCGGTCAGACCCTCACGGGTCGACAGTGGCAAAGAGAGTCAGCCCGCCGCCGCCCGAGAACCCAACCCAACCAGCCGGACGTCACCGACCAGATCGACAGCCTTCCACTGAGGTCCAAAGCACTCGCCTGGCGCCGGCGATCGGCGCGATCGAGGCGTTGGGTTTACGCGCGCCGCCCCAGCCGGGTTAGTTCACGCGCGCCACGCGAGGCTGCCGCCGAGTCGCGTCTCCCACACCGCGACGTCGCCCGACGTCGCCGGGTGAGCGGTCCATGGGGTTTCCGAGACGACGGCGAAGTCAGCGAGCTTGCCGACCTCCAGCGTGCCGCGATCGTCGGCATGGATCTGCCAGGCCGCGTCGGCGGTGATCGCGCGGAGGGCCGTGTCCGGATCCACACACTCGTTCGGACCCAGGACCTCACCACCGTCTTGTGTCTGACGAAGCACGCTCGTTCGGGCCGCCAACAGCGGGTGGATTGGGGTGACGTTGTAGTCGCTGTGCACCGACATCCGTAGGCCGCATTTCACCGCGGTGTTGAGCCGGTGAAGTCCGGCGGCCCGCTCAGGGCCGAGGGTGTTGTCGCGCAGTACCCGGCCCCAGCGTGCGTGGCGACCGGCGTCACCCCAGAGCTCAACGACGAGGTCGCTGAACCCGTTGAGTACGAGCGCGTGACCGGTGAAATCGTCGGCGGCGTTGATGTAGCCGACCGCGCGCAGCACCTACTCACCCGGTCCAGCTGACCAAGTTCGCGCTTGAGCGAGGCAAGAATCGCCAAGCCGCAGAGCCGAGCCGCGCGGTAACCAACTTCGGCCGAGAGGTCCGCGCCGATCCGCCCAGACATCAGCGGCGGCTTCGCTCCGTCCTGCGGACCGTGCCCCGCGATGTACGCGATCGAGCCAGCGACGCTGACGAGCTCGTAGTTGAAACCTTGGTCAGGGACCGCCAGCGGGGCCGGCAGCTCGATCTCCTGCGCACGCAGTCGCTCATCGATCGCCCCCAACCCGGACCACCGTGCACGATCTCCAGATGAATCCGATTGGCGCAGACCTGAGACCTCCTGCGGCGCTTCATTGCCGCCATTGGGATGGCCGCTGAAGGGCGCCGTCGCGGCGGACCGTCAGTGCTGGTAACGGCCCGCAGGAGCGGCTGGTCGACTAGATTCTGGGACGCGAGAATGACCAGAACGTTGCGGCTCGCCGGCGTCGAGGTTGGAAGGATCGGCCTCGGCACCAACCGGCTCCAGAACAGTCCCAGGAACGTCGCGTTCATTCGCGAAGCGGTCGTCGCAGGCGTCAGCCACATCGACACTGCCTACCTCTATACGGCCGGGCAGAGCGAAGAGACGATCGGCGCGGCGCTCAATCCCATCCCAGAGGGAGTCGTCGTCGCGACGAAGGGCGGCTACTACCCGGGCGAGGGGCGCCCGGAGGTGCTTCGTTCGCAGATCGAGGAGAGCCTTCGGCAACTGCGGACCGAGGCGATCCCCCTCTACTACCTTCACCGCGTCGACCCAGAGACGCCGCTGGAGGAGAGTCTCGCCGTGATCGCCGAGTACCGCGACCTAGGCCGCATCCGCAACGTCGGCATCTCCGAGGTGAGCGTCGAACAGATCCGCGCGGCTCGCCAGGTGGTGCCGATCGCCGCTGTCCAGAACCGGTACAGCCTCAGCGACCGAAGGCACGAGCAGGTCGTCGACTACTGCGCCAGCGAAGGCATCCCGTTTGTTCCCTATTTCCCGCTGCGCGGCGGCGGCCCGCCGGCGCTCGCCGAGATCGCAGCCCGCCACGGCGCAACACCGCAGCAGATCGCGCTCGCGTGGCTGCTGCGGCGGTCGCCGACGACCCTGCCGATCCCGGGCACGCTGTCGCTCGAGCACCTGCGGGACAACCTCGCCGCCGCCGAGATAGAGCTGACAGACGCGGACATCGACGCGCTGCGCTGATCGCTCGAGCGCATGGGACGGGAAGCGGCGGTCTCAGAGCCGCCTGATTCCTCGGGCTTGACATATGCCGATATCGGAATATGGTGGCGCCATGGCACGAGCAGCGACGACGTCGGACGTCTTCAACGCGATCGCCGAGCCGCAGCGCCGGGCGATCCTGGCACTGCTGCAGCCGGGTGAGCGGCCGGTGACCGAGGTGGCCCAAGAGTTGGGGATGACCCAGCCGGGGGCGTCCAAACACCTGCGAGTGCTCCGGGAGGTCGGGCTGGTGCGGGACCGCAAGGCGGGCAAGCAGCGCCTGTACGGGCTTGACGCCCGCGGGCTGCGACCGGTTCACCAGTGGACCGGCGGGTTCGAGCGGTTCTGGAACGAGAGCTTCGACCGGCTGGACGAGTACGTGCAGGACCTCAAGCAGGCAAGTCAGGAGGATTGACCGATGGCAGCGACAGGGCGGGACGCGCCGACGCCGTCCGCGACGGCCGACCGCGAGATCGTGATCTCTCGGGTCATCAGTGCCCAACGGGAGCTGGTGTTCGGGGCGTTCACCGAGGTACGGCACCTGTCGCGGTGGTGGGGACCGGAGGGGTTCACCACCACCACGCGGGCGTTCGAGTTTCGCGTCGGCGGCGAGTGGGACTTCGTGATGCACGGTCCGGACGGGACGGACTATCAGGAGTGGATCTCCTGGACCGAGATCGACCCCCCGGAGCGGATCGCGCTGCTGCATGGTGAGTCCCCCGGCGACCCGAACGCCTTCGAGTCGGTCATCACGTTCGCGCCCGACGGCGCGTCGACCCGGGTCGAGATGCGCACGGTGTTCCCCACCAAGGAGCTGCGCGACGAGGCGATCGAGAACTACCACGCGATCGAGGGCGGCCGGCAGACCCTGAGCAGCCTGGCTGCCTACGTCGCCGAGATCGTTCGGAAGGGAGTTGAAGGCTGATGGCCGGAAGGGTGTTCTTCAGCGTGACGATGTCGCTCGACGGGTTCATCGCGCCCGAGGAGCGCATCGATGACCCAGATCCGCAGCGCTGGATGACGCAGTGGATGCAGCTTCAGCGGTGGATATTCCCGCAGCGGTTCTTCCGGGAGAACCTGAAGCTCGGCGAGGGCGGCGAGGATGGGCGCGAGAACGACATCGTGCGGGAGACGTTCGAGCGCACCGGCGCGAGCGTGATGGGCAAGCGCATGTTCGACCTCGGCGAGCAGGCGTGGCCGGAAGAGGCGCCGTTCCACACGCCGGTCTTCGTCGTGACGCACGAGAAGCGTGACCCGTGGGAGCGGCTGGGTGGGACCACCTTCCACTTCGCAGACGACGGCATCGAGCCCGCACTCGACCAGGCCCGCGAGGCCGCCGGCGACCGGGACGTCCGCATCGCGGGCGGCGGCGCGACGATCCTGGAGTACGTGAACGCCGGCCTGATCGACGAGTTCACGATCGCGCTCTCACCCGTGCTGTTCGGCTCCGGAATCGGCCTGTTCGAAGGCGTGGACGCAGGCCGCGTGGCCCTGGAGCCGGTCCGCGCGGAGCCGACGCAGCGGGCGACCCACCTGACCTACGCAGTCCGGGAGCGGTAGCTGCCTCGACCTCGCGCGGCGGGATCCCCACACTCGGCGCAACCAAATGCGCGCCTTGGTGTCGTTGGTTTGCAGTTCGTCGGGCGCATTGATGCGCGGACAGATTGTTGGAGGGGCCCTACGTTTGAGTTGATTCGCCGTCGTAGGTCTGCCGTGCTGGGGGTCTGCAGCGCCTCGCTGTTGGCGACGAACCTGAGCGACGACGACGTGTACCGCGCTGACATGTCCCGCGCCAACATGTTGAACGCGGTCACCTACTCCACCAATTTTGCCTCCGCCAGGCTCTGCGATACGACGTTGTACAACGGCAAGGTGAATTCCACCACCTGCACGAGCATCCCCCCGTTTCCAGCAGGTGTCGGCACATTCTGATTTCCCGCCTTCCGCAGTTTCAGACCCCGGAAGGTGAACGACAGCGCCAACGTTTCCGATCCGCGCACAGCGGGGGCCCCCGGGCTATCAGAACCCCCTACCGCCCCCGGGCCTGCTCCAGGTTCGACCGGTGGGGTGCGGAGAGCCAGTCGGCATCCGGCCCCAAACGCGCGTCGACCGGTTCCTCTCCTCGGCGCAGCGCGTCGATGTAGGAATGATCGGCGGCGAGGCGGGCCGCCACCTCGGGACCCTCGGCAACGGTCCCGTGGCCGGGAACCAGGACATGGACGTGCCTGGCGGCCTCTCCCAGCCGGTCGAGTGCCGTCTCGTAGGCGCCCACCTGATCGGAGCGGCGACGGTCGAGGAGAGGGATCAGGACGTCGGAGAGCATGTCGCCGGCAAGCAGGACGCCACGGTCCGCGAGGAGCAGCGCCGCGTGGCCGACGGCGTGCGCCTCATGCACGATGATCTCGCCCGGCACGGGTCCGGCGTCCGCCGGCAGCGGGGTGACGAGCGCGATCAACTCGAGAGGGATGCCCGACGCGCTCTCAGCCGCCATCGCCTGCGCCTGCTCGCGGGCTTCACCGGCAACGTTGGCGCCGGCAGGGGTGGCGTAGCGCGGCACGTCGCCGAACCGGGCATGCCAGATCAGGTGGTCCCAGTGGGGATGGGTGGAAAACCCGGCGACCACCGGAATGCCGAGCCGGTCCAGGTCATCGGCGAGCTGGTTCAGCTCCGAACCATCGATGCCGGGATCGACCAGGATCAACCCGTCCTTCCCAAGCACCACGATGGAATTAGTCCAGACCCACTCACTCTGCCGGACCCAGACGCCGTCGGCCACCTGAGTCAGCATCGGTTCACTCTGTCAGGTCCCTCCGAGCGCAACCGGGCGCGCATCAACGGACGGCCGCGGCTGCGGGCGGCGCCGCAGCCGAACCTCAACGGCCGCGGCGCAGGAACGCGGCAGCCTCCGTCTTCACGTCGGAGACCAGGTTGCCGAGCGCGACCTGTGCGTCGAGCAGGTGCAGTCCCCACGCCGGCACCGGGCTCGGAGCCGGAAGCGGCGCGCCACGAAGCGGCGAGATCATCAGCACCGTCGCTCCGTTTACCGTCTCGCACCGCGCCCGATAAGAGCCTGGAGCGCTCCACCAGACCGTGTGTGGCACCGGCACGTCGTATTTCAGTGCGGCGATGCCCAACGCGAAGAGGCCCGGCGCGAACGGCTGGCTCGGCTGGATCGGGGTGATCACCCCGCTGCCCCCGCCGAGTGCGGCCGGGTTCGTGCACAGCACCTGCAGGTTCGGGTTGGTGATCGGCTTCCCGTTGATCGACACCGGATGGCCGAACAGCGCGCCGACGGGCGGCGTCTGGTCGTATGTCGAGTAGGCGATCACGCACCCGGTCTGGCTGGCCGACCGACACGCTGGGATGT
This sequence comes from Solirubrobacteraceae bacterium, assembly GCA_036490875.1. GTDB lineage: Bacteria > Actinomycetota > Thermoleophilia > Solirubrobacterales > Solirubrobacteraceae > Palsa-465. Next base: position 23,520 of record DASXDA010000033.1, read on the forward strand.
GCTTGAAGTCCCCCCCGATCCCCGTCCCCCGATTGACGACGACGTCGCCTCCCAGCACGATCGCCGAAACGAGCAGCTTTCGCACGGCGGGCCTGGGGTCGACCTCGCTGGCGATCAGCCGCCTTAGCACGGAGCTTCCCTGCGAGTGTCCGATCAGCACGAATCCACGGCCCCGGTTGTGCTTGCGCAGATATGTCAGGAACGCGTCGCGGATGTCCGAGTACGCGGTCGCCGGATCAGGTTTGCTCGTCGGCTTGCCGAACGCTCCGTTGCTTCTCGCGACGATCGTCAGCTGGCGGTACATCGGCGCGAACACGCGGCAATACTGCGAGTACCTCGCCGCCTGATAGAGGGCAATCGAGCGGTCCGCGGGATCGATCTGAAGGTTGGCGTTGCCGCTCCTCTGGCCGCTGACCGTCGGATACACGTAGAAGCAGTCGATTCCGGGATGCGCGACCGGCTTGGGGTGCTGCACTCCGAGCTTCCGCGTCAGCGTCGGGGAGTACACGGTCGTCGACAACCCCGAGGCACAAGGGTCGGGATGATGGCCCGGGAAGCACAGCCACACCGGCTTCGCCGAGGCGGCGGTGGCGAGTGCTGCAGACGCCGCCGCGGTCATCACTGCAGCGCTTACCGCGGTCCCCAGTGCCCTCTTGCACATCCTTGAGCCCCTCTCAATACGAACGGCGGCCGCGCGCCCATCTTAAACGCTTCCTCCACACGAAACCGGAGGTCTCACGCCGGTTGCCGTATTATCGATAATTACGCTAAAGTCGATCAATCTTATGCGCTTTGCACCCGCCCTGTCCTCCCCGCGCCTGTGGTTCGCCGAGCGCAGTCCGGCTGGCGGGACACAGCGATGTAGTCGGTAGGGAGCGATCGCTCCCGCCTGCGGAACGCGCGCCCGCGCGGTCTCCCGGTCCCCTCTCCAGCGCCACCGAGCAGCTGCCCGACCCGCGCTGATCCTGCCGCCCGGGGTCAAATCGGGCGGCGAAGCCAAGCCGACTTTTGAGGTGTGAGATGAGTATCGACGAGGTCGTTGAGTCAGTGCCCGGCGCGAAGATGTCCCCGCGCCCCGTGCCGTGCATGCAGCGGCGCGAGCGGCCGAGCAGACGGCAGGCCCGTGGACGGGCGCTTCTATTGCAAGGCGCAGAGCTGGCGCCCGGTGCCACGCTCTCGGAAGCGTTCCGGGCCCGCGCGGTCGAGCCAATCACCGTGCGGATCGACCGCGGTACGCAGCTCCCGGATCCGGGATCGCTCGACCTGGCGGTCGTCATCGGACCGGCGCGGTGGGCCGGCGACTCGATCGACGCGGGCGATGCCACGGCGGTCGACTGGTTGCGTGAAGCGAATCGCGCCGGTACTCCGGTACTTGCGGTGGGAACGGCCTCGCTACTGCTCGCCAGCGCGCTCGGAGGCGGGCTCGAGCCAGCGCGCAGGCCACGGTATGGCTGGATGCGTGTGAGCACCGCGGCGCCGGAGCTGATCGCATCGGGACCGTGGCTTGCCTGGGAGGACGCCGTGATCCGGCTCCCGCGGAAGGCCAAGCTCCTAGCGCATGATCGAGTCGGACCTCAGGCGTTCAGAGTCGACCGGCAGGTCGGTGTCCAGTTCCACCCGGAGGCAACGCCGCAGCTGCTGACTGACTGGGTCGCCAACAGCGATGTGGCCCTCGACCACCAGGGGATCATGGAGGCCACCTGGCGCGATCAGGCCCCCGCTTCTGACGTGTCACGGCGGCTGTTCAGCTCGTTCGTCCGCTCCGCCATCCGTCGTCGGCCCTGAGGTCACCAACGATGCGACTAAAGTTGTCGGGGGCATCATGGAGGCCCCGCACCCACATGTGCTGGTCCTGTTCGAGCCGGGACGCGCCGGCGCAGCGGCTCTCGATATGGCTCGCGACGCATCGGAGCGCGAACACGCAACGGTGACGGTCCTCGCCGTCGTGCCCGAGGCTCCCTCCGGGTCGCGTTGCGGGAACTCGGCGAAGGAGTACAACGAGATCGTTCGAGAGTCGGTCGCCCGGGATCTCGACCAGGCACGCGGCCAGCTCGCCCCGATCGCCGACTGGGCGACGTTCGAGCTGCTCAGAGACGGGATCGACCCTCCGCTACAGGACTGGGTAACCGGTGCCGGGGTCGATCTCGTGCTGCTGCCGGCCCGTCGTCGTCCGCTCCTCTCGACGAAGCACCCTGCGGCCAGCGCGCTTCTGCGGAATACGCCGGCCGAGGTCCGGATCGTCGAGTCGCGCTGAGCGGCGCTCAGCGCTTTGTGCCCGAGCGACGGCGCCGCTGAGGCGGGCGCTTGGCGGCGGCGAGCGCGGCGCGCTGGCGTCGCTGGCGGATCCGGATCGCGGCCCCAATCGCGGCCCCGAAGAAAATCGCGCTGAAATACCAAGGGTTGAAGATCAGGGCGACCGCGATGCCGAGCATCACGAGCCAGATCGCGGGCCGCCAGTCTCGCCAATCGCCGGTCATGCCTGAAAGCTATCGGCCGCCGAACGCCCGCAGCGCGCCCAGCCGTTGCCCAGCGCCCGCGAGGCTTGCAACCGTCTGGGCGCCGAGCGCGTCGAGGTGCGCGGCCAGCGCGATGAACACCTGGGCCGTCGTCAGGGTGTCGCCGAGTGCGTGGTGCGGCCGCTCCGCCGGCAGCCCGAGCGCCGCGGCAAGGTCTCCCAGCGAGAGGCTCCCCCTCAGAGCCCGGCCATCGCGTTCGGCCAGCCACACTCGGCCGAGCACCTCGGTGTCGATCAGCGGACCCCGCAGCCGCACCCCCTGCTCGCGCAACGCGCTGCCGAGGAAGGCGCGCTCGACGGCCGCGGAATGGACCACAAGGATCCGCCCGCTGATCGCCTGCAGCAGCGGCCCGATCGCGTCGACGAGCCGAGGCGCGCGCCCGAGATCGGCCGCGCGAATCCCGTGCACGCGGATCGACGCCTCGCTGATCGCGCCACCCGGTCGCGCGAGTCCCTCGACCGCCCCGTCCAACTTCACGCGTCCATCGTCGATCGGGATCGCGCCGAACGAGATGATCTCGTGCTCGCGGGGGTCGAGCCCGGTGAGCTCGAGGTCCACCGCGCACCACCGGGCCTCGCGCCACGGGGTTCGCCCGCGCGGCAACCTGGCGCCGGCGTACGCCGCAGCGACCGGGTCCCGAGCGAACCGGCTTCTCGGAAGCAGCAGTCCGAGCCTCATCGCGCACCGATATCGAGCTCCGACGCCACACGCCTCTGAATCGACGCCACCGCGCGGAACGCCTCCTTCAGGTAGGTCCTCGTCAGCGCGCTGAGCGCAGCCGGGTTGACGAAGTCGTCAGGCTTCTCGCCAGCGCGGAGCTGATCCACCTGATGTGCGAGACGAAGACTCGTGATCAACGCGAACGCGTCCTCGAGCGTGTGCGCGTCCGCCGCCGGCAGCGTTCCTGCGGAGGCGGCGGCTTTCAGGCGCTCGGTCGTCGAGGCGCTCGTCACGCCCGCCGCGATGCCGGCCCATCGGGCGAGATCGACGATCGGGATGACGCCGCCGTGCTTGAGATCGAGCCGGCCGCGGTGCTCCCCGGAGTGCTCGACGACGAGCCCGCGGAGGAAGCCGGTTGGCGGCCGGTGCGACAGCGCGTAGCGGGCGAGCAGGCGCAGCAGCGCGGGGTTGCTCGGCGCGAGGCGGAACGTGTCGGCCACGGGTGAGCCCGTGTGGACCCCCCAGACCGGGCGGCTGTCGACGAGCACCGAGACGAGGATCAGCGCCTTCTCCTGGGTCGGGTCGGCGATCCAGCTGCGCACCGCGCGCTGCCATGAGGCCAGCGAGCGGATGAACAGCGGATCGGCGGCAGTCGCGCCGTGCTCATCGGAGCACAGACCGCACGCCTTCAGCCCCGCGACGACCTTCGTGGCGACGGCTTGCAGGTAGGGCCGAATCTCGTCCTCGCGGGGTTCACCGAACCACACGATCGCGCTGTCGACGTCGGAGCTCGGCATCGGCTCGCGTCGAGCCTGGCTGCCGAGCGCCAGCCATGCAAAATCGGTGCCAGGCTCCCCCGCCTCCGCCACCGCGAGCTCGAGCAGGCGCCGCGTCAGCGCGTCGACAACCACGGCGTAGACCGCACAGATGTTGGCCGCGGCGAGCCCCGCGTCGTGCATCGCGATCACCATCGGGTGGAGCTCGCCAGCGGCGCTCGCCAGCTCGTCGAATCCACCGGCCCTGGCGATCGCCTGACGCAGATAGAACGACGAGCGCGTCTGGGCCGCGACGATGTCCATGTCCGCGACGACCCCGAGGATCTGCCCGGTCGCCGAGACGACCGGGAAGTGGCGAAAGCCGCGGTCGAGCATCTCGAGCAGGACCTCACCGCCAAGCGCGCCCGGTCCGCACGTATACGCGGGCGCCGACATCGCGGCTGCCACCGGTGCATCGGTCGAGAGGCCGTCCGCGACCACGCGCGTGCGGAGGTCTCGATCGGTCAGGATCCCGAGCGCGCCGCCCCCGAGCTCGACGACCACCGACGTCGCCGGCGCCGCTGCCATCCACTGTGCCGCCTGACGGATGGGGGTCTCCGGAACGCAGATCACGGGATCGTCGTGGAGCAGGGCACCGACCGGCTGGTTGGCCGGGTCGTCGACCGCCGGCGTCGAGGGCGGTCCCGCAGCCTCGGCCCACGGCTCGAGCAGCGAGCGGGCGACGAACCGAAGGCCCGCCGGTGCCGCCAGCAGCTCCCGCGCGACTTCCGCGGAGATCCGGTAGCACAGCGTGTCCTCCGCGGCGCGCGCCTCGAAGCCGGTCGGGAAACCCGAGAGCATCGACGCCTGGCCGAACAGCTCACCGGGACCCAGCAGATCGAGCACGCGGCCGTGATAGACGATCTCGACCGCTCCGCTTCGGACCACCCGCAGGTACTCGACCGGCTCGGCCCCCTGCGAGAAGATCGTCGTCCCGGCCCGGTGAAACTCGACCTCGGCCGTCGCGGCGACGCGCTCCACGTCGTCGGGCTCGAGCGCGTCGAACGGCGGGTACTCCCGCAGGAAGCGCGCGACCTCGGGCGTCGCGACGCCGCTCACCGGCAGTCGCTCAACCGCCCGCGGGCACCGCCACGTGTCCCGTGCCGCGCCGGGCGTCCTCCTTGAGCATGTCGGCGCACTTCTCGCCGATCATCATCGTCGTGATGCACGGGTTGATCGCGGGCAGGAACGGCAGGATCGAGCCGTCGGCGATCCGCAGGCCGGCGACGCCCCGGACCCTCAGGCGCGGGTCGACGACGGCGAGCGGATCGGAGTCGGGTCCCATATGCGCGGAGCATGCCGGGTGGTACACGGTGTTGTGTGTCTGGTGCATGTAATCGATCAGCTCGTCGTCGGTCTGGGCGTCGGGGCCCGGAGCGAGCTCCACCCCGGCCCACTCGGCCATCGCCGGCTGCTTGACGATTTCCCGCGCGAGTCGCATCCCGTACGCCATCACGCGCTCGTCGTGGCCCTCGGGATCGGTGAAGTAGCGCGGGTCGACGCGCGCGCGGTCCCGGTAATCCGACGAGCGTAGGCGAACCGTGCCGCGGGAACGGCCGCGGCACACGTTCGGGGTCAGGCAGAAGCCGTTCTCGGTAGTCGGGTAACCCCAGCGCGCGGTGTTCATGTCGAACGGCACCGATCCGTAGTGCATCATCAGGTCGGGGCGGTCGAGCCCTTCCTGGGAGGTCGAGAACAGCCCGATCTCCCACCACTGGGTCGAGGTCCGGATCATCGGCTGCCTGGCGTCCCACTGGACGATCCCCTCGACGTGGTCATCGAGGTTGGATCCGACCCCCGGGGAGTGGACGATCGTCTCGATCCCGAACTCGTGCAGGTGCTCGCCGGGGCCGATCCCCGACAGCATCAGCAGCTTGGGCGTGTCGATCGCGCCCGCGCTGAGGATCACCTCGCGCCGCGCCTTCACCGATCCGTGCGTCAGGAGGTCCGGGGTCAGGTACTCGACCGCGCTCGCGCGCCCGTCTTCCAGCGCCACCCGGCTGGCCCAGCAGCCGGTCCGGATCTCGAGGTTCGGGCGGGTGCCGATGATCGGATGCAGATATGCGTGCGACGAGGACATCCGCGTGTTGTCCGGCGACGAGTTGATCTGGAACCAGCCCGCGCCGTTGGTGACCGTGTGGCCCTCGTTGAAGCGGCTGGTCGGGAGCCCCGCCTGGGCCGCCGCTTCAAGCAGCGCGACGCCGCACGGGTCGGTGGGCGGCACGGTCCGGATGTTGACCGGGCCGTCGCGACCGTGGTGGTCCCCGGGCCCGTCGTTGGTCTCGAGCCGCGTGATCAGCGGCCAGCACTCCGCCGAGCTCCAGCCCTCGCAGCCGGTCGCAGCCCACTCGTCGAGGTCCTCCTTCGGCGTCCAGAAGGCGATGCACGAGTTGTGCGAGGAGCACCCGCCCAGCACCTTCGCGCGCGCGTGGCGCATGAAGCTGTTGCCTCGCTGCTGGGGCTCGATCGGATAGTCCCAGTCGTAGCCCGAGTCGAGCAGGTACATCCAGTCCTCGAGCCGCAGGATCTTGGGGTCATTGACGTCGGAGGGCCCGGCCTCGATCAGGCACACGCTTACGTCGGGGTCCTCCGACAGGCGGGCGGCGACGACGCACCCGGCGGTGCCGCCGCCCGCGATCACATAGTCGAAGTCGCCGGCGTCGATCACGGGAACGCGTCTCCCGCCGGCGCCGGGATCGGCGGGGTCGGGATGTCGGCGCGGTGCTCTTCGAGCACCTCCGGTGGTTTCTTGGCCTGCACCAGGAAGTAGTACAGGCTGCCGATGATCACGATCGCGCCGATGAACAGGAACGGCGCCCACTGCCAGTACCAGTGGGGCTTGCCGACGGCGTTGTAGATCGAGTTGCGCGGCCAGGCGATGTTGATCGCGACCAGGCTGCCGTACGCCACGGCCGCGATGTTGACCGGCAGGCCCCAGCGCCCGAGCGAGAAGTATGGCCCGTGATCGGGCTTCGGCCAGGTGCCGCGCAGCCGTCGGACCAGCATCGGCACGGTCACGCCGAGATAGGCGAGATAGAACATGATGATCGCGATCGCCGTGATCACGTAGAACGCGCTCTGGTTGCCGACGTTGATCGCCAGCAGCACCAGCGTGAGGACCCCGGTCACGAGCGCTGGAACGATCGGGACCTTGCGCCGCCCGGAGACGCGCGCGACCTGTGAGCCGAACGGCAACCGATTGTCGCGGGCCATCGAGAACAGCATCCGGATCGTCGCAGCCTGAACCGCCAGGCAGCAGACGAAGATCGCCAGCGCCGTGTCAGCGAGGAACACATTCCCGGTCGTGTTGCCGAACGCCTGCTTGATCACGTAAGGAAGCCCGAGCAGGCCGATGTTCTTGTCGGCGATGTTCTTGTTCGACAGGATCGCGAGCAGGATCACGAGGCCGCCGATCAGCGCGGCGGCCGCGATCGCGCGGATGATCGCCGGAGGCGCGTGCCTTCGGGGGTCGTTGGTCTCCTCGGCGAGCGTGCCCGCCGTGTCGAACCCGTACATCACGTACGCGCTCAGGAGCCCGCCGACCAGCAGGGCTCCGAAGTAGCCCCACGGATGGCCGGCGCCGTAGCCGTAGCTGTGGGCGATGATCGAGGGTGGGTGATGCAGATGGAACAGCAGCAGGATGATCAGCAGGGTCGCGCCGATCAACTCGGCGGCCACGCCGACGTTGTTGATCCTGGACATGATCTTGACGCCCATCATGTTGATCGTCGTGGTGATGCCGACCAGGATCGCTCCGAGCAACAACGCATTCTGCGCCCCACCCTTGGTGATCGTGAGGCCGGCGTCGGCGGAGCTGCCGAGGAACTGGAACTTGGTGGTGATCTGGGGGAGCACGACCTGCCAGTCGACCGCCACGGCAGCGATCGTGACGATCGCGCCGACAATGTAGATCCATCCCGTCATCCACGAAAAGAACCCGGCGCCGAGCTGCTTGGACCACTGGTAGACCGAGCCGGCGATCGGGTACTGGGCGGCCAGCTCCATGAAGCACAGCGCGACCAGGATCTGACCGAAGACCACGACCGGCCACGTCCACCACACGCCCGGTCCCGCGTTGAGGTAGCCGAACCCGAACAGCGCGGTTACGCCGGTGAGGATCGAGATGTAGCTGAAGCCAGCCGCGAACGAGGAGAAGCTCCCCAGCGAGCGATCGAGCTCCTGCTTGTAACCGAACCCCGCGAGTTCCTGACTGTCGGTACTGGCGGGCTTTTCGGTGACGGTTGCCATCAATCAACCTCCCCGGCCGCGCGATCCTCGGCGCGCGGCTCCTCGACGTGTGACCCTCGGCCGCCGGCGTGCCCCAGCCAGTGGACCCCATTGACCCGGGCCTAACGGGGCTGTTATATATCAGTTGTCTAACTGTGTCAACGACTCCCACGAGCTGGAGCTGGAATGGCAACGGGCAGCGCACAGCAGATGTTCGTCGACGGCGATTGGCGGCCCAGCTCCAGTGGCGAGACGTTCGAAGCCACGAGCCCCGCGACCGGCGAGCTGATCGGAACCGTCCCGCTGGGCGACCGTGATGACGCTCGCGGGGCGATCGCCGCGGCGCGGAACGCCGCGGACGGCTGGGCGAGGCTGACGGCGTTCGAGCGCGCCGCAAAGATGACCGCCGTCGGCGACCTGATCGAGTCGCGGCGCGACGCGCTCGCGCGGACGCTGACGCTCGATCAGGGCAAGCCACTCCGGGCCGAGGCCTACGACGAGGTCGACGAGCTGGTCGAGTACTGGCGGATGGCCGCCGAGGACGCCAAGCGGCTCGGCGGCGAGC
>DASXDA010000034.1:0-4681 GCA_036490875.1 Solirubrobacteraceae bacterium
CGAGCCACCGTCCACGTTCGTAGCGGTAAGGCACACACCGTTGACGGCGACGGAGTCCCCGTTGCGCAGCTCGGACGCCGATGCGGCCTCGATCCGCACCCGGGCGCCGTCCGCCGATCGCTCGACGCTGCAGACGCGCCCCACCTCAGCGATCAGTCCGGTGAACATCGGTCACCACTCCCGCATCCTCGAGGTGATCAGCAGGTCGTCGTGGACGCGCTCACACTCGAGCGTCAGCGCTCGGGAGGCGAGCGCAATCGTGTCGACGCCCTCGCCCTCCAGCGGGTCGCGCGCGGTGCGCCCGCCGAGCACCAGCGGGGCCAGGAACAGCCTGATCTCGTCGATCTCGGCGACGTCGAAGAACGCCCCGGCGAGGTGGGGACCGCCCTCGAGCAGGATCGACCCGAGGCCGGCCGCGCCGAGCTGGTCGAGCGCGGAGCGGACGCGCGCGGGCTCGTTCTCGCCGGTCGCGACGATCACGTCGGCCCCGTGCGTCTCGAGCGCGTCGGTCGCCGCCCTCGGGGCCGCTCTCGAGACGACCACGGTCAGCGGCGTCTGCCGCGCGCCCTCGACCAGCTTCGAGGCGAGCGGCAGCCGCGCCAGCGAGTCGAAGACGATCCGCCGCGGCTGGCGCGCGACCCGCTCGACGCGGGCGGTGAGCTGCGGGTCGTCTGCGAGCGCGGTGCCGATCCCGACCGCGACCGCGCCGCATTCGGCCCGCCACAGGTGCGCGAGCCGCCGGCTCTGCTCGCCTGAGATCCACTTCGAGTCGCCGCTGTGGGTGGCGACCTTGCCGTCGAGCGTCATCGCGGACTTGAACAGCACCCACGGGCGCCCGGTCCGCGCGCGCTTGCGAAACGACTGGTTCTGGAGGCGCGCCCTGGTCGCGAGCTCGCCGTCGGCGACCACGACCTCGACGCCCTCGTCGCGCAGAATCCCGAGACCGCGGCCGGCGGCGTGCTCGCTCGGATCGTCGGCGCCGATCACCACGCGCTCGATCCCGGCCTCGAGGATCGCCTCGGTGCACGGTGCGGTCCGGCCCTGGTGGCAGCAGGGCTCGAGCGAGACGTACATCGTCGCGCCGCCGAGCTCGGCGTCGCCGGCTGCGCGGATCGCCTCGACCTCCGCGTGCGGCCCACCGAGGGCGGCGTGAAAGCCCTCGGAGATGATCTCCTCGTCGCGCCCGATGACCGCCCCGACGAGCGGATTCGGACTGACGTTGCCGCGGCCCTGCTCTGCCAGTTCGATCGCGCGCTCGAGGTGCCGGTAGTCGATCTCGGTCGCCAGTGTCATCCGGCTTTGAGCATACGACGGATCTGGGGGCCTTCCGGAGACTCGGATGTAACCCCCCGGCCGGATGAGGGGGGCTGGCTCTACCGCCTGGGGGACCCGCACTTACCCCCGGACAGGTGGTAGATCCCGAGCTCCGGGCCCGGCAGCCGGTACTGGCGCGGGTAGTAGTCGAGCGACCAGTCGAAGCTGAACCTGACCGGGTGGTCGGCGGAACCGAACGGGTTGATCTGGTACATCAGCTTCGCCCGCCGGGCGAGCGCCGCGTAGTACGCGATTGCCCGCGGCGCGGCTCCCGGCTGGGCGAACGCGCGGCCGGCCTGGAGCGAGCCGAGCACGACCCAGCAGTAGCCCTGGGAGGTGTACTGGTCGATCAGCTCGGGTCGCAGGTAACGCTCGTACTGGTCGACGAACACGTACCGGCTCTCGCCTGGCGGGAGCTGGTTCAGGTTCGGGTCGAGGTTCGTCAGCCACGTTGGATACCTCCACCAGCGCTCGCCGGTGGGCGTCACCGGCAGCACCCGCCCGACGTCCAGCGCCCAGTTGTCGGGCACGAGCGGCTCGAGCACGATCTTCGAGCCGGCCGGGACGTGGCCCGTCATCCATGCCCGCGCCAGGTTGCGAGTGTCGGGGCGCGAGAGCACCTGGTCGTTGTGGACGTCGGCGGCGACGCTCTGGCCGACCAGCAGCACGGCGACGATCGTCCCCGCGAGCGCCGCCGGCATCAGCGCGCGGCCTGGCGCCGGGCCGCGCTTGCGCGACAGCGCGCGAGCAAGCTCCACCGCCCCGTACGCGCCGAGCACGGCGACGATCGGGAAGATCGGCATCAGCCACCGCCCGAAGAAACGCTGCTGGTCGCCCATGAACACGATGAACGCGATCGGCGCCGGCAGCAGCACGAGCGCCAACGCGAGCTTGCGCCGCGCGAGCAGCAGCGCCGCCCCGCCGAGCGCGGCGATCGTCGGGCCCCAGCCGAGCCCCCACGTGAACGTCCATAGGTAGTAGTCGATCCCGCTGCCCGGATTGATGCCGAGCTTGAACTGCTCGCTTCCCGCGGCCTCCGACGCCTGCTGACCGACGCCCGAGAAGAACGACGAGGGGTCGAGCACCGAGTACGGATTTGCGGCCACGAACGCGACCAGCGCGAGCACCAGCGCCATCCCGCACCGCCGGGCCGCGGTGCGGCCCGAGCCGTCGAGCCCGTCGCAAAGCGACGCGGCCAGCAGGCACAAGAGCATGATCAGGCCGGTGTACTTGGTCGCCCCGGCCAGGCCGATCCCGATCCCGGCAATCGCGTAGTCGCGCTTGCGCCCGTGCCGAAGCACCCCCGCGACGCCGTATAGCGACAGCGCCACCGGCGCCAGCGTAGGGACGTCGTTGAGCGCCAGGTGGCTGTAGAACACCGGCAGGAAAGCGAACCCCATTACCGCCCCCGCCAGCAGCCCGACCCACCGGTCGAACAGCCGCCTGCCGGCGAGGTACGTGAGCCACACCGCGACGGTCCCGAGCAGCGCCGCGACGACGCGCGCGACGACGAACACGGCGGTCGGATCCGAGGTGTACGCGGTGCGGATCGCGTCGGCCGAGCCGAACCACAGCTCGAACACGAGATACAGCAGATACGAGTACGCCGGCGGGTTGAGGAAGTAGTGAGGGTTGAGGTCCTGGGAGAGGAACCCGACCGCGCGGGGCACGAAGTGGGTCGACTCGTCCGCGTTGTAGCTGTATGGAAGGCCCTGCTTGACGCCCCACAGCCTCAACAGGAGGCTCGCGACGAGCAGCGCGCCGAGCGCAGCCGGGAACAGCCAGTCGCCGCGGCGGGGCACGATCAGCCGCTCGCGACCGCGGCGCACGCGCCGCCCGAGCTCGGGCGCGCGCGCAGGCGCGGGCGCTGGAGCTCGTGGGGTGACTGTTGCAGTGTCCATTCCGAGCGAGTATCCCGCTACCTTGTTGTCATGGGCGGTTGGAGTATGCGGTCGGCCCCGGCATGAAGCTCATCATCCAGATCCCGTGCTTCAACGAGGAGCACCAACTTCCCGTCACGCTGGCGAATCTGCCACGTCAGGTTGACGGATTCGACGTCGTCGAGTGGCTGGTTGTCGACGATGGGTCCACCGATCGTACGATCGAGGTCGCGCGCGAGCATGGCGTCGATCACATCGTCCGGCTGACCAACCACAAGGGTCTCGCCGCGGCGTTCCAGGCCGGGATCGACGCGGGACTGAAGCTCGGCGCCGACGTGATCGTCAACACCGACGCCGACAACCAGTACGACGGCAGGGACATCCCGAAGCTCGTCGAGCCGATCGTTCGCGGGTCCGCCGACATGGTCGTCGGCGACCGCCAGATCAACACGATTCAGCATTTCTCCGGGGTCAAGAAGCTGCTCCAGCGAGCGGGCTCGTGGGTCGTGCGGCACGCCTCGCAGACGCACGTGCCTGACACGACGTCCGGGTTCCGTGCGTACAACCGCGAGGCCGCGCTGTCGCTCCAGGTCGTGTCGAGGTTCACCTACACGCTCGAGACGATCATCCAGGCGGGGAAGCTCGATGTCGCGCTCGACCACGTCCCGGTCCGCACGAATCCGAAGACCCGCGAGTCGCGGCTGTTCCCGTCGATGAGCGCCTACATCCGGCGCAACGCGCTGTCGATCTTCCGGGTCTACTCGCAGTACCAGCCCCTGAAGGTCTTCTGGGGCGGCGCGCTCGTGATGGGGCTGGCGGCGCTGGCGCTCTTCATCCGGTTCCTCGTGTTCTTCGTCGACAGCCCCCATTCCGCGGCCCGCGGGCACATCCAGTCGCTGATCGCCGGCGCGGTGCTGTTCATCGGAGCGATGCTGCTCGGCTCGCTCGGCGTGATCGGCGACCTGCTCGACGCGCAGCGCACGATCTCCCAGCGCACGTTCGAGCGGGTCCGGCGGATCGAGCTCCAGCTCGGCGTCAAGCCGTCGCACTACGAGCCCGGCGCCCGGCCGCAGGGCGAGAGCGCCGCGACCTCCGGCCGCGATCCCGGCGGCGAGACCGCCGACCGCGAGGCGCTGGGGGTATGACCGCGCCGCAGGCGCCGGCGGACACCGAGGTCCCCACCGGCAACGCGTACGACAAGTACGGCTCGACCAACCCGGTCGTACGCCGGCTGATGGCCGCGTTCGAGGGCACGCTCGACGCTCTGTTCGCGCAAGCGGATCCAGCCTCGGTCCTCGACGTGGGCTGCGGCGAGGGGGTGCTGACGACGCGCTGGGCGGAGCGGAGCGGCGACAGCCGGATCGTCGGGATCGACCTGCCCGATCCGAAGCTCGAGGCGCACTGGCGGGACAGCTCGCGCGAGAACCTCGAGTTCACGACCGGCCGCGCCGAGCAGCTGCCGTTCGAGCGCGATGAGTTCGATCTCG
>DASXDA010000035.1:0-4028 GCA_036490875.1 Solirubrobacteraceae bacterium
GTTCTCGGACCGACCGTAAAGCGTGTGAACGAGCTCCGGGCAGAGCGGGACCTCCCGCCGCTACCGAAGGTGACACCGCACGCCCTCCGGCGCACGTACATCAGCCTCATGATCGAGGCAGGCGCTCCGTTGCCCTACGTCATGAGCCAGGTCGGGCACGCTGACTCCAGGACGACACTCGAGATATACGCCCAGGTGCAGAAGCGACTCAGCCGCAAGAAAGTGCACCGAGCGTTCGATGACCTGCTCGCGAGCGCAGGCAGCGCTGACGCGATCGAGGTTCCGACCGATCGCGGCGACAAGATGTCGCAGTTGACGAACGATCCGGGCCGCACCGCAGCACAGGCAGCCCCGTCGGGAGTCACCGCTGGTCCACGTGGTCCACGCTCTGGTCCACGCGAGTAACAAACACCCACCCGAGGATGACCCACAGCCAACTCAGCCACAAGAAAAGCCCCGCAAACGCGAGGCTTTTCGGGATGGAGCCAACGGGATTCGAACCCGTGACCTCCTGCTTGCAAAGCAGGCGCTCTCCCAACTGAGCTATGGCCCCGATCCGGGATCGAGTCTAGGGACTCAGCCGTCGAAGTCGAAGTCCTTCGGGGGGCGCTGCTCGAACCACAAACGGTCGTGGTCAGGCGCATCCTGAAGGAACTCGGGCGTGCTCTCGAGCACATCCTCGCCCTCCCCCTGTTCTTCGGGCTCGAGCTCGTACTCCTCGGTCTCCTGGTCGAGGTGCGACGGCTCAGCTGCGGCCGGTGGGTCGGCTGCGTGTGGCACGGGGAAGTCGGGCTCGGGTTCAGGCGCCGGTGCGACGTCCGCGGGACGGGGCGGCGGCTCTACGTCGACTTCGAGGTCGAACGGAGCGGGTGCGACCGGCGGGGCGTCGGCGCCGGCGTGATCCTCGGGCTCGTAGGCGACCGCTTCCTCGTGGTCCTCGAGCGGGGGCTCGAACTCTTGTGCCTCGGCTTCGTCGTGGGCCGGCTCCCACGACTCCGCCGGCACAGGCGTCTCGCCGACCTCCGACTGAACCGCGGACTCCTGTGCCGGTGCGTCTTCGCCGGTGAACTCGGGGCCGCGGCGGACCGGCCCGAGGGCCTCACGTTCGGCACGCTCGATCTCGGTGGGGTCGCCGCCGCGCCGGCGCTTGAGGTCGAGGTGTTCGCGTATCGCGTCGTCGAGTAAACCCATGGCTCGTTAAAGCCTACCCGGCCCCCGACGCGTCCGTGACTCGGGCCGCGGCGCTAATCGTGCGGTTCTTGCCGGCACGCTTGGCTTCGTACAGTGCCGCGTCGGCATCAGCGAGTAAGGCGGCCTTGTCTCCGTCCGTCGACGCGGCAACGCCGACGCTAGCCGTGATGCGCAGGACCCCGTCTCCGTCGGTCCTGGCCACGCGCAGGCCCTCCACCGCCGCGCGGATACGCTCGGCGATCGCGTGGGCTCCCTCAAGATCGGTGTGCGGCAGGATCAGCGACAGCTCCTCTCCACCGTAGCGCGCGGGGGAGTCGGCATCGCGGGAATTTTCTTGCACTACGCGGGCTACATGTCTAAGGACGGCGTCCCCCTGCGGGTGGCCGTACGTGTCGTTGACGGCCTTGAAGTCGTCGATGTCGAGCATGATCAGGCCGATCGGGTGGTGGTAGCGGCGGACTTGCTCGGTCTCGGCGTCGAGAAGCGCCTGAAACCGCCCGTGATTGGCCAGGCCGGTCAGCTCGTCGGTCACGGCCTGGCGGCGTACCTGGTAGTGGAGCTCGATGTTCTCGAGCGCGAGCCCTGCCTCCGCACCCAGCGAGCGCAGCACATCAAGATCGTCCTCCGTGAACGGGCGGCCAGGGCGAGCAACCGTGATCACTCCGTGGGCGCGCTGGTGCGGCTCGAGCGGGCCAAGCGTGACCGCCGCAACGCTCATCCCGGTCGTGTTGGACCCGCCAACACCACCGTTCTTCAAGGCCGCCCGTTCCGCCTCATGCACGGCATCCTCGAGCCCGGCGAGCGATCCCTCCCGTCCGGCCTCCGCGAGTGGTTGGTGGTCGCCGGTCCGGACGCTGAGCCGCCCCCCGCTGGCCTGCACCGCATCAACCGCGGTCTTCAGTGCGAGCTCGAGCAGCGCCGGGCGATCGAGGCTCGACGCGAACGTACGCCCGATGCGCCGTATCGCCTCTCGGAGCCGCACCCGCTCTCGGGACAGCTCGTCAAGCCGACGCGAGAGCTCGCTCGACATGCTGTTGAACTCGACCCCGAGCGCCGCGAACTCGTCGTGACCCTCGACCGCGATGGGCGAGGAGAAGTCGCCGCTACCGAGCCGGCGCGCGGCCTGGAGGAAGCCGCTCAGCCGGCCCTGGAGGGCGCGCGAGGCAACGATCGAGAAGCCGAACGCCAGCGCCAGGAAGGCGATGATCAGCACGGCGGCGACAGCGCGACTGCCACCGAGCGAGGCCGCGGTCGCAGAGAGGGCCGAGAGCACCGTCACCGTCACATGCGCGCCGCCGAAGCCCGGGAACGTCTGGCTGACCGCGCGATAGCCCTTCCCGCCAATGGTGACGTCGCCGTTCTCGGGCGTCGGCGACCGACCCCGGATCCCGATCGTCGAGCCGAGGATCTTCGGGCCTTGGCGCACCACAACCGCGACTCCCGGCGCGCCCAGCTCGCGCGCGTACTCGGAGGCGGTCAGCTCCGAGGCTGTCACAGTCATCACCCGTCCCCGACCCGGCTCCCTGAGGATCGCCGAACCAGGCGCGATCGCGCTCCGGTCCCCGACGTCGACGATCGTCCGCGCCGCGCTCGTCAGCGTCGCGCGGGCCAGTCCCGCCTGCCTCGCCAGCGACGCAAAGCGGACCGAGAGCGCCTTGCCGCTTAGCGACCCGACGGCGCGCCCCATCGTCACCGCGTCGCCGCGTGCCGACGCCGCTTCGCTCTCATAAAGGCTGCCCGCCGCGGCTGCGATCCCGCCGGCGCGGGCGTCCGCCTTCCCCTGCTGGCTGTCGTTGATCAAGCTGAACATGAGCACGCCGATCGCGACCATCGGGACGATGACGATCACGACGAAGAAGACAGTTAGACGCGCGCGAAAGCTCATGAGGGTGTCCCTCCGCGCTGAGGCTACCCACGATCCGGGCCTAACTCGCCAGCTCTCCCCACGCCTCGACGCATGTTCGGAGCCGACCGCGACCCGGCGCCCCGGGGCTAAACTGTCGGGCAACCGCGCGGCATGTGCCGCCGCCCGGGGCTATAGCTCAGTTGGGAGAGCGCCTGGATCGCACCCAGGAGGTCGCCGGTTCGAGTCCGGCTAGCTCCATCGCCTAAAGGTCCTGCAAAGCGGGACCTTTTTGTTTGCCCCGAGAGTGCGCCGCCACCGCGACAGACGCGGCCGCGGGTACCAAACGGGTACATGCGGAATCCGGAACGCGGTCCATTCAGCCGGCTGGGAGCGTCTCGAGCTGGAGACCGGGTGCGCCGCGGAAGATTCCGTCGTTCGAGACGAGTGGGATCGCAAGGCGGATCGCGGTGGCGGCGATCCAGCGGTCGGCCGTGTGCGCCTTCTGGGCAAGCGCGTGGCCGGCCGCCTCGCAGTCGGCGCGAAGCTGTGCGTAGACGGCAACGAGCTCAGGGCCGCTGTGAACAAGCTCAACCCGCTGAAGCTTCGCTTCCAGCCGGAGCATCCGAGCGTCGCCCCAGCCTCGACGGATCCCGCCGTACCGCAGCTCAGCAGCCGTCTGGAAGGAGATGAACGCGGGCCGGCCCGTGATGAGCGAGGCATAGCGTTCTGCGAGCCGCGACCCGGGAACGAGGTCAGCGCTGAAGACGTCGGTGTCGATGACGATCGGTCCGCGCGACCGGACCGTGCTCACGACTCGACGGCCGCCAGAAAGGCGGCGCCCTCCTCCTCGCTCAGATCCTCGATCACCATCTCATCGTGCGGAGGCAAGGGACGAGCGCGACGCAGCAGCTCCTCGACCGGCAGCTCGAGGTGCTCTCCGCGGTTGTCCGGTGCGTGCGTCGACACGGTTCAAATATAGGGCCCTGCCGGG
>DASXDA010000036.1:0-44527 GCA_036490875.1 Solirubrobacteraceae bacterium
GACCGAGGCGGTGATGGGCGCGGTGTTCGAGCGCGCGGAGTTCGTCGTGGCGCCACCGCCATGGCCGCGGATGACGTTCGCCGAGGCCGTCTCGAGGTTCGGGATCGACCGGCCCGACACCCGCTTCGGCCTCGAGCTGCACGACCTCGGGGACGCGCTGGTCCAGACCGAGTTCAAGGTGTTCGCCGGTGTGCTCGCCTCGGGCGGGGTCGTGCGCGGGATCAACACCGGACCGCGGGAGCTGGCGCGCTCGGAGCTCGACGCGCTGACCGAGCTCGCCAGGCAGCACGGCGCCAAGGGCCTCGTGTGGGCGTTCGTCCAGGAGGGCGAGGAGCGGTGGCGGTCCCCGATCGCCAAGTTCCTGGCCCCGGAGGAGATCGCGGCCGTGACCACCCGGCTCGGCGCCTCGCCGGGCGACCTGTTGCTGATCGTCGCCGACGAGCTGGCCACCGCCGGCCAGGCGCTCAGCGCGCTGCGGATGGAGCTCGGCCGGCGCTTCGGGCTGATCGACTACAGCCGGCACGAGATCCTGTGGGTGGTCGAGTTCCCGGCGTTCCTGTGGAACGCCGAGGAGGGGCGGTGGGACAGCCCCCACCATCCGTTCACGGCGCCGACCGGCAACCTCGACGATCCTGCGGCCGTCGGGTCGCGCGCGTACGACCTGGTGCTCGACGGCGCCGAGATCGGCGGCGGGTCGATCCGTATCCACCGCCGGGAGGTCCAGGAGCGCGTGTTCGAGCTGCTCGGGATCGGCCCGGAGGAGGCCCAGGCCCGTTTCGGGTTCCTGCTCGACGCGCTCCGCTACGGCGCTCCCCCGCACGGCGGGATCGCGATGGGGATCGACCGGATCGTCGCCGCGCTCGCTGGGCGCGAGTCGATCCGCGACGTGATCGCGTTCCCCAAGGCGGCGAGCGGCGCCGACCCGCTGACCGGCGCGCCCGCCCCGGTCGAGCCCTCGCAGCTGCGCGAGCTCGGGCTACGGCTGTCGTAGCCGTCCGGCACGCGTTTTCAATTAGCCGCGGGGCGGTGCCGATACGAGCGTGATGACGCACGTCTCCAGGCCGCTGATCGGGCTGCTGCTCGCCACCGTCGTGTTGTTCGCGCTGTGGACGGTCGCGCTCAAGCCGCACGGCTCGAGCGGTGGCGCGGGCGGGTCTGCGAACCAGGGGCTCGGGCAGTACCAGGCCGACATCAATGCCGCTCACCGGGCGGTCGGGACCGCGAACGCGGCGAGCGCGAGGGCGGGAGCGATGCCTGCGCGGACCACGGCTCCGACGGCACCCGCGGCGGCGCACCCGACCGCGACCGTCCACCCGGCCGCGACGGCGCGCGCAGCCCAGGCCGCCCGGCCGAGGCCCGTCGCCCACCCGGCGCCCGCCCGGAAACCCGCCGAGACCAGGCTCGCGTCGGTCGAGCACGCGATCCGATCGCACCGCGTCGTCGCGTTGCTCTTCTACAACCCGGGAGCGCCGGACGACCGGGCCGTCCACCAGGAGCTCGCCGGCGTCCCGACCCACGGCGGCAGGGTGTTCAAGCTGGCGATCCCGGTGGGCGAGATCCGCAGCTACACATCGATCACCGAGCAGCTCTCGGTGAACCTGTCGCCGACGCTGGTGCTGGTCGCGCCCGACCGCCAGACCGACGAGATCGTCGGCTACGCCGACCCGTTCGAGATCTCCCAGCGGGTCGACGACGCGCTCGCCCTGCGGTAGCGAGCGTCCTATCCTCGCCGGAGTGGACCCGCTTGCGTTCGAGCATCACCTGACCTCGCCCCAGGGCCTGGGGCGGACCCCGGAGCACGGGTTCGCCGCGACCGTGGGCGGGTTCGCGTGCTGCGACGAGATCTCGATCACGGTCAGCCTGCGCGGCGACCGCGTGGACGACGCCGGATTCGAGGCGAGCGGGTGCGGCGCCGCCACCGCCTCCGGCAGTGCCACGGTCAGCCTCGTTCGCGGGACGCCGCTGTTCGATGCGGCGCGCGTCGACGCCGACGCTATCTCCGCCGAGCTCGGTGGGCTGAGCGCCGCCAAGCGCCATGCGGCCGAGCTCGCCGCCGACGCGCTCGCCCGCGCACTCGGCGCGGCCGCACGGGAGCGGGCCGAGCTCGGGTCGCCGGCGGGCGGCCGGACGCTGGTGGCGATGAGCGGCGGCGTCGACAGCGCTGTCGCCGGGATGCTGTCCAGCCGCGAGCGCGAGACGGTCGCGGTCACGCTCGAGCTGTGGTCGGACCAGGAGAACGACGGAGAGAGGAGCTGCTGCTCGGCCACGGCGGTTGCGCAGGCGCGGGCGCTCGCGCACTCGATGGGCCTCCCGCACTTCACGATCGACCTGCGCCGCGAGTTCCGCGCCGGGGTCGTCGAGCCGTTCGTCGCGGGGTACGCGGCAGGGGAGACTCCGAATCCGTGCGTCGGGTGCAACGGCCACGTCCGGCTCGACGCGATGCTCGCGCTCGCCGACCGCCTCGGCTGCGACTCGCTCGCCACCGGGCACTACGCGCGCGTCGCCGAGCGCGATCACGAGCTCGGACCGCTGCTGCGGGTCGCCGCCGATTCCGCGAAGGACCAGTCGTACATGCTCGCGGCGCTCGCGCCCGCGTCGCTCGCGCGGCTGCGGCTGCCGCTCGGCGAGCTCGAGAAGCCCGAGGTCAGGCGGATCGCCGCCGCCGCGGGGCTCCCGGTCGCGAGCAAGGTCGACTCACAGGACCTGTGCTTCCTGGCGGGTACAGATCGCGGGCGGTTCCTCGCCCGGCACGGCCAGCTCGGCAGGCGCCCGGGCGAGCTCGTCGACCGCGCCGGCGTCGTCCTCGGGAGCCACGACGGCCAGCACCTGTTCACCGTTGGGCAGCGGCGCGGCCTCCGGCTCGCGGGCGGCGAGCCCCGGTTCGTGCTCGACAAGGACGCGGTCACGAACCAGGTCACGGTTGGGCCGCGGGCGGCGCTGTGCGCCTCGCGGGTCCACGTGCGCGGCGTTCAGCTCCGCCGCGAGGGCGCCAGGGTCGACCGTGTCAAGCTGCGCTACCGGTCCCAGCCGATCGCCGCGCAGGTCGATGGCGCGTTCGAGGCCGGGAGTCACGCGCGGCTCGAGCTCGAGCTCGAGCATCCGGCGGATGCCGCCGCCCCGGGACAGCTCGCCTGCCTGATGGACGGCGAGCTCGTCGTCGGCTGGGGCACGATCGCTCGCCCCCGCTGAGCTGCCCTACGTGACCTTGAAGTTCGCGTACTTCACGAGCATCGCCGCGTACTTCGGCCAGTACTGGCCGGTCGCCGGTGCGCCCGGGAGCGATCCAGGGGTGTGGCACTGACCGCCGGACTCTCCGGGGTTGGTGGTCCACGCGAACATGTCGACCTTCGTGTAACCGGTCTTCGTGGTCGGCCTCGGGCCCAGGCCCCGGTTGATCAGATTGCAGAGCACCTCGTTGCCGGTCCTGACGATGTCGGTCGGCACCAGTGGACCCTGGCCGTTCGTGCCCGTGTTGACGACGAAGTGCTTGCCGCCGGTCATCTTGGAGATCTGGTTGCCGTACTTGATCTCCTTCGAGGTCCGGTCGAAGTGCGTGGCGTTGAGGGAGAAGCCCTCGATCTTCGCGACGCCCGCGCGGTTCAGCAGCGACGCCACGGTGCGAGCGGACAGAGCATCGGCCGCACCCGCGTCGAGATAGATCACGAGCCGCGGACAGTTGGTCGTGAGGATGTTGATCGCATCGCTCAGCTCGGCCAGCCGCACCGCGAGTCCGTGCGAGTTCAGGCCCGGGGCGGTGATCAGCGAGTCGATCTCGAGGAACAGCACGGCGCGGGCGCTACCGATCCCCTGGGCGAAGCCGGTGATGAAGTTGTGGTACGTCGCCTGCTCCGCGGGCGAGTCGCCGTTTTTGCCAGCACCGTGCAGGAGCGCGTAGGTCGAGAGCAGCGGCACCGCACCGGGCTGCTGGGCGGCGGCGCGGGTCAGATACCGGGAGACCGCGCGGGGAGTTGGTCGCCGGGTTGAACCCGTCGCGGGAGGTGATGTACCTGACCTGAGCTCCCTGGAGCGACTCGAGCGGATCGCGGGTTACGGTGATCACCGCCGAGCCTGCGTTCTCATGGACCAGGATTCCGCCGACGGGGACCTGGATCTGAAACCCGAGCGGGTCGAGGGGCGCCGCCTGGGCCGCGGCGGCGAGTCCAAGCGGCACGCACGCAGCGACGATGCCGAGCGCGAGCTTGAGCAGACGATGGCGATTTGCGTTCACGGTCTTCCCTGAATCCGAACACGAACCTTGCGAAACGACGCCCCTCCGCCCCCGTTTCGCCGTCGGGGCTCACCCCGACGATTGATGCCACACTCAAGGTAAATCATGACTTCGGACGAGATCCGGAACAAATTTCTCGAATTCTTCATCGAGCGAGACCATCGCCGGCTTCCGTCGTCATCACTGATCCCTGCCGACTTTGACCCCTCGGCGCTGTTCACGGTCGCCGGGATGCACCCGCTCAAGCCGTATTTCCTCGGGATCGAGCGCCCGCCACACCCGCGGGTGACGACCTGCCAGAAGACCTTCCGAACGGTCGACATCGGGATCATCGGGACGACCACCCGCCACCTGACGTTCTTCGAGATGCTCGGCAACTTCTCGTTCGGCGACTACTTCAAGCGCGAGGCGTCGCGGTTCGCGTGGGACCTCTCGACCGACGGCTTCGGCCTCAAGCCCGAGGAGATCTGGATCACGGTGTTCGCCGGGGACGAGGAGCTCAGCCTCGGTCCCGACGAGGAGGCGGTTGAGGCGTGGCTCGAGATCGGGGTACCTCGCGACCGGATCATCGAGCTCCCACGCTCTGAGAACTTCTGGCAGGCGGGCCCGACGGGGCCGTGCGGGCCCTGCTCGGAGCTGTACCTCGACCGCGGGCTCGCGTTCGGCAAGCCGGACGACCTGCCGGGCGGTGAGAACGAGCGGTTCATCGAGTACTGGAACCTCGTGTTCATGCAGTACGACCAGAACCCTGTGAACACGCTGACGCCGCTTCCTGCGAGGAACATCGACACCGGCCTCGGCCTGAACCGGATGGCGGCGATCCTCCAGGACGTGCCTTCGGTGTTCGAGACCGACCAGTTCGCGCCGCTGATCTCGCTCGGCGAGGATCTCTCCGGCCGCGGCTACGGGTCCGACTACGACACCGATCGGGCGCTGCGGATCCTCGCCGACCACGGGCGCGCGATGACCTTCCTGGTCGCCGACGGGGTCGTTCCGTCGAACGAGGATCGCGGTTACGTGCTCCGACGCGTGATGCGTCGTGCGATCCAGCAGGGCCGCGCGCTCGGGATGGATCCCGGATTCCTCGGCCGCTACGCCGACCGGGTGACTGAGCTGATGGGGGCCGAATACCGTGAGCTTCACGAGCAGCGCGACGTGGTCCGCAAGTGGCTCGACGCCGAGGAGGAGGGCTTCGGTCGCACGCTCGAGCAGGGCAGCCGCATGCTCGACGAGCTGATCGCGCGGGCGGTCGAGACCGGCGCCGAGGGGATCGCGTCGGCGGACGCGTTCATGCTCCACGACACCTATGGGTTCCCGATCGAGATGACGATCGAGCTGGTCGCCGACCACGGCCTCGGGGTCGACGAGGCCGGATTCGAGATGCTGATGAATGAGCAGCGCGAGCGCGCGCGGCGGTCCTCGCGCGCGCACGACGTCGAGGAGCTGCGCGAGCGGGCACTCGCGCTCGCCGGCGATGCGGGGTTCGAGACCGATTTCGTCGGCTACGAGGCGACCGAGAGCGACACGTCGATCGGGGCCGCCGCCGCCGAGGACGGACGCGTGCTCGTGAAGCTCGTCGAGTCCCCGTTCTACGCGACCGGCGGCGGTCAGGTTGCCGACTCCGGGTACGTCGAATGCTTCGACGGCGACTGCCGCGCGCGCGTCGACGACGTCCTGCGGATCGGCGGCGACCAGGTCGTGTCGCTGGTGCCCGAGCGGGGCACGATCGCGCCCGGCGAGCGGGTCAAGGCGATCGTCGATCGGACCGCGCGCCACGCGAGCGAGTGCAACCATACCGCGACCCACCTCCTGCACGCCGCGCTCCGGCAGCGGCTCGGCACGCACGTCCGGCAGGCCGGGTCGTACGTCGGGCCGGACAAGCTCCGGTTCGATTTCACCCACGGGAAGGCCCTGACCGAGGAGGAGCTCGGCGACGTCGAGGGGCAGGTCAACGAGTGGGTGCTCTCCGACCAGCCGGTGCACGCGCTGACGACCACGCTTGACGAGGCGCGCCGACTCGGAGCGATGGCGCTGTTCGGTGAGAAGTACGGCGAGGTGGTGCGGATGGTCGAGGTCGGCGACGGCTCGTTCTCGCGCGAGCTGTGCGGCGGCACCCACGTCCGCGTCACCGCCGAGGTCGGCCTGTTCAAGGTGCTGACCGAGACGTCGAGCGCAGCGAACGTGCGGCGGATCGAGGCGGTCACGGGTCCCGCCGCCGTGACGCTACTGCGCCATCACGACCAGGCGCTGGGTCTCGCGGCGCGCGAGCTGCGCGCGACGCCGGAGCAGGTCCCGGAGCTGGTGGCGCAGCTCCGGGCGCGGGTGCGCGAGCTCGAGCGCGGCGGATCTCGCGGCCCGGCGGCGGACGCCGTCGACATCGATCAGCTGGCGGCCGACGCGTATGAGCACGATGGCGCGACGATTCTCGCGACCCCCGCCTCGGTCGGCGACGGCAAGGCACTGCTGCAGATCCTCGACCGGCTCAAGGGCAAGCTCGGCGACGCCGCGATCGTGCTCGGCTCGGCCGCCGACGGGCGCGTCGATTTGGTCGCGAGCGTGGCGCCGCCACTGGTCGAGCGTGGCGTCCGCGCCGACGAGATCGTCAGAGCCGCGGCCGAGGTTGTCGGCGGCGGCGGTGGCGGACGCGACACGATGGCCCGTGCAGGCGGCCGCGACGCCGAGAAGCTCCCGGAGGCGATGCGGGTCGCCCGGGAGCAGATCGAGGCGGCGCTTTCTCGGTAGCTTGATGCGGGTGCTGGCGCTCGACTACGGAAGCGCTCGGTGCGGTTGTGCGGTGAGCGACCCCACCGGCGTTCTCGCGACACCGATCGAGCCGGTCGCCAACCCAGCAACGAAACGGGGGCTGGCGCGGCTGCGCGAGCTCGCGTCCCAGCTCGAGGTCGAGCGCGTGATCGTCGGCCTGCCGCTGTCGCTGTCCGGCGGCGAGTCCGCGCAGACGGAGGAGACGAAGCGCTTCGCGGACCGGCTGGCGGCGTCGTTGACGGTCCCCGTCGAGTTGTACGACGAGCGGTTCACGACGCGCCTCGCCGAGCGTTCCGGTGGACGCGCGAGCGAGGACTCGCGGGCCGCGGCCCACCTGCTCGATAGCTGGCTCGCCGCGAGGGAGTCGGAGGACGCTTGTGGCTGACGGCGAGCGCAGCGCCGAGGAGCGCGAGGCGGCGAGGCTGGAGCGCGAGCGCCGGCGCGCGGCGGCCTCCTCGCAGGTGCCGGCGCCCGAGCCAGACCTCGAGCCGACCCCCGAGAACGATGGCGATTTGGTTGACGATAGGTCAACCCCAGCGCCATCGTCCTTCGACGAGCTGCCCTTGGACGATCACGAGCTGCCCGAGAACGGCCACGAGCCGCCCTCGGACGGCCACGAGCCGCACGAGATCGCGTCGGGGACGCGCCGGGTCGGCTGGCAAGAGCGCACCCGCGCCGCCGAGGAGCGCGACGATGCGATGCGGGGCGCCCCGAAGCGCAAGCACTCGTGGAGGGCGCGGATCCTGGTCGTGCTCGCACTCGTGCTGGTGGCGGCGCTGATCTGGTTCCTGATCGAGCTGTTCCAGCCGTTCCACGGATCCGGCCACGGCACCGTGACCGTACGGATCCCGCCCCATTCGAGCTCCAGCCAGATCGGCGATCTGCTCGAGCGCGACGGCGTCGTCTCCTCGAGCGTCTTCTTCGACCTACGCGCGACCCTCGCCGGCGACCGCGGCAAGCTACTCGCCGGCACCTACCACATGCGCTTCGACATGAGCTACGGCGACGCGCTCAAGCTGCTGACGACTGTGCCGAAGGCGGCGCCGGTCCGTGGAGTGACGATCGTCCCGGGCCGGACCCGCGCCGAGATCAACGCGCGGCTGCGCCAGGAGGGCGTCAAGGGCAGCTATCTCGCCGACACCCGCCACTCGCCGCTGCTGAACCCGACCCATTACGGGGCGCCGAAAAAGACGCCGTCGCTCGAGGGGTTCCTGTTCCCCGACACCTATCAGCTTCGAGTCCCGGTCAGCATCCCGGCGCTGGTGGCCGACCAGCTGAAGGGCTTCCGCAAGGAGTTCGCGACCGTCAACCTCGGCTACGCACGCAGCAAGCACCTGACGCCATACGACGTGCTGATCATCGCCTCGATGGTCGAGGCGGAGGCGGAGACAGCGCACGACCGGCCGCTGATCGCGTCGGTGATCTACAACCGCCTGCACGACAACATGCCGCTCCAGATCGACGCCACGACCCGGTACGCGACGGGCAATTACACGAAGCCGCTGACCCAGTCGCAGCTGAGCTCTACATCGCCGTACAACACGAGGATCCATAAGGGTCTGACGCCGACGCCGATCGACAGCCCGAGCCTGGCCTCGATCCAGGCCGCGGCGCATCCCGCCCGGACCAACTTCCTGTACTTCGTCGTGAAGCCGTGCGGCAACGGGGAGCACGTCTTCGCCTCCAACTACAACCAGTTCCTCGGCCAGGTGCAGCGCTACTACTCCGCGCGCAGCGCGCACGGCGGAAACTCGCCGGCGCACTGCTGAGGCCGTTGGTGCAGCGCACCCGCCTCGGCGTGCTCGGCTGGCCGGTTGCGCACAGCCGCTCGCCGCAGATCCAGACCGCCGCGCTCGAGGCGGTCGGCCTGAGCGGCTGGCGCTACCAGCTGCTGCCGGTACCGCCCGAGCTGTTCGCCGAGACCGTGCGGGCGCTCGCTCCGGCCGGCTTCCGCGGCGCCAACGTCACGATCCCGCACAAGCAGGCGGCGCTCGAGGTCGCCGACCGCGCGACCGCCGCCGCCAGCTCGATCGGGGCCGCGAACACGCTGACGTTCGGCGACGACGGCGCGATCGCAGCGGATAACACGGACGCGCCGGCGCTGGTGCAGTCGCTGCCGTTCCCGCCCGCGGGGAAGAGCGCGCTGGTGCTGGGCGCCGGGGGCAGCGCCCGCGCCGCCGTGTGGGCGCTGCTCGACGCCGGCGCCTCCGAGGTCCGAGTCTGGAACCGGACCCCGGAGCGGGCTCGCGCGCTGGCCGAGGAGCTCGGGGGGACCGCGGTCGACCGTGCCGACCCGGCGGATCTGCTCGTCAATTGCACATCGGTCGGGATGGACGGAGGCCCTGCTTCGTTCAAGCACCTCCCGCTCGAGGTCGATGAGGTCTCGATGTTCGGATGCGTGGCTGACCTCGTGTACTCCCACGCCGACACCCAGCTGATCGAGGCGGCGAAGGCGCGCGGCGTGCCGGTCGTCGACGGCCTCGAGCTGCTCGTCCGCCAGGGCGCGCTCAGCTTCGAGCGGTTCACAGGCCGAGTCGCCCCGGTCGAGGTGATGCGCGCCGCGGCACGGGCGCGATGAGCGACTGGCCGGCGCACCTGCGGCCGGTAGGCGCCGACGGCGCAGGCGGGCGGGACGCCGCGCCCGAGCATCCCGAGGACTGGGACGGCGTCACCGCCCCGAGCCGGCGCGGAGGCTCGACGCGGTTCCTGACCGACGTGCTCGTCGAGCTCGGTTGTTGCGACCGTGAGCGGGTCGAGGCCGCGATCGCGGAGTCCCGGTCGGCCGGGATCGCGCCGGAGAAGCTGCTGCTCGACCAGCACGCGATCACGCAGGAGCAGCTCTCGCGCGCCGTCGCGGAGCGCTACGGGCTCGATCACCTTGACCTCGGCGTTTTCAAGGTCGACATGGCGGCCGTGAACCTGCTGACGGCCTCGGCCGCGAAACGCTACGGCGCCGTCCCCGTCGCGTACGCGGGGGAGGACGCGCTGGTGCTCGCGATGTCCGATCCCGCCGACATGCTCGCCGCCGACGACATCGCGCTGCTCACCCACCTCGACGTCGAGCCGGCGGTCGCCTCGGCGGAGGACATCCAGAACCTGATCTCGCGGATGAACCGATTCGAGGACGCCGTCCACGAGGCGGTCGAGGAGGGGGAGGAGGGCGCCGGGCCGATGGAGGTCGTCGACCTCCGCGAGTCCGCCGAGGACGCGCCGAAGCGGATGGTCCCGGGGGTGATCTCGCGGATCAAGATCATGAGCGACCTCGACATCTCCGAGCGGCGGGTCCCGCAGGACGGCCGCGTCGGGCTGACGATCGACGGCCGTCACGTCGACGTGCGCGTGGTCACGCTGCCGAGCGTCCACGGCGAGTCGGTCGTGCTGCGGATCCTCGACAAGGACAACGTCCAGCTCGACCTCCACAAGCTCGGCATGCAGGAGCTCGAGCTCGAGCGGTTCCGCAAGGCGTTCCACCCCGACGGCGCGGCTCCCGACGCTCCGGACTGTTACGACCGAGCACGGCCGCCCCCGCCGTAGCTGCGAGCGCCGCGAGGCGATAGGGCCCCTTGGGCGGCAGGACGCGATCCTCCAGCGCCACGGGAAGCCGGGCGAGCCGAGGAAGACGCCGCTCGAGCGTGTCCGCGTTGAACCCCGCGGCGAGCGCGGCGCTCACGACCCCGAGCGTGACTCCGGTATCGATCGCCCAGGCGAGCGTCCGGGGCCGGAGTCGCGGGCCTTGGTTTGTCGCCTACGCACCCTCGTAGCCCACGAGACGCTAGCTGCGTTCGTAGCCGATCACCCAAAGTGGGTGATGCGTCTGTGTGTCCTCACCGACAACGTGCCCACCACTCGACCGCAGGTTGCGCAGGGAGGAACGTTGGTCAAGCTCCACCGCAAACTGGTCGCTGAAGCCCTCGGGACCGCGGTCCTCGTGATCGTCGGCGTCGGGGTTGCGACGTTGAGCTTTGGGTTCAAGTTCACTGGGACGTCGACGTCCGCCGGAGTGGTTGCGACTGCGCTCGCGTTCGGGTTCGTCCTGCTGGCGCTGGCCTACACGCTCGGTCCGATCTCGGGAGCGAACGTCAACCCGGCCGTGACGCTGGGCTTCGTGCTGTCCGGTCGGATGTCGCTCAAGGAGGCCTCGGGCTACTGGGCGGCGCAGTTCGTCGGAGGGATCCTCGGCGCCCTGATCCTGTGGGGCATCTTCTCCTCATCCCCGGAGTACTCCCGCTCGGTCGTCGGCCTTGGCACCAACGGCTGGGGGCCGAAGGTCTCGATGACCGGCATCGGCCTCGGCGGAGCGTTCGCCGTCGAGGTGGTGCTCACGTACATCTTCGTGACGGCGGTGCTCGTCGCCACGAGCCGGGTCGGCTCGCCGGGCTTCGCCGGACTCGCGATCGGTGTGGGTCTGACGGTCGTGCACCTGATCGGGATCCCGCTAACCGGCACCTCCGTCAATCCCGCCCGGAGCCTCGGGCCGGCGCTGATCGTCGGACACAAGGCGTTATCCCAGGTGTGGCTGTTCATCGTCGCCCCACTCGTGGGCGGAGGGCTCGCGGCGCTGTCGTACCGGTACTTCGTGCCGAAGGAGCCGGTGTCGATTCCCTCCGCGATTGCGGAGGGGGACGTCGAACGCACGACGGGCGCTCCCGAGGTCTGACGCTCGTCGTGGGCTAAGGTCCCCGGCCGTGATCGTCACCGAGGCCGTCCACAGCTACCTCGCGGGCCTGCGCAGCGAGCCGGATCCCGTGCTCGCCGAGATGGAGGCCCACGGCGAACGCGACAGGATTCCGATCGTCGTCCCCGAGACCGGGGCACTGCTCCACGTGCTCGCGTTGGCGCGGGGAGCCCGGCGGATACTCGAGGTCGGCACCGCGATCGGCGTCTCGACCTTGTATCTCGCGCGAGCGCTCCCCGAAGACGGCACGATCGTGTCGTTCGAGATCGATCCCGAACGCCACGCCGCGGCCACCGGTTACCTGCAGCGCGCGGGCCTGCTCGACCGGGCGGACCTCCGGCTCCAGGACGCGCGCGAGGGCCTGCGCGAGCTCGAAGGGCCGTTCGACATGGCCTTTGTCGATGGGGTCAAGGCGCAGTACGGAAACTACTTCGAGTCGATGCTGCCGCTGCTCGGATCGGGCGCGGTGCTCGCGGTCGACAACGTGCTGATGTCGGGCACGGTCGCCGAGGGGCGCGGCGACGGCGCGTGGAGTGACGAGCATGTCGCGAGCATCCGAGCGTTCAATCAGCGAGTGCTCGGCGACCCAGGCTTCACGGGCACGCTCACCCCGGTCGGCGACGGCGTTCTGATCGCGGTGCGGCGGTGAGTCCGCAGGCCGCGAAGCCGGATGACAGCCGGACCACCTGTTCACCGTGCCGGGGGACGGGACGGGTGACGTCGAACCTCGGCGGGCAGGCGCATGAAGTGACATGCCCGTGGTGCGGGGGCACCGGCAAGTTCGCCTCCGGCCACGACGCGCAGAAGGCGCCCGCCGAAGCGGGCGCCACGCCTCCCACTGACTCTTAGCGCGCCTCGTCGCACATGCGTCCAGATACTGGACGCATGTGTCTGACGTCACTTGGCGCCGCCGATATAGCCCCTGCCAGAGTCAAGGTGCCAAGGGCAAACCGTCCCGAGGGCGGGACGCAAAGCCACGGACCTCAATCGAATTGAGGAAGCCGGGTTGCCACCGAGGGGCTCGACGAGGGGCCGCGATGGCTGGGACCAAGGGTTCTGGCAAGACCCAATCCCCAGATCCCAGGAGGATCCATGCTTGCAAAGCTGCGTCGTCGCGCAGAGGAGGAACAGGGCTTCACCCTGATCGAGCTCCTCGTCGTGATCCTGATCACGGGCACGCGGGGTTACGTGGAGCAATTCCTGCCGGACGTCGCCGATGGGAGCGGGTCGCTTGGCTCGCCTTATGCGGTCACCCCCAGTACACCGATCCCGGCGGCCGCGCCCAGAACAGCTCGAAGTTCGGAGGGGGATGCATCGACTACGGCGCCATCGGTGGGTCCGCGTGCGAGTTCGGCAACCCAACCGGGCCTGGCCACGACTATCCCGCGAACGGCTGCAAGGTCACCGGTGACTCGTTCGTCGACAACAACTTCGTCGGCGCCAACACCGTCTGTCTGACGGATGCCCAGCTCCGCGACGAGCTGTCGACGATGATCGCGCAGACCGGCATCGTCGGGACGCAGCCCGGCTACACACCGGTGGTGACGCTGCTGCTCCCGGCCGGCGTCGAGACCTGCCTGGATGCGACCGGAAAGCTCTGCTCGGTCAATGGCAGCCTCACGCCGCCACCGTCGGCGATCAGCACCAACGACGCTGGCGGAGGGCTTCCGCCCGGGACCTACCAGGTGAAGACCACATACCTCACGAGCAGCGGCGAGAGCCTGCCCAGCGCCTCGCAGACGGTCACCACCACTGGCACGATCTCTTCGCTCACGATCACCTCGCCGCCGCCGACGGACGGGGTGACCGGCTGGTACGCCTACGTGGAAGGACCGGGGCAGAAGCGGTTCTTCCGAGTGCAGCACCTCGCTACCCCGATCGGGATCCCGGTCACCGTCGGCTCACTCCCGAGCGGGCCCGAGCCGCCCCACCCGCCGTTCTTCTGGTCGTACCACTCGCGCGTCGACGTCGGCGGAGCCGAAGTGGCCTACGTCGTGCAGCCGTGGACGGCGTTCACCTCATGCGATGAGCCCGACGCGCCGCCGCTCGTCAAGGCCCCGACGCCGCAGCAGCTTGCGATCAACGTCGGGCTGCGGCTGGTGAGTCCGCTCAGCCAGACGGGCTCGATTCCGTCACCGTCGGCAACAGCTCACAGAACCCGTACCTGCTCCAGCGGGAGTTCAACAACGCGGGTGCGATCGAGTTTGACCCGAACACGTACTTCGGGTGCGCCCCGGGTGTGCTGCTGACCCCAGCGTTCGTGGTCCCGAGCTCGGTCAATCAGGCCGACGTCGTTCGGCTCGACGGCTCGGCGACGGCCTCGACGCCGATCGTCCCCAACCAGGGCTACCAGTGGGGCTTCGGCGACGGGGCGACCGCGGTCGGGCCGAGCGTCGTGCACAGCTACACGGAGAGGAACGGGACCCGGCGCCGGCTCCACCACCGGGACGGGCACCTCGACCGGTGCCACGACCGGCACGGGGACCACCACCGCGGGCGCGCCGGCCCGACAGCCGCGGCCGCGCCTGCAGGTGAAGCTCGAGCTGATGCCGCAGGCGCTGACCGGCGTGCTGCGGTCCGGGATGACGGTCGTCGTGGTCTCCAACGAGCCGGCCGACGGCCTCGCCGCGATCTCGATCCCGCGCAGCGCGGCGAAGCGCGCGCACCCGAAGACCGGGCGCGGCCGGTCGGTCGTGATCGGCCAGGGCACGGTCTCCGGGATCGCGAACGGCAAGACGACGCTCCACCTCCGGCTCTCGCGCTCGGTCGCGTCGAAGCTGCAGGCGCTCCGTCACGTCGTTCTGACGGTCCGGATGACGCTCGTCGCGACCGGCGGCCAGCACTACGCGGTCGACGTCGCCGGTCACTACTGAGCCGCGCCCGTAACCTTCTGCGCCGATGGCGCTCAGCATGACTACGGCCGGCGAGTCGCACGGACCCGGCCTGACTTGCATCCTCGAGGGGCTTCCGGCCGGCCTCGAGCTCGATCGCGACGCGCTCAACCGGGACCTGGCGCGGCGTCAGCTCGGTCACGGGCGGGGCGGGAGGATGAAGATCGAGCGTGACCAGGTCGAAGTCACCGCCGGAGTGCGGCACGGGCGGACGCTCGGCGGGCCGATCGCGCTCCAGATCATCAACCGCGACTACGCCAACTGGGAGGAGCGGATGAACCCGTGGCCGGTCGAGGCCGAGGTCGCTGAGGTGCACCTGCCGCGGCCGGGTCATGCCGACCTGGTCGGCACCCAGAAGTACGGCCTGACCGATGTGAGGGACATCCTCGAGCGCGCCAGCGCGCGGGAGACCGCCGCGCGGGTCGCCGGCGGCGCCGTCGCAAAGGAGTTCCTGCGGGCACTCGGTGTCGAGGTCTACTCGCACGTGATCCAGATCACCTCGGTCCGCGCCCCCCAACGGGACGGCCTCACCCCGAAGGACTTCGAGCACGTCGACGAATCGCCGGTCCGGTGCCTCGATCCCGACGCGAGCGCGGCGATGGTCGAGGAGATCAACCGTCTGCGCAAGGCCAACGAGTCGCTCGGCGGCGTGTTCGAGGTGCGGGCCTTCGGCGTCGTCCCCGGGCTCGGCTCGCACGTCTCGTGGGAGCAGCGGCTGGACGGCCGGCTCGGGCAGGCGATCCTCTCGATCCAGGCGCTCAAGGGCGTCGCGATCGGGGATGGCTTCGAGATCGCCGGGGTGCCCGGGTCCGAGGCCCACGACGAGATCTTCTGGGACGACGAGCGCGGCTACTTCCGTGAGACCAACCGCGCCGGGGGAGTGGAGGGCGGGATGACGACCGGTGAGCCGCTCGTCGTACGCGGCTGGATGAAGCCGCTGCCGACGTTGACGAAGCCGCTGCGCTCGGTCGACATCTCGACGCACGAGCCCGCCGACGCGCTGCGCGAGCGGACGGACTCGGCGACGGTGCCCGCCGCTGGGGTGGTGGGGGAGGCGATGGTCGCGTTCGTGCTCGCGGACGCCTACCGCCAGAAGTTCGGCGGCGATCACATCGCGGACGTGCTCGCGTCGCTGACCGCATACAAGCAGCGGATCGACTGGCGCCGGCCGGCGATCTGAGCGGTCGTCCACCTTCGGGGCCGAAGTTCAACCGCCCCGCCTGATCGCGCTGCTCGTATGGGAGGCGCTGAGCTACACCCGGCCGCCTGTGCTCGCACCGGTAGCCACGATCACCGCGTGGCTCGTGTACGTGCAGACGGCGAACGGGCCGTCCGCCGACGACCAGGCGGCGATCTTCGACGTCGCCGCGACCGTGGCGATCGCCGCGATCGCCACGTGGCTGTACGTGCCCGGAGTCGCCCAACGGCTGTTGCCCAGAGCACGGCGGCGGGCGGTACTTCCGAGCCCGGCATAGGCCAGCGCGGGCGTCGATCCCGCTCTGATGCTTTCCTACCGGGCATGACTCCGTCCGCCCGCCGCGCGATCGTCTGCATCGGCTTCATGGGCGCGGGCAAGACGACGGCGGCGCGGAGCGCCGCGGACGCGCTCGGGACCGAGGCGATCGACGTCGACGCGGTGATCGAACGACGGGTCGGCAAGCCGATCGAGCGGATGTTCGACGAGGACGGCGAGGCCGCGTTCCGGGAGCTCGAAGAGCAGGTGACGCTCGAGCTGCTGAACGGTTCCTGGGCACGGGTGCTGTCGCTCGGGGGCGGCGCGATCGGGAGCGAGGAGGTGCGGGCGGCGCTCGCCGATCAGCTCGTGATCTGGCTCGATGTCGATCCCGAGACCGCGTGGCGGAGGGCTCAGGCGACCGCGAGGCCGCTGGCCCGCTCGCGGCCCGATTTCGAGCAGCGGTTCGTCGAGCGCCAGCCGCTGTACGAATCGCTCGCGGATGTCGTCGTCCCGTCCGAGCGCTCGCAGGCGATGGCCGAGGTGATGGCGGCGCTCGAGGCGCTCCCGGCGGGCACGAAGGTGCTGTGGGCGGCGAGCGACTCGGGCGACTACCCGGTGTATGTCGGCGAGGGGCTGCTCGAGGGGAGCTTCTGGCCGCCGGCGGTCGACGGGCGGCGGTTCCTCGTCACCGACGGCCGCGTCGGCCGCCTGTACGGGGATGCCCAGCAGCCGCTTACCGGCCGGATCGCGATCATGCCCGGCGAGCAGTCGAAGACGGTCGCGCACGCCGAGATCGTCTGGACCGAGCTCGTGCGCTCGGGGATGACGCGCGAGGACGTGTTGATCGCGCTCGGCGGGGGAGTTGTCGGTGATCTGGCGGGGTTCTGCGCCGCCACCTACCAGCGCGGTGTCCGCCACGTCCAGGTTCCGACGACGCTGGTCGCGCAGGTCGACTCGGCCTATGGCGGCAAGACGGGCGTCGACCTCGCGGAGGCCAAGAACTACGTCGGCGCGTTCCACCAGCCGGTGGCGGTGATCGTCGATCCCGCCGCGCTGACGACGCTCCCGCCCGAGGAGCTAGCTGCCGGCTATGCGGAGGTCGTCAAGACCGCGCTGATCGCCGGAGGCGAGCTGTGGCAGCGGGTCCGCGAGGGCGCCGACCCGACCGACCCCGATGTGATCGTGGCGTGCGTGCGCACGAAGCTCGCGATCGTCGCCCGCGACGAGCGGGACGGCGGCCTGCGCCAGGTGCTGAACCTGGGGCACACGGTCGGTCACGCGATCGAGGCGGTCACGGGCTACGCGCGCTACCGCCACGGCGAAGCGGTTGCGCTCGGACTGCTCGCTGCGCTGCGGCTGTCCGGGAAGTCCGAGCTTCGCGAGGAGGTTCGCGAGCTGCTCTCGAGCCGCGGCCTGCCGACCGCGCTCGACGGTGTCGATCCCGACGCCGTCGTGATGGCGACCGCACGGGACAAGAAGCGGCTCGGGGACCGCCCGGTGCCGTTCGTGCTGCTCGACGCGCCCGGCGCGCCTCGGCCCGGGTGCGCGGTCGAGTCGCGGGCGCTGATCGAGGCGGTCAGGGAGCTAGCGTGACGGACGCGGTGCGCAACCGGATCGAGGTCATGCACGGGGTGAACCTCGATCAGCTCGGCCGCCGCGACCCGGCCCAGTACGGGACGCTCACGCTCGAGGAGCTCGAGGTGCGGATCAACGCCGCGGCCGGGGAGCTGGGGCTCGATACGCGCTTCTTCCAGAGCAACCACGAGGGCGAGTTCGTCGAGCGGCTGCACCGCCTCGAGGGGCTCGCTGACGGGCTGATCCTGAATCCGGGGGCGTGGACCCACTACTCCTACGCGATCCGCGACGCGCTGGAGATCACCGGCCTGCCGGCCGTCGAGGTCCACATCTCGGACGTCGAAGGGCGTGAGTCCTGGCGCCGGCAGTCGGTGATCCGGGACCTGTGCGTGGCCCGTGTGATCGGAAAGGGCGCCGCCGGATACCGTGAGGCGCTCGAACGGTTGCGAGAGGAGCTGAATCGGTGAGTGATCACGCGGAGGAGCTGACGGTGCTGCTGGACGAGGCCGAAGTGGACCTGCTGCTGGTCACCGAGCTCGTCAACGTCCGCTATCTCACGGGCTACACGGGGAGTAACGGGCTCGCGCTCGTCGGCGACGAGCTGCGCATCTTCGCGACCGACTTCCGCTACCGCGAGCAGGTCGTCGAGGAGGTCGACCCGTCGTTCGATCGCCGTGAGGTTCCCCGCGACCTCGTCAAGGCGCTGTCGGACGTGCTCCCCGACGGACCCGTGCGGCTCGGGTTCGAGGCTGGGCACATGTCGGTGAGGGACTTCAACCGCATCCGCGAGCAGCTCCCCGAGCGGATCGAGCTGGTCGCGACCGACGGGCTTCCGGAGCGGCTGCGCGCGATCAAGGGCGCCGACGAGGTCGCACGGATCCGCGCCGCGGCCGCCGTCGCCGACGAAGCGTTCCGGACGGTCGTGGGCGCCGGGCTGGTCGGGCGGACCGAGCGGGAGGTCGCGCTCGCGCTCGAGGTCGAGATGCGCCGCGCCGGCGCGCTGCGGCCGAGCTTCGACTCGATCGTCGCCGCCGGCCCGCACGGGGCGATGCCCCACGCCCAGCCACGGGATGTCGAGATCGGCCGCGGGCAGCTGGTCGTGATCGACTGGGGCGCGGAGGTCGACGGCTACTGCTCGGACTGCACGAGGACGGTCGCCACCGGCGAGCTCGACGGCCGCGCGAACGAGGTCTACTCGCTCGTGCTCGACGCCCAGCTCGCCGGGCTCGGCGCCGTGGCGGCGGGAATCGTGTGCCGCGAGGTCGACTCGGCCGCCCGAATGGTGATCGACTCGGCCGGCTACGGCGAGCAGTTCGGCCACGGGCTCGGTCACGGGGTCGGTCTCGAGATCCACGAGGCGCCGAATCTGTCGCAGAGCTACGACGGTTCGCTCGAGGACGGCAACGTCGTGACGGTCGAGCCGGGCATCTACCTGCCCGGCGAATTCGGGGTCCGGATCGAGGATCTCGTCGTGGCGAGACTCGACGGGCCCGAGATCCTGACCGAGATCGGCAAGGAGCTGACGGTCGTCGACTGAGCCGCTGCGGCGAGGTCACAATCGCTTGCACCCTGCTCACAGCCTCCGGGCGCGGCCCGGGCCTCAACTGGCCTTGTTCAGGTGGTGCCAGTACGTGATCCCGTTGCCTATGCGGACGAGGCCCTCCGCGGAGTACAGGGGGTCGCCCGCTCCGCGCCGGCCAGCCTCAGACGCGAGCACGGCGACGGGCAGGGCGCTCGCGTTGCGCCGGGTCGAGCCCTGCCTTTGTGTTCGCACGAGCATCGTCCTGGACATCGCTTCCATTGCAGCTTGTGTCCGGCAGCAGTCGTCTCATCCCGGGCTGCCAGCCCCGTCGGGGTGACTCCTTAGGGGCCGGTTGGTCATGATTCGAGCAGCTTCGCGTACTTGTCGCGCCTCAGCATCGCGTGGATCGCGGTCTCGTTGGCCTTGGCGGTGATCATCACGACCACGACGAGCAGGTTCGCCGCGGCGTTCGGCCTGGTGCTGAGCCAGCGGTCTGGGCCTTCCGGATCCATCGCGGGGAGGAGTGTCGGCGGTACGCCTGGTTACTTGCCACGGATTAACTAACGGCTTTGACTCTCGTCCAACTCGAAGCTGACGCCGAGGCTGCGTTGGGCTTCCGCAACCCCTGGCCGAGCAGCAGTCCCAACGCTGCGGGCGCGAGGCGGCCGGGATGCTCCGCTGCGGCAAGGCTCGCGAGGGTAATGGATCTCGATCTTCGCCACAGCGGTCCGCCTTGCGCTTGTGGACGAGGTGCGTTGACGCAGCAAGACGGCCGTTGACGCCGGGCCGCACGGCGTATACGCTCGCGCGCGACCGAGAATGGAGGGTTGGAGGGCATGATGGGTGGAGGATCGGGAAACATGAATCGCGCGGCGCTCCGCGGGCGGCGGCGCTGGCGGCGACTCCTCGCACTGCTGCTGACGGCGGCTCTGGCGTGCTTCTTCCCATCGATCAGCGCCGCCCGCGTCGGCGCGGCCCGCCAGAGCATTCGCGCGCAGGTCAACCAGGTGGATCGGGCCTACCACCGCGCGGTGGCGCGTCGTGATTTGAACGCGGTCATGGCCCTGTACGCGCCCAACGGGAATCTGGTCGCCTCAGGGGTTCCCCCGGTGCACGGGCGGGCCGCGGTTCGCCGGTTCCTGGCGCCAGTGTTCAGCGCGGGCTGGTGTGGGTTCACGTTCACGCCGAGCGCCGTCTCGGCCAGCGGTTCGCTCGTCTCGGCGTTTGGTCACTACGTGTCTTTGAACTGCATTCGTGGCAGGGTCTTCCCAGACCCCAAAAAGTTGGCTGTACTGCTGTTCACCCACCGGCGCGGCGGTGGGCTGCAGATCGCATACGACATCTTCATCTCGTGATGTGAGCGCCCCGCCCGCGCGGCCTTAAGCTGCTTGGATTGCGCGGCGGGCATCGAGTCCAAGACGCGGCCATCGTTTGCAGACGTCGAGGCCGCGGCGCGGCGGCTCGCTGGCGCTGCCCATCGCACCCCGGCGTCACTCGCGGGGCCAGCCGGGAGAGCCACGAGCGCGAGATTCAACGCACGACCAGGCTGTTCAGCTCGCTGGCCCCTTCAGTGCGTCACCTCTCCCCGGGATGCGGGATAGCGCCATCGACCGTGTCGGGAGCCCAAGCGCGCCGAAGCTGATGCGGAATGTGGCTGCCGGAGGGCCGCCCGCGCCGATCGGCGGCCTTTTCCTCGCCGCCGCCCACCGAACCGGACTTGCGAGTCTCCCCGCATCCGGCTCTCCATGAGCACATCGGGTGGTGGTCTGGTTCATGCGAGTGCCTGCTGGACGTGCTCGAGCGGTTGCTGTTCCTCGTGGCTGGCGAGCTTGGCTTTCCAGCCGGTGAGGTCGGCAGTGCTCGGTGTCCACGGGGTCGGGATCCTGGCTCCCCGGTGGCGGTAGCGCGTGACGCGCGTGCTGGCCGGTTTGTAGAGCGTGATCCCGCCTGCCTGGAAGGTGTGGTCGTCGTTGAGGTAGCGTCGGTTGATCTTGCTTCCAGGTCATCCTCGGGTGCTTCTTGCGAAGCCAACGCCCGACGCGCCACCAGAGGTAGTAATCCAGGTAGCCGAAGGTGCGTTTCGCCGAGACGTGCCGGTAGTAGTTCGTCCAGCCCCTGAGGACTGGGTTGAGCGCTGCGATCAACGAGGCCAATTCAAGGTTGGTCGTGGATCGTCCGGTCAGGGCCTTCACCTTGCGCTTGATCGCCTCAAACCCGGCCACCGCATTGTCGCGTTCCAGGGTCGCGACCGCCAACAGGACCGTGAGGATGAACGCTCCAAAGGGGCCGGTGGGATCGATGTCCTCCTCGACACAGGCCAGATGAGCCCCGGCGGCGTGGATGCGCTTCACGTCAGCGATCGCAGCGCCGACGTTCCGTGCGAAGCGGTTCAACCGCCAGCAGGCCAGCCCGTCCGTCTCACTCGCCTCGATACGCGCGATCGCGGCACGTAGTCCGGGCCGCGACTGCGTATCCCCGGACTCATCCTCGTCGACGTGCCAGGCGACGATCTCGACGTTCCGGTAGTCGCCCGCCGCTGGATCGCCTCTCGCTGCACATTTGGCGAGATGTAGCCGGGGCCTCCGCGGCCCATACGCCGCGATACCCTCACGTAGCCGTCCATCCGAGTAGGTCCCATCGCCGCATAACGTACCTCCATATGCCAATCAGCACGAACCAGTTCCGCAACGGGACTCACATCGACGTCGACGGGACGATCTTCAAGATCATCGAGTTCCAGCACGTGAAGCCCGGCAAGGGTGGGGCGTTCGTCCGTACCAAGCTGCGGCGGGCCTCGGACGGCGCCGTGATCGACCGGACGTTCCGGGCGGGTGAGAAGTTCCGGCCGGTCCGGACCGAGACCCGGCGGATGCAGTACCTCTATCAGGACGGCACCGACGCCCACTTCATGGACTCGGAGACGTACGAGCAGCTGACGATCCCGGCGACGGCGCTGGCCGAGCCGCTGCGGTGGATGAAGGACGCCTCCGAGGTGGAGCTGCTCTACATCGACAACGAGCCCGCCGACGTGCAACTCCCGAGCGCGACCAACCTCGAAGTGACAGAGACCGAGCCCGGACTGCGCGGCGACACGGCCTCGGGCGGCGGCAACAAGCCCGCCGTGCTCGAGACCGGTGCCCGGATCCAGGTGCCGTTGTTCGTCAACGTGGGCGACGTCGTTCGCGTCGACACCCGCTCGGGCGAGTACGTCTCGCGTGCTTAGGAC
The DNA here is from genome assembly GCA_036490875.1 of Solirubrobacteraceae bacterium. GTDB lineage: Bacteria > Actinomycetota > Thermoleophilia > Solirubrobacterales > Solirubrobacteraceae > Palsa-465. The sequence goes on from DASXDA010000036.1 coordinate 22,337, forward strand.
CGACCAGCGGCGCGCCGCGGTCTGGGCCCTCTACCAGAGCGACCTGCTCGGCAGGCAGCTCGACGACGTGTTCCCGCGCGACGCGCACGGGTTCACGCGGGAGCTCGCGCGGCTGGTCCGCACCCATCAGGCCGAGCTCGACGAGCTGATCTCGACCCACTCGACCGGCTGGACGCTCGACCGGATCGCGCCGCTCGAGCGGTCGATCCTGCGGGTCGGACTGACCGAGATGCTCTATCCGGACGAGATCCCAGGGGAGCGCTCGATCCCCCCGGAGGGAGCGATCGACGAGGCGGTCGAGACGGCCAAGCGCTTCTGCGGCGCCGACGCGCCGGCGTTCGTCAACGGGATCCTCGGCGCGGTTTTGCGCGAACTGCAGGCCGGCACGATCCCCGGCTCGGCCCACGCGGACTGACCGTCACGCCGATCGCTCTGGCGCCTCGGCACGCCGCGAGCACCAGCACCCCGGCTCCAGGTCGGGACACGATCGCCGCTCCCGTCGCCCGGACGGCGTAGTGGCCGCGATAGACCAGCGCCGGCGTCGCGATCTCGGTCAACGAGCCGGCACCGAAGCGGCCGCGGCCGGACGCGCGCGCCGCCGAGTAGTTCAGCCTGAAGGTCCGCGATGTCCGGTCGAATGACCACGAACTCGGGGTCCCGGCGATCACCTGCGGGTAGGGCTCGACCAACGCACTGAGCGTCCCCGGGATCAGATTCGATCCGCTCGGCGGCTTTCGCGCGTCGGCGACGATGCCGGGCTGGCCGGTGTCGGTGGGCGACTGGCAGGCGCAGTAGGACCACTCCAGCCACGGGACCATGTCGCTGTCGGCACGCTTCAGCATGTCCTCCAGGTAGGGCACGTCGGTGGTCGAACCGAACTCGGTCAGCATCAGCGCCTCGTGGGTCCTCGCGACCTGCCCGAGGGCGTTCGAGAAGACGAGGTTGTCGAACGTGTCGCACCCCTGGGCGCCGGTCTGCGATTCGGTGAGGCAGTAGTCGTGGAACGCGAACCCGGCGTGCGGATCGCCGAGCGCGCTGACATGCGTGGTCACGCCGTTGTTGAACATTACGTTCGGCTCGTACCAGATCATCGTGCGGGGGTCGGCGAGTCGAATCGCTGCCGCGACCCGGTGGTAAAGGGAGGTGAGCTCAGCGTCGAAAGCCGGGCAGCCGGATGGAACGACGCACTGCGGCCACGCCGTGCCGGGGAACGGCTCGTTGAACAGCTCGTAGCCGAGCACCGAGCGGTTCGCGCGAAAGCGCGCCGCGACATGCGCCCACGCGCTCGCGAACCAGTCCTGCAGCCCGCGCCCGCTCGGCCCGGACGCGTTCGTGAAGAACTGGTCGAGCGCGTGCTCGAGGGCGGGGTTGGCCGTGTAGTTACCGGGAAAGCCGAGCTTCGGATTAGGGAGGCCGCCGTCCTGAACCGCCCAGTCGGGCGCTCCCTCGCCCTGGAAAAGCTCGTTGTACATGTCCTGGTGGAAGTCGAGCAGCGACACGATCCCGTGGGCGGCGAGCGTCTTCACGGTCGCGGTGATGTGCGCGAGGTAGCGATCGTCGAACACGCCCGGCCGTGGCTCGACCGCCTTCCAGATCACCCCGACCCGGACCGCGTTGAAGCCGATCCGCTGCAGGAACGCGGCGTCGTCCGCGCCGAAGCCGATCGCGCTCGGGTAGTACGGCGCGAGCTTGTAGACCATGTTCGTGCCGTGGAGGACCACGACCCGGCCATGGGCGTCGGTGATCCACCGCCCCGAGTGGGACAGCGGGAGCTTCGCCGACGCCTGTGCAACGGACGCGGACGCTGCCGCCAGCAGGCACGCGATACCGAACGCGAGCGCGAGCGAGCGCGTCTGCCTCATCGCGGCAGCTTGCGCGTGAGCGTGACGACCTGCTGGAACGTCGGTCGGTTCTGGAACGGGAACGGCGGGATCGTGATCGCCGAGGCGCTCGTCCAAGTGTTCAGGTCCGCGCACGCCGGCTCGGGGTCCTTCGGGCAGACGCCGCCGTAGAGCTGCTGAGGCGTGACGCTCAGCGCAGCGAGCAGCGAAGACCGGAGCGCCGCGCGGCAGCGGTTGCGCAGCGCCTGCGTCGAGAAGCGGTGGTGCGGCGCGTTGCCGCAGTACGCCTGGCTGTACGGACCCCGCTCGCGGCCGACGCCAAACACTCGGCGCAGGTCCTTCGACACGTAGCCCCACCAGCCGTTGTTGAACCCGTCGCCGGACACCGGGGCGGCGCCGCCGAGCGGCAGCAGCGCCTGGATCGCGCCGAACGCGCCCTGGCCGATCATCGGCGCAAATTCTCCGGACAGCAGCTTCGGCCACCACGCGTCCATCAGCTCGATCGCTTGCGGGTACAGGTCGTGCGCCGCGGTCGACAGCGACGCGCTCTTGCGGAACCCGCCTGCGAGGTACCACTGGCGGAGCGTCGCGATCGCGGAGCGGAGCTTCGGATTCGCCGGCTTGCCGAGCACGGTGAACAGCAGCGGCAGCTCGGTCGCGCGGATGTCCTTGGTCGAGGGCACGTCCATCGCCGAGACCACCTGCGAGATCCTGATCTTGCGGCCGCCCGAGATCGCCTTGCCGATCCGCTCGGCGATCATCTGGTTGCGGTACACCGGTCCGTATCCCCACTGGTTGTCGGCCGCCGACCAGCCCGGCGCCTGTTTGTTGTTCCACGAGACCATGTAGCCCTGGTCGGTGATGTGGGGGTGGGCCGCGGCCGGGAGCCAGGTGGCGTCGTGGATCGAGGGGTTGTAGCCCTTCCAGTCGTACTGCCCGGTCCCGAGCACCGGGAACGCGGCCGAGACGCCCTTCGGGAACTGCGGCATCCAGCCCGACATGTAGTACGAGGTGTGGCCCGAGTCGACGTAGCCCCAGTTGAACAGGAAGTTGATGTGCGAGGCGGCCCGCTGGAAGGATGCCGGGCTGTTCACGTACCCGGGATCGTTCAGCTCCGAGAAGCCGATCGCCGAGTCGGCCTCGTGGAAGTAGGTCGAGCGGGCGTGGACGAACGCGACCGGCTTGCGGTGCACGGTCCCGCGGGCGTACACGATCCCGTGCACGGTGCGATAGGTGGTCAGCGTCTCGGTCCCCGGAGGCGTCTGGTCGAGCACGTTGGGGTGCCAGGAATCCACGTCGACGAGCTTGTCCATCGCCAGGCACCGGCCCTTGTAGAGGTAGTGGTAGGCGTCCTGGCAGAGCACCTCGGCGTAGGTCGAGACGTTGTCCGAGGTCGACGTGGTCGCGCTCCACGCGTAGTCGCGCCCGTGCCCGAGCTCGACGTACTGGTTGACGCCGGGGAACGACGCGCCGCGGGCGTCGATCCCGGGCCCGTGCAGGTCCTCCTCCATCAGGATCTCGGGGACGTAGTAGCCGACCTGTGGGCCCATCACGGCGAGCGGGTGGCCGTTGGCCGAGTGGCGAGCCGAGACGAGCTCCCAGTTGGACGCGTGGGTCGGGTTCATCAGCGCCGCGCGGAGGCTCGCGCCGATGTTCGCGAACCGCCCGGTGGCGGAGCTGCGGTCGGCGGCGGCGCTCGACGCCGACGGTGAGCCGATCGCGGGGAAGGTGACGGAGCCGGGGTCCGGGAGCGCCAGGCCCTTGGGGGAGAACGGGTTGTTCAGCTCATACGGGAACCGCTTGTTCGTGATCGTGCTCGGCGACTCCGGGTCGTCGACCTCGCGGAAGTCGCTCCAGGCTCGCCGCCCGGCGAGCTTGCCGAACCGCCGCTGGAGCTTCTGCAGCGCGAGCGCCGCGTCGAGCTGGCCGCCACCGCCGAGCCCGAAGATCCCGCCGATCAGCGACGCCTCGGAGATCACGTCGGTCAGCTTCCACGGCCGCGGAAGCTGGGCGAGCGCCGTGTACTCGGCGGGCATCTTGGTCGCCGTGTTGAGCGGGTTCTCGGCCGACTGGATGTAGGCATTGATCCCGGCGACGAACTCCTGGCCGTCCTGCACGAGTTGCGTGCCCTGGGCGCCGTAGATCTTCGGCGCGAGGTCGATCTGCTGCTGCAGGTCGGCCTGGGTGTAAGGGGCGATCCCCCACTGCGTCTCGTCCATTGCGCGGTTAGAGGCCGAGCCGCCGACGAACGAGGCGAGCTGTCCCTCGGCGGTATGCCGGAGCACGTCCATCAGGAACAGGCGGTCCTCGGCGCCCGCGTACCCCGTCCCGAACATCACCTCGGCGCGGGTCTCGCCGTAGATGTGGGGGACGTCGTACTGGTCGCGGACGATCGTCAGCCCCGGCTCGGGATGCTCGACGCTCGTGACGTTCTGATCCTGGACGCCGAACGTCGCGTCCTTGTAGTAGCTCGGGACCTGCGCGTCGGTCAGCGTCGGCGCCGCGTACACGAGGTTCTCGTACATCGGCAGCTGGTCGTCGAAGTGCGGCGGGATCGTGCCCTGGGTCTGGAACTTGGCGAGGTCGGTGATCGTCGCCAATCCCTGCTCGCCGGCCGGGAGCACGTTGCGGAACCCGCCCGCGTCGTTCTGTCCATACGGCGCCGGGGACGCTCCGCGCGCGGCGGGTGCAGCGATTGAAATCCCCATGATCGCCACGACGATCGCGGCGCGAACTCCCACCCTCAACATCGCGCGCAAGCGTACCCGGCGGGTCCTCAGCGCGCGCCGGTCGCCAGCAGCGGCGCGAGCGACGGCGTGCACGGGCACGCCGCTCCTCGGAGCCGCGGCAGGCCGAGCAAGTCCTCGATCGTCTGCAGCAGCGAGTAGTGGTCGGCCGGGGTCGTCAGCCGGGCTCGGCGGCGCGCGAGGCCGCCCGCGGCGATCGTGACGATGTGGCCGCCGGACGCCAGCCGGCAGCAGCCGTTGTCGCTCGAGCCCTCGTCCCAGGTGATGAACAGCACGCCGCGCGGCCCGAGCGCGTCGAGCAGCGTCGGCACCAGCTTCGAGAGGAACCGGTCGCCGGTCGCGACGTCGCAGTCGTGCATGTCGTGGCACAGGTTCGGCGTGATCCAGATGTAGCGCGGCAGCGCGCCGGCGCGCTCGTCGGCGGCCAGCCGGGACAGCGGCACGATCCGGTTGCAGCGGGCCGGATCGCCGGTGATCCGGGTGTAATAGGCGAACGGGTCGTGTTTCTTGGCGTAGCCGCCGGCGCCCGCGCCTGTGAAGCAGGGGTGGGGGAGATCCTCCATGTAGCCCTTCCAGCTGACGCCGGCCCGCTCGAGCTGGTCGACGATGCTGGTGGCGCCGACCGAGCAGTCGGTGCAGTCGCTGTCGATCCCGAACGTCGAGCCGCCGGTCAGCGCCAGGTAGTTGGGAAGCGACGGGTGGGTGATCGCGAACGTCGAGCGGGCGAGCGCATACGTGTGGGCGAGCGAGTTCAGGTACGGGGCGTCCCTGGAGCCGACGACGTCGCCGAACTCCTCGTTCTCCATCAGGATCACCGCGACGTGGGAGGGCGGGCCGCCGCTTGTTCGCGCCGTCGGTGGCGGGGTCGTCTGGACCGAGCCGGTCGTGCGGGCGGTCCCGCAGGCCGCGAGGATCAGGGCGAGGGCGGCGGCGGCGGCGAGGGCGGCGGCGGCGAGGGCGATGGCGGGGAGGGGAAGGCGGCGGGGAATCAAGGATTCAAAATAACCACATCGCGACAAAGCGGACCGGTCCACGGGTGACTTGTAGCGATATGGCTCTATATGGACCGCCAGTGCTACACGTGCCCAACGAGCGGCCGAGCTTTGTAGGGATGTGGTTCGCGGCCGCGAGCGCCGGGCCGCTCAGTTTAGGCCGGCGCCGGCGCCGGTTCCTCCGGAGGAGCCACAGGCTGCCGCTCCTGCGCGATCGCCCTCGCCGCGATCCGGCCGCTGAACACGCATCCCCCGAGGAACGTGCCCTCGAGCGAGCGCTTGCCATGCATGCCGCCGCCACCGAACCCGGCGGCCTCTCCGGCCGCGTACAGGCCGGGGATCGGCTCCCCGTCGGGCCGGAGCACGCGCGACTCGAGGTTGGTCTGGATCCCGCCGAGGCTCTTGCGCGACATCACCGTCATCCGGATCGCGATCAGCGGCCCCGCCTTCGGATCGGCGATCTGCTGGAAGCGGCACGTCCGCAGCCGGTCACCGCGGTAGTTGGCGTAGGACTCGATCCGGCGCAGCTGGTCGTCGTTGAACAGCCCCTTGCCGCGAGCGATCGTCGCGTCGTAGTGCTCGACCTCGCGCTGCATCTGCGCTGCGTCGAGCGCTCCGTCGTCGGTGACCGCGGCCATCTTGCCGGCGAGCTCGGGCAGCGTTCGCGCGGTCACGAAATCTGGGCAGTGCTCTACGAAGTAGCGCACGAGTGTCGGCTTGCCGAACAGGACCGAGAGCATGAACCGGACCGTCCGCTTCTCGCGGATCAGCGGGTTGTGCTCGGACCCGGAGACGTCGAGCTCGCGGCGGGCGATCTTCCAGTTGCAGACCATCCAGTAGTACGCCCGCTCGTCCTCCATCATCCGCTCGAGCGCGTAGTAGGCGTCGTACGTGGGCATCAGCGGGATCGGCCCGTACCGCTTGCCGGTCGGGTCGAGCACCAGCCCCGAGCGCGGCGGGATCAGCTTCAGCCCGTGGAGGGGACGCCGCGGCTTCGGGTGGCGAACGGCGTCGGCGTAGTTCCACATCCGCGACAAATGGGTCACGTTTCCGCCGATCCGGCCTGCCTCCTTGTGCATCGCGCCGTCGGCGTAGTAGTGCGAACCCATCAGGATGTCCTTGGGGGCCTTGCCGAGCTCCTCGGGCCACTCCTTGCGGACGATGTCGAGGTTGCCGCCGATCCCCCCGGCGGCGATCACGACCTGGCCGGCGGCGATCTTGGTGACCACGCTGGGGTCGTCCTCGGGGGCGATCCGGCAGCCGATCACCGTGCCGTTGCGGGTGACGAGCCCGGTGGCGCGGGTGCGGAAGCGAACGTCGAGGTTGGCGCGGCGGGGATGGCGCTCGATCGCTCCCCACACCTGGTCGATCAGCGCCTGGCCGCAGCCCCAGGTGATGTGGAACCGCGGGACGGAGTTCCCGTCGCCGTACACGCCGCGCTCGGCCCAGTTGACGACCGGGAAGAACTTGACGCCGTGGCCCTTCAGCCAGCCTCCGACCTCGTCGCGGGCGCGGGCCACGTACTCGGCGGCCCACCGCCGCGGCCACTCGTCGCCCTCCTCGAATCGGGCGACGCGATTCCAGTCCTCGAGCGCGAGCTCGACGCTGTCGTTGATCTTCGCGCGCCGCTGTTCGGAGGTGTCGACCATGAACATGCCGCCGAACGCCTCGCGGGCGAGGCCGCCGACCTCCCGGGGGTAGCAGCGGTCGACGAGCAGCACGGTGTGCCCGGTCTCGAGCAGCTCGAGCGTCGTCACGAGGCCGGCGAGCCCGGCTCCGATCACGACGACGTCGACACGCTCCTGCGTTGGCACGGCGTGGAAGCTACAGGGGCGCCGCGCCGCGCGCGACCGAACGCCGCGACGCGGCCGGCTCAGCCGAACTCGACCGGGTTGATCGGCGCGGGCTTGACGGTCGAGACCCCGTTCAACTCCGCGGCTGCCCCGATGACCTGGCCGCGGTTGTAGAAGTCGGTCATGATCAGGTTCGGGATCTTCCCTCGCTCGACGGCGCACTCGTGCGCGCGCTTGATGATGAAGTCCTTCTGGACGAGCGGCACGTTGGGGCTCGGGCGCGGCGGGAAGATGTCGGCCCAGTTGTTAAGTACCAGCAGCGGGTTGGTCGAGTAGCCCCGGTACAGCTTGCACGTGAACTGACTCGGCTTGACGGCCTTCAGCGGCGTGTCCTGTTGCCAGGTGAAGGCGGGCGCGTTCCACGGGTAATCGCCGCTGACGGGCTCCTGGGCGAACACGACGATGTTCTTCTTCGAGCTGATCAGGTCACCGAGCGTCGGCAGCGCCTGGCCGCGCTGCAGGACCGCCAGGCGGTTGAACAGCCCGGCCCGCTTGAACGCTGCCCTGACGCTCGCCTCGGAGACGTAGTCCTCGTCGAACAGGACGATCACGTTGCCGGGGTTGAGCTCGAGGAAGTTGTGGATCACGGACAGGTACTGGACGAAGTTGGTGGCCCCTAGCTCGCACAGCGAGTGGCACAGCCAGATATCGCGCTTACCGCCGCGGCCGCCGCGGTGCAGCGAGCGGCTGAAGCGCTGGAGCGCGAGCCGGGCGGGGAGGTCGAGCCGCTCGGCGACCCGGTTGACCCGGTCGCCCGCCGACTGGATGTCGGTGTAGACCTGCCCAGTTGAGGTCTGAACCCCGTAGTGGGTCGAGATCTTGAACGCCCTGATCCCGTCGCCCAGCTGCTGCGCGAGGTTGCGGTCCTGGTTGGCGATCAGCCATCCCGGGGTGTCGGCCGCGGACATCGAGTTGTGCACCCCGGCGAACACGACCTCGTCGAGCCGGCGCGGGCAGAGCTGGGCGTATCCGTTGCACGTGCCGAGACTCTTCGCCTGGACGTTCGAGCCGTAGCCGATCAGCACGAACGCGAGCGCGAATGCGATCCCGCACGCCGCCGCGGTCCCCGCCGCCGTCAGCACCCGGCGGCGGCTGACGGCGGGTCGCGGGCGTCGCACCGGCTCCGCAGGAGCGGTCGCCGTCAGCAGCTCTCCCATCCCCACGTACACGAGGACGAGGCCGCCGGCGACGGCGACGAGCCGGAGCGCCAGCGTCGGCTTCAGCACGACGAAGATGCCGAGTGCGAGCACCAGCGCGGCGCGGAAGGCGTGCTGAGAAGAGGACGCCGGCCGAGGGATCGCGTCCCACGCGCGCCTCAGCCCGTCCGACGCCGAGTACGCGGGCAGCACCGTCGACGCCGACGCCGCGACCACCCACGCGATCACGGTGATCACGAGCGCCCAGGTCAAGAGGTCGCCGAGGAACGCCCCCCAGATCTCGTCGACCGCGGATTTCGCCTCGGAGGTGCTGATCTCGTTGACGCCGCGGACGGTCGAGACGTAGTAACGCCTGAACAGCACGAACGCGATCGCGAACAGAATCCCGGTGACCCCGATTCCGACGGCGGCGCGGGTCAGCGCTCGCCTGCGGTCCGGGGCGATCGCGAGGGCGAGCGCGAACAGCGCGAGCCCGACGGGCAACATGAAATACCCGAACAGCCGCACGGTCTCCGACAGCCGCAGCGTCTTGGTCGCAAAGCTCCGTTTTCGCAGCGTCAGCAGAATCGCCTCGGTCTTCTTGGGTAACGAGGCCGCCAGCTTCGGGGAGATGTTCTGCAGCGCCGAGGAGACGACCTTGCCGGCGTCGGCGATGTCGAACACGGCGTTGCCGCCGTTGCGAGCGAACAGCAGCCGGTGGCCGTGCAGCGCCGCGAGCCGGATCACCCGCTCGAACGGCTTGGAGACGATCACGGCCCTGACCGCGCTCGAGATGATCGGGCGGCCCGCGATCAGGTCCGGGAAGCCCGGCTCGATCAGCTGGACGGTGAGCCGGCGGGCGAGCACGTGCTGGACCGTCGGCTGGTGGACGGCTTCGACCGCGCGGTCGGCGAACGCCTGGGAATCGAGCACCTCCTCGCGCAGATAGAGGGTGACGCCCCCGACGAGCACCAGGGCGCACCCGATCACGACCAGCACGAGGCTCAGCCAGCTTCGAGCGCGGCTGTGAGAGCGGTCGCGGACATGTTCTTGCCCCAGCTGTAAGTCCCCCATCGGCGTCAGGCTTCACAATATCGGGACGTGATTCGGACTCCGATGGTCGCGGCGGCGGCGCTCGGTGCAGTCGGGGCCCTGGGCGCGATGGGGGCGCCGCCGGCCGGAGCTGTGGTCGCCGGCGCGCCCGCATCCCGCCGCGTCGGGCGCTGATCCGGCGCGGCCGGCCGGCAAAACTTCGGGCGTACCCATCTGTTAGAACGCTTGCATGTCAAAGGGGCGTTACATCGGTGTGCTGTCAGCGATCGCGGCGCTTGCTGCGATCGCCCTTCAGTCCACCGCGAGCGCGGCCGGCCGCCTGCCCGTCACACCAGGATCCGGCTACCTGGCGCTCGGCGACTCGGTGACGTTCGGGTACGAGGAGTCCAATGTCGTGCCCACGCCGAACTACCACAAGGCCTCGAACTTCTACGGATACCCGGAGCAGATCGGGCCGCAACTGCGGCTCCAGGTCGCGAATGCGGCGTGCCCGGGGGAGACCAGCTCGAGCCTGATCAACCCGCGCGCCGAGAGCAACGGCTGCGAGAACACGCTCGGCAAGGGCGTCGGGTATCGCACCGCGTTCCCGCTGCACGCCGGCTATCGCGGCTCACAGCTGGCCTACGGCGTCTCGTACCTGAAGACCCACCGCAACGTCAGGCTCGTGTCTCTGATGATCGGCGCCAACGATTACTTCGTCTGCGTCGAGATCACCCGCGACAGCTGCACCGCCCGCTCCGAGCAGGCCGCGGTGCTGACCAAGCTCGCGAAGAACGTCCGCGCGATCCTCTCCGCGATCCGCCGTAACGCCCGGTACACGGGCCAGATCGCGATCGTCAACTACTACTCGCTGAACTACGCCTCGGCCGTGTCGAGCGCCCAGTCCGCGGCGCTTAATACCGTGGTCGATGGGGCCGCCCGGCCTTTCGGCGCCGAGATCGCGCCCAGCTTCGAGCTGATGCGGCTCGCGTCGTTCCAGTCTGGCGCCCAGGGCGACACGTGCAAGGCGGGTCTGCTGACGCAGCTCAGCACGGGCCAGTGCGGCGTTCACCCGAGCTACGCCGGCCAGGCGCTGCTCGCCCAGGCGCTGACCAAGGCCATTCGGATCCGGTAGCCCTAGCTCAGCCCGGCGTCCTGGATCAGCTGCGTGGCCTGCTGATCGGTACCGAGCGCCGTCGCCGGAAGCGTGGCTGGCGAGGTCGTCGCGAGCGCCGGTAGCGCCGGATTCGGGGCGATCCCAGGCCGCGCCGGGTACTCGAAGTCGTAGCCGTTCGCGATGATCCGCTGCCCCTGGGGGCTGACGAGAAACTGGACGAACCGCTCGGCGAGCGAGTTATGCTGGCTCGAGGCGAGCACGGCGGCGCCGGAGATGTTCACGATCGAGCCGACGTCATGGTTCGGGAAGTAGTACAGCCGGCTGTGGGTGCCGTTCGCGCCGAGCTCGAGGCGCAGGCGGTACCAGTAGTACTGGTTGATCAGACCGGTGGCGACGTCGCCGCGGTTGACAGCGGCCACGACCGCCTCGTCGTTCTGGAATACCTGACCATTGCGCTTGAGACCGTCCAGCCATCGGGCGGCGGCGTCTTTGCCGTACTGGGCGATGACGGCGCCCACCAGCGGCGGGAAGTCGGAGTCGGTCGGCGCGATCCCGAGCTTCCCCTTCCACTGCGGCTGGGCGAGCTCGAGCACCGACCGCGGCAGCTGGCTCGCCGGAACCAGGGCCGGGTCCTGCGCGAGGCTCGAGACCCGCAACGCGACGCCGACCCAGTGCCCGGACGGCGAGTTGTAGCGGGCCGGGATCTGGTCGAGGATCGAGTTCGGGAGCTTCGCCAGCAGGCCATGGTCCTGGAGGTTCATCAACTCGGGGGAGTTCTCGGTCAGGTATGCGTCCGCCTGGGAGCCGCTCCCCTCCTGGAGGATCTGATCCGCGAGCACGATCCCGTCGTTCGTGCGGACGTTGACGTGGATCCCGGTCTGGTGGGTGAAGGCGGCGATCAGCGAGTTCGTGAGCTGCGGGTGCTGGCCGCTGTAGAGCACGATCGTGTTGGGAGCGTCGCCGCCGCAGCCGGCGTTCGCAGCGACCAGCGTGACGGCCGACGCCACGAGCGCAAGCCACCGCCGGCTCACGCTCGCTCCCGGATCCGTTCGCCGTCGACGTCGGCGGCTGCCGGTACCGCCGCGGCGGTGTACGCCATCACGGGCCCCGCGACCGCGAGCTCGACGGCGGTTCCGGGAGCGGGCGCGGTGCGGCCGCCAAGCACGCGGGCCGTGATCGGCTCCGCGTGGTTCTCGAGCTCGAGCTCGAGCTCGACGACGGTGTCGGGTCCGTAGAACGTCGAGGAGAGCGTTTTCGCGACGGCGCGGGGGGAGCCCCCTCCTGAGCGCTCGTGCAGCTCGATCTGCTCCGGGCGGATCATCACGTCGACCCGGCCGTGCAACCCGGGATCGATCAGCGTCAGCTCGCCGAGCGCCGTGTTGACGACGCCGCCGGCGGCGTCGCCCGCCAGCACCACTGCCCCGCCGACGAATCGCGCGGTGTCGAGGTCCGCCGGGGTCCGGTAGAGCACGGACGGCGCGGCCGTCTGGACCAGGCGCCCCGATCTGAGCACACCGACCTCCCGGCCCATCGAGAGCGCCTCAGCCTGGTCGTGTGTGACGAGCACGGCGGTCGTGCCCTGGGCGGCGAGCGCCTGCAGCACGGCTACGCGCGTCTCCGCGCGGAGCGCGGCGTCGAGTCCCGAGAACGGCTCGTCGAGCAGCACCAGTGGCGGCCTCGGGGCGAGCGCCCGCGCGAGGGCGACCCGCCGCTGCTCGCCGCCGGAGAGTTGGCCGGGGTTGCGCGACGCGTACGAGGACGGCAAACCGACCAGCTCGAGCACCTCGCGCGTCCGCTCGCCGAGCTTGCGCTCGCTGCGCGGCAGGCCGAAGCCGACGTTCTGGGCGACCGTCAGATGGGGATACAGCGCGCCCTCCTGGGCGACGTAGCCAACCGACCGCTTCTCGGGCGGAAGGTTGATCCCGGCGCCGTCGGACACCACCGTTTCGCCGACGGTGACCGTGCCGCGGTCCTGGACGACGAATCCCATGATCACCCGCAGCAACGTCGTCTTGCCGCTGCCCGACGCGCCGAGGATCGCGGTCAACGTTCCGTCCGGGACGAGTAGGTCGACGCCCTCGAGCACGGCCCCGGAGCCGTACGAGGCGGTGATCTGATCGCAGCGGAGCTCGGCCATCGTCACGAGCTCGCGTGCGCGCGGACGCGGCCGAAGCGGCTCATCAGCACATACGTGGCGAGCAGCGCCAGCACGATCAACGCCGCAGCGTAGGGGGCGGCGGCGGCGAACGCGACCGTCGTCGCGTCCGACCAGAACTGGGTGCCCAGCGTCGTCAGCCCGGGCGGGAGCAGCACCTGCGCGGTCGAGAGATCGCCGAGGACGAACGCGAACACGAGCACGCCGGCCGCCGCGAGGCCGGGGCGCGCGAGCGGAATCGTCACCCGCCAAACGGTCCGGAGCGGGCCGAGCCCGAGTGACCGCGCAGACTCCTCCAGCGCCGGCTCGATCAAGCCGATCGTGCTCCGGAGCGCGACGACAGCGAACGGGACGAACAGCATCGCCTCGGCGAGGACCAGCAGCACGACCGTCCCGTACAGGAAGTGCGCTACGTGGGCCGCCCCGTACGCGAGCGCGATCGCCGCGACCAGGTCCGGTAGCGCGAACGACAGGTACACGCTGCGCTCTAGCGCGGTCACGACCTTCCCCGAGCGCCGTACCGCGAGGATCGCGATCGGCAGCGCGAGCAGGATCGAGACCAGCGCCGCGCTGATGCCCAGCAGCACCGTCGTGAGCGTCGCCGACCAGACCCCCGAACCGGGCGCCGCCGCGCCGGCCGTCCGCGTCCCCTCGCCCAACCATATGACCAGGCGGACCAGCGGGATCCCGACGCTGATCGCGACCAGCAGCAGGAGCCCTGCAAGCGCGATCGCCTTCGCCCTGTGGCCGAGCTCGTACCGGGCGATCCCGCGGCGCGCGCCCTGGCTGATCCGCGTGTAGTTGGCGCCGCCGCGCAGCCAGGACTCGCCGAACAGGATGATCAGGCAGACGACGGTCGAGATCAGCGCCAGCGCCGCCGCGCCGGACGCGCTGAAACTCAGCTGATACTGCGAGTAGATGTTGACCGACAGCGTCTGGAACTTCAGCGCCACGAACGCGTCGAACTCGACCAGCGTGTCCAGCAGCACCAGCAGCATCCCGCCGAGCAGCGCCGGCCGCAGTTGCGGCATCACCACCCGCCAGAACGTTCGCCAGGGCCCCTGCCCGAGCGACCGCGCGCTCTCCTCGAGCGCCGGGTCCATCACCCGCAGCGAGGCGGCCACGAGCAGGAACACGATCGGGTAATACGAGGAGGCGGTGATCCCGGCCGCACCCCAGAACCCGGTCAGCGACGTGCTCAGCGTCGCCCACGCGTAGCTGGTCACGAACAGGGGCACGGCGAGCGGCAGCACGAGCAGCAGCGTCCAGATCCGCCGGCCTGGGATCCGGGTGCGCTCGACGACCCACGCCGAGGCGACGCCGACCACACCGCATACGGGCGTGACGATCACCGCGAGCTCCAGCGTGTGCAGGAGCAGCCTCGGGGTCGAACTGGCGCCAAAGGCGTGCCGGGCAGAGGAGAAGCCTCCCTGGAACGCCTGGATGATCGTGATCGCGACCGGCAGCACGGCGATCAGTGCGACCGCGATGCACGTGAGCAGCAGGCTGCGAGGAATCCGGGTGGGTCGGCTGACGCTGATCATCCGCACGGTAGATGACGCCTACCGCCGGACCGATGTTCCCTGGGCGTGAGGCGCTCAGGCCGCGGCGGGTGATCCCTCGGCGCTGGGGCGAGGGTGCGATTCGACGCGCCGCTCGGGCGGCGCCTCGGCGATCCGGGCCACGCGCTCGCCCCGCCGCCGGGGGCCGCCATACTTAGGCCACCCTAATTAGGGATACCTAACAGGCTTGCGTGCGACCTTGACTTGAGGCCTCAGTCTGCCAGCGTCGGCGGCAGGCCGAAGCCCGGCATCACGCCGGGGTCGTGGAACCTGGTGATCGCGGAGATCTGGTCGCCGTCGAGCGTGAGCGCGATGATCCCCGCCCCGTGCGCGATCCCGGTGTCGGGATCGATGCGGTAGCACCCGAACGCCGGCTGGGTGTTGGCGCGGGTGGGGAGGAGGCGGTGATATCCGGCGTCGGCGCGGTGCCAGCCGGCCACGAAGAACCCCCGGATCGCGTCCGTGCCCTGGTACTCGATCGGCGCCGGGGGCATCGTCAGCCAGGCGTCGTCGGTCAGCAGCTTGACGACGCCTTCGACGTCGTTGCCCTCGAACGCCTCGGTGAACCGCCGAGCGAGCTGGCGCTCCTGCCGGGAGTCGGCCGGCGGCGCCGGTTGCTCGCGACTCGGGCGGCGCTCCTCGACCGTCGCTCGCGCGCGCTTCAGCGCGCCCTTGACCGATTCCTCGGTCGTGTCGAGCATGCTCGCGACCTCGCTCGCGTGGTAGCCGAGCACGTCGCGGAGCACGAGTACCGCGCGCTGGCGCGGACGCAGGTGCTGGAGCGCCGCGACGAACGCGAGCTCGACCGTCTCCTTTGTCTCGTAGCGGGCGGCCGGGCCCGGTGTGGTGTCGATGATGCCCTCGAGCAGGAGGTCCGGGTACGGCTCGAGCCAGGTCGGCTCGCCAACCCGAGTCGGGGGAGGCGGGGGGAACGCGAACTCCCTCGTGGGCGCTGGTCGGCGGCCCCTGTCGCGGAGCGCGTTCAGGCAGCGGTTGGTCGCGATTCGGTACAGCCAGTTGCGCAGCGACGCGCGTCGCTCGAAGCGATCCAGCCCGCTCCAGGCGGCGAGCAGCGTCTCTTGAAGGAGGTCCTCAGCGTCGTGCATCGATCCGAGCATCCGGTAGCAGTGGAGCTGCAGCTCGCGCCGGTAGGGGTCGGTCAGCCGCCGGAACGACTCCTGGTCGCCTTGCGCGGCTCGCGCGAGCTGGGCGCTGGTCATCGCTCGATCCTCGCATGTGGGTCCCTTTCGCTTGTCACGGGTGGTTAGACACCGCCCCAGGCGAAAAGGGGTCGCGACCCGTTTTCCGCGCGGTCGGTGTCTCAAGGGCCGTCAACCGCCTCTCGACCCGAAAGGACACCTCCGATGTCGACAACCAGCAGGCTCAGACGCACCGACGGTCCGGCGCGTCCGACGTGGACGCTCGTCCTCGCCGGGCTCGGCCTGTTCATGGCCGCGCTCGACAACCTCGTCGTCGCGACCGCGCTGCCGGTGCTGAAGGCCCAGTTTCACGCCAGCCTGGGGAGCCTCGAGTGGACCGTGAACGCCTACCTGCTGTCGTTCGCGTGCCTGCTGATGACGGGTAGCGCGCTGGGCGACCGGTTCGGCCGGCGGCGGATGTACGCGATCGGCATCGCGGTCTTCACGGCCGCCTCGGCCGCCGCGGCACTGGCGCCGAGCGTGGGCGTGCTGATCGTCGCCCGCGTGGTCCAGGGTGCCGGCGCGGCGATCGTGTTCCCGCTGACGCTGACGTTGATCAGCGATGCGTTCCCGGAGGAGAAACGCGGCGCCGCGATCGGCATCTGGGCGGGGATCGGTGGGCTCGCGGTCGCCGGCGGCCCGGTGGTCGGCGGCGCGGTCATCGACGCGGCGGACTGGCACTGGATCTTCTGGCTGAACGTGCCGATCGGGCTGGCCGTCGTACCGCTGTCGCTGGCGCGGCTTCGCGAGAGCTACGGCCCGCGGCCGAAGCTCGACATCGTCGGGGTCGCGCTGGCCGCGGTCGCGGCGTTCGGGCTCACGTGGGGGATGGTCCGCGCGGGCGCGATCGGCTGGCCGAACGCCGAGGTGATCGTCCCGATCGTGGCCGGCGCGGCGTTCGCGATCGCGTTCGTCGCCTGGGAG
Organism: Solirubrobacteraceae bacterium; assembly: GCA_036490875.1. Classification (GTDB taxonomy): domain Bacteria; phylum Actinomycetota; class Thermoleophilia; order Solirubrobacterales; family Solirubrobacteraceae; genus Palsa-465. Next base: position 38,895 of record DASXDA010000036.1, read on the forward strand.
CGCCACACCTCCAGCCCGATGGTGCACCTGCGCCTGTTCCGCTCGCCCGGGTTCGTCGGTGCGAACGTCTCGACGCTGCTGATGCAGGCCTCGACCTTCGGGTCGATGTTCATGATGACCCAGTTCCTGCAGCTGGCGCTGGGGCGCTCTCCGCTGATGACGGGGGTCTGGCTGCTGCCGTGGACCGGCGCCCCGATGGTGATCATGCCGCTCGCCGGCAAGCTCGCCTGTCGCTACGGCGAGCGCGCATTCATGATCGCCGGGCTCGCGCTCCAGGCGATCGGGCTCGGCTGGGTCGCGGCGATCGCGTCGCCCATGATGAGCTACCCCGAGTTCGGGATCGCGCTCGCGATCGCCGGCCTTGGGATCTCACTCGTGTTCCCAGTGGTCGCCAATGTCGTGCTCGGGTCGGTTCCGCCGTCGGAGGCGGGTGTCGCCTCCGGCACGAACAGCACGATGCGTGAGCTCGGCGGGGTTTTCGGCGTGGCGGTGCTGGCGGCGGTGTTCGCCGGGCCCCACGTGTACAGCTCCCCGCACGCGTTCGTCGGCGGCCTGCAGAGCGCGCTGTGGGTCGGCGCCGGCCTGTCGGCGCTCGCGATCGTGCCCGCGCTCGCGACCCCGGCGCGGGTGTCGCTCGGTCGCGTCCCCGATCCCGGGACGGCTGCGCTGCAGCCGGCGTGAGTGCCTCGCGGGCAGGTCAGCCGCGCTGCGCCAGCTGCTCGCTGTAGCTGCCGTCACGGAACTCCTCGACCAGTCCCGGATGGGTCGGATGCCACCCCAGTTGGTCCCGAGCCCCCGGGGCGACCGTCGCCTGATCGAGCAGCAGGACCTCGGCGAAGTAGTCGCCCAGCCGCTGCCGGGCCTCGTCGTCGGAGCCCGGGACCGCGCCTCGGGCCCCGACCGCGACGGCCGCCGCCTCGGTCAGCTCGGCGACGGTCGGGTTCAGCCCGTCGCCGACCACGTAGCGGCCACGGGCCGTGTCGTGCTCGAGCACGCGCCGGAAGAAGTCGGCGAGGTCGGCGACGTGTACCGTGGACCAGTGCTGCCGTCCGCTGCCGAGCATGATCAGGTTGCCGTCCTCGTCTCGCGGTGAGGCGAGCAGCAGCCCGGGCACGCCGCCGCCGCCGTCACCGTAGGCGAGGCTCGACACGATCAAGACACCGCGCATCCCCTCGGCACCGAGCACCCGTCGCTCGATCGGCTCCCTCCAGGCCACCATCGGCGGCGGATTTAGGGGTGACTCCTCGCTGATCGCCGTGTTGTCTCCGTAGATCCACGCTCCGCTGATCTGAAGGTACGGCTTGCCGGTGCCGTCGAGCGCCTCGATCGCGGCGTCGGCGACCGCGGCATCGAGACTCGCGCTGGTTTCGTCGCCCGGGCTCGCGGTGTGGATTGCTCCGTCCGCCCCCCTGAGCAGCGATACGACCGTCGGCCGGTCGTAGAGGTCGACGACGATCGGCGTGGCGCCACGGCCCGCGACCTTTTCGGCCTGCGCGTCGTCCCGGACGAACGCCGTGACTGCGTGGCCGTGCTCGACCAGCTCGGCGAGGATGTGCGATCCGACGAAGCCGGTCGCGCCGGTGAGTGCAACTTTCATGATTGAGAGCCTCCTGTCTTCGCTCGTCTGTCCGCCGGTCGGCAAACGGACAATTAGATCAATCAGTCGATTGAGAATACCCTCTGCGGGCGAACTCTGTCAAGCAGTTGCTTGAATTGTTGGCGACGGCGCCTGCGGTCAGCCGGTGCCGGCGCCGCGCAAGGTGCCGGCGAGCACCGGCACCAGCCGTCGCTCGATCTGCCGTTCGGACTTGTTCCTGAGCTCGTCGCCGATAGGCGCCAGCGCCACCCAGTTCAGCAGTCCCGCTGCGCACCGAGTCCGGAAGGTCAGCTCCCGCGGCTTGACGCCCGGCAGGTTCGGCCGCAGCACTCGAAGCACGTCCGCACGGATCGCGTCGAAGCGGGTATCGAACCGATCCCATCCGTGGGGGGGATCGATTCCCGCGCGCGCGACGATTCTCATCACGTCCAGCTCGCGGCCCCCGATCGCCAGGGCTCGCATCATCGGCCGGGCGAACGCCGCCGCGAGCTCCTCGATCGACGCCTCGTCGCCGAGCGCGCTCACCGCCTCCTGCTGGGCGTCGAGATAGCTCTCGAGCGCGAACTCGATCGCCGCGTCACACAGCGATTTCAGCGAGCCGAAGTGGTAGCTGACCGCCGCGACGTTCGCGTCGGCCGCGTCCGTGAGCGCCCGCAGGGTCAGGCCGTCCTCGCCGCGCTGAGCGAGCAGGTCCAGCGCCGCGCCCATCAGCCGCGTCCGCGTCCGCTGACCGGCCTCTCGACGCTGATCCGGCTTCACCGGTGGCATCGCGGCGACTATTCAATCAGACGCTTGAATGCTATTCAAGCGAGCGCTTTGGGACATTCAGAGCGCAACGGCCGCTTGTCAACCGGTCGGTGGTGGTCTTGACGGGTTGTAAATACCGGCCCACTCTCACCGCTGTGATCGGGTGGTCGAAAGGGGGCCGCGCGGCGCTCGCGGCGATGGCGCTTTTGATCGGGCTCGTGCTCGTGCCCGCCGCCGGCGCGAACCTCAAGCCCGGCAGCAGTCATGCCTATCTCGTCGGGAAGCGCAAGCACGCGCGGCTCGCGCTCCCCCTCCCTCGGCCGCTGAGCGCGCCGAGGCTGACGCACGACAAGCACGGCCACGGCCATGTCTCGATCTGCGTCCGCTACCGGGTGGCCAACTGGTCCGACCAGCGCGGCGTTCGTCGCGACCGTGCGCTCGTCACCGTGGTCGTCGCGCGGCGTCTGCTGACGACCGGCCCCGATCCCTCGAAGCCGCTCTATCGACGGACGCTGGTCGACACCCGGGGCCTGAGCCGCCGGCAGATCGACCGCTGCTATTCGTTCAAGCTGCCCGCCGGCGCGGAGCGGTTCCTCGCCACGAGGCGGGCGTTCGCGAACGCCGCTCAGCTCAGACGGTCGGCGCGCCGGTTGGTGTGGGTGGACATTCAGCAGGACCGAGACTTCAAGCGCGTCGACGGCCGCTACGACTGGCGCGAGGGCACGGCGTTCGGAGCCGCCGACAAGGTCCCGCCGCTGCGGACCGGTCGCGCGTCGGCCGCCAACTTCTACGCGAACCCGTCCGGTCTACCAGTGCAGCCTGTCGAGCCTGACGTGCAGCGCCACGTTCACCTTTTCCAAGGTCAGCGTCGATTCACTCACGACGGCCTACGGGCAGCTGTGGGCCGGACTCTCGAACGGACAGCTGTGGACGTGCAAGGCGACCGGCACCAGCTGCTCGCCGTGGGACACGCTGTCCACGGGGGCGGCGATCACGTCGCTTGCCCCCGGGCCCAACCACACGGTCTACCTCGGCGCTCCGGTCAGCAACAGCCCGACACAGGTAGGGATCTGGCAATGCGGCACCGGCGGGGCGAACGACTGCACCGGCGTGACCACGACGAGCACGGTCTCGGCGCTGACGTACGCCAACAACTACCTCTACCACGGCACCACCGACGGCGCGAACATCTACCAGTGCAACCCCAACCCGACCGCCGTCGGCCCCTGTACGCAGCTCGACTCCGGCTCCGAGAGCGCTCAGTACGTCGGCGCGATGGTCGCGGCGCCCCCGAGCTGAGCGGCCCGTTGGGGCCGGCGGCGCCGGTCAGGAGGCGCGAGCCTGAGCGCGCTCGGAGACCGTGTCGGCGTTCGTCGTCTGGCTCGAGGCTGCTCGTACGGGGCGAGGCTGTCCTAGTATCCGCAACACGCGTTACCCGCGGGGGGCCGTCCGCTGCGGGAACGCGCTTTTCGCATGTCCTACCTGCAAGCGATCGTCATCGCCCTGACCCAGGGCGTCACCGAGCTGTTCCCGGTCTCCAGCCTGGGGCATTCGGTGCTCCTTCCGGCGTGGCTGGGTGGCAGCTGGAACACGCTGGTCACGCAGTCGGCGCAGGCAAACAGCTCGAGCTCGTTCTACCTGGCGTTCATCGTCGCTTTGCACGTGGGCACCGCACTGGCGCTGCTGTGGTTCTTCCGCGCTGACTGGATTCGGATCATGGGCGGCTTTGTCCGCAGCGTGCGCAGGAGCATCGGGCAGCGGCGCTTCAGCGTCGGCGATTCGGACGAACGGATGGCCTGGCTGATCGTGATCGCGACGATCCCGGTCGGCCTGGTGGGCCTGATCCTCGAGCAGACCTTCCGCACCGTGTTCGCCAAACCGCTGGCGGCAAGCGTGTTCTTGTTGATCAATGGGCTGATCCTGCTCCGAGGCGAGGGGATCGCCCGCGGCGCAGAGCGGGCAAAGGCCCGGGCCGCGCGGCGCGGCCCGCGCTCCCCCCGCGCCCGCAGTGCGGCGCCGATCGCCGGAGGGTCTGGCGAGCCTGATTCCCGGGCCGTCGCGGCGGGCCGTCACGGCGGGCCCCGTTCGGCCGAGGAGCTGGCCGCCGCGTACTCCTCGGACGTCCGCATCTCGCGGATGCCCTACAGCGACAGCCTCCGCATCGGGGTGCTGCAGATCACCGCCCTGTTCGCTGGGATCAGCCGTGACGGCGTGACGATGGTCGGCGGACTCTGGCGCGGCCTCAGCCGCGAGGACGCCGCACGGTTCGCGTTCCTGCTCGCCACTCCACCGATCCTCGCCGCGGGACTGCTCAAGATCCCGAGCCTGACCGGCAGCGCCGGAGCGCACATCCACGGTCAGATCATCGTCGGGTTCGTCATCACGACGGTCACGGCGTATCTCTCCGTGCGCTACCTGGTCCGGTACTTCCGCGCCGGGCGCAGCCTCCGGCCGTTCGCGTTCTACTGCCTGATCGTCGGGCTCTTGAGCATCATCCGCTTCGCGGCGTTCTAGGACGGACTCAGCAATTCAGGTCGTCCACAGCCCCGTCCGGCAGGACGGTGTTGCAGTCGATCGCATCCCGGATGTGCGTCGGCGTCTCGAACTTAACGCCGGTGAGCTTGGCGCCCTTGAAGGTGGCGTCCGTGAAGTTCGTATGGCCGAAGTGCTGGTTGATGCGACCGATCGTGATGTTGTGCTCGAGGTTGGCATCGATGAACTTTGCGAAGTGAAAGTCCGTCGACTGCAGGTCGACGTCGTTCAGAACCGCGTGGTTGAAGATCGTCGATTTGAACCCCGAGACGATCAGTCGCGACGTCGTGATGTGGCTATACGAGAAGTCGACCGCGGTCGCGTTCGCGCGATCGAAATTGACCCGGAGCATGCGAGCCCCGACGAACGTCGCGCCGCTCGCCCGCGCGTCGAGGAAGTTGGTTCCGGTGAGCTCGGCATGGTCGAAGTTGGCGCCGCCGAGCTCGGCATTCCTCAGCGACGCATGATCGAGGATCGCGTGCCTCAGATCAGCGCCCCTCAGGTTGGCGGCCAGGAGATCGGCACGCGTCAAATTTGCACCTTCCAGATTTGCGCCCGACAGATCCTCACCCTCGAGGTTGCGACCCGCGAGGTACGCGTGCCGCAGGTTGAGCCCCGGGCATTTCGACGCCCTCGTGAGGTCGCGAACATTGCACGTGTCGGCGGATGCGGCCGGGACAGCCGCGGGCAGCGCCAACGCGCCCGCCAGCATCGCCGTCAGCGCGAGCGCTGCGCCCCCGACGCGCTTGCGAATCGA
>DASXDA010000037.1:0-28926 GCA_036490875.1 Solirubrobacteraceae bacterium
TCACGAACCCGTTCATGAGGCCGTCGTCGATGTCGAGCGCGGCGCCCGCCTGGCCGTGCTGACCACCGCCGTTGACCGGTGAGGGGTCGTGAAAGGGCTTGTCGCACGCCGCTCCTCGCCTCGGGTCGGGAACACACGGCACCGGTCCCGGGTTGCCCGCGAGCCCGGGGATGCCGTCGGCGCCGGGATAGGTGCCGAAATAGGAATCGAACGACCGGTTCTCCTGCATGATCACGACCACGTGCTGGATCTTGTGGATCCCGACCAGGTGCGAGCGCTGGGGCGGGCCGGGCGCAACGGTCGACGTCGTGGTCGTCGTCGAGGTGTGCGAGCTCCCGCCGCAAGCGGCCATGCCGAGCGCGGCAGCCAGGCAGCCGAGCACTGCGATTGGACGCTTCACGAGCGAGAACTAATCCTCGAACGGGGTGAAGTCCTGCTTTCGTGCGCCGCACACGGGACAGAACCACGTCTCGGGAATGTCCTCGAACGCGGTGCCGGGCGGGATCCCTCCGTCGGGGTCGCCCTCGGCGGGGTCGTAGATGAACCCGCATGACTCGCACATCCACTTCACGCGGCCCAATGTAGTGGTCTGCGCTCGGAATGGCGTCGCGCCGAGCACTGCGGCGGGCGCTCGAATCGGGTGGAATCTGCAGCGTCGGCCACCCCCGGCGGGTAGGGTCACCACGTGGCGATCGACCGTCCCGGCCCCGGAGAGGAGCTGAACCTAGGCGAGGTGACGGTGCCCCGGGCGGCCGCGACGGTGATCGTGCTGCGGGGCGCCGCGGACGGGCTCGAGGTGCTGCTCGTTAAGCGCAACCCGGAGGCCCGGTTCATGGGCGGCGCGTGGGTGTTTCCCGGCGGCGCCGTCGATCGCGACGAAGGGCAGGGCGAGGGCGCGCTCCGCGCCGCCGCGGTCCGCGAGGTCGGGGAGGAGGCGGGGATCACACTCGCGTCCCCCGAACGGCTTGTCCCGTTCTCGAGGTGGATCACGCCGCCGCAGGTGAAGATCCGGTTCGACACGTGGTTCTTCCTCGCGCCGCTGCCGGAGGGCGCCGCGCCGCGGGTCGACGGCGGCGAGGTCGTCGATGCGCGCTGGTATGAACCCGCGGCGGCGCTGAGCGCGGCGGCCGACGGCGAGCTGCTGCTCGTGTTTCCGACGATCAAGCACCTCGAGCAGCTGTCGGTGTTCGCGAGTGCCGACGAGCTGCTCGAGTACGCGCGCAATCGCGAGATCCGGCCGGTCGAGCCGCGCGTGATCATGTCGGGCGAGCAGGCCCGCGTGCTGCTCCCCGGCGAGCCCGGGTACGACGAGTAGGCTGCCCGCTAGTGACGGCGTCGCTCCCACCCGAGGTGCAGTCCGTGTTCGAGCGGTTCATCACGACCGAGGCGACGACGGTCGACGGATCCGGGCAGCCGATCACCTGGCCGGTGACGCCGTACTACACGCCGGGCGGTCCGTGCCTCGAGGTGACGACGGGGCTCGGATATCCGAAGAAGGCCAACGACGCCGGCGCCAATCCGCTGGTGTCGATGCTGTTCTCCGACCCGACCGGCAGTGACTTGCGTGAGCCGCCGATGGTGCTCGTGCAGGGGTGCGCGGAGATCGACGATGCCGATCTGGAGGCCAACCGCGCCAGGTACGCGCGCGAGTCCGCGGCCAAGCTGCCCGCGGTCGCGAAGCAGATGCCCCCGGAGCCGCTCCAGCGGTTCTTCTCGTGGTACTTCACGCGCATCTACATCCGGGTCCGGCCCGAGCGCGTCTACGTCTGGCCGCACGGCGACGCCTCGGCCGAGCCGGAGCTCTACGACGCGCACATGGAGGAGGTCCGCTCGGGGCACTCCGAGGAGGAGGAGCGGTTCCACACGGATCCCAGCGGCGGCGCGAACCCGTGGTCGGCGCGGGTCGAGGAGCTCGGGACCACCTACCCGACGGCGGTCCTGTCGATCGTCTGTCCCGATGGCTTCCCGTTCTCGGTGCGGGTGCCGGTCCGGGCCGACGCGGCCGCTCGGCTGATCCGGATCGAGGGTGCCCCGTCGGGAGTCCCGCTTCAGCCGGGGCTCGCGTGCGTCACCGCCCACCTGCACAACCCGCAGTTCACCTGGCAGCAGAACTTCCAGGTCCGCGGCGACCTCGTACCCGCCGACGACGGCTGGGCGCTGGTGCCGCGCAAGCTGGTCGGCGGATTCGAGGCGCCGAAGTCGCGGCTGGCGTTGCTGCGTGAGAACGCGGGGAAGGCGCGCCGCTTCCACCGGACCGCCAAGCGCGAGCTCGCGCGGCGCAGCTGAATGGCGCAGACGGGACCGTCCGGCACCCCCGAGGCAGCGAGCCTGACCGTGGCCGTCACCGGCCCGACCGGCGACATCGGCAGATCGCTGCTCCGGAGCCTCGAGCGCTCGGAACGCGTCGGGCGGATCCTGGCGATGGCCCGGCGCCCGTTTGACCCGGCCGCGCACGGACTGACGAGAACCGAGTACCGCCAGGGCGACGTGCTCGACCGGGCGGCGATCGACGAGCTCGTCGCCGGCGCCGATGTCGTCGTTCATCTCGCGTTCCTGATCGTCGGCGGGCTGAAAGAGACCGAGAAGATCAATCTCGAGGGATCTCACAACGTGTTTTCGGCGACCGTCGAGGAGGGCGTGAAGCGGCTCGTCTATGCATCATCGGTGGCGGCGTACGGGTTCCACGCCGACAACCCGCCGATGCTGACCGAGGACGTGCCGCCGCGCGGCACCGACCGCCACTACTACTCCCGCCAGAAGGCGGGGCTCGAGCAGGCGCTGACGGCGGAGCTGGCGGGCTCGGAGACCGAGGCATACGTGTTCAGGCCGTGCATCGTCGCCGGCCCCGACGCCCTGGCGATGATCCGGATGATCCCGTACGTGCAGGCGCGTGAGCTGCTGCGGGGGACCGGCGTGGCCGGCGTCGTCGGCCAGGCGCTGGACCGGATCCCGGCGCTGAAGCCCGTCCTCCCGGATCCCGGCGTGGAGTTCCAGCTCGTCCACCACGACGACGTCGCCGACGCGCTCCGGGCCGCGGTTCTCGGACAGGGCGAGCCGGGCGTCTACAACCTCGCCGGGCCCGGTGAGCTGACGATGACCGACCTCGCGACCGAGCTCGGCTGGTACAGCGTCCCGGTTCCGGAGGGTGCGCTTGACGGGGTCGCCGAGCTGATCGCTCGGATGCCGATGGTGCCCGCCCAGGCGCAGTGGATCGAGAGCCTGCGCGTGCCGGTGCTGATGGACACGGGCAAGGCGCGACGCGAGCTCGCCTGGCGCCCGCGACACGAAGCGCTCGAGACGCTCAGCGAGACGGTCTCGGCGGCACGCTCACAGGGGCTGCTCTGAATCGCGCCGCGGCCCGTCGGCCTCGGACTCCTCCTGGGAGATGATGTGGATCACCGCGTTGATCAGCGCCAGGTGGGTGAACGCCTGCGGGTAGTTACCGAGATGCCGGCCGGTCTCGCCGTCCAGCTCCTCCGCATATAGCCCGAGCGAGGAGCCGTGCTGCAGCAGCCGCTCGCACAGCGACGCGGCCCTCGCGGTCTCGCCGATCTCGCTGAGCGCGCTCACCAGCCAGAACGAGCAGATCAGGAACGTCCCCTCCGCGCCGCGGAGGCCGTCGTCGGTCTCGTCAACCTTGTAGCGGAGCACGAACCCGTTCTCCTGGAGCTCGTCCGCGATCGCGAGCACGGTGCCGCGGACGCGATCGTCGTCGGGCGGCAGGAAGCGCACGATCGGGACCAACAGCGTCGAGGCGTCGAGCGCGTCTGTCTCGTAGTGCTGGCGGAACACGCCGCGGTCGGAGACCCCGTGCTCGAGAATGTCGGTGCGGATCTCGTCGGCGACGCCCTGCCACTCCTCCGCGAGCTTGCGATCGCCCTCGAGCTCCGCCAGCCGAGCGCCCCGGTCGAGCGCGACCCAGCACATCAGCTTCGAGGAGACGTAGTGCTTGGGCTCGCCGCGCGCCTCCCAGATCCCCTGGTCAGGATCGCGCCAGACGTTAATCGCGCACCGGACCTGGTCCTCGATCACCTGCCACAGCCGCTGCGGGATGTGGCCACCCATCTTCGTGTGCAGGTAGACCGAGTCGAGCACCGACCCGTACACGTCGTTCTGGCGCTGCTTGCAGGCACTGTTGCCGATCCGCACCGGCGTCGACTCCTCGTAACCGGTCATGTGCTCGAGCTCGATCTCGACCAGGTCGCGCTCGCCGCCGAGCCCGTACATGATCTGCAGCGCGCCGTCGGCGTCGCGCTCGAGGTCCGCGACGAACTGCATGAAGTCGTCCGCCTCCCAGTCGAGCCCGAGCGCGTGCAGCCCCCACAGCGTGAACGTGGCGTCGCGCATCCAGCAGTACCGGTAGTCCCAGTTGCGCTCTCCGCCCACCGTCTCCGGCAGCGACGTCGTCGCGGCGGCGACGGTCGCGCCGGTCGGCGCGAACGTGAGCCCCTTGAGCGTGAGCGCCGAGCGCTGCAGGTGGGTCCGCCAGCGGTGGTCGGGGAACCGCCCGCCGGCGAGCCAGTCGCGCCAGTAATGGGACGTCTCCTGGATCCGGGCGTATGCGTCGTCCGTGCTCGTTGGGCACTCAAGCCCGTGCGCCCAACCGAGCGCCACGTACCGGCGCTCGCCCTCGTTCATCGTGTGGCGCGCGCGCACACGGCTGCCCTCGATCCCGAGGCGCAGGTCCGACTGGATCCGCAGCTTCGCATGGCCGTCGGTTGCCTCCGCTGCTCCCCAGTCCTCGCCGTGCATCTCCCACTGCGCCGGGGTGCGCCCATAGTCGAACATCGGCTCGCATACAGCCTCGACCTGCACGTGGCCCTGGGTGCACTCGATCATCCGCACCAGCATGTGGTCGGCGTCCTGGTCGGTCGGGGGACGGGTGTGCGAGGTCTCGTCCGAGTGTCCGTGGTGCCAGGGACCGATCGTCATCGCGTCGTACACGACCAGCCACCCGGACGGGGTCATCCAGGTCGTCTCGACGATCATCGTGCCCGGGACGTAGCGGACCGACAGCGGTACGACGAGCCCGTACGGTCCGACGCGGAACGACCCCGCGAGCCGGTCGAGCAGCGCCCCGAACACACTCGGCGAGTCGAACCGCGGCAGGCACATCCACTCGATGCTCCCGTCGGGCGCGACCAGGGCAGAGGTGTGGCAGTCCGACAGGAACGCGTAGTCGGCGATCGGCGGGAACGGCGACCCGCCCGCCAGCGGCGCGTCGTGCGGTGGCAGCGGGATCGTCGGGCTCACGGTGGCCGGAGAGCCTATCCGCGCGCGGTGCGGTTGTCCGCGATCAGGCTTGCAGGCCGAGATAGCGCCCGAGCAGGGCGAAGCCCGTCAGGCACGCGAGCGCATCCGCGACCCCGCGGAGCGCGCCGTCGTACGGATCGGACTGGAGCACGCCGGCGGGCGCGATCACGATCGCCACGCCCGCCGCCCGCGGATGCCGACGACCCGCAGCTCGTCGGATAGCGTCTGGACGTACGGCCTGCTCACGCGAGCACCGCGTCGATCACGGCCACGAACTCGCGCCACTCGCCGCGGCGCTCGCCGAGCGCACGGCGTCCGCGCGGCGTCAGCCGGTACACGCGGCGCCTGCGGCCGCCGTCCGACCACTCGCTCGCGAGCAGCCCGGAGCGCTCGAGCCGGTGCAGCGCGGGGTACTACGCATCAACCCCCGCCGTACGCGACGACCAGATCGGTCAGCACCCCGACCATGAACCCGGCCGACAGCATCAGCAGCGCGAGCTCCCGGTGACCGTGGCGCCGCATCGCGTTCCACACCTCGCCGATCACGTAGAGGATGGCGCCGCCGGCGAGCGCGTAGAAGACGAGCTCGAGCGGTTCGCTGGTGACGGCGTAGCCGAGGATCGAGCCGAGGAACGTCGGCCCGCCGCCGATCAATCCGGCGAGCCCGAGCCACTTCCACGATGGCTTCACGTCGCCGAGCGGGCCGATGATCCCGAAGCCCTCGGTAGCGTTGTGGAGCGCGAACCCGATGATCAGGACCGTCGCGAGGCTGATCGCGCCGGCCCGGGCCGATACGCCGATCGCGAGCCCCTCGGCGAAGTTGTGCACCCCGATCGCGGCCGCGATCGTCAGGCCTCGCCGCAGCGCCCGGCGACGCGCCGCGTCGAGCTCGAGCCGTTCGACGTGGGTCGCGGTGATCGCCGCCGGCCCGGCGCCGCCGGCGATCGGCGGCGTCCGCGCCCCGGCGGGGCGGATCCGCCGCTCGAGCACCGCCAGCCCGGCGCTGCCCGCGACGAACCCGCCGCCAAGCAGCAGCACCAGCCAAATCAGATGGCCGACGGAGCCCCGGTGACCCTTCACCAGGTCGAGCTGATGGTTGACGATCTCGAGGCCGTGCGAGATCACGTCGACGAAGATGAACGCGAGGATCCCGACCGCGAACATCGCCAGCGCGACCCGGCTGCGGTCCCCTAGCAGCTGCAACCGCCCCACCGGCAGCCCCAGGAAGATCGTGAATCCCGCGAGGGCTCCGAGGGCGACTGTTTCGGCGAAGGACATGTGTCTCTCGGGGAGATTGGGGGGGCTTAGGCGGCCCTAATAGGGCGCCTCCGGCGTCAGCCTACCAGCTTGCGGATTAGGGTGACCTAAGTCCGAGCCAGTGGGACGACAACCCGTCGAGCGGCCGCGCTCTGAAGTCGCGTGAACCCGCCCAGGCGACCGAACGGCGAGCGAGCGACCGCTAACCGAGAACCCAGCCCCCTACGTATCCGAATTCAGATTCGGCAGCCCCAGGCCCTGCAGCCAGTGGCTGATGGTGATGTTCAGCTGAGTGAACTCGCCCGTCCAGATCAACACCCCCATCGCGATCAGGACCGCGCCGCCGACGCCGATCACGATCGGGTAGTGGCGGCGGATGACCGCGAACGCCGACGTCATCGAGCCGAACGCAAGCGCGGTGAGCAGGAACGGCACCGCGAGGCCGGCGCAGTAGACGGCGAGCAAGAACGCGCCATGGCTGGCCGACTTGGACACGCCCGCGGCGGTGACGATCGCCCCCAGCGTCGGCCCCGTGCACGGAGTCCACGCGAGCGCGAACGCCGCGCCGGTCACGATCGGCCCGCCCTTGCCCGCGCGCTGCATCAACGCGTCGATGTGCCACTCGCGCGAGAACCGCGGCACGAACGGGGCGAGCACGAACAGGATCCCCATCGCGATGATGATCGCCCCGGAGATCTTCAGCGCGGCCGGACCGGTGAGCGCCCCCCGCAAAGCCTGCTGGCCTAGCAGTCCCAGTGCGATGAAGATCGCCGAGAAGGTCGCGACGAACGCGAGGGCCGGTCCGATCACGCTGCGGGCACGGACCTGATCCGGCGCGACGCCGGCCACAGCCGAGATGTAGCCCGGCACCAGCGGCAGCACGCATGGGGAGAGAAACGAGATCAGTCCCGCGCCGAACGCCACTGGAATTCCGATGCCAGAGGCAGGGTCCATCTTGTCGTCCAGAGAGTACCGTCGCGCTCCTTTCCGGACGGCGGCCCCGGTGGTAGGTTTGACCGCGATGTCAACTACAACGACACTCCAGAACTTCATCAACGGCCAGTTCGTCGACCCCGGGGAGGGCGAGACCGAGCCGGTTGTCAATCCCGCCACCGGCGAGACGATCGCCGAGGCCCCGCTGTCGGGCCCCGAAGACGTCGACCGCGCGGTCAGGGCGGCACGCAATGCATTTCCCGAGTGGGCTGCGCAGACCCCCGGCGAGCGGGCGCTCGCGCTGCTGAAGCTGGCCGACGCGATCGAAGAGCACGCGGACGAGCTGTCCGAGCTCGAGTCCGACAACGCCGGCAAGCCGATCGAAGCCTTCCGCGGGGACGAGATCCCGTTCATGGTCGACAACCTGCGGTTCTTCGCGGGGGCCGCGCGAACGCTCGAGGGCCGGGCCGCGGGCGAGTACGTGAGCGGCTACACCTCGATCATCCGCCGTGAGCCGATCGGCGTGATCGGCCAGATCACCCCGTGGAACTACCCGGTGATGATGGCGGTCTGGAAGATCGGCCCCGCGCTCGCGACCGGGAACACGATCGTTCTGAAGCCGGCTGAGACGACGCCACTGACGACGCTGAAGCTGGCGGAGTACGCGGCCGAGATCCTCCCGGCCGGAGTGCTGAACGTGATCACCGGTCACGGCGATCCCGCCGGGCAGGCGCTCGTCACCCACGACGAGGTCGACATGGTGTCGCTCACCGGCTCGGTCGACACCGGCAAGTGGATCGCGCGCGCAGCGGCCGGCTCGCTGAAGCGGGTGCACCTCGAGCTCGGTGGCAAGGCGCCCGTGGTCGTGTTCGACGACGTCGACATGCAGACGGCGCTCGAGACGATCGCCGGCACCGGTTACTACAACGCCGGCCAGGACTGCACCGCCGCGACCCGCGTGCTCGCGAGCGCGAGGGTCCACGACGATTTCGTCGCCGGCCTGGTCGAGCAGGCCAACGGGCTCGTGCTCGGCGACACCCGCTCGCCCGAGACCACCCTCGGCCCGCTCAACTCCGCGCGCCAGCGCGAGCGCGTCACGGGCTTCCTCGAGCGCCGACCGGACCACGCCGAGATCGCGGTCGGCGGGCGCGAGCCCGACCAGCCCGGGTACTTCCTCGAGCCGACCGTCGTCGCCGGCTTGAGGCAGGACGACGAGATGATCCAGCGCGAGATCTTCGGGCCCGTGATCACCGTCCAGGCGTTCTCCGACGAGGCCGAGGCGATCGCGTGGGCGAACGGCACCCCGTACGGGCTGGCGTCTTCGGTCTGGACCCGTGACATCGGCCGCGCGATGCGCGTGTCAAACGCGCTGCGGTTCGGTTGCGTCTGGGTCAACGACCACATCCCGCTCGCGTCGGAGATGCCGCACGGCGGGTTCAAGCAATCCGGCTACGGCAAGGATCTGAGCGCCTACGCGCTCGAGGACTACACCGAGGTCAAACATGTCATGGTGTCGTTATCCTGACCACTGAGAGAATTCTCGTGCGAACAGAGAACTTTCCCCCGCGGCCTCCGTTAAGGTGAAGTAAGGGGACATCGCGTGGAAGCCTCGACACTCCAAGCACCGGCTGGGCTCGCGCGTCACCGGATCGCGATCGGGACTCCGCTGCTGCGACTGCGATCGGACGAGCAGTTGGTCGCGTTGTTCCGCGCCGGACACGACGAGGCGTTCCGGGTCATCCACGACCGCTACGAGAAGCGGCTCCTCGCGTACACGCGGCAGATGCTTCCACGGGGTCAGGACGCCGAGGATGCGCTTCAAGACGTGTTCGTCCGCGCGTACTCTGGGCTTCGCTCGAGCAACCGTGAGCTCGCACTTCGGGCGTGGCTGTTCCGCGTCGCCCACAACCGCTGCATCGACGAGCTCCGGCGGCCAATGCCACCCGCCCCCGAGGTGCTTCAGCTCACCGGCCGGACGATCCACGACCCCGTCGCCGAGGCCGAGGGACGCGAGTCGCTCCGCCGGCTGATCGTCGACGTCCGCCGCCTTCCCGACCAGCAGCGCTCGGCACTGCTGATGCGGGAGATGGGCGGCATGTCCTACAACGAGCTCGCGTGCACGCTGGACACCTCCGTGCCCGCCGTCAAGTCGCTGCTCGTGCGGGCGAGGATCGCCCTCGCCCAGGCCGCCGAGGCCCGCGACACGGCGTGCTCCGACATCCGCGAGGAGCTGGTCGGCGCCCACGACCGCGGCGTCCGTCCCAACGCGACGGCCAAGCGTCACATGCGCGACTGCGCCGGGTGCAGAAGCTTCAGGCGCGAACTGCGCCTTGTCAATCGCCGGCTCGCAGCGCTCGCGCCGCTCGGACCGATCGCACTCCTCGCGAAGGCGCTCGGGATCTCGGGCGGAGCGGGCAGCGGCGCGACCGCGACCAGCGGCGCGACGGCCGGCGGCGGCGTTGTCGCAGCCGGCGGCGCGGCGAGCGGCGGTGGTGTGCTCGCCTCGGGCGCATTCGTGGTCGGCTCCGGCCACGTGGCGACGCTGCTGGCCGCGGCGGTCGCGACCGCCGGCGGAGCGGTGGTCATCTCCGCCCCGCAGGCCCAACCGAAGCGCGCCCCGCACGTCGTGGTCGCTAACACGGCCGCGGCGATGGGCACCTCGGCGTCGGCTTCGAGCGCCCAGGCGCTCGACAACCAAGAAGCGGCGGTCGTCGCGGTCGGCGTCTCGCTGCTGGCGCAGTCGAAGGAGGCGGCCGTTGCCGCGGTGTCGCAGGCGACCGCGCCGACCAAGCCGAAGCACAAGCCGGCCCAGCGGAGTTCGCGACCGCTCGCGCCTCCGGATGAGGCCGCGATGAACTCCAACAACACCGCGACGCCTGTGCCCCACACGACGCCCGCGTCCTCCACGCCGCCGGTGAGTCCCCCGGTCGCGTCGGGTACGACGACCTCGGGAGCGACGCCGCCGGCCGAGACCACGACTACGCCGGCGTCGATCGGCGCGGACTCGACCACCGATCCGGGCGCCGGAGTCACGTCCACGACGAGCGGCACGGCTGCGACGAACGGCAGCACGTCGACCGGATCGAACACCGGCTCCCAGACGGGCGGAACCACGAACACCACCAACGGCGGCGGCACGAACGGCACCGGGACAACCGGGACGACGACCGGCACGGGCAGCGGCTCCTCGGGGACCACGACAGGCACGAGCAGCACGACCGGCACGAGCCAGTCGGGATCCACAACGTCGAGCTCGTCGAAGTAGGACGATCGACCGCTACCCGGAGAAGCTCGATCACGAAGAGGTCGTGGTGCGGCGTGGCCGCCGCTCGGGGCTGTTCACGTTCGCGGCGGTCCACTCCACGGTGCGCGGGCCGGCCCTCGGCGGCTGCCGGATGTGGGCGTACGACGACTCCCGCGAGGCATTTCGCGACGCGCTGCGCCTGTCGCGGTCGATGACGTACAAGGCCGCGGTCGCTGACTTGCCGCTGGGGGGCGGCAAGGGCGTGATCATGGCGCCAGCGCACGGGCCGCTGGCCTCGGATCGGCGCCACGCCGCGCTGCTCGACTTCGCCGACACGGTCGAGGCCCTGCACGGCCGCTACATCACCGCCGAGGACGTGGGCACCTCGAGTCGGGACATGGCGGTGATCGCCGAGCGCACCGGGCACGTCGTGGGTTTGGCGAGGAGCCGTGGCGGCTCGGGCGACCCGAGCCCGTTGACTGCGCTCGGGGTCGAGTACGCGATCCGGGCCTGCTGCGAGCGGGTGTTCTCGAGCGGCTCCCTGCGGGACCGGAGCGTGTGCGTGATCGGGCTCGGTCACGTCGGCTCGCGGCTCGCGAGGCGCCTGGACCGCGCCGGCGCGAAGTTGACCGTCTCGGATGTCCAGCCCGGCCGGCGCCGGCTCGCCGAGCAGCTCGGCGCACGCTGGATCGCGCCCGAACGGGCCGCCGGGGCCGACGTCGAGATCCTCGCGCCGTGCGCGCTCGGGGGTCTGTTCGACGAGCAGGTGCTGCCGCGCCTGCGGTGCCGGGTCATCGCCGGCGCGGCGAACAACCAGCTCGCCGACGACCGGGTCGCAGACGTGTTGGCCGCGAAAGGGATCCTGTGGGCCCCCGATTTCGTCGTCAATGCAGGCGGCCTGATCAACATCGCCGAGGAGCTCGGCGGATACCGCGCCGCCGCTGCTCGCGGGCGCGTCCGCGGCATTCACGACACGCTCGGGCGGATCTTCGACGACGCCGAGTCGATGAGCGCGACGCCGCTGACCGCCGCGATGGAGCTCGCGCGGCGGAGACTCGCCGCGGGTACTGGCTGAGCTCAGTGTGCCGGCCGGTGATTGGGGTGCATGTGTGCCCTAATTGCTGGACGGTGCACTAGGGCGTTCTACGCCGGCGGGCAGCCTTCCCTCCGCCTCGAGCTTGTCCAGGTGCGACGCGAGCGTCCACGCGGCGGCCGGGCGAAGCGCGGGCGGAGCGTCGTCCCAGACGTCGTCGAGCAGCTCGTCGACGGAGCGCTTTCCGGCGTCGAGCGCGGCGAGCAGCCGGCGCTCGCGCTCGAGCCGATGTGAGACGTACTGCTCGAGCTTCGCCGCCGGCTCGTGGACCGGCGGCCCGTGGCCGGGCAGCAGCAGCTCAAGCTCGCGCTGCTGGAGCCGCGCGAGCCCGTCGAGGTACGCGGCCAGCGCTCCCGGGTACGGGTACACGAACACGCTGCCCTCGCCCAGCACCGCATCTCCGGTGAACGCGACCGGCCCTGAGACGAACGACAGGTGGTCCGGAGCGTGGCCCGGAGTCTCGACCGCCTCGAGCGGACCGAAGCGGTCGCCGCCCCGCAACCGGGCGTCGACCTCCCCCCGCGCGCCTGCGAGGACCGCCGACGGGAACCGCTCGCGGATCGCTCCGACGGCCTCGGCGTGATCGGGGTGATCGTGGGTCAGGGCGATGCCGGCGAGCCCTCCCCGGCGGGAGATCTCCGCGGCCAGCTGGTTGATGTGAGCGGGTAGCGCCGGGCCCGGATCGATCAACCAGGAGGGAGCGCGGCCGACGATCCACGAATTCGTCCCTGACAGCGTGAACGGCCCCGGATTGTCAGCCCGCAGTCCGGTCAGGTCCCGGCCCGGCAGCTCGATCCTCGTCACCGCCGCCGTCCTTGACACCCGGTCGGCCGATCACCAGAATCGCGTGGGCTGGTCATGGGGTCGGGCCGGGATCTCTATCGAAGGAGGGGCGCATGGAGCGCACGGTACTCGCAGGGGCAGTTGAGGATCTTTCGCCACGATTCAGCGGGGTGCTGCTGCAGCCCGGGGACGAGGGCTACGACGACGCCAGGATGGTCTGGAACGGTTTGTTCGACCGTCGGCCGGCGCTGGTCGCCCGATGCCGGGGCGTCGACGACGTGGTCGCGGCGGTGAACTTCGCGCGCGAGACGGGGCTCGAGCTCGCCGTCCGCAGTGGCGGGCACTCGGCCGTCGGACACGGGAGCTGCGACGACGGGATCGTCGTCGATCTTTCGCAGATGAACGCGATCGAGATTAATCCCGAGGCGCGGATCGCTCGCGCCCAGGCGGGCATGACCTGGGCCCAGTTCGACTCCGCGACCCAGGAGTACGGGCTGGCGGTGACGGGCGGACGGTTCTCCACGACCGGGATCGCCGGGCTGACGCTTGGCAGCGGCAGCGGATGGCTCGAGCGCAAGTGCGGCCTGACCGCGGACAGCCTGATCTCGGTCGAGCTCGTGACAGCCGACGGACGAATCGTGCGAGCTAGCGCCGAGGAGAATCCCGAGCTGTTCTGGGGGCTGCGCGGCGGCGGCGGCAACTTCGGGATCGTGACGACGTTCGAGTACCGCCTGCACCAGGTCGGTCCGATCATCTACGGCGGGATGCTGGTCGCGCTGCCGGACCACGCAGAGGCGACGCTCCGGTTCATGCGCGAGTACATGCGCGACGCTCCCGCGGACCTCGGCGCCGGATTGGCGTTCATCAGCGCTCCTCCCGAGCCGTTCGTGCCCCCCGAGATGCACTTCAAGCCGATTCTCGGCGCGATCATCTGCTGGACGGGCGATCACGCGGAGGGCGAGCGCGTCGTCGCTCCGATCAGGGAGGTCATGGCGCCGGTGATGGACATGGTCCAGCCGATGCCGTACACGGCGCTGCAGTCGATGCTCGACGCCGGCGGCCCGCACGGCACCCGTGGGTACATGAAGGCGGAGTTCCTCCCGGAGCTCACCGACGAGGCGATCAGCCGGCTCGCCGACCACGGCGCCCGCCGGCCCGGACCGCTGGTGCAGCTCCTGCTCGAGCCACTCGGCGGCGCGGTCGCCGAGGTCGACGAGCATGAGACCGCGCTCGGCCGCCGGGACGTGCCGTGGTGCTACCACGCGCTGGCCTTGTGGATGGAGCCCGACCAGGAGACGGCCGACCGCCACGTCGCGTGGGCGAAAGGTCTCTCAGAAGACCTCGCCCCGTACACGACCACGGGCGTCTACCTGAACTTCACCTCCGACGGAGGCGACGAACGGGTGCGCTCGACATACGGGCCCGAGAAGTACGCGCGCCTGGTCGCACTGAAGGACGAGCACGACCCGGACAACGTGTTCCACCTGAACCAGAACATCCCGCCGTCGGCCGGTGCCGGCGGCTGACCCGGCCGCGGCGGGCTAGGACACTGGTTCAGGCCTGTCGCCGAGCGAGGATCAGATCGGCTAGCGCGTCGGCGAGCTCCCCGCATCGGGGTCGTAGCGGGTCGAACCGCCCCGCTACGGCCTCGATCTCGGTCTCCGGCAGGCCGAAGTCCCTGGCCGCCTTGACGATCATCAGGTAGTGCAGCACGGGGTTGCGTACAGCCGATCTCGCAGACGGCGCCTCCATGGGAATCGGATACCCGGAGACCGCCAGTTTCAGTCCGCCCGTGCGTTGTCTGGGTGTAGGCGCCCGGCGAGCGCCGGGCGATCCCATCAAGGACAACGGGAGTCAGTTTGACTAAGCATCTTCGGACGGTCGCGGGGACCGCGGCCCTCACCGTCGCAATCACGCTCTTGGCGGCCGCGAGCGCGCTGGCGCACCCGATCTTCATGCCCACGCTCGCCAAGGAGATCTCGCAGCAACGCGCGGCGCGGGCGATCAATCCGCCGCCGCCGCCGTGCCCGCAGTACCCGTCCCAATCGTGCACCCCGCTGCCCGAGACCCCGGCGACGACGCTTCCGTTCCCCGGGAACATGGCGTACTACGGCGGCCGCGTCCAGGTGACACCCAAGGAGTACCTCGTGTACTGGGGCTGGGGCGCGAATGGAGCCTGGCCGAAGGGCACCAAGTGCGCGGGCGAGACGCTCGCCGAGGCGTCGTTCCGCGGGACGCTCCGATGCGATCCCGATGGCGCCGGCAAGTACGTGGCTGACTTCGTCCAGCAGATGGGCGGTACCAACTGGGCCGGCGTCCAGAGGCAGTACTACCAGACGAGTGCGTCGGGCACCCAGCAGTTCATCAAGAACCCCAGCGAGCAGCTCGCCGGGATCTGGGTCGACGACAGCAACGGGAACACGCTTCCGAAGACGTCGCTGAGCAACGCCGCCGGCCCGACGAACACGCTCACCGTGCTCGGCAAGGAGGCCCAGGCCGCCGTCGCGCACTTCGGCATCACGGACCTCGCCGACTCGAACATCGTGATCGTCCAGCCGCCCGGACTCAGTGATCCCAACGCGCTCTCACAGGGCTACTGCGCGTTCCACGACTACATGTACCCCGGTGTCGAGTCAAACGCCTACGGCCACGAGCAGAAGGGGATCGCGTACAGCAACATCCCCTACCAGCTGGCGATCAACTCGGGCGGATCGAACGTCTGCGGCGAGAACGCCGTCAACGCCGACGCCCGCGGCAAGCTCGACGGCTTCTCGATCGTGACCGGACACGAGATCGAGGAGACCGTCACCGACCCGGGCGCCGAGGACGTCGTCGGCTCCGCCGGCACCCACCTTGGCGGCTGGTACGACACGCTTGACGCCAACGAGAACGGCGACAAGTGCGCGTGGGTGGGCGAGAACCTGCTCACCGCCACCGCCCCGCCCGAGCCGATTGCGGGCGCGCTCGGGAACATCAAGGGCAACACCGGCGCACGCTTCGCGGTCCAGTCACTGTGGAGCAATGCTGCAAACGAGGGGACCGGGTACTGCGCGGGAGCAGGCACCGATTCCCCGATTCCGTCGTCGTAGCACCGCAAAGCGAGGGGCGCGGGCGTTCTGCTAGAACACCCGCGCCCTGTTGCACGTGCGCCTCAGCGGGAGGACCGGCGTCAGGCGACCGCATCGGTCGCTCATCGCTGCGTGCATGCTCGCCCTCTGCTTCTTGCTGCTGGCGGGAGGCCCGGCCCGAGCCGCCCGCTTCGGGCCGGTCCGCGCCGCCTTCTTCTATCCGTGGTATCCGACGCATTGGAGCTCGTGCGGCGCTCCGCCGTGCACGAAGTACTCGCCGAACCTCGGCCAGTACAGCTCCACGAGCTCGGCGGTGATCTCCGATCAGATCCGCGCGATGCTCTACGGCCACATCACCGCCGGGATCGCCTCGTGGTGGGGGCCGGGGAGCCGCGAGGACCGGGCGATGCCCGCGCTCCTCTCCGCCGCTCGCGGGACGCCGTTCAAGTGGTCGATCTACTACGAGCTCGAGCAGTCGAGCGAGCCGAGCGCGTACCGGATCCATAAGGACCTGCTGTACATCCGCCGGCGTTATTCCCACGACCCTGGCTTCCTCAAGGTCAACGGCAGGATGGTCGTGTTCGTGTACGCGAGCTATACGCGCGAGGGATGCAGCGTGGTCTCGAAGTGGGAGCGGGCGAACGTCGGGATCGGCGCCTACCTGTCGATCAGCATCGTCCCTGGATGGTCCCTGTGCCCGATCCGGCCTGACTCGTGGCACTACTACGACGGTCTCGAGCATCGGGAGATCGGCACCGCGTCGACCGGGGGCAACGCCTTCACCGGTGACTCCTCGTTCACGATCTCCCCCGGCTTCTATCCGTACTACGACCGGTCACCGGTCTGCCTCGGCTCGGACACCACGTACCCGAACCTCTGTCTCCCGCGCGATCCCAAGGATTGGAAGCAGAACGTCGCCGACCTGGTCGCCTCGGGCGCGACCTGGCAGCTGATCACGACGTTCAACGAGTGGAATGAGGGCACGTCGATCGAGGAGGCGACCGGGCTCAGGGGCTGGAGCAGCGGCAGCGGCTACGGCACCTACATGGACGCGCTCGCGGCCAACCCGTAAGCGTCCGGCGCGTACACGAACATATGTTCGTGTACGAGACCGCCGCGATCCTCCACGCCGACCTCGATTCGTTCTACGCGTCGGTCGAGCAACGTGACCATCCCAGGCTTCGCGGCCGTCCGGTGATCGTCGGCGCCGGCGTCGTGCTCGCCGCGAGCTACGAGGCCAAGGCGTACGGCGTGAAGACGGCGATGGGTGGCTCGCAGGCGCGGCGGCTGTGCCCGAGCGCGGCGGTCGTCCCGCCGCGCATGTCGGCGTACAGCGACGCGAGCAAGGCGGTGTTCCGCGTGTTCGAGCGCACGGCGCCGGTGGTCGAGGCGCTGTCGATCGACGAGGCGTTTCTCGACGTCCGTGGGCTCGAGCGGATCTCGGGCACGCCGGCGACGATCGCCGCGCGGCTGCGGCGCGAGGTCCGCGACGAGGTCGGCCTCCCGATCAGCGTCGGGGTGGCGCGCACCAAATACCTGGCGAAGGTCGCCAGCGCGGTGTCCAAGCCCGACGGCCTGCTGGTCGTCGCGCCCGAGTCCGAGCTCGAGTTCCTGCACCCGCTGCCGGTCGAGCGGCTGTGGGGCGTCGGCAAGGTCACGTCTTCAAAGCTCCGCTCGCGGGGGATCGAGACCGTCGGTCAGGTCGCCGAGCTCGAGCAGGCGGCGCTGGTCGCGATGCTCGGTCGCGCCGCCGGCCGTCACCTACACGCGCTCGCGCACAACCGCGACCCCCGTCCCGTGCGCACGCGCACGCGCCGCCGGTCGATCGGCGCCCAGCGCGCACTCGGACGCAGGCCGAGGCCCCGCGAAGAGCTCGACGCGGTGCTGATGATCCTGGTCGACCGGGTCACCCGCCGGATGCGCACCGCGAAGCGCGTCTGCCGGACGGTCGTGCTGCGCCTCCGGTTCGCCGACTACTCGCGCGCGACCCGGTCCTCGACGATGCTCGACTCGACCGCCCAGACCGACGCGATCCTGGCGCTCGCCACGGGGCTGCTCACCCTGTCGATGCCGGCGATCTCGAGCCGGGGGCTGACGTTGATCGGGGTCGCCCTCACGAACCTCTCGGACCAGGGCGGGACCCAGCTGCGGCTGCCGTTCGAGCGGGTCCGCGAGCTCGACGAGACGCTCGATCAGATCCACGACCGGTTCGGCTCAGGCGCGATCACGCGCGGCACGCTCGTCGGCCGCGACCCGGGGCCGTGGGTACCGCTGCTGCCCGATTAGCCGGCGGGGGCCGGCTCGGCGGCCGCATCCCCGGAGGGCCGCGGCTGTTCTCGGTCGAGCTGCTCGATCAGATGCTCGCCCTCGACGTCGAGGTCCGGCACGTGGCGGTCGAGCCAGCCGGGCAGGTGCCAGGCGCGGTCCTTCAGCATCGCGAGGACGGCGGGCACGAGCGTCATCCTCACCAGGAAGGCGTCGATGATCACGCCGAATGCGAGCACCGCGCCGAACGATTTGACGACCAGATCGTCGCTCGTCACGAAGCTCGCGAACACGCTGAACATGATGATCGCGGCGGCCGTCACGACTCGCGAGGCGGCGGAGAAGCCCTCGACCACCGCCGGGACGGCTTCCTTGGAGCGCAGGTAGCTCTCCTTCATCCGCGATACGAGGAATACCTCGTAGTCCATCGCCAAGCCGAACAGAATCGCGATCATGATGATCGGCAGGAAGCTCGTCACTGGAGACGTCGCTGGAACGCCGAGCAGGCTGTTGAGGTGCCCGTCCTGGAAGATCCAGGTCACGAAGCCGAACGCCGCCGCGATCGTTAACAGGAATCCGAGCACGGCCTTGATCGGCACCAGCAGCGAGCGGAACGCCAGCAGCAGCACGATCAGGGCGAGGATCACGATCAGCGGCAGGAACACCGGCAAGGCCTGCGCGAGCTTGTCCGCGGTGTCGATGTTGATCGCGGTCGTCCCCGTCACAAGCACGCTGAGGCCGGATTTGCTCAGCGGCGCGGCCCTGGCGCGAATGTCCTGAACGAGCGTCTTGGTGGCCTCCGATTGCGGGCTCGTCTTCGGCGTGACCTGGACGATCACGACCTCCCCGTTCGGGCTCGGGATCGGCGGCGAGACCTGGGCGACGTTCTTCAGCCCCTGAGTGGCCGTCACGAGCTGCGATCCGAGCTGCTCGAGCTGCGGCGTCTGGCCGTTACCCGTGACCACGAGCAGCAGCGGGCCGTTGTAGCCGGCCCCGAACCCCTGGGTCAGCAGGTCGTATGCCTTCCGTTCGGTCGTGTCCTTGTTCTTGGTTCCGTCGTCGGGCAGCCCCAAGCGGATGTGAAGCGCCGGGATCGCCACCGCGAGGCAGATCACGACCACGCCCAGCGCCGCGATGATGCGATGACGGACCACGAGTTCGACCCAGCGGTGGCCCATCGACGTCCGTGGATCGATGTTCTTGCCCTTGCGCAGCCGGGCGCCGCTGAAGCCGAGCAGCGCGGGCGCCAGCGTCAGTGCGATCAGCACCGCGATCACGATCGTGGCCGCAGCGCCGAGGCCCATCACGCTCAGGAACGGGATCCCGACTACCAGCAGTCCCAGCAGCGCGATCACGACCGTCGTCCCCGCAAACGTGACCGAACCACCGGCCGTCGCCACCGCACGGGCTGCCGCTTCGCGGGGCTCCAGGCCATCGGCGAGGTGTTGCCGGTGCCGCGACAGGATGAACAGCGCGTAGTCGATCCCGACCGCGAGCCCGAGCATCGAGGCCAGCGTCGGCGTGGTCGACGACACGTCGACGACGCTCGCGAGGATGTTGATCAGCAGCAGCCCGGCGCTGACGCCGACGATCGCCGTGATCAGCGGCAGCGTCGCGGGCAGGAACCTTCCGAACACGATCGCGAGCACGAGGAACGCCACCAGCAGCCCGATGATCTCGCCGATTCCCTCCCCGCTCGAGTGCGTCGTGACGACGCCCCCGGAGTAGGCGACCACCAGCCCGGCGCGACGCGCCGGTGCCGCGACCTTCTCCAGTGCCGCCTTCGTCGAGTTCGAGACCCTGTCGACGGGAACCGCGAACTGGAGGTCCGCGAACGCGATCCGGCGATCCTTCGAGATCTGGAAGCTCTGGCGGAACGCCTGCGCGCCGCCGACCGTCTGCGGCACCCGCTGCGCCGCACGGATCGTCGGCAGGATCACCGACCGGTACTGCGGCTCTGCAAGCGTGTGGCCGGCAGGCGCCGCGAACACGATCCGCGCCGTCGCGCCGCCCGTCCCCGGGAACTCCCGGTTCAGCAGGTTGAGCGCACGCTGGCTCTCGGTGCCGGGCACCGTGAACGTGTTGCTGACCTTGCCACCGAGCCCGGCCGCGAGCGCGCCCAGCGCGATCAGCACCCCGACCCAGATCAATACGACCGCGCGCCGGTGATCGAAGGTCCAGGCGCCCAGCCGGTAGAGAACGGTTGCCATGCCCCGCCGCGAATCCTAACGGCGCATCAAGACGCCGTGAGAAGGAATTGTGGGCTGCGAGCGGCGGCTCGGCATGCGCGATCCTAGTCCTGTCCGGCCTGCGTGGTGGCGGGCTTCGGCGGCCGAAGCATCCCTGAGTTCGCCGCGGTCGTGCCCGCCCGGCTCGAGATCCTGCCTACGAACAGCCCGAACAGGACGATCACGGCGATGATGTCGACAACAAGCTGCGTGGTGACGATGTGGCGCGCCAGCTCGGACCGCGGGACGATCCCCGGAGCCCCCGCAGTCGTGAACGTTCCGAGCGCCACGGCGAGCCCATCGAAGCGCGTCAGATGCGGGGCCCAGTTCGTCGCCGTGCCGATTGAGACGTACCAGGTGGCGAAGTCGACGATCAGCAGCACGATCGCGTTCAGCGTCGCGAGCATCACCCAGACGAGCGACCGGTACTCTAGGATCACGTAGCCGGCGATCACCAGCGCAGTGACGATCTCCAGGACCGTCGGAGCGATCACCTCGGCCGGCGTCCGCGTGTGCCCGGGCGTCACGACCGCGTACTGCCACCAGACGTACACCTGACCCAAGCTGAAGTAGACCGCGACGACCCAGCGGACCGGGATGCGCTTGGGCCACCTCATCGCGGGCTGACCGTACCCCCGAGCCCGGACAGCCCGGAGCGCCGACGCGCGAGCCTGGCGTCGAGCCACCTCTAGCGGAGATTTGAGTTAGCTCCGGTTCACCCTCGCCGCGCTCGGTCTGACCCCGTCATCGACCGTCAGCGCATCGCTGGATCGACGGCATTCGACCCTCACGTTCGCGGACCGGGGCCACGCGCGGCAGACATTCGCGATCCGGCTGACGCGCTACCTGGCGCCACGCGTCAGGGCGCTGCGGACGACCAGGATTCGGCTGGCGCCGGGTACGAAGCCGTCGTCGGCTATCGGCGCCTGCGACCACACCAGGTCTCGGTCCCGGTGATCATCCGGCGCGCCGGTTCCTGAACGGCTCCCAGCCGATCCATACACTACGTCCGGGTGTTCGAGCAGCCGAATACGTGCGTGATCGGAGCCGGCGTCAGCGGGCTGACGGCGGTCAAGTCGCTGGGCGACTGGAACATCCCGCATACCTGCTTCGAGGCCTCGGACGACATCGGCGGCAACTGGTATTTCCGCAACCCCAACGGACGGTCGTCGGCCTACCGCTCGCTGCACATCGACACCTCGAAGAACGCGATCAGCTTCGCCGACTTCCCGATGGATGCGCGTTACCCGGACTTTCCGCACCACACCGAGATCAAGCAGTTCCTGTGCGAGTACGCGGACCGGTTCGGGCTGCGCGACCGGATCCGCTTCAACACCGCCGTCGAGCGTGCCGAGCGGCTGGACGGGGGTGGCTGGCGGATCACGAGCTCGGACGGAGCCGAGCATCGGTTTGACGCGGTCCTGGTCTGTAACGGGCACCACTGGGATCCGTCGTACCCCGACTTCTCGGGCCAGTTCGACGGCCCCACGCTCCACTCCCACCACTACATCGATCCGGCAGATCCGCTCGAGCTGACCGGCAAGCGCGTGCTCGTGGTCGGAATCGGCAACAGCGCGGTCGACATCACGTCCGAGCTCGCCCGCAAGGGGATCGCCGAGCGGGTGTTCATCTCCACGCGCAGCGGGGCGTGGGTGGTGCCGAAGTACGTGTTCGGGCGGCCGGCCGACCAGGTGTTCAAGACGAACCCGCGGCTCCCGCTCGGTCTCCAGCGACGGCTCGCGCGTTTCCTGCCGCGGTTGGTGTCGGGTCGGATGGAGGATTTCGGGCTGCCGACTCCGAACCACCACTTCCTCGAGGCGCACCCGACGGTGTCGAGCGAGCTGCTGCTACGGCTCGGGTCCGGCGACGCGGTCGCCAAGCCGAACGTCGCCGAGCTGCTCGGCGATCGGGTCCGGTTCATCGACGGCAGCGTCGAGCCGGTCGACGTGATCGTGTACGCGACCGGCTACCAGATCACCTTCCCGTTCTTCGACCAGGAGTTCGTCTCCGCGCCCGGAAACGTGCTGCCCCTGTACAAGCGGATGTTCAAGCCCGGCCTCGACGACCTCTGCTTCATCGGGTTCGGCCAGGCGATACCGACGATCTTCCCCTTTGCGGAGTGTCAGTCGAAGCTCGCCGGCCGATGGCTGGGAGGAGATTGGGCCCCGCCGGAGCCGAGCGAGATGGAGCGCGAGATCCACGCGGACGAGCTCCGCTTCACCCGTCACTACAGCAAGCGTCCGCGCCACACGATGCAGCTCGATTACTACGTATACGAGTATGGTCTGCGCAGGCGCGTGATTCCTGAGGGCCAGGAACGCGCGCGGACCAGGGCGCGGAAGTCGATCTCGGGGCCGGTCGCAACTGCCCCGACGGTCTGACGTTTCAAATCCGGGCGCCGGATCGAAAGCGAGCTCAGCCCCGGAACCAAGGCGACCGGAACGACTCGCGGACGCTCCTGTCGTGGAGCTCGACGGCCATCCCGGCACGACCAAGGGCGGCCACGGGCTGATCCGAGGCATACGGCGTGATGGCAGTCTCGGGAAGATCTTGACCGAGGCCGTGGCCGAGCGACCGGTCGCCGACTGACACCGGGATCGCTCGTCGTGTGGCCGGCCCCGGCGCGCCTTCGTATCCGTGTGGCAGGCGTCGCGTTGGCCCTCGTGATCGGTGGCTGCGGCTCGTCGACGTCGACGGCGGCGAAGTCGCAGCAGACCACGGCCTCGCAGACCTCCGGGACCACGACGGCCTCGCAGACCACCGGGGCCTCGCAGACCTCCCAGACCGCCGCGTAGTCATCGGCGACCCAGGCGCTCTGCCGCCAGACGCGGGCGGCGATCGCGCGGCTCGGCTACGTCCACATCACCTACGCGGGGATCGCCCGCGTGGGACGCCCGGCGGTCAAGCAGTCGCTCGACGTGTACCTCGGCCGCCTGCAGCGCGTGCTGCGGGAGTTCTCGCAGCGCCAGCAGCAGCTCGCGACGCCGCCCTGGGCGGTGTCGACGATGGCGGAGGCCCACCAGGTCGACGCGCAGACCCAGGCGGCGACGAACCGCCTCAGAACCGCCCTCGCCAGCGCCACGAACGCGAACGATCTGAACGCGGCCTTCCGCTCGTGGCTCGCGTCGCTCCAACGGCTGGCCGCGCGCGGCGACGCGGCCGCGCGTCGGCTCGACCTTCCGGATTGCGAGTCGGTTCCGCTGACCCGCGCAGCCGCCGCGTAGGGCACGATGGCCGGCCGGGCCGGCGAGGTGGCATCATTGGTGCATGTGGAGTGACGGACCCGGCGGCGACAGCTTCGAGGAAAAGCTCCGGATGCTTGCCGCCGAACTCAGCCAGTACGTCGAGCGGGCGGTAGACAACGTTGACCTCGACGAGCTCGCCGACACGATGGGCGTCGACCCGTCCGCCGCAAGGAGCTGGCTCGAGAACGCCGGCGGCTGGCTGCGCGCCAACACCGAGAACCTCGGCGATGAGCTCGCCAACCGTGCGCGCGAGCCGCGCCGGGAGCCCTCGGGCTCTGATCTCCTTGCCGGCGCCGCGCCGCATCCGTTGGATCTCCCGAACGACGAGCAGGGAGTCGCGCTGGCCGCGCTCGAATCGGGGCGATGGACGGTCGAGCCGGGCACCAACGCGCTCGTCCCCCGCGGTGAGGGTCCCGGACCGACCGACGCGCTCGGCCTCGCGCTCGAGCTGCACGTCCGGGACTGGACCGGGAGCGACGGACGGTTGACCGACACCGGGCGCCACGCCCTAAGCCGGTGGCTCGACGTCGCGAGCGCTCGCTGACCCGGATGCTCTCCGACCGGTTTCGGGCAGCAGTCGAAAGTGGCGACGTGGATGCCACCGAAGAGCTGTTCAGCGAGGATGCGACGTTCCGCAGCCCGGTGCTGTTCAAGCCGTATGAGGGGCGTGAGCAGGTGGTGAAGGTGCTTCGAGCGGCCGAGCGCGTGCTCGGCCTCGACGACGCTTTCCGGTACGTCCATCAGCTCGAGGATCCGAGCGATCGTGTCGCGATGCTCGAGTTCGCCACGACCGTAGAGGGCAAGCATGTCGAGGGGATCGACAAGCTCACCTTCAACGATCGCGCCATGATCACCGAGCTCAAGGTGCTGATCCGGCCGGCGTCGGCGCTCCAGCTCGTCGGCGCGAAGATGGCCGAGGAGTTTCCGAAGGTCGGCCTCGGGCTTCCGGCCTAGCCCGCAGAGCACCGATCCTTCGCGCGCCGCTCGCACGAAAGGACCTGGTCGGGCTCGCGCTCAGGGCGTCAACGGGCGCCCGCGGACCGGCAGCGCCCGGCGATCCGGTTCAGCTCGGTGTTGATCGTCGGTCGGCCTTCGATCGCGCCGGCCAACAGAGCCGATATCCGCTCGGGCGCAAGCGCGCGAATGCCGGCGATCAAGCAGCTTCTGTACGCGGCGGGAAAGGCCCGAGGCCGGGCGGCAAACCCCGCGCCGAGCCCGGCGACAGGATCATGCTGACGCAACCCAGCCAGACGCACGCGGCGCACAGCCGCGCTCCCGGGCCGCCGCCGATCCCCGCCATCATTACATCGGTCTCCCTCATTAGTGAAGCCTACGTGCGCAATGTAGGAGGGTCGGCTGGAGGCACCCGCGCCCGCGACCCGGCGAAGAGGGCGAGGGTTGCTAGCGAGACCTGGCCGGCGTGCGCTTGCGCCGAGTCGACCGCGGCCGAGCGCGCGTGCTGGCTCCATCGTCCGGAGCCGGGGAGTTGAACAGCATCAGCACGACCGTCGCGCTCTGGCGTTCGAGCGGCTCCGCATCCTTGAGGCGCTTGGCGCTCTCCGCCTCGATCTTCTGGATTCGGTCCATCATCGCATCGAGCTCGCCGGCGATCTGAGCAAAGCCCTTCTGATCGACGGTGACCGGGTTGCGCGAGAGGTGCGCCTGCGCCTGCTCGAACCCCCCCGAAGCTGCCGCCTCGTTGACCGCAAGCCCCACCTCTTGGAGTGCGGCGCCGACGGCCGCCTGCTTGACGATCGTCGGCGTCACCTCCCAGGTCTGGCTCGTGATCCGCGGCTTGGCGACGGCGGTGTAGTAGTGCTCGACGGCACCCCGCCGCGGCACGCTCTTGACGAGCTTCAAGAAACGGAGCGCGTGCAGGCGTCGCACGTGGTAGCTGACGACGCCGAGCGACGCCTCGAATTCCTGCGCGAGCTCGCTCGGGCTCGCGGTGCGATCATCGAGCGCCGCCAGGATCCTCGTCCTCAGCGGATGCGCCAGCGCCTTGGCCAGGGACGGGTCGGTGATGTCCTGGTATTGCTTCATCGGAGGTCTCTAAGAACGTAGCCGCGTGCGCGCCTCAGCGACCATCAGCTCGAGCAGCGGTCCGTATGCGACCTGTCGTGAACCTAGCGTAAAGCAATCAGCCGATGCTCAGAGGTGGTCCGTGGCCGTGTCCGGGGGCGGGTGATGGGTCAGCTCGGATGGCTCGGGCAATCCATGGCGGCGTCGGAGCGCCCGGAATCCAGGAGGTCCTCGGGGTCGCCCTCAAACTTCCAGATCGAAGCGTGCATCGTCAGAGCCGGGCGTAATGGGTGCGCACGTGTGGCCTGGAGAATCCGAGCCGTGCGAAGTGCTCGTAAGCGGGGGTGTCCATCGTTTCGGCTGGCACTTCGATGTCGGCGACGAACTCGCGCGCTCCTAGGAGGAGGCCGTCGGCGACGATCGCGGCGCAGATCGCAGCATCGGGGGCGTAGTCGTCAGTGGTGAGCCCGGGGACGGGGGCGTCCATCCCGAGCCAGGCGATTCGCTGCTGGCCGATTTGCATCGCGCGTGCTGCGACGATCTGCTCGTCCCGGCGGGCCACGTACTGGTGCCAGCCAGGCCGGCCGATCAGCGCCTGGAGCCACCCGCCGGTGTCCAGGCGGTAGACGCACTGCAGGAACTCTGCCCACTCGTCCGCGGTTTCAACGGTGACGCGCTCGACGGCAAGGTCATTCTCGGCTGGCGCAGCGGGTGGTGCGACGAGCGGTTCGTCGGCGCGCACGATCCGGTCCTGGGCGTCGAACGGCTCGAGCCCGCTCGAGCGCAGCCACTTTCCGTACTGAGCGGGCTGGCAGTGGGGCAGTAGCTGCAGCAGGAACATCGTGATGCCAGCATCCTGGTAGCCGGACAGGATGCTTTCGAGCGCCTGCTCGGTCGCGGGGGACCACCCCAACCCGATCGCGCGGCTGAAGTAGCGCCTACCCGACGACCTCCAGCTGAGCACTCGCGCCGCGGCGACCTCCCGCGTGCTCAATCCGGCCGCGTCGGCGAACTCAGGCGGCGCCGCGGCGAACAGGTCGGCCCAGGCGCTCGCCTCGGCCGCCTCGATCTTCGCCGCTTGCGCCAGATCTACGGGCGTCGTGTCCATCACGGTGGTCGCGAGCTCGCTCATCGGTCAGCTCGGATGCATGGCCGTGAGGTTGCGGGCGAGCACCTGCATCGTGCGGCTGTACTCCTCGGTTGGGCTGAACTCGATCAGCCCGGTGCCTGCGGTCCCTACGGGGATGTGTCCCGGGGGCGCGTAGTACGCGTCGCCTGACTCGTGCGCCTCTTCGCGATCGGGGTGTCGGAACGTCACTCTCCCTTCGACGACGTAGCCCCAGTGCGGGCTCTGGCAGCGATCGTCTGGCAGTCCCCTGAGCAGCGGCGTGGCGTCGGCATCCTCGCGGAAGTGCTCGAACCCGACCGTGTAGCCATCCAACTCCTCGTCGCGGCCCTCCATTACGCCCATGTCCTCGACACGCGACGCGGTGTGCTTGGAAGCCTTGCGACCGGGCTCGCTCTCGGGACCGCAAGCGCGGGTCTACTCGACTTCCATCCCGAGCAGGATCCCGAGGGCGGCGGCCTGACGAACGGCGCAGTCAGCGCCGCTGGGCTTGGACTCGGGGCCCTCGCCTCCTCGGCGGTCGTCCAGCTCCTGCCGGCGCCGCGCGTGCTCCCTTATGTTGTCGTCTTCATCCTCTTCGCCGTCGCGTTGCTCGGGGTCGTCTTGATGCCGGAGCCGGTGGCTTCGCGCTCCAGGCTCCGGCTCGCACCCGAGCGTCCCCACGTCCCGTCGTCGGTCCGCCAGCCCTTCGTGGTGGCGGCGCTAGCGGTGATCTCCGCCTACTCGATCGGCGGCCTCTTCTTCGCGCTCGGACCCGAGCTCTCGGCGCGCGTGTTTGACAGCGGCAACCACTTGGTCACCGGGATCAGCCTCTTCTTGCTCGCCGGTGTCGGCGCCGTCGCCCAGGTCGCCTTTGGGCGCCGGGCCGCCTGGCTCGGCGCCGCCGCCGGGTCCGTCGCGCTCGCGCTCGGAGTGGCCCTGATCGCCCTGTCAGCCGCCGAGGATTCCGCAGCCGCACTCATCGTCGGCTCGGTGGTCGGCGGAGCGGGTTTCGGACTCGCCTTTCTCGGCTCCCTCCGCGCGCTTTCGGCCCAGATCCCGCCCACCGACCGCGCCGGCGTGATGTCAGCCTTCTTCGTCGCCGCCTATGCCGCCCTCTCCATCCCGGCCGTGCTCGCCGGCTTCGCTGCGGGACCGCTCGGCCTGGAGTCGACGTTCGAGATCCTCGGCTCCATGGTCGCGGCGCTCGCGCTCGTGGTCGCCGTCCAGGCGTGGCGGACGCGCCCGCGCCCCGTCACCGCCAGGCCCGCGACGGAAGCGCCCCAAACTCACGCGCGTGCTTGATCCGGGATTGCGCGGCTCCTTCCACCGGCTTCTCGGCAAGCTCTCGCAATAGCTATCCGACCCTACCTGGGCGATGCGGGGGTCAACAGATCGACCGAGCCGTCGAATTGCCACAGGGGATTTGGTGCGTCACCCGTCGCGGCGCGGAGCTGGAAGAAGCCGTTGACCTGTTGCGGTCCGTCCCCGTCAGCGCGGTAGCGGCCGTCCGGGCGGACGAGGTCGTTCCTGTCGCGCTTCTCCAACGGGTCAAGTCAGCATTCAGCCGGTGGTTTCCGGCTCTCGCAATCACCAGGTACTCAGCCCTCAGAGCGCGCCGCGCGGAGCCCGTCGCGAGCCCGGTCTGCGTGGTGGTCCGGGAGCCGGATCGGTGCGCCTGTGAGCTAGACCCACCGGTCGCGCATCCCCCACCAGACGGCACACGCGTGTCGGGCGGCCGCCGGCGTCGCCAGGCTAAACTTCAGTAATTCAATTGACTCACTTGCCTTCCGCCCGGATCGTTGTTAGGCTCGCTGCATCGTGCTTCAGGGCACGGCCGGGCAGTCGCGTCAGGGACGACGCCGGCACCTCGCACCGTGCCCTGTGGCCGGGCGGTGAGGCCGCGGCCTCCAAAGCCGTGCACGCAGGTTCGAGTCCCGCCCGGGCGTCTACCTGACAACAGCTCGATCACCCGAAATGGAGTCCAAATGCCGAAGATCATCATCCGCGCAGACACTCCAGGCCACGAGGCCCCGCTCACCATGTTGAGCGAGCGCCTTGTGGCCGAGAACCTCGAGAGCGGCCACTACGCCGCCCAGCTCGTCGAGCGCATCACCTGGGCCACGCAGGACGCCGAAGCCCTCGAAGCTCACGAGGGCGATGGCGCGGTCCGTACGCCCACACCCGCCGATTCCGAGAGCTGGACGCAACCAGCGACCTCCGAGAAGCTTCGAAAGCACCGGCACGGCGATCTCCCCGTCGGCGATCAGCGGTCGGATCTTCCAGCTGCCGTCGAACACGGACGGCTGGGCCTGATACAGGCGGAGGATCAGGTGAAAGCCGTCAGTGGGGGCCGGGAGCCAGTTCGCCCGCGCTGACGCGTGAGCGTCGCGTACGCCGTCGGGACGATCTTCACCGCGTCCGCGGTCC